>JAFQVV010000026.1 GCA_017407835.1 Clostridia bacterium
CCGCAAGACCCCCAAGGAAGAGATCAAGCGCCGCGTTGAAGAGGCTGCTCGTATCCTTGACATCACCCACCTGCTTGACAGACGTCCGAAGGCTCTGTCCGGTGGTCAGAAGCAGCGTGTTGCACTCGGTCGTGCAATCGTTCGTAATCCTAAGGTCTTCCTGCTTGACGAGCCGCTTTCCAACCTGGACGCTAAGCTCCGTGCAGCAATGAGAACCGAGCTGACCAAGATTCACAAGAGACTCGAGACCACCTTTATCTACGTTACGCATGACCAGGTCGAGGCTATGACCATGGCTACCCGTATCGTTGTTATGAAGGACGGTCTGATTCAGCAGGTTGATACTCCTCAGAACCTGTATGATAGCCCCACAAACATCTTCGTTGCAGGCTTTATCGGCACGCCTCAGATGAACTTCATCGACTCCAGCCTGGAGAAGAAGGGCGACGATCTGTATGTTGACTTCGCAGGCACGCAGATCAAGCTTCCTGCAGAGAAGGCAAATAACCCCGCACTCAAGGATTACATCGGCAAGGAAGTCGTTCTCGGTCTCCGTCCCGAGTGTATCCACGATGAGCCCATGTACCTCTCCAACTTTGCTGACAGCGTAATTGATACATATGTTGAAGTTACCGAGCTTATGGGTGCAGAGATTTATCTGTATCTGGTTGTGGAAGAGCAGAACCTGATCGCGCGCGTTTCCTCCCGCTCGCAGGCTCGTTCGGGCGACACCATCAAGGTTGCCATCGACACCTCCAGACTCCATATCTTTGATAAGGATACCGAGCGCTGCATCGTTCACTAATTGCATAGATTCAATTCATTTGGATTGAAATAAAAACAACCGTAGATCTGTTTATGATCTACGGTTGTTTTTGTGTGTCAGAGATGCGGCTGGGGAAATTTGCATAAAATTATTTTTCCGTTTTTCCCGCAAGATCTTCTTCCAGCCTGCGAATCACAGTGCTCATGCTTACATCCAAAGCCAAACAAATTTTATAAAAGGTTTCCAGCGTGGGCTTCCTCTCGCCCCGCTCAATTGCGCTCAAATGGCTTCTTCCAATGTCGGCTAATCCACTTAAGACTTCCTGGGAGATCCCCTTTTGCTTGCGAAAATAGGCAATGACTCGCCCCACCGATTGGGGATCAAGTGTCGGAATATACATAATCTCACCTCTATGTATATTCTATTTTATTTTTAATATTTTTTTGAATACATATGTTGACAAAAGAACACTTATGTGTTAAAATAAATGAACAAATATGATTTAGGAGGGTTTTCTTATGGAAAATCAGACGATTGCACAAGAAACCATGCAAAGCAAATTTTGTAAGCATTGCGGAGCGAAAATTGCAGGCGACGTGATCATTTGTACTGCCTGCGGCAGACAAGTGGAAGAACTGAAAAGCGCTCCTGCCATCCCGAATATTGTGGTCAATAATACCAATACGAACACCAACACCAATGTGAACAACAATGGTATGATGAAAAAGCCCAAGAACAAATGGGTGGCACTTCTGCTGTGCCTTTTCTTGGGATTCTTGGGTGCGCACAAATTTTATGAGGGGAAAATCGGGATGGGGATTGTGTACATCTTTACCGGGGGATTGTTCCTTATTGGTGTAACCATCGACTTTATTGTTTTGCTGTTTAAGCATAATCCGTATTACGTTTAATGGAAAAGGGCTGCCGCATCTGCGGCAGCCCTCTTGGCGTGTTGGTTAGTTGACTCCATGCAGGTCTTTTGTGGTCACAACATTGGCACCTGTATCCAGCACATTTTCGATGATGATTGTTCCGATGGGGGCATCGGCAGGGACATAGGTCTCGTTGATGACCATCATGCAGTCAATCATCAGCTCCTTGGGAATGGCACGGTCGGTCTTGACAGGCACGATGCCGCCGCCCACAATGGGGGCTGTTCCTGTGACCGTGCGCATGGGCGCGACACATTCAGCGGTGGCATAGGCGACACCTCGCTTGCAGTTCGCGTTATCGACTGCCCGTACTTGATTATGCTCATCCAAATCCACGACCAACTGACAGCCCATCGGGCAGACGATGCAGGTTAATTCCTTTTTCATGATTGTTCCTCCTCCTGCGCATCGATCAGTACCAGAGAGAATTCCAGACAATTGCCGTCAAGTGTGCGCAGATGGTCGGCAGAGAGGCGAACCGTCTCCATTTCTCCCGGCGTAACCTTTGCCTTTTTCTTCTCGTAGATTACCCGATCGCCGTCCCGAACCGTTATCTGCACGTTGCGATAAACGTCGGCAACGCGGAAATAAACGCTGACGGCATCTGCCGCAGTGATGCGTTGGGGAACCGTATAGCGAATTTTTCCGTCGGTGCGCAGAGCGATTTCTCGATCGGATGCGGCAGCGTTTCCTTGGACAAAAGCGGCGGCAGCGCGTCCGGCAATTTCAGCTTCCTCGGAGACGTAATCGACCAAATCGTGTACATGGAGGACATTGCCGCAGGCAAAAATGCCGGGGATTTCGGTTTGGCGGTTTTGATCCACTATCGCGCCGTTGGTGACACGGTCGAGGGGGATACCCGCCCCGCATGTCAGCTCGTTTTCGGGAATCAACCCGCAGGAGAGCAGAAGGGTATCGCACGCGATATATTGGCGGGTTTCGGGGATGGGGCGACGTTTTTCATCCACGTGGGCGATGGTAACACCAGTGACGCGCTCGCGCCCGTGAATTTCAACAACGGTGTGGCTGAGCATCAGCGGAATGTCAAAATCGTTCAGGCACTGCTGGATGTTGCGCGCCAATCCGCCCGAGTAGGGCATCAGCTCACAGACTGCCTTGACATGAGCACCTTCAAGCGTCATGCGGCGTGCCATGATCAGTCCGATGTCGCCCGAGCCAAGGATGACAACTTCGTTGCCCGGCATATATCCATCGATGTTAATGTATTTTTGCGCTGTGCCGGCGGAAAAAATACCCGCAGGGCGCGTCCCTGCAATGTTGAGAGCTCCTTTTGCACGCTCGCGGCAGCCCATTGCCAAAATAATGGCGCCTGCTCGGATGGTAAACAGCCCATCCTCACTGTTGATTGCGGTAATGACGCGATCGGGGGAGATGTCGAGTACGGTAGTGTTGAGCTTGAAGGGGATGTTTCGCTCTAATACCTGTGTTTCGTATCGGTAAGCATATTCGGGGCCGGTCAATTCTTCCTTGAAGCGATGCAGACCGAAGCCGTTGTGCACGCACTGCAGCAGAATACCGCCCAGTGCATTTCCGCGCTCCAAGAGCAGGATGCTGCGCAGACCTGCATCATATGCTGCAACAGCGGCACTCATGCCGGCAGAGCCGCCGCCGACAATGACGAGATCAATGGATATCATGTCCGTCATCCCCCTTTGTTTTTCTGTTGAGAATGCGCGAGCCCCGTCCGAATTTTGTGATGTCAATGGGGGAGAGCTTCAGCTCGCGGGCGAGGATATCCAGTACAACGGTTGAACAGAAGCCGCCCTGACATCTGCCCATGCCGCTTCTCGTTCTGCGTTTGACGCCATCAATATCGCGTGCGCCGGGGTTTTGGTGAATTGCGGCAACGATCTCGCCCTCGGTGATCTGCTCACAACGGCAGACGATATGACCGTAGCGCGGATCACGGGCGATGACGGCATTTTTTTCTTCTGCGCTCATTTCGCCGAATGTGCGCGGGGACGTGCGGAAGGGGTTGTAATTCGGCTTGACCGACGCCTCCAGTCCCGCCCGGAGAAGCAGTTCTTCCACATATTCGGCAATGGCGGGGGAGGCGGAAAGCCCGGGGCTTTCAATGCCGCCGAGGGTGACCACACCCTCCCGCTCGCGAATAATAAAGTCGCCCGTGTCGCCCACGGCACGCAGACCGCAGAAAGAGGTGATGACTTGATTAAAGGGAATATCCTTCATGTTATCGCTGGTTTTATCAAAAATATTGGCAATCCCCTCGGGTGTGGTGGAGAGGTCTTCTTTATCATCGATATCAACTGAGGTTGGCCCAAGCAAAATATTGCCATGCACCGAAGGTGTGACCAAAATTCCTTTTCCCATTTTGGTGGGGGTGTGGAAGATGGAGCGTGAGGTCAAATCGCTGTATGCACGATCAAGAATCATATATTCTCCGCGTCTTGCATGGACGGTAAAACCGCCATCGCCTGTCATGTCGGCGATTTTGTCGGAATACAGCCCTGCGCTGTTGATCAGATAGCGTGTTTGAACCTGTCGCCCGTCCGCAGCAGTGATGGTATATGTATCATCCTGTTTTTGAATGTCGACGACTTCAAAATTACACTTCAGCTCGGCACCGTTGTCCATTGCGTTTCCTACCGCAGCGAGACAAAGCTCAAAGGGGCAGACGATGGCACCCGTCGATGCCAGCAGGGCACAATCAATATCTTCGTTGAGATTGGGTTCCAGCGCGTGCAGTTCATCGTGCTCGAGAATGCGCAGTCCTCTCACGCCATTTTTCAGTCCGCGTGCATAAAGTGCCAGAATGCTTTCCCGTTCGTGAGCAAATGCCACAACCAGCGATTCGTTGCGAATATATTTTACACCCAGTTCTTTGGTCACTTCTTCCATCAACTCAGAGCCGCGCACATTCAGCTTGGCTTTGTAAGAGTCTTCTTTCGCGTCAAAGCCCGCATGGACGATCGCGCTGTTTGCACGCGATGCACCCATGCCTACGTCATTTTCTTTTTCCAGAATACAGAGCTTCAAATCAAACTTGGATAATCTTCTTGCAATCATGCCGCCGACGATGCCGGCGCCGATGACAACGATGTCGTACATAAACGATACCTTCCTTATCATTTGATCACGAGGGAGATGATATATATCTTTATTTGACATGCTGAAATACGAAAACATTATATCATGTGGAAAATACCTTGTCAATAAGGGAATAAACAATTTATAGTGGTTTGCTTTGGGACAAATTTGCAAAAAATCTTCTTCGCGAAAAAGGATTTCCCAAGGAGGATTTTCCATAAAGCAGTCGATAGCTGCCGCGACCACAGCAGAGGAGACATCTGCTCTCTCGCAAAACAGAATAGACAAAAGAAAATCCCCGCACGAGGCGGGGCTTGGGGCATTATTTTTGGAGCAGCTTCTGAAATTCTGCACGTTCTCTGATCGGATCAAAGCAGCGATTGCTGTTCAGACACCGGATAAAATCGTCTACATCGGTCACATCGGAATCGGTCACCATATGATGCTCCTCAATAAGATGAAATAACGGAGCTGTAAACCGTATATTTTCCGATCTGTTTATCTTCGTCATTTCTTCCGCATGATATCTTGCCCTGGTAAGCTCGGCTATCGCTTCATCGTACCGTTCTTTTCGACACAAGCAAAATGCTTTTCTGATGCAGTTGTACTGTAGTGTGTTGTGATAATACTGAAAATTGCCGTCGGGAAAAAGAATGTTGAGTATTTGTTCAACCGCACAATATGCCTCGATGGTTTTTTGCGAAAAAGTCAAGTGAAACAGAAGCTGATATAAGTTTGTGTTTGCAATCGACTGTGAAAGATTTTTTCGCTCATCCCCTTCCAAGCACCATAAAAGCATTTCTTCCCGTTTGTCTTCATCCTCTTCCTTCATGGCAAATTCTGTTGCTTCTTCATTTTGGTCAATCATATGAAGTGCAAGCACGATACCGTGCAGTGCCTTATGATACAGTTTTTGATCGGTGCTGTTTTCAAGAACAATTTTGTAGTGTTTGACCGCGCTTTCCAGCAATTGTGTATATTCCGCATCATCCGATTTGGGTATGGCAACATAATACTCGGCGGAAGCAAGCCATTCCACATATTCCATATTGCCGGGATACTCGGCAACCGCACGCACGGCAATTTGGTAATTCTTTTCTTTGTCATCGTGATTCCAATATTGGTGAAATGCTTCATCAAACTCTGCTTTTCTCAAATCCTTTTGATATGTATCCATCCCGAGCAGATAATCGGTTGTTACATTGAACAGGTTTGCCAGCGGGGGCAATAGGGAAATATCGGGCATTGCCACGTTCGTTTCCCAGCGACTGACCGCCTGCGGAGAAATAGAAAGAAGCTCGGCAAGATTTTCTTGTGTCATGTTTGCCTCGCGGCGAAGCGTTTTGATTGTTTGCCCAAAGGTCATATAAATCATTCTCCCAATTTGATTACTCGATCGATCTGTGACTATAGTATAGCAATTTTCTTGCGGCTTGTCTACCTCTCGTTAATTGAGAGCATATAAATTCAAAATTGAGATATATGATAAATTTTTGGCGTACCTGCTTTACCGCAGGTACGCCAAAAAATCATTGTGTATTAGTTTCGGATCATGTGGTCGATCGCGGGGGCGACCCATTTGTCCCAGAATGCCCAATCGTGGACGCCGGCATCTTCAACGAAGGTGAAGTCGAAGGGATAGTCAGCCATGAAATCACGGAAGGCGAGATTGTTGGCGAAGAGACTGTCTTCGCGGCCGCAGCAGGAGAACATACGCGGCTTGGGCTTATCTTGCGGGAAAGTGCTGATCAGCCATTTCAGATCGCTGTCGGTATCCTTGGTGCAGGTGCGGTAATCTTCGCCCCAAATGCCGACCGCTTCATCGAGCCAGTTGCAGTCCCGAAGAATATCAACCATGTCGACACAGCCCGAGAGACTCGCACAGGCTGCATATTGCTCAGGGCGGCGCAGGGCAAGCAGAAAGGCACCGTACCCACCCATGGACAGTCCGCAGATGAAGGTTTTCTCCCGCTTGCGGCTGAGACGAAAGACGCGGCGCGTATAATCGACCAGCTCATCGGCGACATAAGTGAAGTGCTTCTTTCCGTATTTCATATCCTGATAGAAGCTGTTTTCACCGTCAGGCATAACCACAGCAATGCCGCGCTCCTGTGCGTAACGCTCGATAGAAGTTTTACGGCACCAGGAGGTATGATCGCCGTGCATGCCATGAAGCAGGTACACCGTGGGAATATCCTCGGTGGGGCAATTATCGGGCAGAATAATATTGATTCCCGTGTCGTGCGAGAGCGCGGCAGATCGGTAGACGGCGGAAAAGAGTGCCATGAGATAACCCTCCTGAAATGCGATTTGATTTGTCAGATATCGGTGTCGGCGAGCAGCTCCAGAATCTGCCCGGTTTTGCCTTCCTTGTCATAAGCAAGCCAACCGAGTGCGACACGGGTATTGGGGTTGAAGTAGAAACGCTGTCCGCGCATACCGCCCTTGGTGTAGGCACCGTTGCGGCAGGGATTGAGCGAATATGCATTTTCCTTTGCCATATTGACCCATTCGACCGAGAGCAGGCGCTTGCCTTCCCACATACCTTCATCCAGATAGAGCTGTGCAAGGCGGGCGACGTCAAGGCAGCGGATGTAAAGACCGGTTGCGCCCATGGCGTAGCCCCGCGGGCATTTGCTCCAACCTGCCTCGCGGCAGCCGGTGGGGCGGAGAATATCGCGCATGAGCATGTCGTCCATGCCCTCGCCCGAAACCTGCGTGACAATGCGGGAGAGCAGATAATATGCGGCATCGCTGTAGCAATATTTTTCACCGGGCATCAGCTCAAGCTTGGGGCTGAAAACCATGGAGAGAAAATCGTCGGTAGGGTAGTTGTTGATGTCTTCAACATCGATATCCAGATAGCCCTTGGTGGTACCCATGCGATGACGAAGCACATCGTGAATGGTTACCAGCTCCCAACGCTCATCCATGCCGGCGGGAAGCTGATCGCGGAAGATATCACATACCTTGTCGGTTGGCTTGAGCAGACCGCGGTCATAGCAAAGACCGATTGCCGTCATGGTGTACGCTTTGGCAACCGAATAGGTGTCGTTGCAGGGATTTGCGGGGTTAATGGTATAAGAATGAACCTCACCGTCCTCAATCGAAACGAGCGAATAAAGGTTGGCACCCGTAGCGATGATTTGGTCAATGATTTTTTCGATCATGATGAAATATCCTTTCTTTTGTTTGTCGGTATTTTCCCGTGCTTAGTATAGCAGAAAGGGAAGCTGTTGTCAAGATTTTCCTTCGGCGATTTTTACATTTATATCTGCTTTTTTGCGGGATGGGCTTGCAATTCCGGGTGTGATTTGTTATAATAATATAAGAACATATTCAGTCTCAATTTGGGTTCATATGAATCATGTGCACCACAAGGATTATGACAAAAACAGGAGAGATGCAGAGATGGAAAAAGAATTTTTGGGCAATATTGTGATTGTACCCCTTCGTGGTATGGAAAAAATGGCAGAGCAGATTGTGAACTATCTGTTTGAAATCGCCAATGTAACGACAGCGAAGATTATTACGCCCGATTTGCCCCGCTTCAACACGGGCGATGCCAAGGCGGTTCTTGCCGAATCGGTACGCGGCAAGGACGTCTATCTTCTGATGGATGTGGGCAATTATGCCTGCACCTATTCAATGCACGGCATAACCAACCATATGTCGCCCGATGAGCATTATCAGGATCTCATTCGCGTGATTTCCGCTATCGGCGGTAAGGCGGCACGCATCAATGTTATCTCGCCCATGCTGTATGCCGCACGTCAGGACAGACGAATTCTTCGCGAATCGCTCGACTGCGCGGTTGCTTTGCAGAATCTCTACAGTATCGGCGTGGAAAACATCATGGCGTTCGATGTACATGACGACAGAGTTTCCAACGCTGTCCCCTTCATGGGCTTTGATAAGCTGATGCCGACCTATCAGACCATCAAAGCCATTTGTCATGATTTTCCCGATGTTGTCTTTGACGAGGAGAACATGGTGATGATCAGCCCCGATTTCGGCGGGATGGGACGAAACTACATCTATTCCAACGAGCTTGGACTTGACCTTGGCGTTTTCTATAAGCGCAGAAGCATGACCGATTTCGTGGATGGCCACTATGCAGTGCAGGTGCACAAATATATCGGTCCCGATGTACGGGGCAAGGACGTGCTGATCGTCGATGATATCATCGCGTCGGGCGATACCATCCTCGATGTAGTAGTAAAAATCAAGGAAATGGGCGCGCGCAGAATTTTTGTTGCCGCAACCTTCGGTCTTTTCACCGCAGGTACCGCAAAGTTTGATCGCTCCTACGAGACGGGAGAGCTGGATGCAATTTTTGTCACCAATGCCAGCTACCGCAGCGATGAAGTTGTCGCTGCACCGTGGTACAGAGAAGTCAATATTGTCAAATATACCGCTTACTATATTTACAGTGTCAATACGGGTTGCTCGATTGCACAGCTGCTTGATCCGCACAGACGAATTCATGATCTGGTCCACAAGGAGAAAATTCTGGTAAAAAACAGCTGATCCATTGAGCCGGGAAGGTGTTTTATGCAAACAGTCATTATTACCGATGGGAAATACCGCGCATCACTTGCCGCCATTCGGGCGTTGGGGCGTGCCGGATATCGTGTGATCGTGACACAGACACGCGCCGACGTGCGGGGGACACCTCCTGCTTTTTCCTCTCGCTTTGCTGCGCAGACCCATTGGTTCGCGGGCAGTGCTTCGGATGAAGGATATGCCGATACATTGTTGGCTTTCCTGCGCAAATATGACCGCCCTATTCTCTTCTGCGTTGGCGCTGTCACGCTGAACACGGTTGCACGCCGCCGCGCAGAGTTTGCTGACATCTGTTCCTTTTTGCTTGCGGAGCCGAATGTACTCGACGCTCTCAACGACAAAGAGGCGGTTTGGCAGAAGTGTGTGGAACTGGGTATTTCTGTTCCGCGCGCCTATACGGAGATGCCCGACCGCTATCCGGTCGTAATCAAGCCCCATTGCGGGGAACGTGCGGGCTTGCCGGCTGCAGAACGCTATGCAGTCGCGAACAATATCGATGAATATGCGGCGGCGATTGCGCGGATGAAACAGTATGATCCTACTCCCCTTGTGCAGGAGAAGGTTGAGGGAGAGGGACGTGGAGTCAGCCTGCTGCTTGATGCCGAAGGTCGCTGCATCAGTGCCATCTGTCATCGGCGCATCCGAGAGTATCCCCTGACAGGCGGCCCCTCTACCTGCTGCGAGAGTATTTACGATGAAGAGCTGATCGAGCGTGCATATCGTCTGCTGCGCGCCTTTGATTTTGTGGGGATGGCAATGGTTGAGTTCAAAGGGGATTGCGTGCTGGAGGTGAATCCCCGCGTCTGGGGGAGCTTCCCCCTGACGGCATGCGCGCAAAGCCCGTTTGCTCTGCATTATGCCCGTGCGGCGGCGGGGGAAACGGTGACCTATACGCCCTGTGATTACCGCACAGGGGTTCGGATGCGATTTATGCTCAATGATACGCTGGCCACACTCAGCTATCTGGGGCGAGGGGATTTTCGTGCCTTTTTCTGCGGGATTGGCGATTGCTTCCGTGCCAAGGAGGCGCTTGCCTGCCGTGGTGATGCCGCCCCGATGTACAGATATCTGTGCGGTGCGTTGTTTGGGAGAAGAAGATGAACGTAAAGCTTGATTTGCATATCCATTCCGCGCGCTCGGCAGACGGATGTATGTCGATGGACGAGATTGCCCGTCGGTGCATTGCGCAGGGGCTGCATGGTGCTGCCGTCTGCGATCATGATACGGTTGTTGATGCGCTGCCGAAAGCAGAAAATTTTCTGTTTATCCCCGGAATCGAGATTTCAACCGAGTACGGACATCTGCTCGGACTTTTTGTCACTGTCCCCATTGTGTCCCGCGATCTGGGCGGTGCGGTGGAAGAAATTCATGCCGCAGGCGGGATTGCGGTTTTGGCGCATCCCTTTGCCCGAAACACCGATGAGACGCGTTTGACACCCATTGCGCATTTGTTAGACGGTGTCGAAGTGTTCAACAGCCGTGCCGAGCGAAAAAATTCCCGTGCCAACGCACAGGCAGAATCTTTTGCCCGTGCGCACGCATTGCGCCGCTTTGCGGGAAGCGATGCGCATCTCCCCGCCGAGATCGGCAGAGCGGTGCTCACGGTTGACGTGGAAGAACTTTCCCTTGATGCGGTGAAGGCAGCATTGCTTGCGGGAAAGGCTGAGATCAGCGGCAAGCGGAGCCCTGCACGCTATACCGCCAAAAGTCAGCTGATTAAGCATAAAAGGCAGGGGGCATCTCTGCTTGTCTATGCAAAATGGGCATTGTTTGCCCTGAAATGTCACTTGCAGGATCTGTTTTGTAAAGGAGAATAGGCGTGTCTGTTTTGGTGAAAGTGGGCAAGGCGGGAAAGCGTTTTTTGCGGCGCTATCTCCTCCCCCCCGTGCAATATCGGCTCAGCTACACTCGCCGCATTGAGCGCGTCTGTACCAATCGGCGTATTTGTGCCATGACCTTTGATGACGGTCCGATGGATATGCCTGCTTCTCCCGACTGCTTTGAGGGGCGTTCGCTGACCGATATTTTGCTGGATACCTTGGCGGAATTCGACGCCAAAGGCACCTTTGATGTGGTCGGTGACACCTCGGAAAATTATCCCGATCGAGCAGGAAAACTCGGTACTGCCGCATGGGGAGGGATCAAATACGACCACTATCCCGATATCTGCTGTGACAAGCGGGGCGGGGCAGTGCATAATGACCGTCTCATCCGCCGTATGTTGGATGAGGGACATCAGATTACCAACCACGGCTATCGGCATATTATTTTCGGTAAGAAGCCCCTCGTGTACGGCGGGCGGGAGTATCTCGGCACATTCGATCGTGCGGTGGAGGATCTGCATCGGCTGGATGAATTGATGCAGAGCCGCTATGGATATCGGATGACGATGCACCGACCTCCCCATTATGTCGATCGTATGCGGGACGGCTTCACTTCCTATGATGTGTGCGATAAAATGGGCTATCAATATCTGGCTGCTTCCTTCGATGGCGCGGGCTGGCTGCCGTCAACACAGGCGGATCCCGATGCCGCACTTGATGCCGAGGTCAGTGCAATGGTTGAGCCGATGCGCCGTGCGCTGGAGGCCGATCCCGATTTCTTCTGCGGGCAGATCATTTTTCAAAAAGATGGCTACAACATGAGCAAACGCACCCCCGTTGCCTTTGGTTTGCGCAAACAGCTTGCACTGCTACAGGCGTACGGGTACCGTGTGGTAACGGTGTGTGAGTTGATGCAGGAATCTCCCTTTGCCGATGTGGGCAGGGAGGATGCGCTGTTTGAGAAGCTTTGCAGACTGGAGACTGCTCACGCCATTGTGTATGCCGATAACTGCCTTCGCCTTGATGCACCTATGACGCAGGGGGAACTTGCCATGCTGCTCGCTCCCCGTGATGCGGCACTTGAGCGCAGGTGGGATGTGATTCGCTGCACGCGGAAATCGGCAAATGCCTATTCCGGTGCCATGGCATGGTGCATTGAGCAGGGGATTTTGCCTGTCGATGCACGTCCCGATGATGGGTTGACTGCGCTTCCTGATGCATATTTTGCGCCAACCGCCGATTTTAGCCGCCGAGCTGTCTATGCAGCTTATCGGGAAGAATAACGTTTAAACACCCGTTCCCGCGAAATATTCCGCGGGAACGGGTGCTTTTCAACTGCACTGTGCTTAAAGGCGAGCACGGAGCTTCTCCAAGGCAGCTTTTTCGATGCGCGATACATAGGAACGCGAAATGCCCAGTTCATCTGCCACCTCCCGCTGGGTTCGCGGGGGTAGCGCACCCAGCCCGTAGCGCAGGATGATGATCTGTCGCTCGCGCGGATCAAGTGCTGTTTTCACCAGACGGAGTGCATGCTCTGTACGCAGACGGCGGTCAATGTCATCGGCGATGGTGTCCTCGACTGCGATAATATCGATGTAGGTCAGCGGATTGCCGTCGCGGTCGGTGTCGATGGTTTCATTGATCGACACCTCGCACCCCAGCTTTTTCTGCGCACGGAAATGCATCAAAATCTCATTTTGAATACACTTCGCCGCATATGTGGCAAATCTGGCGCCGTTTTCGGTGCGGAAGGAGTCAATTGCTTTGATCAGTCCGATCGAACCGATCGAGACCAAATCCTCGCTGTTTCGGTTTGAACCGTAGTATTTTCGTACAATGTGAGCGACCAAGCGAAGATTGTGCTCGATCAGCTTCTCGCGCGCTTCCTCATCGCCGGCACGGACGCGAGCAAAATATTCGCGCTCCGCTTGTGCCGAGAGAGGGGGCGGGAAATTTTGCGGGGTGGAGAGCCCTAGAACCATGAAAAGCAAATCCGCGGCTGACCTCAGCAGAGAAATGAACAAAACCATCACTCCTTCACGCCGATGGGCGTAATTTTTTGTTACAGTATATGCCGCGTATGCTTGGACGGTTGACAAGCGGAATTTTGTGTGCTATAATAAATTGATTATATTTTCCTTCCCGTTTCGCAATTTTTTCACAGTCAAAGGAGTGTTTTATTATGAGCAAACTGATCGGTAATGCTGTCGTGGGCCAGTCGGGCGGTCCCACTGCCGCAATCAATGCAACGCTTGCAGGTGTTATTCGCGGCGTGCGTGAGAATGTACATGACGGTTCGATTCCCCGTCTTTACGGTATGCACAACGGCGTTGAGGGCCTTCTCCAAGAGCGTCTGGTTGACCTGACCGAATTCTTCGCCGATGAGTCGAAGATCGACGATCTGGAGCATACCCCCGCTGCCGCCCTCGGCTCCTGCCGCCGCAAGCTGCCCAAGATGGGTGAGGATGATGCAGTTTATGAAAAGCTGCTTGAAATTTTCAAGAAATACGATATTCGTTACTTCTTCTATATCGGCGGCAACGATTCGATGGATACCGTTGCTAAACTGTCTGCTTATACTAAGGGACACGACTATGAAATGCGTATCGTCGGTGTACCCAAGACTATCGATAATGACCTGGTTGTTACCGACCATACCCCCGGGTTCGGCTCTGCCGCCAAGTATCTTGCTGTGACTATGCAGGAGATTATCCGCGACTGTGCGGTTTATACCACCAAGGCAGTGACCATTGTGGAGATCATGGGTCGTGATGCGGGCTGGCTGACTGCGTCTGCCGCCATCGGCCGCGGTGTCAACGGCATTGCGCCCGACCTGATCTATCTGCCCGAGCGCAATTTCGATATGAACGAATTCTTTACTTCTGTCCGTGCCGCCCTGGACAAGCATCCCAACGTGGTTGTTGCTGTATCAGAGGGAATTCGCTTCGCAGACGGTACCTACGTCGGCGAGGGTACCCAGAGCGGTGTTGTCGATGCCTTCGGTCACAAGTATCTGTCCGGTACCGGCAAGGCGCTGGAACTGGCGGTAAAGGCCGAGATCGGCTGTAAGGTTCGCTCGGTGGAGCTGAACATCTGCCAGCGCTGTGCTGCCCACGTTGCTTCTGCCATTGACCTTGAGGAGTCTGTAGCAGTCGGCCGCGCGGCTGTTAAGGGTGCATCTGAGGGCGTTACCCGCGAGATGATGACCATCGACCGCATTTCAACCAAGCCCTACGCTTACAAGATCGGCCACAATGACATTGATTTGATCGCAAATCAGGTCAGACGTGTTCCCGACGAGTTTATCAATGCAGAGGGCAACAACGTCACCGATGCCTGCGTAGAGTATCTGCTTCCGCTGATTGCAGGCGAGGTTTCGCCCAAGTATGAGAACGGTCTTCCCGTCCATGTGATCATTGATTGATCAAAAAGAAAATCAGGTGCCGCGCAATGCGCGGCACCTGATTTTTTCATTGATCGAATTTTGTTTGATTGCTTGGAGGTGCTGAATAAACCGGTTCCGGTGGATTTTTATGCGGATTGATCTGCTTGTACATCCAAGTGACATCGTGCCATTTGCCGTGTTTGTAGCCCGATTTTGGGAAAACGGCAAGCTGCGTATAGCCGAGAGCAGTGTGAAATGCAATGCTGTGCGGGTTCGGCGAGGTGATGCAGACATAGAGATTGACCATTCCCATCTCCCGCAGCTCTTCTTCCAGACGCGCATACAATAAACGACCGATGCCCGAGCGGTGATGCGCAGTGTCAACGTAAATCGACAATTCCACGTCCCAATCATATGCTGCACGTTGGCGGAATGTGTACGCGTAGGCATACCCGACAATTTTATTGCCATCCAAGCAGACCAGATAGGGGAACTTTTGACTGATGGCACGAATGCGCTCGGCGAATTCCTCGACGGTTGGCGGAATGTATTCAAATGTGACGGTTGTCTCCCGAACATACGGCGCGTAGATGGCGCAGAGTGCAGGTGCATCCCCGATTGCGGCGGGGCGAATGGTGTACATATGTAGTCCTCGTTTCTATGGGGTGGGGGAAAGAAATGTGGATAAGCGATAAAACAAACGGATTCGATCAGCGATCGGGGGTGAAATGCTCAAAAATAATGGCAGCACTCGGATGACATTTTTCTTCCCTTTCGGCGTCCCGTACTGTCCAAGTGAGGCAGGGCGTATTGAGCACATCGCGGCAGAACAGGAGCGGCAGCTCACGGGGATACTCGTGATTATAGGCAATAAAATCGGGGCGGGCAAGGAAATTTAACAGCATCCATGTCAGCACATATTTGCGCAGGCGAGACATTTTGGGATTGCCTAAGAAAAAGTTGGTGTAGAGCAGACCGCGCAGGAACCCGGGACGGTTGAGCTTGAACCAGCGCAAATAAAGCGGATTGAAGGATTGCACCGAAAACAGCCCGTCATAATTGTCGAGCAGTTCGGCGGTTTTTTCGCAGATGTCGGTGTTGCCGTCCTCCCCTTTGATTTCAATGAGCAGTGGAACCTGGCCCGCCACCAGTGCCAAAAACTCGGCCAGTGTCGGTATTCCCTCATCACTGCTGCCCAAGCGGCAGGCGCGAAGCTCTTCCAGTGTCATTGATGAAACCGTTCCCTCGCAGCCGCAGACGCGGGAGAGGGTGGGATCGTGAAAAACAACGGGGATTTTGTCGGCGGTCAGCCGTACGTCCAATTCGATGCCATAGCCGGCTGCAATTGCAGCATGAAAAGCGGCGGGGGAGTTTTCGGGGGTAGCTTCATCGTGCAGGCCGCGGTGCGCATAGTTGACGCGAAGCACCTGCATTTCCTCGCGCCGTCCCAGCTCGGGCAGCACCGCCAAAAAAAGGAAAAGCAGGAGAATGAGTAATGTCAGGAAAAACGGAATCAGCATAAAAGATCGTCCTTTTTATTTCTGCGTATGGGTGAAGATTTTCCGCAGCAATTATTTTTTTGAATCGCCATGCTTGACCATCAGCATGGTGCAGAAAGCAGCGGCCATAAAGATTGCGGCATAGGGGAAGAGTGTGCGGTAAGAAACGTGCTCAAGGAGGAAGCCCGAGAGGATAGGCGTGGTGATCTGTGCCGCCATCGAGAAGGTATAATAGAGACCGGTGTAGCGGCCAATATCACCCGAGGAGCTCATTTCAACTACCATCGGATAAGAGTTGACATTGATGGTTGCCCAGCCGATACCCACCAGGGCGAAGATGATATTGAGGACGGGAGAGTATTCCTTGAAAAGGAAGCCGGATGCAAACGCCAGCGCCATGAGGACAATTCCGCAGAGAATGACGCGCTTTCGGCCAAATTTGGTTGCAAGAGCACCAACGGGGATATAGGTGATGACAGCAGCTACCGTGGCGATCATCAGACAATCGGCAAATCCGCCGCTCTCAAGGCCCCAAACTACGCTTGCGTAGCGAGAGAAAGCGGTGGTGACGGCATTGTACGCCATAAACCAGAACAGAACCGAGCAGAGAAGGAAGCACAGACTACGGAAGACGGGCTTGGGCAGACGGCTGCCTTTCCCACCGCCCACCGATTCCTCATCGGCACCGCCCTCGCCCGAAGCGAGTACTTCGGCGGCAAGTTTCTTCTCTCTGACAGTGAGGAGAAGAACGACAAGGGCAGTCAGCATCAATCCCGCAACGGCAATGAAGAGCGGAAGATAGGATGGCGTTGTTCCCGGGCCAACCAAAATTTTAATACAGACAAGTGTGAAAATGCCGCCGACCGCCCCCATCAAATTGATGATGGCATTTGCCTTGCTGCGCAGAGGCTTGGGGGTGAGATCTGGCATCAGTGCAACGGCGGGGGAGCGATAAAATCCCATCGAGATCAACACCAAACCCAGAGAGACGAAGAAAAGAACAAGATTTTGTGTATTGGCGGCGGTGGGAATCAGGATCATAATGGACGTGGCCAAAATGGTGCCCAACAAGATGAACGGGGTTCGTTTGCCCAAACGGGTATTGACGCGGTCGGAGATTCCGCCGAAGAGAGGGAGAAGGAAAATGGCGAGTACATTGTCCAGTGCCATGATGGCACCGCTTACCGTTTCGCCAAGCGCGAAGGTGTTTTTGAGAATGAGCGGAATGATGTTGTCATAGAGTTGCCAGAACGCTGAGATCGAGAGAAATGCTGCGCCGATACAGACGGTACGGCGTATGTTGAGTTTCTGCATGATGGAAGCCTCCTGTCAAATTATTTTTGCATTGCAGCGACTTTGAGTACTGCTGTTTGTGTTTTTGCATCGGTGATTTCGCCGCGAAGAATTTGTGCCACCAGCTCATCAAGCGGGATGCGCAGGATATCCAGAAATTCATCATCGTCCGGATCTGTTTGGCCAAACGAAAGTTCAGTCGCCAGATACATACGGATATTTTCATCAAAAATAGCAACCGAGGGATAGAGATCGCCGAGGTAGGTCATTTTCCCCGCGATCGCGCCTGTTTCCTCCCGAAGTTCACGCCGCGCGGCCTCAAGCGGATCTTCATCGGGCGAATCAAGTTTGCCTGCCGGAAGCTCGGTCAGCACACGCCCGAAGGGAAAGCGAAACTGACGGACACAGATGACCTCATTGTCATCGGTGAGGGGAAGGACACACACTGCCCCCGGATGGCGAACAATCTCACGGTAAGCCGTTTTGCCGTTTGGCAGGGCAACGGTGTATTTATGCAGCTTGACGACCGCCCCGTCATAGATCAGTTGATCATCAAGTGTTTTTTCAATGAAATCAGACATGGTATGGCTTCCTTTCCCATGAAAAATACATGTCTTTTAATTATAGTATAAATTTGGTGTGAAGTCAATCGTTTATTGCAAAAAAGTGGGGATAAGACATGCATCGCACGCAAAATAGCCCACGTTGGTGGGGAGATAGCGGCAAAAAACGAAAAAACTTGCAATTTCGGGGAATTTGTGATACAATAACGGCGATCGGCAGAGACTATGTGCTGATTCTTGCACCCAAGAAAGGATGTGCTTTTATGGTGGATGAACAATTTTCCCGTTCTGCCGCACTGCTCGGCGAGGCTGCAATTGAGCGGTTGAAGAAAGCCCGTGTTGCGGTGTTTGGCATCGGCGGTGTAGGGGGATATGTCTGCGAAGCATTGGCGCGCAGCGGCGTGGGTATGCTGGCGCTCTTTGACCGCGATACGGTCTCGCACTCCAATCTCAATCGCCAAATTATTGCATTGCACTCGACCATCGGTCGCCCCAAGGTTGAGGTGATGCGTGAACGCATCCTCGACATTCATCCCACAGCTATTGTGGAGACGCATCAGTTATTTTATACCCCTGAGAATGCTGATACCGTTGACCTTTCCCGGTTTGATTTTGTTGCCGACTGCATCGATACCGTCTCGGCGAAGATCGAGCTGATCTGCCGCGCCAATGCGGCAAATGTGCCGATTATCTCAGCCATGGGGGCAGGGAATAAGCTGGATCCCACACGGTTTTCGGTCACGGATTTGGCCAAAACCGAGGGCTGTCCCCTGGCGCGCGTGATGCGCTATACCCTGCGCAAGCGGGGCATTGTGCACCTGCCCGTTGTCTTCTCTCCCGAACCTCCCGTCGCACTGCAGGGGGATGCGCCGCAGGAGGAGAATCGCCGTTCATCGCCTGCCAGTGTGGCGTATGTCCCGTCGGTGGCGGGCTTGATTATGGCGGGGGAGATCATCCGTCGGCTGACCGAATAAAAAGTTTCCCGAGCGATGTGCTTTGATCGCTCGGGAAACTTTTGTTCATTAGTCGATATCCTCCAAAATTTGTGCCGGCGGCTGATTGAGTACCTCGGGATTTTGGATGAGTTTTTTCAGCATTTTCAGTGCGGATGCATAGTAGTATCCGTCGCAGATGCGTTCATCGGTGACAGCTTTGATATCAACATAGCGTTTGCGTATGACACCGCCGTCACGGTTAATGGCGTTGACGGTGTATTTGGCACCGTAGGAGAGGAAAACAGGCAGATTTCCGAAATCATAGATGTGATGATAAATCGGCTTGATACCGAGCGAACCCATGCTGGTGATAATCATCGTGCCATGGAAAGGGCTGACATTGAGGAGCATACGGGGCAGACAGCCGATATAATCGAGGGCGAATAACAGGCGAACGATAAGCCGCAGAATGATGCCGGGGAAAGAAATCAGTACTTTTGCGACTTTATCGAACATGGTTTCTCCCGTCGTTTGGGTGGCTTCTTCAACAGCGCGATTGAAGATCATGTAGACCTCATCCAGTGTGGCATCGGGCGGAAAGACAACCTTAATCATGGTTTCCTGACCGGACAGCGACAATTCACGCTTTACCGCCATCACGATTTCGATATTGTTGCGTGCATAGATTTTTTGGCCGCTGACAAAGCGATTCACACCGGGGCGTTGGGCGAGCATATGAATATACGCCGCCAGGATAATGTGCAGGAGTGAAAAGTTGGTTTTGCCTTCCTTGACTTTGGTTCGGACGATGCGGTCGGCCTCGGTGATGTCAAAACTATCCGAGAAGGTGTTTTGTGCGTCGGAACGTTTTTTCATGATGTAGGGCATCATGCGCTGAATGGGCTGCAGGGTGCGGACCTTTCTGCCATCCTTGCGGTCACCGAAGCGGCGTTTGCGAACTTTGGGCGTTTCAGACGTTGTTTGCATATCGGCACCTCTTCATCGTATTCGGATATAACTGAACATATTATACCGAAAAACGACAAAAAAATCAAGGGTATTTGGCATTTTTGTGCCGTTTTTTCTTGCGGGACAGCGCAGGAGATTGACAAAATATACAATTTGTGTTAAACTGGATTTGATTCAAACATTGGGGAAAGGAGACTTTTGCGCAGCGAAAGGTAAAAATGATGATGAAATTCAGCTTAAGCCGTCTATTTGCACTTCTCGTATTGGCGGCGCTGCTTCTGTCCGGCTGCGGACAGATAGGAGATTGGCTTTCTCCATACGAGTCGGAGCTGGGACAGCTGGGCGATGCACTGCTCGATCAACTGCTTGATGCCGACTCCCCTTCGCAGATAACATCGGTAACGGAAGCCGCCTCTTCAATCAAACGGGATGGTACGTATACCGCCCGGGACGACGTTGCACTTTACCTTAACACCTATGGAGAGCTTCCCAATAATTTTATTACCAAGAATGAAGCGAGGAAACTCGGCTGGGTAAGCAGTGAGGGAAATTTGCATGAGGTTGCGCCCGGCAAATCCATCGGCGGCGATTACTTCAGCAATTATGAGGGCAAGCTGCCCCAAGCATCGGGCAGAAAATATTATGAGTGTGATATTGGCTACACCGGGGGCTACCGCGGTGCTGAGCGAATCGTCTATTCCAATGATGGTTTGATTTTTTATACAGCAGATCATTACAATACCTTTACACAACTTTATCCGTAACGAAAGGAAAATGCCATGGAACTTTTGATCAAATACCATAATCCCGAGCTTATTCGTCTTGAAAAATTGGCAGTCGGCGATTGGATCGATTTGCGTGCCGCCGAGGATGTACAGCTTTCCGCCGGGGAATTTCGCATTATTTCGCTTGGCGTATCCATGCGGCTGCCCGAGGGATATGAGGCGCACCTCGTGCCTCGAAGCTCCACCTTCAAGAAATGGGGGATCATTCAGGTCAATCACATGGGGGTTATCGATAACAGCTATTCGGGTGAGGGCGATATCTGGGGTATGCCGGTCCTTGCTATGCGAGATACCGAAATCCATGTCAATGATCGGATTTGCCAGTTTCGCATTGTTGAGCGGATGCCATCTTTGACGGTCGTTGAGGTCGAGCATCTTGACGGTCCCGATCGCGGCGGTTTCGGCAGTACGGGAGAAAATTAAGTGTAAAAACACACCCGTGGACCATGTGTCCACGGGTGTGTTTTTTGTGCCTCTTTTAGGGGTTAAGCCTGTATTAGACTCTTATAGGAGCTGTGCAAACCACCGGTTGAACCGGTGGTTTTGATTATTCGATGATTCCCCCGCCTACTACATAGTCTCCGTCATAGAGAACGACCGATTGCCCGGGGGCGATGGCGCGTTGGGCTTCATCGAAGGTGACGCGGATGCGATCCGGCTCAATTTGCTCAACGGTTGCCCATTGCGCTGCCTGGGCATACCGCACTTTTGCCATAACGCGCAAGGGCTGCTCAATGCGGTCAAAGGGGATGAAATTGATGTTGTTTGCCGTCAGTGTCCGGGAGAACAGAGACGCATTATCCGAGAGAATCACGCTGTTGTCGGCGATTCGTTTTTCGCAGACATAGAGAGGTGCGGGCAGGGCAAGACCGAGCCCTTTGCGCTGACCAACCGTGTAACGGATCAAGCCGCGATGTTGTCCCAATACCCGTCCGTCTTTTGTGCGAAATTCACCGCCGGGATATGGCCCGCCGTGCGCGCGCTCAAGATAGCCTGCGTAATCCCCGTCGGGAATGAAGCAAATATCCTGGCTGTCCCGCTTGCGGGCGTTGGAAAAGCCCGCTTCCTCAGCAAGTGCGCGAACCTCGGCTTTGGAGAGCTCGCCCAGCGGGAAACAGCAGTGTGATAGCTGATCCTGCGAGAGGGAATAGAGCACATAGCTTTGATCCTTGCTTGCATCGGCCGCGCAGCGGAGAAGAATTCTTCCTGCGGGGGAAATCTCCCGCCGTATATAATGTCCCGTCGCTATACCGTCACAGCCAAGCGCTTTGGCACGCTCAAGCAGAAGTCCAAATTTGATGGTGCGGTTGCAGAGAATGCAGGGGTTTGGCGTTTTGCCCGCTTCGTAGGCTTCAATGAAGGGGCGGATGACTTGTGATACGAATTCATCACGCAAATCGAAAATATGGTGCGCGATGCCCAACTTGTCAGCGCTGATGCGCGCCTCCTCTGCTTCGATTTCACCGCCGTCGCGCAGCAGAAGCGTGCCGCCCATGATCGTGCAGCCTTCGCGTTCCAACAACAGTGCGGTGACGGCACTGTCCACCCCCCCGCTCATGGCGGCGAGGATTGTCCGATCGTTCATGACATACGCTCCTTTCTTATCCTATCGGCAAGCGGATACATTTTCTCTTGCAATCCTGTGCCGAAGGGGGTATAATATAGATAATCATTTTATGCGGAGGACTGATGATGCAGTATCGTTTCTTTGATGCCGCAGCACCCATCGATGATGTGCGATTCGATGCGTTCTATGCCTTGCTTGATGCTTCGCTGCCCCGCAATGAGCACCGCAGCTATTCTGCCCAAAAGGCGTTGCTCCATGAGCACGCTTATGGAATTTTCACTGCCGAGGATGAGGGGGCTCTTCGCGCGATCATGGCGGTGTGGCATTTTCGCGATTTCCGCTATATCGAGCATTTTGCCGTTAATCCCGCACTGCGCGGGCAGGGGATCGGTGCGGCGATGCTGGCGCGGTATATTGCCATGGATGTGCGTCGTGTTGTGCTTGAGGTTGAGCCGCCCGAGCAGGAGATGGCGGTGCGGCGGATTGGGTTTTATGAGCGCTGTGGGCTTTCCCTCTCCCACTTCGCCTACGCACAGCCTCCGCTCAATCCCGGGGACGGAATGCTTCCGCTGATGCTGATGAGCAGCGGCGGCGTACTCACCGATACCGAGTCCGCGGAAGTGCGGGATACACTGTACCGCGCGGTGTATCACGTCGGGGATTGAGTCAATCCTCCCACGACAAGCGGTGCAGCTCGCCCTCGCTGCGCAGCCCCGCGAAATCCTGCTGACGCAGAATTTCATAGACTGCGATTGCTGCGCTGTTGGAGAGGTTCAGTGAGCGCAGTCCGTCCCGCATGGGGATGCGGACACAGGTGTCGGGATTGTCGCGGAGCAGCTCCTCGGGCAGGCCCGCTGTCTCCTTGCCGAACATGATGTAGCTGACGGCAGGGTAGGTGATATCGGTGTAGCGATGGCGTGCCTTGGTCGAAAAGTAGAAGCAGTTTTGGCGCGCATCGGGGTTTTGGGCATAGAAATCGTCGAGATCACGGTAATAGGTGATGTCCAGCGCGTGCCAGTAATCCAGCCCCGCACGCTTCAGCTTGGCATCGTCGATGCGAAAGCCCATTGGTTCGATGATGTGCAGAGCAGCACCCGTGGCGGCACAGGTGCGGGCAATATTTCCCGTATTTTGCGGAATTTGCGGCTCGTGCAGAACAATGTTGATTGCCTTCAAAACAGAGCATATCCTTTCTTTTTTGCCTACATTTCTATCAGTATAAAACAATTTGCCGAAAAAAGCAAGCATTCGGGAGAAAATTTACAAATCCCTATTGGAATATCCGCAGTTTTGCGGTATAATAAATAGAATGATTATTTCAAATTCGGAGGATGTCATCCATGAGTATACTTGATAAGCTGATCGGCACATACAGTGAGCGTCAGCTGAAACGATTGAATAAAACCGTCGATGCCATTGAGGCACTGGCGGATCATTATGCCTCGCTCTCGGATGCCGAGCTTGCGGCAACCACCGATACCCTCAAGGCGCGTCTTGCTGGGGGAGAAACGCTGGATGATATTCTCCCCGATGCTTTTGCCGCCGTGCGTGAAGCCGACTGGCGTGTGCTTGGCAAACGTCCCTTCCGTGTTCAGCTGATCGGCGGTATTCTGCTCCATCAGGGGCGCATCGCAGAGATGAAAACCGGTGAAGGAAAAACGCTTGTTGCCACCATGCCCGCTTACCTCAATGCACTTGAGGGAAAAGGTGTTCACATTGTCACCGTCAATGACTATCTTGCCCGCCGTGACAGCGAGGAAATGGGGCGCGTCTATGGTTTTATGGGGCTGACAACCGGTCTGGTTGTCCACGGGCAATTCCCCAACGATAAAAAGGCGGCATATGCTGCCGATATCACCTACGGTACCAATAACGAATTTGGATTTGACTACCTGCGCGACAACATGGTGATCTACCGCGAACGCATGGTTCAGCGCGGTCATCGCTTTGCCATCGTGGACGAGGTTGACTCGATCCTCATTGATGAGGCCCGCACACCGCTGATCATTTCGGGCGAGGGGGATAAATCCACCGATCTCTACGACCGTGCCGACGCATTTGTGCGCCGCCTGCGCAAGTTCGTTATCAAGGAGCTTGACGATAAGCAGGAGCAGGACAGCTTTGACGGCGACTACATTGTGGACGAGAAGGCAAAGACCGCAACACTGACTCCTTCGGGCGTACAGAAGGCAGAGGCTTACTTCTCGCTTGAGAACCTTGCCGACGAAGAAAATACCCTCATTTCGCACCACATCAATCAGGCGCTGAAGGCTCACGGCACCATGAAGCTGGACGTGGATTATGTCGTCAAGGACGGCAGTGTCGTCATTGTCGATGCCTTTACGGGACGTCTCATGCCCGGCCGCCGCTATTCGGACGGCCTGCATCAGGCGATTGAAGCGAAAGAAAAGGTCAAGATCGAGAAGGAAAACAAGACACTCGCCACCATTACCTTCCAGAATTATTTCCGTCTTTATCACAAGCTTTCCGGTATGACGGGTACTGCGCTGACCGAGGAGAATGAGTTCCGTGAAATTTATGCACTTGATGTGGTTGAGGTGCCTACCAATAAGCCGATGATCCGTCAGGATCATCCCGATGCGGTTTACCGCACGGTGAAGGGCAAGTATCAGGCCATCGTTGAGCAGGTCAGAGCCTGCCATGCCAAGGGACAGCCTGTGCTGGTGGGGACTGTTTCGATCGACAAGTCCGAGCTTTTGTCCAAAATGCTTAAGCTCAACGGGATTCCGCACACCGTGCTCAACGCCAAATACCACGAAAAAGAGGCAGAAATCGTTGCACAGGCGGGTAAATTTGGCGCTGTCACCATCTCCACCAACATGGCAGGACGCGGTACCGATATTATGCTCGGCGGCAATGCCGAATTTATGGCCAAAGATGCGATGCGCCGTCAGGGCGTTGAAGAAGAGCTGATCGCACAGGCCACCGGATCTGCTGTCACCGAGGATGAAGCTGTCCTTGGCGCGCGAGAAACCTTTGCCGAGTTGTATGCCAAATTCAAGGAAGAGATTGCCCCCGAGGCCGATCAGGTGCGTGCCGCAGGCGGTCTGTTTATTCTTGGTACCGAGCGCCATGAGAGCCGCCGTATCGACAATCAGCTCCGCGGTCGATCCGGTCGTCAGGGTGATCCCGGTGAGTCCCGCTTCTTCCTCTCTCTGGAGGATGACTTGATGCGCCTCTTCGGCAGTGAACGGATCAGCGGCATGGTCGAGCGTCTCGGTCTGCCTGAGGATATGCCGATTGACGCCAAAATCCTCTCGGGTTCGATTGAATCGGCACAGAAGCGCATTGAGGACCAGAACTTTAAGCGCCGTAAGTATGTGCTGACCTATGACGATGTCATGAATCAGCAGCGTTCGATCATCTATAAACAGCGTCAGAGCGTGCTGGATGGGGACAATATCACCGAAAGCATTCAGTCGATGATCAAGGATACCATTGCCGAGGCCGTGCACGAAGCCTGTGCAGCAGAGGACCACGCTGAATGGACGACGGAACAGCTGCGCGACCGTTATGTCGGTCTGCTGTGCAATAAGGATGAGTTTACCTATACCGATGAAGAGCGAAAGGCCCTCAAAGAAGAGGATATTCTCGACCTTCTGCAGACTAGGGCAATCAATCTTTATCACGACAAAGAAAAGCTCTTCGGCGAGGAAAGCTTCCGCGAAATTGAGCGTGCGGTGCTTCTGCGCAACGTGGATACCAAATGGATGAACCATATCGATGAAATGGATGATCTCAAGGGCAGTATCGGCCTGCAGGCGTATGCCCAGCGCGATCCTGTCAACGAATACCGCCTGATCGGTGCCGATATGTTCGATGCGATGGTTGCGGAAATCCGCGAGAATACCGTGCGCACCCTGCTCAGCATCTTCCCCCGCGTACAGCCCGTGACGCGAGTTGAGGTTGCCAAGCCTTTGGTTGAGGGATTTGCCGGAGGTCGAATGCCCGGCCAGGCACAGCGTCCCGTTGCGCCTAAGGCTGCGGGTGCTCCCATCGGCGCCCCGCAGAAGGCAGCACCCAAGGTGGGACGAAACGATCCCTGTCCTTGCGGAAGCGGGAAAAAGTATAAAAAGTGCTGCGGCCTCGGCGCCGAGGATGACTCCGCCCCCCGGGCATGATGACATTTCCGAAAGGAGGACGCTGATATGGGCTTTGGACTTTTGTTCTTTGGCTATCTCGTTGCGTTTCTGCTTTATCTCAATCCCTATGCTGCACTGACGCGCTTGATCGGCTATGCGATTATCTTTGCTGCGCTGACCAAGCTCCGCCGCCATAACCGCTGGTTTGCTTACACGCAGGTCAGCGCTGTTCCCCTGCTTGCCCTTGCGTTGGGCGCGGTTTCGGTTGATTTTGCTTCGCGTATCATGGGTGATGCCGCACCTGCTGCACTGCAGAATGTGCAGGGCTATATGGAAACATTGATGACACTGCTTTTGTTGGTTTTTCATGTCTGCCTGCTGATGGCGATTTATACAATTGCAGTTGATACCGCGCTGCCTGCACTTGCCCGCAGTGCGCGAAGAAACATTGTACTCATTGCCGCCTATGCGGTGCTGCACGGCATCTGGTCGCTTCCCGTTCAGCTTGGGGACAGTTATACGGTAACTTTGAGTTTGATGCTCTTTGTGCTCCAGCTGATCTGGACGGTGGCGGATCTTTTCCTCATTTTCCGCTGCTATATGTGGATCTGTCTCGAGGGAGACGAGGATATGGAACAGAAGCCATCCCATTTTGCATGGATCAATCGTATGCGGGAAAAACTGGAGAAGCATAATCGAAAAGCCGCCGACGAGGCGGCGGCATATGCCGAGCAGAGACAGCGTGCGCACAAGGGCGGCGCAAAGAAAAAGAATAAGCATAAAAAGTGATACCGTCAAAAGACGAGAAAGGAGATTGCCGCATGGGATGTGCCCCTACCTCCTGCCGAACGATTAAGTTCGGTTTGTTTACGCTGGCTGTTGTTTTTATCTTCAATCCGGTGATTGCGGTATTGGATCTGCTGCCCGATGCAATCGGCTATCTGCTGCTTTGCCTTGCGCTCACCCGTCTTGCGGATTTGTATCCGCAATTGGCTGAAGCAAGACAGAAGTTTTGGCGAATGGCGGGGATTGATGCCGTAAAACTCTTGAGTAATCTCTGGATGATTACGATGGTTGTGGATCATGAACTGCCCAACACGCGCCTGCTGCTGACCTTTGTTTTCGCAGTGCTTGAATTTATTTATGCCATCCCCGCGTGGTCAGCCTTGTTTGAAGGCCTGTATGCCATGATTCTTGCCGATGGCGAGTTGGCACGGTATCTCCCCCCCGTCGGCCGCAGACGCCGCACCCAAAAGACGATGCCCGAGATTTGCGGCCGTGCGACGGTGGCATTCTTCATCTGGCGAAATGTGCTGGCTGTTTTGCCCGAGCTTTCGTCTCTCTCCTATGCCGCGTTTGAGAATTCGGGGTATGTGACCAACGCAGACCGCAATATCTACGATTTTCGCGGACTTTTTCTCGTAGTGGCAATTTTCATTATGTGCATAGTAGGTGTAATCTGGTTGGTGCGCACACTGCGTTTTACCGCTCGACTTGCATCGGATAAGGCGCTCTCAGTGCGTGTTGCCGAACGATATGCGGCCGAGATTATTCCCCGCGAGAAGCTGTTTGTCCGTCGAAATCTGCGCTTTTCCCTCAAGCTTCTTGTGGCGGCTGCCATTTGTTCGATCGACCTTTATCTGGATGGTGTCAATATCCTGCCCGATGTATTGGGGGCATTTTTCCTCATTTGGGCGCTTCTTCGCCTGCGCCGCTGTCTTGGCGGCTGGCAGCTTCCACTTGCCCTGTCAGCACTTTGGGGGATTTTGAGCGTGGTTACCGCCTGCTTAAATTTCCGGTTCTATGATCAATATTATATCGAACTTATCTACCGCAAGCCCGATGCCTATTATGCCTATGGTGATCTTGCCGTGAGTACACTGCTGACACAGTTCGCTTTTCTTGCCGCGCTCTTTGCGCTTGGTTGGTATTTGTATCGCATCAGCCGTCATTACCTGCAGAGCAGCGGACGGGAGAATCGAGAGATTCTTGCCGAGCATCGCGCAAAGCTTATCGGTTTTGCCATACTTGTCCTTTTTTCTGCACTTGGCGGTGTCGGCTATGTCTTCCTGCAGCTGCGCGTTGAGTTTATGTGGCTGCTTGATTTTGCTCTTGCCCTCATTCTTGCAATTGATGTGTGGAAGATGATGAGCGAGATTTCCGAGGATCTTCTTCGTGCGGTTGGAGAAGATGAATTTGACGATAAAACCCGCACGGATGTATCTACATATGCTCACTGACGTGAGAAAAGAAAGGATTGATTTTTGTGTTTGATCATATTTCTGCCGCAGCAGTGTCCGCCATTGCCGAGCTGCTTGAAGCCGCAAAGCTTCACCGCGGAGATATTCTTGTTGTCGGCTGCTCATCCAGCGAGATGGTCGGTGAGCACATCGGGCACGGCTCAAGCCTTGATGCAGCCCGCGCTGCGTTTGATGCCATCTATCCCGTGCTCTGCGAGGCTGGCGTCTATCTTGCCGCCCAGTGCTGCGAGCATCTCAATCGTGCCTTAATTATCGAACGCGAGGCGGCTGAGCATTACGGCTATGAGATTGTCTCTGTTCGCCCCCAACCCAAAGCGGGAGGTTCCTTTGCGACAACTGCATACGAGCGTTTTCATGATCCCGTAGCCGTTGAGCATATTCGTGCCGCCGCCGGTTTGGATATCGGCGGAACACTGATCGGTATGCACCTGCGTGATGTTGCAGTGCCCGTTCGTCTGTCAATGGATCATATCGGTGAAGCGCACATCCTCTGCGCCCGTACCCGCCCGAAGTATATCGGTGGTAGCCGTGCCTGCTATCCCGAGGAATGAGAGATTTGATAAAAAACAGAAAAGCCGTCCGACAAAGTCGGGCGGCTTTTCTGTGCAATCAATATTCCAGACCTGCGTAGATAAGGTTACGCAGACGGGGTTGGATAATAAATTCTTTGTTGTTGAGCATATGCTGCATATAAACGACAGAAAGTTCGTTGGCGGGATCGCAGTGAATGTAGGTACCTGCCGCACCTCCCCAACCAAACTCACCCCGCTCAGAGAGTGTGCCTGCCAGCATCGGATCAATCAGAACGCGTACGCCGAAGCCATAGCCATAGCCGCGCATCCGCTCCCAATGATAGGTGGGGCGGGTGTTAGCGTCCAGACAATCGGTGCGCATCAGCTCCACGGTGCGCTCGGCCAGAATCCGCTCGCCCGTGGGTGCCAACCCCATGTGCGTCAGCGTCTCGGCAAAGCGGATGTAGTCATCGGTGCAGGAGATGGCACCGGCGCCGCCGCTCTCAAAGGAGGGGCCAAAGACAAACTCATTGGTCAAGCCCGCGTCAACGGCGCGGTTGATCATGGCGTTGAAGCGATATTGTGCCGCCATGCGGGGGATAAGATCGTCTGTCAGATGGAAATATGTGTTTTCCATGCCGATGGGGGCGAAAATGTTCTTTTGGGCATATTCCGAGAAGGGCATATCGGCGATTACCTCAATCAGCCGCAGCAGAACATCATGGGAGAAACCGTACATCCATTGTTCACCCGGCTGGAAGCAAAGCGGACGGGATGCGATGGCACGAATGATATCTGCAGTGGAGGGATCATTGTCGTGCTCAGCAATGCAGGCGAGAATTTCGGGACAGCGGGGGGCGTAATCCAGTCCCGAGGTCATCGAGAAAAGATCTCGAACACGCATAGGCAGTGCATGAATCAGCTCTTGCTGTCCTGCTTCGTTTTTTACCTTAACTTTCATCGAGGCAAACTCGGGCAAATAATCGCCGACATGATCGGACATCAGGAATTTGCCCCGCTCAAAGAGCTGCATACCTGCAGTAACCGTGAGCAGTTTTGTGGCCGAATACATAAAATAAAGCGCATCGCGGCGAAGAGGTTCTTGCGTTTCGATATCCTGAAATCCGGCGCTGTGACGGTAAATTTCTTTGCCTTTATGGTGAATAATCAGGTCACAGGAGGGGACACCCTCTGTTTCATAAAGATGATCAAGATAATGGGTAAGTCGGTCGAACATCATGATGTTGTTCCTTTCTCGGCAGATTTTCTTTATTATAACAGCATTTTATTGCCTTGTCAACCCCGATTGAAGGCGGCATGTGAACATTTTGTTAACGATGTTGCCTCTGTATTGACTCATACCTAGGGTAAGATGATACAATAGAGATAGAAATCCATCCCGGAGAGGAGAATGACCGATGAAGATGAAAGAAGTCTGCGCACGTACGGGTTTGAGCGAACGCGCAGTGCGGCTCTATTGTGAGCAGGGCCTGCTGTCGCCGGAACGTTCTGAGATGCGCGGCAGAGTATACCTTGACTTTGCCGAATCGCATATTACCGAGCTGCAGCAGATTGCCCGACTGCGTATGGCCGGTTTCTCGCTTGAAGAAATCAAAACCGCTTTGCATGAGCCGCACATGATTCCCGTGTTGTTGGAGACATTGCGCAAACGACTTGCACGTGAGCAGGGAGATCATGAGCGCGTGCTGTCTGCAATTGAGCAGATGAAAGCACCACCTGAGAATGTGGAGGCACTTTGCGTCGCACTGGAGCCGAGCGAACCTGTCCGTGCCTATACCAACGGTGCGGTTTTGCGGGACACTGAGCCCAGCTTCCGCGAGTTCTGCGAGAGGGGTGGTTACGCGCAAACCGACGTTTGTGATCAAATTGATCGCAGCATTGATCGGGGGCGGATTGTGATGGCAGTGTATGCCATTTGGTATTGGGTTTCTTTTACGTTTTCACTGCTGCTTGGCATTGCACAGGTGGGCGGAAGTTTTTTGGCGCTCCTGGTTACAGTTGCCATCGGTGTTGTTGTGTTTGTTTTCTTTCGCCGCGGGGTGCTGTGGCTTCGTGTTGTATTGGCGATTTTTCACGGCTTAAATGCCGTATTCCTGTTTGCCGGATTGAGCGATCTTCTCCCCGATACACGAACGGTTTTTACCTACGATGAGTTTGGAAATGCGGCACAGATGATCGAACAAACCGGTTCGTGGTGGCTTTTCGCCGCGGCGCTGGCGATATGTTTGATCGAGATTGCCTCCGTTTATTTCCTCGGTTTCAATCGGTGGGTCAGCGATTATCTCTATGACCGTTCAACCGAATATTGACCAAAAAATCTCCCGCGCTGCGGGAGATTTTTTGGTCAGAGCCCCAATCCGAAGAAATTTTTTGCGTTGTTGAAGCATATGTCACACACTAATTCTGCCAGCGCCTCGGTGTCGGCGGGATAAAGCCCCCCTTCAACCCATTCGCCCAGCTGTGCACAGAGTGTACGGCGAAAATATTCATGTTGGGCAGGAATCAGTGGAAGGGAAGCGTGACTGCTCAAACCAAGGCTTTTGCCGAGGGCAGAGTTCTCGGCCAGCGACCCGATCTGTTCGCGCAGCGAGCCGGGGGCATCACCTGACACGGCCGCCTTGACCGTTGGCACGCGTGTGAGGATTACGTGGGGATAGGCCGCAGTCGGCGGAAGTGCACCCTCATCCGTGAGGTAAGAAAGCAGAAGATTTTGCGCGGTAATGCTTGTTTCAGCGGCAAAGTGGAGCTGCATTGTGCGGTTGCGTCTGACACATTCGCGGCCGAGAAGGCGCATGATTTGCGCACGAAAACAGGCAAGCTGTTCGGGGGAAACTTCACGCCCGTCGGTTTTCTGTGCGGTACGGAGTGCCTGATCGGCGTGATAGGGATCGGGGCGAACAAATGCGGTGAAATCGGTCAAAGACACCGAAACGCCTCGACAGCCTGCAGCCTCAAATCGGTCAAATGCGGCGACAAGTGCCGCTTCGAGTGAAGCAAGGTCGGTGATGTGGAAACCGTTTGCATCCCCAAGCTTGGTAAGATAGGCAGAGAAGCCTGTTCGGTCAATCTCCATAAGCCGATCGGGGGCGAGCAGGGGATAAACTTGCATCGGGCAGCTTGTATTGGCGTTGTGGGCAATATCATCGTTCGGCGTGTTGACCGGATCTTCGGGGATGCAGATTGCGTTTAGATGTGCATTGGCGATGAGCGTGCGTGAGGAATATGCAAGTGAAGATAATTGCTCAGCAGTCTCAGCCCAGATAGCATCACAGTTGCGGGAATTGATGATCAGTGTACAGCCAAAATATCTTCTCAGCGCGAGGTGATGTATATGGAAAAGGGGATTGCCGATCATCGAGGGCATGCAAGTGCACCATGCACGGAATTTTTCATAATCGGAAGCGTCGCCGGTGATGAATTTTTTATCAATGCCGCAGCTGCGCATGGCGCGATGCGCAGCATCGTTCGAGAGTAAAATGTCGGCGATACTGCTCCAATGCCGTTCCGCGGAACAATCACCTGTCCGAAGCTTGGCGGAAAAATCGATGATGGGCAGCTTAGCGGCGTAGAGATGGTAGAGCAGCCGCGCCGTTTGGGTGGTCAGGAGAAAATCTTCATCCATAAATTTACGCATATGGTTCATTCCTGTCATAAATATTTTGGTCAGCACAAATTACGAAGATAGCGCAGAGAGCATTTCAATTTGGCGATATCGATGCCCTCGGGAGACATCACGGGAGACTCAAGCGTAGCAGACTTGCCATATCCGGATGCCCGCAAGCGCGAGAAAAGGGCGGGGAAGTCAATTTGCCCTTCGCCGGGATGAAGAATGGGGCGCAGTCGGCTGAAGTCTCGCTCGGCGCCATCGTGCAGATCGCTGATATGGAGATGTGCCAGTCTGTCGCCGATCAGCCAGGGGCAATCAAAGAGAAACGCCGATTGATGATGGAAGGCGGCAAAGCGTGTGTCAAAGACAAAACGCTGGTCGGGAAAAGCGGTATGGATGTGTGCGAAGTTTGCGGCAGGATCGGCAGTGGTGCAGGGGACATTCTCAATGAGTACTTCCAGTCCGTGTTGGGCTGCTCGCCTGCGCAGGTTCTCCAGGTGGGCGAGATTGCCTTCCAAATGTGCATCCGAATCAAGCCCGCCCCAGAGGTGAAGCACGATCTGCGACGCACCGATTAGCTCTCCCATCAGGCAGCTGTGCTTCCATAAATCGAGTGCTTCGCGACAAATACCTTCCCCGTCTGCCCCTGCCGCGGCACCGTGGCTGAGCAGTGTGCCCACTTCCTTGTCGGCGTGGATAATGGGAAAGTGCAGTTCTGCCGCCGCAAATTCACGAGCCATTTGGGGCAGCTTGTCCAGATAGGCGGGAAGCATCATGAGCTCAATGCCGTCCAGCAGGGAATTGGCAAAAAGCTCGGGCATCACGCGCAAAATATGACGGTAATCGTATTGATTTACACGCCCGATAATGGCGCCTGTGGAGCAGTAAAGTGCAATCGGCATGGAGTTCTCCTTGTTTGCGTTTCGTTGCCGCTGGATCGGTGCGGTTCTCTTCATATTTTAACACAGATTGGCATATTCCGCAAGAAAAATTTGTGTTTTCTCTTCCATAATTACGAAAAATGTGATATAATAATTTATATGTTATCTTTTTTAGGAGAACTTGCTCATGTATCGTGCCGATAGCCATTTGCATACCTGTTTTTCCTTTGACGGAAATCCCTTGGCGACCGTGGATGCGATCTGCCGTGCGGCGTGCGAGAGGGGATTGCAGGAAATTACGTTCACCGACCATTGCGACATCAATGGTGAGGTTGAAGGAATATATGCCCCTTTCCCGATTGAGAAAGCACGAAAAGAAGTGCTTGCGGCACGCGAAGCATATCGCGGCAAGCTGATTGTCAACTGGGGAATTGAGTTGGGACAGCCGTATCAGTATCCTGACGCTGCCCGCGCATTGATCGATCGGGGCGAATTTGATTTTGTTCTCGGTTCGCTGCATAATCTGACGGGCGTTCCCGATTTTTACTTCTTGCGATATGCGCAGATGACAGACCCTCTGCTTGATCAGCTTTTTGCGCGGTGTTTGGCTGAGAGCATGGAGGTTATCCGTTTCCCGGGGGTTCATTCACTTGCACATCTGACCTATCCCTGCCGCTATTATGCGCTGGATGGCAGAAGCTTTGATCCGATGCGCTATGCCGATCAAATCGCGGCGTTGTTTGACGAAATGCGGCAGCGCGGCGTGGCGCTGGAGATCAATTCGTCCACACTGCGCAAAGGGCTTGATTTTACCCTTCCGAATGAATCGATTCTGCAGCTTTGGCGAGAATGCGGAGGTGAGCTTGTCACCATCGGCTCGGATGCGCACAGCGCAGAAGAGGTTGGTGCCGATTTTGATGCCGTTTGCGCAATGCTGCTGCGGTGTGGATTTTCGTCTTTTGTTACCTTCCGCGGCGGTGCTCCCGTTGAGCACCCGCTCGTATGATTTCATCGCAAGAAAGGAGCGATATGATGGATTTAACCAATTTCAGCTTGCTTTATCCAGACGCGGAAAGCCAGCGCCGGCATTACAGCGGGCAGTGTCGTCCCGATATTGATGCCGATGTGATCGAACAATTGGGACTGAGCGAAATCCTTGATTTGAAAAATGCCGATTTAACAGAATATTTCACCACCGATTCGGATGTTATTGTGTATCGCACCGAAACTTTTGCCGATATGCTCAACAATGAGGCGCTGGTGGAAATGCTCAATGATCTCATGCCTGTCTTGGGGGATGTGATGGAGTTGCGCCGTCTCGAAGCCGACAGTGGGGACACCGAGTCTTATCTGCTCAGCATTACCGAGATCGAACTTTATATTTCCAGCATTGAAATCCTGCACAGCACGCTCAAGCGGGTTCAGCCCAATCTGCGCGGTGCGGCGTTCCGTACATTGGCAGAACGCATCATTGAGTTGGCGGAAAGCGAGTATTACGGAAATCTCAACAAAAAGCTGGCCGAGCTGACCTCGCGTGTTCGCGAAATCAAGAGCGTGACGGTTGGCGTGAATCTGGACGCACAGCTTCGTCCCAAGCACGCGGGCGTTCTGTCGATCAACAATGAGGCGTTCCGTTCGGGGGATGTCATTGATAAAATTCTGCGGCTCGATTTTAAGAGCGACGAATACACCTGCATTGCCAATCTTGTTCCCTTTGGCAAGCGGCAGAGTGAGGATCAAAAGATGGCACTTAGCCTTGCCTTCAACTCGGCAATCAATGAGGTTTATAAATCTTCTCTTCGCTCTTGGAAAAAGATTGTGCAGAGCTATGTGCTCGAGAACACCGACTTTTTGCTCAATCTCATGCCTGAGATCGAGCTGTTGGTCAAGGGAACGCGCCTGATGAAAAGCCTGTCCGCCCGCGGATGCAAGCTGTGTATGCCTACCATCGCGCCTGCCCCAGATCACGCATTCTCTGCGATCGGGCTGTATAATCCCGTCGTTGCCCTGAAGGTTGAGGATGAAATTATTACAAATGATCTTATCTTTGATGAAAACGCCAGTATTTATATCCTCTCCGGTCCCAACCGCGGCGGCAAATCGGTTATCACCTGTGCACTCGGCCTTGCACAGACAATGATGCAGCTGGGGCTTTATGTTCCCGCCGAATCTGCGGTGATTTCGCCTTGCGATGCCGTTTTTACCCATTTCCCGAGTGTTTCCACCGATACCATTGATCATGGCCGATTGGGCGAGGAGTGTGTGCGATTGGGCGATATTTTTGATCGCCTCAGCGCCGAGAGCCTGGTTTTGCTGGATGAATCACTTTCCTCGACCGGTTCCTTTGAGGGCGCGGCAATTGCGACAGAGGTGCTGGCAGGGTTGAGCCGCGCAGGCTGCCGCTGCCTCTTTTCCACCCACCTGCATGAGTTGGCGGCGGGCGTTGAGGAGATCAATGCACGAACTGCTGAATTCGGGGGCGGGCGCATAGATACACTTGTTGCGGGAATCGAGGACGGAAAGCGTTCCTTCAAAATTCACCGCGCCAAGCCCGACGGCAAGAGCTATGCACGCGATATTGCCGCCAAATACGGTCTTTCGTATGAGAATATTATGAAAAAAATCGAACAGAAATCCATCAAGGAGGAGAAATAATATGGACCAGCTTTTGAAAATGCTTGAAGATGATGCGACCCTGACACCCGAACAAATTGCCCTGATGTGTGAAAAAGAGGTCGGTGATATTCGTTCTTTGATCAAAAAATATGAAAAGGAAGGGGTTATCCTCGGCTATAAGACCATCATCGACTGGGATAAAACCGATCGTGAATACGTCAGCGCGCTGATTGAGCTGAAGGTCACACCCCAGCGCGACCGCGGCTTCGACAAGGTCGCCGAGAAGATTTACAACTATCCCGAGGTGCAGAGCCTGTATCTGATGTCGGGCAGCTTTGATCTTGCCGTCTTTATCGAGGGAAAGACCATGCGCGAGGTGGCATACTTTGTGGCGCAGAAGCTGGCCCCGCTGGAGTATATTCAGGCAACGGCGACCCACTTTATTTTGCGCAAATATAAAGACAAGGGTGTTATTTACGGTACCGTCGAGGTTGACGAAAGAGGGAATATTATCTAATGATGGACTACGCAAACATACTCTCTCAAACGGTACAGAATATCAAACCATCGGGTATTCGAAAATTTTTTGACCTGCTTGAACATATGGAGGATGTGGTTGCCCTGACCGTCGGTCAGCCTGACTTTGCAACGCCGTGGCATATTCGAGAGGCGGGCATTGCCAGCTTGGAACAGGGAAAAACCTACTATACCTCCAATGCAGGTACGCTTGATCTTCGCGTTGCCATTACCGAATATTTGGAACGCCGCTTTGCACTTCGTTATCAGGCTGAAAAAGAAATTATCGTCACGGTCGGCGGCAGTGAGGCGATTGATCTTGCGTTCCGTGCATTGATTGAACCCGGGGATGAGGTAATCATCCCGACGCCGAGCTTTGTCTGCTACGGTCCGATTGCCGAGCTTTGCCACGGTGTTCCTGTGTATATCGAAACCAAGGCAAAAGATAATTTTAAGCTGACGGCCGATGATCTGCGCGCGGCAATTACGCCCAGGACCAAGCTTTTGGTGCTTCCGTTCCCCAATAATCCGACAGGCGCGATCATGACACGAGAAGAATTGGAAGAGATCGCGGCGGTGCTGCGCGGGACGAATATCATTGTCCTCTCGGATGAAATTTACGCCGAGCTGACCTATGGCCGGCGCCATGTGTCGATTGCAACGCTTGACGGCATGGCAGAGAGAACCATCATTGCCAGCGGATTCTCCAAAGCCTATGCCATGACGGGATGGCGTCTGGGCTACATCGCCGCACCGGCTCCGCTGACTAAGCAAATGCTCAAAATTCATCAGTATGCTTTGATGTGTGCACCCACAACCAGCCAAATTGCCGCCATTGAAGCAATGCGAAACGGTGATGATGATATTGCATATATGGCTGCGGAATACAATCGCCGCCGTCGGTATATTGTGAAGGGACTGCGCGATATCGGGCTTTCTTGCTTTGAACCCGAAGGGGCGTTTTATGTCTTCCCGCGCATCGGCGATTTTGGGCTTTCCAGCGATGAATTTTGCGAGCGTTTGCTCACTCAAAATCGTGTTGCCATTGTTCCGGGTACCGCTTTTGGTGCGGGCGGGGAAGGATTTGCACGCATTTCTTATGCCTATTCGGTAAAACATATCACCGAGGCACTCGAGAGAATGGGGAATTTTATTCAAACACTTACCTGATGGGGAGGGGACGGCTGCAATGAAAAAACTGCTTGTCGTTGACGGAAACAGTATACTCAATCGCGCATTCTACGGTGTGCGTATGCTGAGCACGCGTGACGGTTTGTGTACCAATGCTGTTTATGGCATGATTACCATGCTGATGCGCCACCTGGAGATGAGTATGCCGGATGGCTGTGCCATTGCCTTCGACCGAAAAGCGCCTACCTTTCGTCATCAGCGCTATGCAGAATACAAAGCAAACCGCAAAGGAATGCCCGAGGAGTTGGCGATGCAGCTGTCCTATGCCAAGGAAGCGGCGGCGCTGCTCGGGTTTCATGTGATCGAACTTGATGGGTATGAAGCCGATGATATTCTCGGCACCCTTTCTGCACGCGCATCCGCACTGGGTATTGACTGCGACATTCTCACAGGTGACCGCGATTCTTTGCAGCTGATCCATGAATCCGGGGCTGATCGGGGTGCCGTTCGTGTTTTGTTGACCACCAATGCCGATACGCAGATTTTTGATGAAGCTGCTTTCGCCGAAAAGTACGGGGTACGTGCCGATCAGTTTGTGGATGTCAAAGCACTGATGGGCGACGCGTCGGATAATATCCCCGGCGTGCCCGGCATCGGCGAAAAAACTGCCCTCAAGCTGATTGCCCAATTCGGCTCGCTGGATGCGCTCTATGCGGCACTGCCCGAGGCAGATTTGACCAAATCGGTCAAGACCAAGCTTGAGGCAGGGCAGGACAGTGCACTTCTGTCGCGCGAGTTGGCGCAGATATGCTGCGATGCCCCTGTGGAATGTTCAATTGATGCACTTGCCTATTCCGGCATGGATCGCGCAGGATGCTTGGCTCTCTTTGAAAAGCTCGAATTTCACGCGCTGATCAAGCGTTTCTCGCTTGAAGAAGAATCCAAGCGCGCGCGAACCCCTTGCCGCGCCGTTGATGCATCCCCCGAAGCATTGTTGGCGCTTCCCCCTGACAAGCCCATCGCGCTCTCGCTTTCTGCCGACCATCAATGCTTGCTGGCCTTTGACGGAGCGTGTTTGCTTCAGCTGACGATTGCCGATGTGCCGTCGGGATTTTTTGCCGATACATCACGCTGCATTGTCTGCTATGACAGTAAAACGATGCGCCGTGTACTGGCTGCCCGTGGCAAGGATTTTGTCTATTGTGCCCATGACGTCATGCTTGCGGCATATGTGCTCAACTCTGCCGACAGTTATGGCCTGCCGCGATTGGTTAACTATTATCTTGATGAAAATTACGACGAGACGATTTCTGCTGCCGAATATGTTTTTGCGCTTTATCCCGTTCTGGATGCCAAATTGCGCGAGGCGGATGAAGCAAGATTGATGTATGAGATTGAGCTGCCGACTGCGCGCGTGCTGGCAGATATGGAAATGCGAGGTTTCAAGATTGACCGCGAAGGTCTGCGCCGTTTCGGCGATATGCTGGCGCAGCATGAAGCCGAATATGCTGAACGGATCTACACACTGGCGGGCAAGACCTTCAATATCAATTCGCCCAAACAACTCGGCGAGGTGCTCTTTGATTACCTTGGCTTGCCTGCATCCAAAAAAACTAAAACCGGATATTCGACCAATGCAGAAGTGCTCGAGAATCTTCGTCCTTTCCACCCCATTGTCGGGGATATTCTCGACTACCGCCAAGTGGCAAAGCTGCGGGCAACCTATGCCGACGGTTTGCTGCGCATGGCAGATGCAGATGGGCGAATTCACACCAGCTTCAATCAAACAGGTACGGCAACGGGACGTCTTTCCTCGGCTGAGCCGAATCTGCAGAATATTCCGATTCGCACAGCCCTCGGGCGGGAGATGCGCCGTTTCTTTGTCGCGGAAAATGAAGATTATCTGCTGCTTGATGCCGACTATTCGCAGATCGAGCTGCGCCTGCTTGCCGATATTTCGGGAGACGAGACAATGATTGCCGCTTTTGCCGACGGTGAGGATATCCATACCTCAACGGCCTGCACAGTCTTTGGTGTCACCCCCGAGGGGGTAACGACCGAGCTGCGTAAGCGTGCGAAAGCTGTCAATTTCGGCATTGTGTATGGAATCGGCGATTTTTCTCTGGCGCAGGATCTGGGGATTCCTCGCGCACAGGCAAAACGCTATATTGAAAATTATCTTGCAGCTTATCCCGGCATCAGCGCATATCTCAAAAATATTGTTGCCGAGGCGTATGCACAGGGGTATGTGACCACAATCTTCGGCCGACGTCGCTTTATTGATGAGCTGTCGGGGCAAAACAAGCATCTGCGAAGCTTCGGCGAGCGGGTTGCGATGAACAGCCCGATTCAGGGCAGTGCGGCGGATATTATCAAGATTGCAATGGTGCGTGTGGACGAGCGCCTTCGCGCCCTTGGCTTGGATGCGCACCTGATTCTGCAGGTGCATGACGAGCTGATCGTAGAAGCCCATCGTGACTGCGCCGATGAAGCGCTCGCCGTTCTGCGCGAGGAGATGGAGCACGCCGTTTCGCTCAAAGTTCCGCTTGATGTTGATGCAAAAATGGGCACAACCTGGTACGACTGTAAATAACTCCATAGAAAAAACCGAGCGTTCATTGTTCGCTCGGTTTTTTCTATACCATTATACCGATTCCTCGGCGTGCCGTTCAATCGCGCGGCGGGCAATGTCAAGCAGGCGTTCGCGCAGCCAGTTGGGGGAGAGAATATGTACCTCGCCGTCGGCCAGCAAAATGGCGGACAGGAAGAGATCGACCTGAGAAAATTCACAGAGAAAACGGTCGTTGCCTTTTTCCTCGACAACAAAGCGGTCAAGAGCCATGCGTGTCAGTTTATCAGGGATATGAAGCATCGCAGTAAAGGGGATTTGCAGCTGAACATAGCGGGGATGCCCATTTTCGGCAGCGACTTGCTGTTCTATGAGCAAACTTTGCGCATCAAGAAACTCGGCATAGTCACCCTCGTTTGCGTTCTTATAATAAATAGGAAGAGAAAAGTCGGTGCTGTAGCAAAATCCTCGACGTTCGGGCGTATAGACCAAGGGCGCGCCGAGTTCTTCCCGCAAAAAGTGAATGTCACGTTGACCTTGACGACGCGAGATGGAAAATCGCTCGCATAAACGCTGTGCGTTCGGATAACGCAGGGCGCGGATCTGTTCATGCAACCATTGAATGCGTGTGTATGCGGGTGTCATACTGCCGATTCTCCTTCATCATGGATTGATTGTGCAGATTGATCGGAAATTGATTTTTTATCGCTTCGCAGATTTTCCGACAGCGTATTGATCAGGCGAATAAGCATATAGAACCAGATGACCGAAAGCGCAAGCATCGGAAAAAAGTAATCCTCCAACGTCGCTGAAGACTTGGCGAAGGCAAAGATACTGCTCAGCCCACCGCTCCCGCAAAGCAGAAGTGCCGCATAGGTGCAGAAGAGACTCAGGCGCGGCTGCGCACGGCCGAGCAGAAAGCGAGATTCCTGCAGGAAAAAGAGCATGATACCCATCAGCGCGAGATGCAGCATGATTTTGATGGGATTGTTCATTGCATGTGTCAAATCAAAGTAGCATTGTGCCAATGTGAGCAGTGCCCAAATTGTTGGGAAAAAACTGAGACAGGTTCGCCAGGGGGCATGGATCAAAGTGGATTTGCAGGCGGTGACGAAATACAGCCCGGAAAGGAATGCAGAGGTGCTGATGGCATAATGGATAAACAGATCGCGGAAATAGGTTTCTCCGGGAAAGAAAACATTGCCGCGCAGTGCTGCATAAAATGCCAGAAGGGCAAACAAAATGAACAGAAACCCGCACAATGCGGAAACAAAAACAGCTGCAGTTGAAAATTCGGGCAGAGAGACAGACAGTTTATCGCGGGGAATAAAGATCAGTGCCGATGCTCCCCACAAAATGGAGAGCAGCAGAATTGCATTGGCAATTGAGGGCAGGGGAGAAGTGAGCGAGAAATAGCCAATATCCGGTTCAAAAGCGAAAAGTAATGCACAGGTGTACAGCACTGTGACTAAAACAGCCAATGTGATGATGGAGAAAGAGTAGATTTTTAGTTTGGCAGAGATCTGATTCATAGAAATTGTCTTCCTTATTATATATTAAGTTACTATCATTATAGAACAATTATGTGAACAAAGTGTAACGATTGCGAAGAAAAGCGAAAAAACTTTTTCAAACAGGTGATATTTTGAGAAAAACACAACGAATTTGTTCAATATAAACAAAAACAGAGCGAAAATTTCGTGAAATATTTCTTCTGTGTGTTAGAAAAAAATTCAAAAAATACTTGCAATTTGAACGCAAATATAGTATAATGATAGGGCTTGATGTGCGATGAAGCGAGAGGTTGCCGTGAAAAAGTGCGATTTTCGTGTGTTTTACGGGTAATTTTCGTGGAGTATGTCCGTGTCAACCGGGCGACAGCAAACTTTTTGATGCGATTTCTTGTGTTTTTGCTTTTGCCTTTTTCCGGAGCCGTCGGAATGTTTGATTTCGATGAATCCGGTTTTTGTAAGGCAAGGTTTGAAACGCACGGAAGAGTGTTGAATGGTTTCGCCCCATTTTGAAATGTTGCGGCAGACGCGGTCCTACGTTCAGGCATATGCCGTAACAAAATTTTGAAAAGGAGGCAAAACAAAATGGCAGTCAAAGAAAAGATTCGCGTGAGACTCAAGAGCTACGACCACACTCTCATCGACACTGCAGCCGAGAAGATTGTGGAAACAGCCAAGAGAAACGGTGCCACCGTTTCGGGTCCTGTCCCGCTGCCGACGGAAAAGGAGATCGTCACGATTCTCCGCGCCGTCCACAAGTACAAGGACAGCCGTGAGCAGTTTGAAATGCGCACGCACAAGCGTCTGATCGACATCATCAAGCCCTCGGCTAAGACCGCAGAGGCACTGATGGCAGTCGAGCTCCCCGCCGGTGTCGAGATGGAAATCAAGCTCTGATCGACTGGGCAAAACAACACTTCCGGCGATGATGGCAAGTCGGATCCAGGTCATGTTGGCGGTTCGCTGTTGATTGCGAAAATTCAAACCGTCAACCAATAACCAAGGAGGAAAAAATGAAAAAGGGTATTATCGGTAAGAAGATCGGTATGACGCAGATTTTTGACGAAATCGGCAATGTCATTCCGGTAACGGTTATCGAGGCGGGCCCCTGTGTGGTTGCACAGAAGAAGACCGCCGAAAATGACGGCTACGAGGCCGTACAGCTTGGCTTTATGGATGTGAAGGAAAAGCACATGACTAAGGCTGAGAAGGGTCATTTTGCCAAGGCAAATGTTGCTCCTAAGAAGCATCTGAAGGAGTTCCGCTTTGACGATTGCTCGGGTATCAATGTTGGTGACATCATCTCGGTCGAAACCTTCGCCGCAGGCGACAAGGTCGACGTAACAGGGATTACCAAGGGCCACGGTTACTCCGGTGTCGTAAAGCGTTGGAACGCCAAGATCAAGCGCATGACGCACGGCGGCGGCCCGATTCACCGTAACATCGGTTCGGTGGGTGCTAACTCCACCCCCTCGCGCATCTACAAGAATAAGAAGATGCCCGGTCAGTACGGTAACGAACAGGTAACTGTTCTTAATCTCAATGTTGTTAAGATCGACGCAGAGAAGAACCTGATTGCGATCAAGGGTGCCGTTCCCGGCGCTCGCGGCGGCATCGTGTTCATCCGCGACTCGGTCAAAGCATAAACGGAAGGAGGAATAACAATGCCGAATGTAAAAGTATTGAATATGGCCGGTAAGGAAGTTGGCGAGATCGCCCTCTCCGATGCCATTTTTGGCGCAGAAGTAAACGGTCCTGTCCTCCACACCGCGGTTAAGGCATACCTTGCCAACCAGAGACAGGGTACTCAGTCTACGCTGACTCGCACCGAGGTTTCCGGCGGCGGCAAGAAGCCCTGGAGACAGAAGGGTACCGGTCGCGCAAGACAGGGTTCGACCCGTTCTCCTCAGTGGACTCACGGTGGTATCGCGCTCGGCCCCAAGCCCCGCAGCTATACCGTCACCCTGAACAAGAAGGTTAAGCGCATCGCTCTGCAGAGCGCACTCTCCTCGAAGGTCGCAGCCGGTGAGCTGGTTGTTATCGATGAGATCAAGACTGCTGAGTACAAGACTAAGACCATGGCTGCTATGCTCAGTGCTGTCGGCGCTGACAGAAAGGCACTTGTGGTTCTCCCTGAGATGGACCAGATGGTAATCAAGAGCTGCGCGAATATTCCCGGTGTCAAGACCAGCCAGTGGAACACGGTTAACGTCTATGACATTCTCAACAGCGGCAAGCTGGTAATCGCCCGCGCTGCTGTCGAAAAGATCGAGGAGGTGTTCGCATAATGAAGGCTGTACAGGATATCATCATCAAGCCGGTCATCACTGAGGCCAGCATGGACATGATGGCAGAGAAGAAGTACGTTTTCAAGGTCCTCAAGACTGCAACCAAGCCTGAGATCGCAGCAGCGGTTGAGGAGATGTTCAAGGTTGAGGTTGAGAGCGTTAATACCATCAACATGAAGAGAAAACCGAAGAGACTCGGCGTGCACGCAGGTTACACTGCTGCATGGAAGAAAGCTATTGTCACGCTCAAGGCTGATTCCAAGACCATCGAGTTCTTTGACGGCATGAACTAAGTTGGGAGGAATAAGAAAAAATGCCTACCATTAAGTATAAGCCGACAACTCCGGCCAGACGCCACATGAGCGTTCCTTCTTTCGAGGAAGTTACCAAGTTTACTCCCGAGAAGAGCCTGATTGTCATTAAGAAAAAGAACGCCGGTCGTAACAGCTACGGCCGCATCACCGTTCGCCACCGCGGCGGCGGAAACAAAATCAAGTACCGTATCGTTGACTTCAAGCGCGGCTCTGAAGCTCCCGCAAAGGTTATCGGTATCGAGTACGACCCCAACAGAACCGCTTACATTGCTCTCCTTCAGAATGAGGCAGGCGAAAAGAGCTACATCATTGCTCCTGTAGGCCTCAAGGACGGCGATACTGTTTACACCGGTGCGGATGCGGATATCAAGCCCGGCAACACTCTGCCGATCGCCAATATCCCCGTTGGTACTTTCATTCACAATATCGAGCTTTACCCCGGCAAGGGCGGTCAGCTGGTTCGCAGCGCAGGCGCTGCTGCTCAGCTTATCTCCAAGGAGAACGGCATCTCGCAGGTTCGCCTTCCTTCCGGTGAGGTTCGCATCATTCGCCTTGACTGCAAGGCAACGATTGGGCAAGTAGGAAATATTGAGCATGAAACCGTTAAGGTCGGTAAGGCGGGTAAGACTCGTCATAAGGGTATTCGTCCCACTGTCCGCGGTTCTGTCATGAACCCCTGCGACCACCCGCACGGTGGTGGTGAGGGCCGCTCTCCCATCGGCCGTCCTTCGCCTGTTACCCCCTGGGGTAAGCCTGCTCTGGGTTATAAGACCAGAAACAAGAAGGCAAGAACGGATAAGTTCATCGTAAAGCGCAGAAATGCTAAGTAAGGAGGGAATATAAGATGAGCAGAAGCCTTAAGAAAGCACCTTATGTAGAAGCAAAGCTTTTTGCACGTGTTGAGGCCATGAACGCGAAGAACGAAAAGAAAGTTCTCAAGACCTGGTCCCGCGCGTCTACCATATTCCCGGAATTCGTCGGTCACACCATTGCTGTTCATGACGGCAGAAAGCACGTTCCGGTTTATGTAACCGAGGATATGGTCGGACACAAGCTCGGCGAATTTGCACTCACCAGAACGTTCAAGGGCCATGCAGGCTCCAAGACGTCTAACAACGGTAAATAATTGCAAAGGGAGGAATCATACAAATGGAAGCAAAAGCATATCTGAAGTATGCAAGAATTTCCCCGCGCAAGGTTAAGATCGTTCTCGACCTGATCAGAGGCAAGGATGCCGCAACCGCTATGGCTATTCTGAAGAACACGCCCAAGAGCGCATCGGAGTACCTGATCAAACTGCTGGGAAGCGCAATCGCAAATGCAGAAAACAACTTTAGCATGGATGTCTCGAAGCTTTATGTGTCTGAGTGCTTCGTTTGCCCCGGCCCGACTCTGAAGAGAATCATGCCGAGAGCAAAGGGCAGCGCTGACAGAATTCTGAAGAGAACCAGCCATGTGACCATCGCGGTCAAAGAAAGAGACTGAGCAAAGGAGGTTAGAAGCTAAATGGGTCAGAAGGTTAATCCCCACGGTCTTCGTGTGGGTGTAATCAAGAACTGGGATTCGAGATGGTATGAAAAGGACGAAACCTTTGGCGACACTCTCGTATCCGACTATAACATTAGAAAGTATCTCAAGAAAGAACTCCAGGCTGCAGGTGTGCCGAAGGTTGAAATCGAGCGTGATGCAAAGCGCGTACGCGTTTTCATTCACTGCGCGAAGCCCGGTATGGTAATCGGCCGCGGCGGTTCTGAGATCGAAAAGTACAGAACTGCTCTGGAGAAGATGGTCGGCAAGCCTGTATCCCTCAACGTCGTTGAGATCAAGCAGCCCGACATGAACGCCCAGCTGGTTGCGGAGAACATCGCTTCTCAGCTCGAGCGCAGAATCGGTTTCCGCCGTGCGATGAAGCAGTCGATCATTCGTACCATGCGTCTCGGCGCAAAGGGTATCAAGATCTCCTGCGGCGGCCGTCTTGGCGGCGCGGAAATCGCGAGAAACGAGCATTATCATGAAGGCAGCATTCCGCTGCAGACCCTCCGTGCCGACATCGACTACGGCTTCTGGGAGGCTAACACCACCTACGGTAAGATCGGCGTCAAGGTATGGATTTACAAGGGCGAGGTCCTCTCCGAGGTAAATCGCGTCGCAGCTCAGCGTCCTGAGGTTCGTCAGGATCGCCGCGACAACCGCCGCGACAACCGCCGCGGTGACCGCCGCGACAATCGCCGCGACAACCACACCAGAGGGGAAGGGGGCAGACGATAATGTTAATGCCGAAGAGAGTAAAATACCGTCGCGTACAGCGCGGCCGCATGAAGGGCGTCGCAACGCGTGGTAATACCATCAGCAACGGTGAGTACGGTCTCGTCGCTCTTGAGCCCGCATGGATCACCAGTAACCAGATCGAGGCTGCCCGTATCGCAATGACGCGTTACATTCGCCGTGGCGGTCACGTCTGGATCAAGATCTTCCCCGACAAGCCCATCACCGAGAAGCCTGCTGAAACCCGAATGGGTTCCGGTAAGGGCTCGCCTGAGTACTGGGTGGCTGTTGTTAAGCCCGGCCGCGTTATGTTTGAGATGGACGGCGTGGCTGAGAATGTCGCAAAGGAAGCAATGCGCCTTGCATCTCACAAGCTGCCCATCAAGTGCAAGTTTGTGACCAAGGAATCGCAGAAGAAAGAAGCTGGGGAGGTATAAGCTGTGAAGGCAAATGAAATCAGAGAAATGACTCCCGATGAGCTGAATGCAAAGCTGAAGGAGTTGAAGACCGAGCTCTTCAATCTCCGCTTTCAGCACGCGATCAACCAGCTTGATAACCCGCACAAGATCGTGGATGTCAAGCGCGATATCGCGCGTGTAATGACCATTCTTCGTGAGAAGAATGCATAAGGGGGACTGAGTCATGACCGAAGAACGTAACCTGAGAAAAACCCGTGTGGGTCGCGTCATCAGCAACAAGATGGACAAGACTGTTGTCGTTGCCATCGAGGACAATGTCGCTCACCCCGTTTACGGGAAGATCATTAAGCGCACCACCAAGATCCATGTGCATGACGAGAACAACGAATGCACCATCGGTGATAAGGTGAGCGTGATGGAAACCAGACCGCTCTCGAAGACCAAGAGATGGAGACTTGTCCAGATCATCGAGAAGGCAAAGTAATTTTAATTCAACACTTGTTTAAGCGATACAGTAAATACGTCAAAATGCGTATTGAAAAGGAGGAAACGCAACAGTGATTCAGCAACAGTCGTTAATGAAGGTTGCCGACAACACCGGCGCGAAGGAACTGATGTGCATTCGCGTACTCGGCGGCACCGGCCGTCGCTACGCAAACATCGGTGATGTTGTAGTCGCGTGTGTCAAGAAGGCTGCGCCCGGTGGTCAGGTAAAGAAGGGCGAGGTCGTCAAGGCTGTCATCGTAAGAAGCGTCAAGGGCCTGAAGCGCGCCGACGGTTCTTACATTAAGTTTGATGAGAACGCTGCCGTTATCATCAAGGAAGATAAGAACCCCAGAGGTACCCGTATTTTTGGGCCTGTGGCAAGAGAGCTCCGTGAGAAGGATTATCTCAAGATCCTCTCCCTCGCTCCCGAAGTTCTGTAAGGAGGTAACTTGGAATGAAGATTAAAACAGGTGATACTGTAATCCTTCTTACAGGTAAGTATGAGGAGAAGAAGGACGAAAAGGGCGCACTGAAGACTCACAAGGTAATCGCAGTCTCCCCCAAGGAAGGCAAGGTTATCGTTGAGGGTGTAAACGTCGCGCACAAGCACGTCAAGCCCCGCAAGCAGGGCGAGACTGGCGGCATCGTCGATACTCCTGCAGCAATTTATGCATCCAAAGTCCAGCTGTACTGCGAGAAGTGCGGCAAGGGCGTTCGCACCAAGGCAAAGATCGAGGGCGACAAGAAAGTCCGCGTCTGCGCTAAGTGCGGACAGGAAATTTGAGTGGAGGTAACGAGAAATGGCACCTAGATTGAAAGAAATGTATGTCAATGACGTTGCTCCCGCTTTGATGAAGAAGTTCGCGTACAAGAGCCCCATGCAGATCCCCAAGATGGACAAGATCGTCATCAACGTGGGCGCAGGCGACGCGAAGGAGAACGCAAAGGTAATCGACACCATCATCGCAGATCTGTCCCTGATCTCCGGTCAGAAGGCAGTTCCCACCTATGCCAAGAAGTCGATTGCAAACTTCAAGCTCCGTGAGGGCATGAAGATCGGCGCGAAGGTTACCCTCCGCGGCGAAAAGATGTATGAGTTCATGGACAGATTTTTCAACTTCGCACTTCCTCGCGTCCGTGACTTCAAGGGTATCAATCCCAACGCCTTCGACGGCCGCGGCAACTACTCCGTCGGTCTGAAGGAACAGCTGATCTTCCCCGAAATCGAGTACGATAAGGTCGAGAAGATCCGCGGTATGGACATCGTGTTCGTCACCACGGCCAACACCGATGAAGAAGCAAGAGAGCTGCTTACCCTGATGGGCGCTCCCTTTGCGAAATAAGGAGGGGAATAGAAGATGGCAAAGAAGTCTATGATTCTTAAGCAGCAGAGACCGCAGAAGTACTCCACCCGTGAGTACAACCGCTGCAAGATCTGCGGCCGTCCCCATGCCTATATGCGCAAGTACGGCATCTGCCGTATCTGCTTCCGTAATCTTGCCTACAAGGGCGAGATTCCCGGCGTGAAGAAGGCAAGCTGGTAAAACACATTCTCCGGGAAAATCCCGGGTTGTGATACTCCGTCTGTAAAGACGGCTCCAAACTATCGGCAGGAAAACAGAGTCCACGCTCTGTTTTAACCGCCGATCAGCCGTCGGGGTAACCCGGCAGCAAGAATATTTACTTGCATAAGGAGGATAAAAACTATGCAAATGTCAGATGTAATCGCGGATATGCTCACCAGAATCAGAAATGCAAACGATGCAAAGCACGCAACTGTTGACATCCCCGCATCCAAAATGAAGAAGGCGATCGCCGACATCCTTGTCGCTGAGGGCTATGTCAAGAGCTATACCGTCATCGAAGACGGTAAGCAGGGCGTGATCCGCATCACCCTGAAGTACGCTCCCGGTAAGCAGAAGATCATTCGCGGCCTGCGCCGCGTGTCCAAGCCCGGTCTGCGTATTTATGCAGGCTGCGAGGATATGCCTCGTGTAATGAACGGTCTGGGGATCGCGATTGTCTCCACGTCCAAGGGTATCATGACAGACAAGAAGGCTCGCGCGCTGAATGTCGGCGGCGAAGTCCTTGCTTTCGTCTGGTAATGGGAGGTAGAGAAGATGTCTAGAATCGGTAAGAAACCCATCGAAGTTGCAGCAGGTGTAACTGTTACCGTTGCTGCCAACAACCTTGTTACCGTCAAGGGCCCCAAGGGCACCCTGACTCAGCAGCTCGCTCCCAACATGACCATCAAGCAGGAAGGCGCTGTGATCACCGTCGAGCGTCCCTCTGATGAGAAGAACGACCGCGCACTGCACGGCCTCACCCGCACCCTTCTGGCAAACATGGTTGAGGGCGTAACCAACGGTTACTCCAAGACCCTGGATATCATCGGTGTCGGTTACAAGGCAGCTAAGCAGGGTAAAACCCTGGTTCTCAACCTCGGCCACTCTCACCCCATCAACTTTGAGGAAAATGAGAGCATCAGCTTTGATGTTCCCAACCCCAACCAGATTATCGTTCGTGGTATCGACAAGCAGATCGTTGGTGAGATTGCAGCGCAGATCAGAAGCAAGAGACCCCCTGAACCCTACCTGGGCAAGGGTGTTAAGTACTCCGACGAGCGCATTCGCCGTAAGGCCGGTAAGACCGGTAAATAATGAAAGGAGGGGACAAGAATGGTTTCCAGAATTGATAGCAATAAGCAGCGTCTTAAGAGACATAAGAGAGTTAGAGCGAAGATTTCGGGTACTGCTGAAAAGCCGCGCCTGGCTGTTTACCGCTCCAACGCAAACATCAGCGCTCAGATCATTGATGATGTGAAGGGCGTAACCCTTGTTTCCGCCTCCACCCTTGAGAAGGATTTCGAGGGAATCGGCAGCAACAAGGCTGCAGCTCGCCAGATCGGTAAGACCATCGCAGAGCGCGCAGCAGCAAAGGGCATCACCGAGATCGTGTTCGACCGCGGCGGATACCTTTATCATGGACGTGTATCGGAACTGGCTGACGGCGCTCGCGAGGGCGGCCTGAAGTTCTGAGTCCGGTTTGTACACTGTTCGAGAAAACACTTTTCCGAACAAATTTCAGGAGGAATAACATGGCAAAGAATTTTGACCCTGCTACCCTCGACCTCAAGCAGGCCAAGCAGGTAGCGATCAACCGTGTTTCCAAGACCGTTAAGGGCGGCCGCGTAGCCCGCTTTGCTGCTATCATGGTTATTGGTGACGAGAACGGTCACGTCGGATGCGGCCTCGGTAAGGCAGCCGAAGTTCAGGAAGCCTGCCGCAAGGGCGAGGAAGACGCAAAGAAAAACATGATCGAGGTTTCCCTCAAGGATACCACGATTCCGCACGAAGTTATCGGTGAGTTTGGTGCAGCCCGCGTGCTGCTTAAGCCCGCCGCTCCCGGTACCGGTATCATCGCAGGCGGCACTGTTCGTACCGTCCTTGAGATGGCAGGTATCAAGAACATCCGTGCAAAGAGCCTTCGCTCCAACAACCCCACCAATGTTGCTAAGGCGACCATTGAGGGTCTGAAGGCACTCCGCAGCGTTGAGGACGTCGCAAAGCTTCGCGACATCAGCGTTGAGCAGGTCAAGGGTTAAGGAGGGTGTGACAATGGAAAAGAAAGTTATCCTCGTCAAGAGCCTCATCGGCGCAAAGCCGAACCAGAAGGCAACCGCCAAGTCCCTTGGTCTGGTAAAGATCGGCGACAGCATCATCCACAACGACGATGCAGTTCTTGCCGGCAAAATCAAAGTCATCTCGCACCTCGTTGCGGTTGAAAATGTCTAAAAGGAGGATTACGCATGAAGCTCCATGAACTTTCACCCGCTCCCGGCTCCAACACGCCGGCGTGGCGCAAAGGCAGAGGCCCCGGTTCCGGTAACGGTAAGACCGCAGGTAAGGGCCACAAGGGTCAGAACGCTCGCTCCGGCGGCGGTGTAAGACCCGGTTTTGAGGGAGGTCAGCTCCCCCTCTACCGCAAGCACCCCAAGAGAGGTTTCAACAACTACTTTGCAAAAGAGTATGCGATCATCAACGTCTGCACCCTCAACGAGCGCTTCAATGACGGTGACACCGTTGACCTCGCAACTCTGCTCGAGAAGAAGATCATCCGTAAGCCCTACGATGGTCTTAAGGTTCTCGGCAACGGTGAGATCACCAAGAAGCTGAACGTCAACGCAGCAGTCTTTTCGGCTAGCGCTAAAGAAAAGATAGAAGCAGCAGGTGGAAAGACTGAGGTGGTATAAGTGTTTCAGACGTTAAAAAATGCCTGGAAGGTACCGGAACTCAAATCCAAGCTCCTCTTCACATTGGTTATCGTCATACTTTACCGCATCGGCTCGGTTTTGCCCGTTCCGTATGTCAGCGCAGATGTCATGGCCTCTTTCAATGAGGCTACCGCTGGATCCATCTTCCAGTATCTCAACATTCTGTCGGGTGACGCGTTCGCACGTGCGACGCTGTTTGCCCTCGGCGTATCTCCGTATATCACCTCCTCCATCGTCATTCAGCTCCTGACGATCGCCATTCCCGCACTTGAGCGTCTTGCAAAAGAAGGGGATGAGGGTAAGAAGAAGCTGACTGCACTCACCCGTTTGGTTACTGTTGCACTTGCACTGATCACCAGTATCGGTTACGCAATGTTCCTGAACACAAACGGTTGGCTGGTGGATGGCACTAACTTCTTCCATATGGTCGTTATCGTTGCTTGTTACTGCGCAGGCGCGGCTCTGGTCATGTGGCTCGCAGAGAAGATTAACGAAAGCGGTATCGGCAATGGTATCTCTATGATCCTGTTTGCAGGTATCGTCTCGCGCGGTCCCGCACTCATCACCTCTCTCTGGTCGATGATGTTCAAGGATGGCAAGTTCTCTGTGCTCGGTCTGCTGCTTGTTATTCTTTCGCTCGCAATTACGCTGGCAATCGTCGGCTTTGTCGTCTTCATGACGCACAGTGAGCGCAGAATTCCGATTCAGTATGCAAAGAAGGTTGTTGGCCGTAAGATGTACGGCGGTCAGGGAACTAACCTCCCGATTAAGCTGAATATGTCCGGCGTTATGCCGATCATCTTCGCAAACTCGATCGTGGCTATTCCCGCGACCATCGCAGCATTCTTCCCGAAGAGCAATTTCTGGTCGGGAATCAACAATTTCTTTAATTACAACTCCCCCGTATACGCTATTCTGTTCTTTGCACTTATCATCGCATTCTCCTATTTCTATATTGCGATCTCGTTCAATCCTGTTGAGGTTGCCAATAATCTGAAGAAGAACGGCGGCTCCATTCCGGGTATTCGCCCCGGTCGCCCTACCACCGACTATATCACCCGTGTGCTTAACCGCATTACGCTGATCGGTGCATTCTTCCTTGGCTTTATTGCAGTCTTCCCGATGATCATTAACATGGTTTCGGGCGGCACAATGGCAGGCCTGGCGTTCGGTGGCTCTTCGCTGCTGATCGTGGTCGGCGTTGCGCTTGAGACGACTCGTGACCTCGAGGCACAGATGAGCCTGCGCCACTACAAGGGCTTCCTTGAGTAAGCAAACGGAGGATTCCCAATGAATTTGATTTTGATGGGTGCTCCCGGTGCCGGTAAAGGCACACAGGCTGAGAAGATCGCAGCGCAGTATCAGATTCCCGCAGTTTCTACGGGCGAGATCCTGCGCGGTGCGATCAGCGCCGGAACAGAACTCGGCAAAACCGCAAAATCCTATATGGATGCAGGTCAGCTGGTTCCCGATGATATCGTGATCGGCATCGTCAAGGAGCACCTCGGCTCCGACGCTTGCCGCAACGGCTTCATCCTCGACGGCTTCCCCCGTTCGATTCCTCAGGCACAGGCACTTGAAGACCTGGGCGTGAAGATCGACGTGGTGCTGAGCATTGAGGTTGACGATAGTATCATCGTCGAGCGGATGAGCGGCAGAAGAGTTTGCCCCTCGTGCGGCGCTTCTTACCATACCGCATATATCCCGCCGAAAACCGCTGATATCTGTGATAAATGCGGAACCGGGTTGATTATCCGTAAGGACGATAAGCCCGAAACAGTTCTCAATCGGCTTCATACCTACCACGCACAGACCGAACCGCTGAAGGCATTCTATGCTGAACGCGGCTTGCTCCGTACCGTGGTCGGTCAGGAAAAAGTTGAGGATACTACCGCTTTGGTGTTTGCAGCTCTGCAGACCGAGCGGACTTGAGGCAGAAATCCATGATTCAAATTAAAAATGCGACTCAAATTCAGGCGATGAAAAAAGCCGGTCGAATCACAGGCGAAGCACTGCTTGCCGCACGCGAGCAGATCAAGCCGGGTGTCAGCACCAAACATCTCGACGATGTAATTCGCTCTTACATCGAGCGGGCAGGGGCTAAACCCTCTTTCCTTGGTTATGCGGGATTTCCCGCCAGTGCTTGTATCAGCATCAACGATGAAGTCATTCACGGAATTCCGTCAGCCAAACGGATTCTTGAGGAGGGCGATATCGTAAAAATTGATGTTGGCGCCTTCATTGATGGTTTTCACGGAGACAGCGCCCGTACCTTTGCGGTCGGACGTATCAGTCCTGATGCCGAACGCCTGATCGCCGCCACCGAGGAAAGTTTCCGTCGGGCGGTTGAACAGGTTAAGATCGGTAATCGTATCGGCGACATTGGCGCCGCTGTGGAAGGCTGTATTTGTGAGGCAGGCTATGCTGTCGTGCGCAAATATATCGGGCACGGCATCGGGCATGATCTCCATGAGTCGCCGGATGTCCCCAATTTTGGCACTCCCGGCCGCGGACCGCGTATCTGCTGCGGCATGACGCTTGCCATCGAACCGATGGTCAACATCGGAACCGCTCTTGTTCGAGAGCTGGATGATGGCTGGACAGTCGTCACCGAGGACGGAAGTTTATCTGCACATTATGAGAACACAGTCGCGCTGACGCCCGACGGTGTGCTTAATCTCACACAAGTGGATTGACGGTATGGGCGATAAACAACAAAACGGGCTGTCATGCCCGGGGGCATATGTGGGCTGCATCGTTCGCTCGCTGGCCGGACGCGATGCCAAACGTGTTTTTGCAATTGTCGCTGTCGAGGAAGACTCGGGAACGGCAGGCGGATATGTTTGGCTCGCGGATGGCAGACTGCGCCGACTTGCACAGCCCAAACGAAAAAAACTCAGACACCTGCGCGTGCTCTCTTCACCGGATTGTGAATTGGCGCAGATGATTACAGACAACAGCCTGCACGACGCTCAGCTGTATGCCTGGCTGATGCAATTTGAACGTACGCATGAAAATGCAAATGCAAACGCATAGGAGGGATTGTTCTGCCTAAGGACGATGTTATCGAATTTGAAGGTGTGGTAGTCGAAGCACTGCCCAACGCAACCTTCAAGGTGAAGCTGCCGAATGAGCATATTGTCACCGCACATATCTCCGGAAAGCTGCGCATGAATTATATCCGAATTTTGCCGGGTGACCGTGTGACCATTGAGGTCTCGGTGTATGATCTGAATAAAGGTCGTATTACCTGGCGCGCGAAATAAGTAAGAAAGGTTTGGTCTAAACAATGAAGGTTAAACCGTCTGTCAAAAAGATTTGCGAAAAGTGCAAGATCATCAAGAGAAAAGGTAAAATCATGGTGATCTGCGAGAACCCGAAGCACAAGCAGAGACAGGGTTAATGCGCGGCCAAGCGCCGACGCACCACCACATGGCCTATGGCCACATTAAGACATGAGAGGTGAATATACAGAATGGCACGTATTGCTGGTGTAGATATTCCGAACCAGAAGCGCGTTGAAATCGCCCTTACCTACATTTACGGTATCGGCAAGACCAGCGCACAGAAGATCCTCGAGAAGACCGGTATCAATCCCGATACCCGTGCAAAGGATCTGACTGAAGAAGAAGTCGCAAAGCTCCGTGACGAGATCGAAAACGCTTATACGGTAGAGGGTGACCTCCGCCGCGAAGTCGGTATGAACATTAAGCGTCTGGTTGAGATCAACTGCTATCGCGGTATCCGTCACAGAAAGGGTCTCCCCGTTCGCGGTCAGAGAACCAAGACCAACGCAAGAACCCGCAAGGGTCCCGCAAAGACCATTGCAAATAAGAAGAAGTAAAGGAGTGAACTGAATCGATGGCTAAGACCGCTAAGAAGGTTATTAAGAAGCGCCGCGAGCGCAAAAATATCGAAAAGGGTGCTGTGCATATTCAGTCCACCTTTAACAACACGATCATCACGATCACCGACGTTCAGGGCAATGCTGTATCGTGGGCATCTGCCGGTGAGCTCGGGTTCAAGGGCTCCAGAAAGTCTACCGCTTTCGCTGCACAGTCCGCTGCAGAGACCGCTGCCAAGACCGCAATGGAGCATGGCATGAAGACCGTTGAGGTATATGTGAAGGGTCCCGGTCCCGGACGTGAGGCTGCTATCCGCGCCCTCGAGGCTGTCGGCATGAGCATCACCCTCATCCGCGATGTTACCCCCATCCCCCACAACGGCTGCCGTCCCCCCAAACGCCGCCGCGTTTAATTCATAAGGAGGAATAATTATGGCAAAGAATATTGTAAAGCGCTGCAAGACGCTGGGTATTTCTCCTGCAACCATGGGCTATACCGGCAGCTCTAAGTCGGAAACCATCCGTAATTCTCAGGGTGATGTTCGCAGAAAGCAGAGCGAGTATGCAGTTCATCTCAAAGAGAAGCAGAAGGTTAAGTTTATCTACGGTGTTCAGGAAAAGCAGTTCCGTCTGGCATACGAGAAGGCAGAGAAGATGACCGGTCAGACCGGTGAGATTCTGCTCTCGCTGATGGAGCGCCGTCTGGACAATGTTGTTTATCGTCTCGGCTTCGCTATGACTCGTGCAGAGGCCCGTCAGATGGTTTCGCATGCACACTTCACCGTTGATGGTCACAAGGTCAACATTCCCAGCTTCCTCGTGAAGCCCGGTATGGTTGTTGCCGTTAAGGAGACCAGCCGTGGCCATGCCAGAATCAAGGCAAATATCGAGACCAACTCGGTTGCACAGCCTCCCAAGTGGCTCGCGCTTGACGCTGCCAACATGTCTGCGAAAGTTGTTGCAAACCCCACCAGAGAAGATATTGACTTTCCTGTTGAAGAGCAGCTTATCGTTGAGTTCTATTCCAAGTAATTGTCTCCGTATTGCGTTTGCCCGCAGTGCCGATTGGCAGTGCTTGGCTTGCGCATGAACAACTGTAACCCAGCGGCTTTGGTTTCGTAATTTTACGAAGTGTTAGCAGGCCGCAACCAAACACAAAAAATCTATAGGAGGGTTATTTGGAATGATTGAGATTGAAAAGCCCAATATTGCGACAGTAAACCTGAGCGATGATGGGAAAAGCGGAAAATTTATCGTCGAGCCTCTTGAGCGTGGATACGGCATTACCCTTGGTAATTCGCTGCGCAGAGTGCTTTTGAGCTCGCTTCCCGGTGTTGCCGTTACCAATATCAAAATTGACGGCGTTCTCCATGAATTCTCGACCGTTCCCGGCGTGAAGGAGGATGTTACCGAGATCGTGCTCAATGTTAAGGGTATCACGGCAAAGCTGCACAGCGGCGCACCCAAAACTGTCATCATCGACAGAACCGGTCCTTGCACTGTGACGGCAGGTGATATCAAGCAGGATGCGGATCTTGAGATCCTCAATCCCGAGCAGCACATTGCAACGCTTGGAGAGAATGCACGCTTCTTTATGGAACTGACGTTCGATATCGGACGCGGTTATGTCTCTCAGGAGAAAAACAAGCAGCTCCATACGGCAGCGCTCGGAAATACGACCTCCGCACCGATCGGAACGATCTATACCGACTCGATTTACACTCCCGTTTATAATGTCAATTATACCGTGGAAAATACCCGCGTCGGCAACATCACCGATTACGATAAGCTTACACTTGAGGTTCTGACCAACGGAACCATTTCGGCCAAAGAAGCGATTTCTCTTGGCGCCAAGATTCTCAACGAGCATCTCAACCTGTTTGTGAACTTGTCCGATGAGGCAAAGAAGGCAGAGATTATGGTTGAGCGTGAAGAGACGATCAAAGAGAAAGTCCTTGAGATGACCATTGAGGAGCTTGACATGTCTGTACGCAGCTTCAACTGCTTGAAGCGTGCAGGCATTGATACGGTCGAAGATCTGACCAACCGTACCGAGGAGGACATGATTAAGGTTCGTAATCTCGGTAAGAAATCGCTTGAAGAAGTCATTTTCAAACTGCATTCGCTCGGCCTCGACCTCAAGAAGGAAGAGGAATAAGCCTGCGGGCTCTCTGATCGCGATTGCACCATAATTTGAATTTTATCTACAGCAGAAGGAGGGAATTGCAATGCCCGGAACCAGAAAACTCGGCAGACCCACCGCGCACAGACAGGCGATGTTGAGAGGCATGGTGACCTATTTACTCGAGAACGGCTCGATTGAGACCACCCTGACTCGTGCCAAGGAAGTCCGCTCTATCGCAGAGCAGATGATCACCCTTGGTAAGAAGAACACTCTCGCTTCCCGCCGTGCCGCGCTGGCATATATCACGAAAGAAGAAGTTGTGACCAAGCTGTTCAATGATATTGCCCCCAAGTACGCAGATCGCGTTGGCGGCTATACCCAGATCTACAAGCTCGGTCCCCGTCGCGGCGACGCAGCCGAGATGGCACTGATCAAGCTGGTTGACTAATCACGTTTGATGAAATGATCGGCAGGCGCCCCTGTATACAGGGGCGCTTGTTTTTCTTATTTATACTTTCGCGAGCAAATCGCTTGACAAATCATGCAAAATAAGGTATAATATTTAGTACGGGCCTTTAGCTCAGTTGGTTAGAGCCACCGGCTCATAACCGGTCGGTCCCGGGTTCGAGTCCCTGAAGGCCCACCAAAAAACACAGCATTGACATCGTGAGCGATGTCAATGCTGTGTTTTTTCTTTCCATGCAAATGTGATATATGTGGGGTTGCCGGGCAATAGCGCCGATTCAGCTTTTATTCAAAATAGGATTTCGCTTTGGCTTGGAGCTTGTTTTTGTTGTCCTGCAAGAAGCGGCGGAGCTGCTTTTTGTGATGACATAGCTTTTCTTGGCAATTTTGACAAGCGAGGGAAGCATTGGTTTGCTCTGAGAAGCGTTCGGGATGCTTATATGCGGTGATCTCCCAGCGGATGAGCAAAAGCAGGGCACAGAGGAAGATGCTCAGCGCGAAAAAATTCCGGACAAAAATCAGCGGTGTAAACATCATCGCATAATCCCAATTGTAAATTCGGCAGCTTGTACAGCATTTGTTCTTCATAAACCAGGTCTGAAAGGGGCAGAAGAACAAAATGCAGATCATGTCGCAAACCGAGAACGCAAGACTGATCAGGAGCAGAATCCCCGCATCGATGATATGTGTGTAGTACAGCACACCGATCGCCGCGTTGAGCGCGATCCACACTGATGCAATTGCCCATACTCCCTTATCGGTGCGTGGAGACGGGGGTGTAGAGTTGGTTTCCCGGAAGTTTCTGGCAAATTGTTTCTGACATCCCATGCTCTCGATTTTGGAAGGGAAGAAGCGAAAGATCATTTCCACCACAAATACAAGCCAGATCAATATCAAGATCAGGGGGCTGTTTTCAACACCGCCGAATAAGCTGCCGGTTTGATTGATGCGGTTAATGATGTAGAGTATGACTGCCGCGCAAAAAAGACCGGAACGATAGATCAGTTTGATCAAATGCATCGTAGAGATCGGCGATAGCTTTTTGTGGCGTTTTGTTTTCTCTGACATTGTCGAGCTCCTTATTTGACTTTTGGCGGAAATCAAACGCGTGTGAAGATTGTTTCGATGGTTTCTGCTTCGCGGCGGTTGTCCGACATTTCCTCAGTCTCGGTTTGGTTTTGATATGCTTGCTTGGCAGAAGCGAGCATCAGTTTAATGCGATTGAGCTGATTGACCTCACTCGCGCCCGGATCATAGTCGACGGCTGCGATGTTGGCGACCGGGTAAACCGATTTCAGACACTTAATGACACCCTTGCCCACCACATGATTGGGAAGGCAGGCAAAAGGCTGAATGCAAACGATATTCGGTGTCCCCGATTGAATCAATTCCACCATCTCTCCCGCTAAGAACCATCCCTCGCCATACTGATTGCCGATCGACAAAAAGGGACTTGCCAGCTCGGCAATTTTGTCAATACGAACGGGTGGGGAGAATCGTTTGCTGTTTTTCAGCGCGTCGGCCGCGGGTTTGCGCAAACGCTCGATTGCTTCCACGCCGATTTTGGCAATTGCCGCCGAGGTCCATTTCTTGCCCAAATATTTATACCTGTACTCGTTGTTAAATAAGCAATAGCTCATAAAATCCACCAAGTCAGGTACAACTGCCTCAATCCCCTCCGCTTCGAGCAGCTCAACGAGGTGATTGTTGGCGAGCGGCATATATTTTACGAGAATTTCTCCCACAATTCCCACCCTCGGCTTGGGGGTGGATTCATCGATGGGAAATGTATCAAAGCTCTCCACAATATCGTGGCAGAGATCCTTGAATTTATACCGACGCTTGGGAGAGACGAGCGATTCGATGCAAATTTCCTCCCATTTTTTATGCAGCTCGTTGGCAGAACCGGGGATAACTTCGTACGGGCGCACGCGGTAGAGGCATTTCATGAAGAGATCGCCATACACAATTGCGCGTGCGGCATCCAACAGCAGGGCGGCGGACATTTTGAAGCCTTCATTCTTTTCCATGCCGTTGGCGTTGAGCGAAATAACGGGGATATGCGATAGCCCTTCTTTTTCGAGGGCTCGGCGAATAAAGCCGACATAGTTGCTCGCACGGCAGCATCCGCCCGTCTGCGCCATGATGATGGCCAGCTTGTTTGTATCAAACTCACCCGAAGTGACTGCCGACATGATTTGTCCCACCACTGTGATCGATGGGAAGCAGGCATCGTTATTGACATATTTCAACCCTGTGTCGATCGCCGAACGGTTATCGTTCCCGAGAATAACAAAGTGATAGCCGTGCTTGCGGAATACCGGCTCCAGCAGATTGAAATGAATCGGGCTCATCTGCGGGGCGAGAATGGTATATCCTTCGTTTTTCATTGCCGTTGTGAACTCCGCAGGACGATATGTAAGCGTTTTGGGGGCGGCACAGATGTTTTGCTCCCGCCGTTTCTGCATAGCAGCCAGTAAGCTGCGGATACGAATACGAACGGCGCCGAGATTGTTCACCTCATCAATTTTGAGCAGGGTATATAACTTATTGCTTCCCTCCAATATGTCGCAAACCTGATCGGTTGTGACAGCATCCAGTCCGCAGCCGAACGAGTTGAGCTGGATCAACTCAAGATCGTCACGCGCACTGACAAACTCTGCAGCCGTGTAAAGTCTGGAATGGTAGACCCACTGATCGACAACGCGAAGAGGACGCTGAGGATTGAATGCAATCGGCAGACTATCCTCAGTGAAAACGGTCAGCCCGTAAGATGCAATCAATTCGGGAATACCGTGGTTGATTTCGGGATCAATGTGATAAGGTCTGCCTGCAAGGACAATACCGCATCCCTGCTTTTTCTCCATTTCAACCAGCACACGCGCACCTTCAGCGCGAATATCGGCTTTTGCCTGTTGTTGCTCAGCCCATGCACGTTTGACTGCACGGCGAACCGTGACGGCATCAATGCCCCATTCCTCGGCACAGAGCTTAACCAGCCGCGCAGATACGGTTTTTTCATCGGTCAACGCAAGGAACGGACGGATATACCGTACATCGCCGTCTGCAATTCCCTCGACATTGTTCTTGAGATTTTCGGCGTAGGAGACAACGATGGGGCAGTTGTAATGGTTTTGTGCTCCTGCGGTTTCCTGCTTTTCATAAAATACGCAGGGATGAAAAATGGTCTTTATGCCCTGGTTGATTAACCACTGCACATGGCCGTGTGCGAGTTTTGCGGGATAACATTCGGACTCGGATGGAATCGATTCCATTCCCATCTCGTAGATTTTTCGGCTCGCAAACGGGGAGAGCAGGACACGGAAGCCCAATGCCCCGAAAAAGGTCGCCCAGAAGGGATAATTTTCATACATATTCAGCACACGGGGGATGCCGATTTCCCCTCTTGGTGCCCGGTCGGCGTCGAGCGGAGCATAACGGAAGATTCGCTCACGCTTGTATTCTACCAGATTTTCGCCGCGGGATGCAGTTATCGATTCGCCCGAGCCCTTCTCGCAGCGATTCCCGCTGATGTGCTGTCTGCCACCGGGGAATTTGTTGACAGTCAGCATACAGCGATTGGCGCATCCTCCGCAGCGGGCGGTTGATGATGTATATTCCAGCGCAATGATGTCATCCAAAGAAAGCATTGATGTGGGGGCGCCGCAATAATGCTTTTTGGCAATGAGTGCCGCACCAAACGCGCCCATAAGTCCGGAGATGTCGGGACAAACAGCCTCAACACCGGCAACCGTCTCGAATGCACGCAGGACAGCCTTGTTATGGAACGTGCCGCCTTGCACGACAATATGCTTGCCCAAATCCCCGGCGTTTGAGAGCTTGATTACCTTAAAGAGCGCGTTTTTGATCACCGAATAAGCCAGCCCCGCGGAAATATCGGATACTGTAGCCCCCTCTTTCTGCGCCTGCTTGACGTTTGAATTCATAAACACGGTGCATCGCGTTCCCAGATCAACGGGATTTTGTGCAAACAGTGCTTCGTTGGCAAAGGCCTCTGCTGTGTATCCCAGTGAATTGGCGAAATTTTCAATGAACGAGCCGCATCCCGAGGAGCAGGCTTCATTGAGCAGAATGGTGTCCACCGTGCCGTTTTTGAGCTTGATGCACTTCATGTCCTGACCGCCGATATCCAGTACGCAATCCACACGGGGATCAAAAAATGCGGCAGCGGTACAGTGGGCAATGGTTTCCACTTCACCCTCGTCCAGGCTGAATGCAGATTTGAACAGCGCCTCACCGTAACCCGTCGAGCAGGAGCGGACGATATGTGCATCGGCAGGCATCACTTCGCTCAGCGCGCTGATTGCCGTTTTTGCCGCGGCCAGCGGATTGCCTTGATTGTTGGCATAGTAAGCGTACAGCAGCTCGCCGTTGGTGCCGATGAGTGTCAGCTTTGTTGTTGTAGAGCCGGCATCGATGCCGAGAAAACAGTCCCCGCTGTAGGTCTTGATATCGGCCTTTGGTAGAATTGCTCGATTATGCCTGTCCATAAACTGTCGATATGCATCTTCATCGGCAAAGAGGGCAGGGAGACGCGGCATTTCAAATGACACCTCTACACCGCGATCAAGCTTGGCAATGAGTTCATCGATTGCAATGGGATCGGATTTGTTTGCCTTCAGCGCAGCGCCGAGTGCGGCAAACAGATGCGCGTTTTCTGGATCGACCGTCGTCTCGGGGGTGAGCTTGAGTGTACGGATGAAGGCTTTTTTCAGTTCCGGCAGGAAATGCAGAGGACCGCCTAAAAAAGCCACACAGCCGCGGATAGGCTTTCCGCACGCCAAGCCGGAGATGGTCTGGTTGACCACCGCTTGAAAGATGGAGGCGGCGAGATCGGCCTTGGTTGCGCCTTCATTGATGAGCGGTTGGATATCGGTTTTGGCAAATACGCCGCAGCGTGCGGCAATGGGGTAAATTTGTTTGTAATTTTCCGCCTCTTTGTTCAGCCCCGCCGCATCGGTTTGCAAAAGCGCTGCCATTTGATCGATAAAGGATCCCGTTCCGCCCGCACAAACGCCGTTCATGCGCTCTTCCAGTCCGCCGCTGAAATAGATAATTTTTGCGTCTTCACCGCCAAGCTCAATGGCGACATCGGTCTGCGGTGCAATGTGCTGCAATGCCGCCGCCACGGCGACGACCTCTTGCTCAAAATCAATATTAAGCGCTTTCCCGAGATTGATGGAGCCAGACCCTGTGATTTGCGCGCAAAGCGTACAGCCGCCAACGGTTTGCTTTGCATCCCGCAGCAGATCTGCTAAGGTTTGCTGCGTATGTGCTCCGTGACGGCGGTAATTGTCGTAGATAATGTGATCGGTATCATCGATCAAAACCAGTTTGACTGTTGTGGAGCCGATATCAATACCGGCGCGGTAACTTGGCATAGGGGATGTCCTCCGTAAGGGCTGCCCACTTGATCTTACCTATATATGATGAAGGTATAATCTAATTATGGTTGTGGCAGCGACCTGCTGTGTTGTCCTGTATTGGCGTAGAACTATGTACCATTATACGCAGAAAATGTGTCTAAATCAACCAAACAGTTGAAATTTGTGCCGTTTTTTCTGCCGATTGGCAAAAAAACACCAATATACACACCGTTTTGGCCATTTCTATTGACTTGTCCGATCCAAAACAGTATAATAAACTTAAATGAACATGTTCATAATCCGCAGGAGATATCTATGCCCAAAATTCTTGAAAATGTGCGCGAACAATTGTTGGCCGAAGCCGCAAGACAAGTGATTGAATATGGTTACGCCCAAACCACCATGCGCTCGGTCGCCGCAGCATGCAGCTTGGGTGTTGGAACGGTGTATAATTACTTTCCATCGAAAGATATGCTGATTGCATCCTGTATGCTGGAGGATTGGCAGTGTTGTTTGCAGTTGATGGGACAGGCACCATGCGGCGATACAAAAGCCTTTTTGTACGGGATATATTCTGCCATTCGTCATTTCTCTCAAAAATACGCAAAGCTTTTTTCTGATGCGGATGCGGCAAAAGTCTTTTCCTCCGTCGCGGGTGAGCGGCATATACAGCTTCGTGATCAGTTGGCGCAAATTATCCTTCCCATTTGCGATAACTCCCCCATACCCAACAAAGCGTTTTTGGCTTCTTTCATCGCCGAAGAAATGCTCCGTTGGATAATGGAAGGCACTGACTTTGAAGAAATTTCCCCTGTTTTTCTGCAGTTGTTAAAAAAATAATATAAAGGAGACAAAATCATGAGCAGTTTCGAAAACCTTCGCATCGTGGACAATTTCTATCAGACCTCCCTGTTTTTTCCGATGCCTACCGTGATCATTAGTACCCTCTGTGAGGACGGTAGAACCAATCTCGGCCCATACTCGTTGGTGCAGCCTTATTATGTTGCAGGCAAGGATTACTACGCCATGCTTCTGTGCTGCCGCAATTCCTCCAACACCGCGCAGAATATTCTGCGCAACGGCAAGTGTGCGCTCAATTTTATCCATGATGATCCCAAAATGTTCAAGGAAGCAGTTAAGCTTTCCTGGCCCGGCGACAAGCCTTCGGAGAAAATGCCCAAGTGCAACTTCAAGCTTGAGACGAGCATGATCGAAGAGGAAAACGCTGAGGATAAGCGCCCCATGGTGATGACCGATGCCATTCAGGTCATCGAATGCACATGGATGCGCGAGCTTGACGGTGCGGACAAGGACTTGGCGGGTGAGCTGAACGGTTACGAGCCGCCTTATCACGACTTCAACGGTATTACCAGTAAATTCGGAGCGCACTTTATTCTTCGTGTGGATAAAATCCTGATGAAGAAAAAGTACAGCGATGCCATCATCAACGGTGTCAGGGCGAAAGATTTTCCCGCGCTGCCGGTTGATTATGGCTACCGTGACAGCAAAAACTTCTGGTTCCACCGCAAAACGCGGATGCGTGCCGAGCTGCTGCAGATGCGCCAGGCTTCGCTTGAGTCGGTGCGCTATGCCGCCGACCGCGCCGATGATAAAATCAAATTCACCGATGATGCACTGATGACCATCCTCGGGGTGCCGCGTGTCTTTTTATCGGTTGTGCTCAAGGGGTGCATCGAATGGGCAAGAGAAAACAATGTTGAGCTGATCACGGCAGAGCACATGAAGATCATCAACGATAAACGCGCAAAAGAAAAAAATAAGAAGTAAAAAACAAAGGAGGAATTATCATGAAAGTTGTACTTGCGGGCGCATACGGCAATCTCGGTGCCGATATTTTCAAAACCTTGCTGGCGCACGGGCATGAGGTTGTCGCAGCAGATATGGCAGAACGTGACCTCGGTGTGGAGGGGAACTTCTCCTTCCGTCAGATTGATGTCACAAACCCCGAGAGCCTGCGCGGTCTGTGCGACGGTGCCGATGTTGTCATCACCACCGTTGGGCTGACCAAAACCTCTGCAACTGTAACCAATTATGAGATTGACTATCAGGGTAATCTCAACCTGCTCAATGAGGCCAAGGCTGCAGGGGTGAAGAATTTTGCCTATATCTCGGTCATCAAGGCAGACAAAGCCCCCAAGGTCCCCATGCTGCACGCAAAATATCTCTTTGAGGAAGAGCTCAAGAAGAGCGGTATCACCTATTGTATCACCCGCCCCACGGGATATTTCTATGATATTGTCAAAGTATTCAAGCCGATGATTGAGAAGGGCGAGGTTACGCTGCTCGGCAAGAAACCCGTTCACGCCAATGTCATCTCAACCGAGGATTTCGCCGATTTTATTGTTGCGCATATGTGCGATGAGAATAAGATGTACGACATCGGCGGCAGGGAAATCTATTCCTACGAGGAGATTGCCAACCTGTGCTTTGCCGCGGCAGGCAAGGAGCCCGTGATCAAACGTGCCCCCGCTTTCCTTTTCGATGTGCTTGCTTTTGTCAATAAACTCAAGAAGAACGGAAAAGACGCAATTCTTCGTTTCTCCAAATGGACGCTGACCGAAGAGATGGTCGGCTCTACCATCCATGGTGATATGAGCTTCGCCGAATACATCAAAGACAGCTTTAAGGAGGAAAAATAAGTATGCCTTGGTCACTTTTGGGGATTCTTTTTGCCGTTTGCGCTGTGATGTGCTGCGTCGGCTTTTATAAGTTTGTCTATTTTCTTTCCATCGGTTACGGCTTCGCCGTTGCCGGTGGAGGAATTGCCGTTTTCGTGATGTATCTGCTCAATCCCACTGCCACACCGATCTGGATTGTGCTTGTACAGATGTTCCTCTTTATCGCGTACGGTGCTCGCCTCTCGGGCTTTCTGCTTGTCCGTGAGCTGAAAAATGTTTCGTTCAAGAAAACCGATGTTGCAAAGGACACCCTCGCCAAAAACAACGAAAAGAAGATGCCCATCTTCGTCCTGGTGACGATCTGGCTTGTGGTTGCCGTGCTCTATGTGGCACAGGTCAGCCCCATGCTCTTCCGCTTTGATAATGGTTCTGCCGATATTATTGTGCCGATCGTTGGTTTTGTCATCTCGATTTTCGGTCTGATTTTGGAGTCTATTGCGGACAATCAAAAATCTGCGCAGAAAAAGGCGCGCCCTGATATGGTGGCAACCGAGGGACTCTATCGCATTGTCCGTTGTCCCAATTACCTGGGCGAGATCATTTTCTGGACCGGCGTTTTCATCAGCGGCATTACCGCATATGCTACCGCAGGGCAGTGGATTACCGCTGTTGTCGCTTACATCTGCATTGTATACATTATGTTCAACGGTGCCCAGCGCCTGGAAAAGAGGCAGATGGCGCGTTACGGTGACAACGAAGCGTACAACACCTACGCCAATAAAACCCCGATTATTATCCCGCTCCTGCCCATCTATCATCTCAACAAAAAATAAGACCGAGGAGAGGAAAAATGAAAGACTTTTCCGTTTCGATGGCGCTTGTCGACTATATCCCCGTCATATTCTTTGCTGCCGCAGCGGTTATTCTGATGCGCGATCTGTACAACAAAATGAGCAAAGGTGCGTTTGCACTCTTTGCTGCAGGTACGATTGATATCACCTGTGCGGGCGCGTTCAAGGCAACCTATAAGCTGCTTTATGCGGCGGGTGTGTGCGATTTTGAAGCACTTAACGCCATGTTCTTTCCCGTGCAGTCGATTGGGTTTCTGCTCGCGGGGATCGGTATTCTTGCCATGCTTGTACATCGTCAATCGAATGCCGCAATGCTTGCCGTGGCACCGCCCGTATTTGGCGGAACATTCGTCTTTGTGGGCTTGATGGTCGCAGGCCTTGGGTTGATGGATGCTGTCCTCTGCATTCTTTCCGTGAAACTGAAAAAGCCCATTCTTGTTCTGCTCTTTACCCTTTCCTTTGTTTGCTCACTTTGCATGGGGTATCTTTCCTCCCGGGATTTTGCCGAAGCGTCGATGAACTGGATTGCCGAGGGTGTGAATATCATCGGTCAGGGTGCACTGCTTGCCGGTGTACTGCTTCTGCATAAGCAAGGCTTGGCGGAACTGCATCTTCGCCCACAAGAAACAGCGTGATTTTACCAAATAACTGTCGGGGTGCTGCGCGATTCACGCAGCATCCTTTTTCTTTTGCGCCCCAGCAAAAGAAATTGCGTTTTTGGCTCACTCCTCTTGACAACTTCGCCCGGACGAAGTATAATATAAATACTTAGATTCGTTCGAACGAAGTGCGGTCTGTGAGACGCCGTTCGTTCGAACGAACTGAAATTTGAGACAAGCGCTTCGTTCGAACGAATCTGCCCGGAGCGCATGGCGTTTTAGCGAAGCAAAATGGATGAGGCGAAAATGGAAAAAATAACCGTACAGCAAGCGGCGGAAAAATGGGGCGTTACCCCACGCCGTGTACAAGACCTCTGCCGTCGCGGCGAGATAAAGGGAGCAATTTTATGGCATCGTTCGTGGATGATTCCCGAAGATGCGGTATATCCCCGGTGTACAACCCAAGATATCGATCAGCCGTTGCCCCGTAAAACCCCGTTTTTGCATATGACCGATCTTTACCGAACGCCCGGCAGTGCCGAAGCGAGTATTGATCAGCTGTCGTATAATCACGAGGCTCAAGTGCTTTTGTCGGCAGAAATTGCCTATTCCCGAGGGGATATTGAAAAGGTTTACCAAAATGCAAAATATCTGTTGGCAAAGCACTCCGGATTTTATGCTGTTCTTTCAGGAGGAATGCTGCTGGCACTGTGCGCGATATGGCGAGGAGATCTTGATCTGTGGAGACAGGCAAAGATACACATATTTGAGGCACCTGCCCAAAATGATACCGACAGAGATATTGTTTCGTTTACGATTGCTGCCGTGGACTGTATGCTGTATGATGTGAACTCTTTCCCCGAATGGTTCAAAATCGGGAATTTTGAGCTTTTGCCTCCTGATGCTCTGCCTGCAGCAAAGATATATTATGCCAAATATTTGTATACGGCAGCGTACGCGTTGGCTACAAAACAGATTGAAGTGCCGGGTGTTGAGGGGCTTGCGCTGATGGCTATGCTTCCGTATACCATTGAGCCGATGATTTCTCAGGCATGTGCCGATAACTCGATTATCTGCGAGATTTATCTGCGTATGATTTGTGCCGTTGTTTATCACACCATCGGCGATGATACGCAGGCGGTTCGCCATATTGACCGTGCCATTGATTTAGCACTCCCCGATAGGCTCTACGGTATTCTTGCCGAATATTGCCGCCTGCTGGGCTCTATGTTGGAGAAGCGTGTCTGCCGAGTAGATCCACAGGCATGGGAAACGATAAAATCACTCTATAAAACGTACAGTACGGGATGGTCATTTTTGAGCGGAAGTGTTCGCGGCCGCCGCATTGTTACAACACTCTCACTCAAGGAGCGCGAAGTTGCCAAGCTTGCCGCTTTCGGCATGAGCAATCCCGAAATTGCCGAAAAATTGCACATGTCGCTTCCGGCCGTAAAACAGGCTATTCGTATTACTGCCGAAAAGTCGGGCGTCAGCAGAGGTGAATTTGCCACCATTCTCTGAGGAATATATCTTTTGATGGGATTAACAGATATATAACCTTGGAAAAGGCGCTCAAAAATAGAGCCGAAAAAAGTGGTTTTGGGTAATACTCAAAATTTTGGAAATCTGCTATACTATTTACAACATGAAATGGTATGGCAGATTTTTCTGTCCAATGTCAGAAAGGAGACGGGATGTTTAGTACTTTTGTATCCCAGGCGGCGCATGAAAGCGAACGTGTCCCCCGCGAAGGTGAGCTTTACCGGCTGGTAAATATTCACGGGAAGAGCTTTGCACTTCATTACGGATATTATGCGGAATGTGATCGGATAAATCCATTGGCTTCACCGATTCCCATTTATCCCGATTTTATCGAAGAGCCGCAATACACGGATGAAGGTTTTGCATTTGTCACCATGATGCAGGATGCATGTCAACACTTTGACGGCAAAGCCGATCGGGACAATGATTGCAGCGGATGTGGGTATTTCAGCCGCTGTGAAGAATTGTTTGGCATCTGTACCTGCCAGGCGAACAAAAAGAAAACCAACGGTGAATGAAACGAAAAAGAAAAAACATATCAATAAATTGGAGGTTATTTATGAGAACCAACTGGATGAGAACGATTAGTTTCATGCTTTCCTTGTGCATGATTATGTCGTTTCTGCCTATGGGTATATGGGCAGAGGGGGGGACTTCTTCCTCAAGTGCCATTATCCCCGCAGAAGAAACGGCGGTCATTACATTTATATTCAATGTAGACAGCACTGAATACGGAAGACAAAATATCAAGAGCGGGGAATCACTGATCGAGCCGGAAGCACCCTATAAGGCTTCGATGAAGTTCCTCGGCTGGTATACCGAAGAGGATACCCAATTCACTTCTTTCAATCAGCCTATGCTGATCAATACCGATGCAGAGATCACCCTGACTGCAAAGTTTGAGGAAGTATACCATGTTTACTTCCTCAATGCAGAGAACGGCTCGATTCTGGTGACTAAGGAAGCGAAAGACGGCGAAACAGTTTCGGTATCGGACGTCTCGCTTCACCTCTATGCAGACACCGCGCTGACCGGATGGAAGGATGAGGCCGGCAAGACTGTTGGGGACAGCGTGACCGTCAACGGTGCCAATATCACACTCACACCGATTATTTCGGATGGCCATTGGATTACCTATGAGTCGGGCAGCGGCTCCTCGTATATCTGGCCTACTTTTGTTCCGCCCGGGACAGCAACGCATACCCCCGTTGAACCCGTCCGTCCGGGATATGTTTTCTCGCACTGGTCGCTGAGTGAAAACGGAAGTGCCTATACGTTCGGTTCTGTACTGACCGAAAGCATTACACTCTACGCTGTCTGGACACCCAGTACAAATACCAATTATCTCGTTATCCACTGGTGGGAGAATGCAGATAATACCGAGTATTCTTATCATGAGAGTGAAGTACTCAGCGGTACTACCGATACCATGAGTGCAGCGAGAGCAAAGAGCTACGGTGGCTTTACCGCACAAACCATTACCCAGCAGACCATTGAAGCCGATGGTTCGACGATTGTAAACGTTTACTACAACCGCAATATATATACCATCAAATTCCAAGAGTATGTGCGTTCGGGATTCCTCGGCGGCAGATGGCAGGATATTGATGGATTGACCATCACCGCTAAGTATGGTGCACATATTGCCGGATTGTGGCCCTCTTCCACTTCATCCATGTGGCAAACGAGCTCCAGCAGCTGGGACACAAAGTATCAAAGCGGAATCGATACCATGCCGCTTGGCGGAGCGACCTTCTATAAGCCAAGTGATGACGGCGGCAGCTATACGATGGAGCTCCGTTATTACACCGAGGTTCTCGATGGTACGGCAGGTGCTCATACATACAACGGCGGAAACTACAGCCTTGATCATAAAGATGTTTTTGGCAGCGATGACAATAGATGGTACACCACCGAAGAAGACCACTATCCGATCATTGGTTTCACCTACACCAATAATCTGCCCGACCGTTCTTCCTTTACGCGTGAAGGCGACAGCAATCTCTATTATGTAGAATTCTTCTATACCAGAAATGATTACAACATCGTCTTCATCAACGGCGGCAGCACCGAGTCTACCGTTACCAAGCAGTACGGTGCAAGTTTGGATGATGTATCGCACACGCCTGCACGCCCGGACAATGTACCGGTCGGCTATACCTTTGCCGGTTGGTATGACAATGAAGATCTGATCGGTAATCCCGTTTCTTTTGCAGGTCAGACCATGCCCGCGGCAAATATAGTTGTTTATGCAAAATGGGTTGAGCCCGACATTACCGCAACCTTCTATTCCGGACGTATCGGGGCGGAAAACAATACCATTCTGCAGTCGCTGAATGTTGATTACGGTACCACGATTCCGCGCGATCAGATTCCGGTCTATCCGCTCGGCGGCACCTATAACTGGATCGGCTGGGTGACGGCTGACGGTGCAAACTTTAACTTTGATACCAAACTGTATGAGAGCGTAGAGCTCTATCCCTATTATGTCAGCCAGAACTACTTCACCGTGGAGTATGATGCCAACGGCGGTACAGGTACTGTACCGGTGGACGGCAATACCTACCTGGATTACAGTGAAGCTACCGTTCTTCCCGCTGAGGGGCTGAGCAAGAGTGGATATGTATTCCTTGGCTGGAATACCGCAGCTGACGGCAGCGGCACGACCTATCAGCCCAATGACCTGATGCAGATCAAGTCGGTCAATGTCAAGCTTTGGGCGAAGTGGGGCGACGAACCTGCAGCTGGAACATCACTGACCTACGATGCAAACAACGGGTCGGGGGAGACGTATGTGCTCAGCAATCTCCTCAACAATACCAAGCATACCGTGCTTACGCTTGCCGCAACAGGCTTTAGCAACACCAATTATGAATTCTTGGGTTGGAGTGAGAGCGCATCGGCAAAAACGCCCGACTACCTGCCCGGTGATGCAGTCGTCCTCGCCAACAGCGGCACCAACATTCTGTATGCTGTCTGGGAGATCAAATTCACCTCCTATACGGTAAACTATTACCTCAACAACACCACCGATGTACTTACCGCATCGAAGACCGTTGAAAATGCAGTCATCGGTTCAACGGTGACGACCGAAACACCCGTCGCAATCAATGGTTATACCCCCGTGGCTGGGCAGAGTGCAAATCTCGTTCTGGATGCTGATGCATCAAAGAATGTGATTAACTTCTATTATCACAAGAATGTCACCCTGACCGCCAACAGCAGCACCGTAAAATATGACGGCACGCAGAAGAGCGTCAGCGGCTATACCTCCAATGATGCGGGCGCCGTCTTTGCAGGCATTACCGTGGGGGCTGCCGGTACCGATGCTGCAACCTATCCTGCGAAGTTTGCCTCCGGTGTTGTCGGGACGGTGGACGCGACAGGGAAGTATATTGTGGCAGAAGCGATTGACGGGGCACTCACCGTTCAGCCGCGTTCTCTCACCTTGACCTCCGCGTCCGACCAAAAAGGCTATGATGGCACACCACTGAAGAACGACGCTGTCTCTGTTTCGGGCGACGGCTTTGTCGCAGGTGAGGGCGCTGCGTATACGGTAACCGGTTCGCAGACCTATGTTGGTACAAGCGACAATACCTTCACCTATACACTCAACGCAAACACCAAAGCGCAGAACTATATGATCACAACTGAGTATGGCACACTCGCTGTTACCAATCTCCATGAGAGTGCCAAGTTTGAGATCACCGTTGAAGCAAACTCCGGGGAATATCTCTATGACGGCACCGAAAAAACAGTCAGCGGTCTTGTGACAACGACCTTTACCATAAACGGTGTGACCTATACCGTTGAGGGCTTGACTGCCTCTGCAGCAGGCACCAATGCAGGGAAATATTTCTCTGTGGTAAAGGGTACTCCTGTTGTCCGCGATGCCGCAGGTGTGGATGTAACCGCTCAGTTCGTCGTTGGGACCGTTGATGGTATCCTGACCGTCAACAAGCGTGCCATTACCTTCACCTCGGCAAGTGATCAGAAGGAATATGACGGCACGCCCCTGACCAATGACACCGTAACGATCGGCGGGGACGGTTTTGCACCGAACGAAGAAAATCTTGTTGTCTTCAACGTATCCGGATCCCAGACGCTGGTCGGTTTCAGCCCCAATACCTTTGATTATCAACTCAAAAACAGAGCACTTTCCGAAAACTACACTATCACCAAGATTGAAGGTGAGCTGCGTGTCCTCACCAGAGACGCAAAATATGAAGTTACCGTTTACGCCAACGATGGGGAATTCCTCTACGATGGCCAAGAGCACGTTGTCAGCGGCTTCAAATCCCTTGAGGTTGAAGCAGGCGGCAAACTCTACACTGTCTCCGGTCTGACTGCCGTGGGCAGGGCGACCAATGCAGGTACCTACTTTGTCACAGTTTCGGGTACGCCTGTTGTCACCGATGCGGATGGCAACGATGTCAGCGGCGAGTTCGATGTTGATGCATTCCCCGGCAGACTGATCATTACCAAACGAGCCGTCACCCTAACCTCTGCGACTGCCGAGAAGGTTTATGACGGACAGCCGCTCTACGACCACACCGTGACTGTCAGCGGAAAGGATGGCTTTGTCGCAGGTGAGGGTGTCAACACTCACGTTACCGGTTCGCAAACCCTCGTTGGAACCGTACCGAACACCTTTACCTATACCGCCAAGGCAGGCACTAATCTCGATAACTATGAGATTGACAAAATTCAGGGTCAGCTGACAGTACATAACCGCTCCACGCTCTATGCCATCGAAGTTGAGGCAAACTCGGGTGAATTTACCTACGATGGTACCGAAAAGACGATCAGCGGCTTCAAGACTCTGACCTTCACGGTCGGCGGCAAAACCTATACTGTCTCTGGACTGACCGCATCCGGTAAGGGCACAGATGCAGGGCATTACTCGGTCACCGTATCGGGTACACCTGTTGTCCGTGACGATGCACAGAACGATGTCTCCGCACAGTTTGCTGTATCGGTCAAGCACGGTGAGATTTCGATTGCCAAGAGAACCGTTGTTCTGACCTCGGCAACTGCCAGCAAGGAATATGACGGCAAGCCGCTGCAGAACGACAAGATCACGGTAACCGGAGACGGATTTGCCGATGGAGAGGGCGCTGCCTACACCGCAACCGGTATCCAGACGCTTCCCGGCTCCAGCGAAAACCGCTTTACCTTCGCGCTCAATGCCAATACGGAGCGTGATAACTACAGCATTACCCTCAATTACGGTACTCTCACAGTAACCGACCGCGCCGCAAAGTATGAGATTACACTGCACGTCAACTCGGGCGAGTATCTCTACGATGGCAAAGAAAAAACGGTCAGCGGTTTCCGTAATACCGAGTTTGAAATTGGCGGACTTGATTTTACCGTCAGCGGTGTTACGGCATCCGTATCGGCAACCAACGCAGGTACCTATCCCGTTAAGATCACCGGTACGCCCGTTGTTCTGGATGCCTCAGGCAACGATGTAACAAGCCAGTTTATCGTGCACATCGACCACGGCATGCTGCAGATCAACAAACGCAGCCTGACTCTTGTTTCGGCGAAAGACAGCAAGTTCTACGATGGTACACCGCTGACAAACAGCACGATCTCCATCATCGGTGCAGGCTTCGCTGACAGTGAAGGTGCATCGTATAATGTGACCGGCTCCCAGCTTCTTCCCGGTGAGAGCGATAACACCTTCACGTATACGCTCAATGTGGGGACTAATCCCGACAACTATATTATCACCACCGCGTTTAGTAAGCTGATTGTTTTCTCCGCACAGGCGAAGTATGAGATTCTTGTAATTGCCAACAGCGGTGAATTCAAGTATGACGGCACCGAAAAGACGGTGTCCGGCTTCACCACCCTCGATTTTACGATCAATGGTGTCAAGTATACGGTTGAGGGTATTCGTGCCGAAGCGAAGGGGACCGACGCAGGTTATTATCCTGTCACCGTGATCGGCGATGCCATTGTCAAGGATGCGCACGGCAACAATGTCACCGATCAGTTTGCAGTGGATTACAGACAGGGCACAATGCAGATCACACGTCGTGATGTTACGCTGACCTCGGGCAATGCCGAAAAGGTTTACGATGGTCTGCCCTTGATGGAGGATACCGTAACGGTTGGCGGTGACGGATTTGCTGTAGGTGAGGGTGCAGTGTATGATGTCACCGGCGAGAGAACGCTCCCCGGTACAAGTACCAACCACTTCAGCTATACCCTCAACGCAGGGACTAAAGCAGAAAACTACAATATCACACAGCTTTACGGGAACCTGACGGTGAACAACCGCGGTGCTAAGTATGAGATTACCGTAAAGGCAAAATCGGACGAAGTTGTCTATGACGGTAACGTACACGCTATCACCGCGCTTGAACAGACGGTATTTACCATTGATGGAAATGTTTATACTGTCTCCGGTCTGAATGTTGAAGGAATTGGTACAGACGCGGGCGAATACACCGTTCGCGTATGGGGTACTCCCGTTGTCTCTGACAGCGCAGGAAACAATGTGACCGCTCAGTTTACGGTGCATACCGATAACGGCAAGCTGATCATCAACAAGCGCAGTGTTACCATTGCGTCGGCCAACGCGCAGAAGCAATATGACGGCAAGGCGTTGACCAACCATACTGTTTCTGTCACCGAAGGTTCGTTTGTAGGAACCGAGGGACTGATTTATACCGTTACCGGAACCCAGACGCTGATCGGTACCAGCCCCAACACCTTCAGCTACGCCGCAAAGGCAAACACTAAACTCGGCAACTATGTCATTACGGTAAAATACGGTGAACTCTCCGTGCTTGATCGCACGCAGAAGTACGAGATTACGCTTGAGGCAAATTCCGGTGAATTCGCCTATGACGGCAAGGAAAAGACTGTCTCCGGCTTCAAGACCTTGACCTTCACCATTGATGGGAATACCTATACCGCAGAGGGGGCTTCCGCATCGGTTACTGCAGCTGCTGCAGGTACATATCCCGTCGAGATCAAGAACCTCGATCAGCTGGTGATCAAGGATGCTTCGGGCAATGATGTGACAAGCCAGTTCGTCGTTGTAACGGTGGACGGCTCGCTGAAGATCAATCCTCGCCGTGTCGTGCTTACCTCTGTCAGCCTGGAAAAGGAATATGACGGCAAGCCGCTGACCAACGGTAGCAATGCCATTGTGGTCTCCGAGGGCGGTTTTGCTGACGGAGAGGGTGTTGACATTACCTTTACCGGCGCCCAGACCAATGTCGGTACCAGTGCCAATGCCTTCACCTATACCATGAAGCAGGGAACAGACGCCCAGAACTACGAAATTCGCGTTGTCGAAGGCCAGCTCAAGGTTGTGAGCCGCGCCGATTCGACCAAGTATGAAATTACGCTGGTTGCAAATTCCGCAGACTATCTTTACACCGGCAAGGTAGAGTATGTCAGCGGCTTCAAGACTCTGGAATTCACCTTTGACGGCGTTACCTATTCAGTCAGCGGTGTCAAGGCATTTGCAGAAGGCACCGACGCAGGTAAATATACCGTTAACATTACAGGTGATCCCGTTGTTACCGCGCCCGATGGCTCTGTTGTGACTGATCAGTTCAAGATCGACTATATCCGCGGTACCATGAATATTGCACACCGTGAGATTTATCTTGTATCTGCCGACCTGACCAAGGAATTTGACGGCACACCGCTGACCAATGGCAGCACACCGTTGGTCAATGTGAACCGCGGGGACGGTTTTGTCAACGGCGAAGGTGTTAAGGTTACCTTTACCGGTTCTCAGACCCTGCCCGGTACTGTTGCCAACAGCTTCACCTATACCTTCAACGAGGGCACCAAGGCCATCAACTACCATATCCACATTGAGGAAGGTCAGTTGACTGTTACTAACCGCAACGTGGCATATAAGATTTACCTGACTGCCAACAGCGGCGAATTCAAGTATGACGGCACCGAAAAAACGGTCACCGGTTTCCATACGCTGGTCGTTGGTTTGGATAAGAATAACAACAATCTGCCCGAAACAGACGAGCCGCAGGCGAAATTCGAGCTTTCCTCCTCGGATAAGATCAGCTTCACCTGGAACGGCGAGACATATGAGCTCACCGGTTTGACGGCGATGGGCCGCGGAACCAATGCTGACGAATATGCTGTCAGTGCATCGGGTACTGCGCAGATCAAAAACGCTGCAGGTGACGATGTCTCCGACCAGTTCGCAGTCATTGTCAAAGAAGGTACGCTGGTAATCGGCAAGCGTTCGGTGATCATGACTTCTCCCACCGCAGCCAAGCAGTTTGACGGCAATCCCCTTACCGCACACGGCATTACCGTGACAGGTGACGGATTTGTCGAAGGTGAAGGCGCTTCCTACAACGAAATCGGTTCGCAGACCTATATTGGCGAGAGCCCCAACACCTTCTATTATACCCTCAATCAGGGCACGATGGCAGAAAACTATGCGATCACGACCGAATTCGGTAAACTCACCGTAACCGATCGTACCGATAAGTATGACATCACGCTCCAAGCAAACTCCGGTTCCTTCAAATATGATGGTACCGAAAAATCGGTTGAAGGCTTCAAGACTCTGACATTTGTCTTTGACGGTGTTACCTATACCGTAGATGGTGTGACTGCCTCCGCATCTGCGACCGATGCCGGTGAATATGCCGTCTCGGTTAAGGGAACTCCCGTTGTTCGTGACGAGAACGGAAAAGACCTTACCGCGTTGTTCAACGTGACAACGAACGATGGCAAGCTGACCATCACGAAGAGAAGCGTTTACCTCACGTCCGCATCTGCCGAAAAGGATTATGACGGCGCCCCCCTGACCAATCCTGCCGTTTCCGTGACGGGTGACGGTTTTGCCGCAGGCGAAGGTGCAGATTATACCGTAACCGGTTCGCAGACCGAGGTCGGCACATCGCCCAACACTTTCACCTATACACTGTACAGCAATACCAAGGCAGACAACTACGAGATCATCTCGCAGTTCGGCCGGCTTCAGGTCTTCCTCTCAACCGGCAGTGCCATGCTGCACAAGGTTGATTCCCGGGATTTTGATACCCCGCTGGCAGAGGCTGAATTTGAACTGTATGTTATGGGGTCTGACGGGGATGAGCTGATCGGCAGCTATGTTACCGATGCCGAAGGAAATATTTCGGTCACAGATTTGACGCCGGGTATGTATTATTGGGTAGAGATTACTGCCCCCGAGGGATATATGCTCGATACACAGAAGTATTATCTGACTGTCACCGTCGGCTCTGCTTCCGATGTAACTGTGACCAATGTAAGAACCCCCGTTCCCGATGTCTTTGGCTTCGATCACTTCGCATATATCATCGGCTATCCCGACGGTACTGTACGTCCCGAAGCCCCCATTACCCGTGCCGAGGTCGCAACCATCTTCTTCCGTCTGCTGGATGATAATGTTCGCAATGTGTATATGACCAAGGAGAACTCCTTTAATGATGTAAATAAGGATGCATGGTTCAATACGGCAATTTCGACAATGGCTGCAATGGGTATCTTACGCGGCGATCCTGACGGCTCTTTCCGTCCCGATGATTCCATTACCCGTGCAGAGTTTGCGGCAATCGCGGCACGCTTTGAAGAAAACGGCGATTCTACGCCCGCTAACTTTACTGATCTGTACAATCATTGGAGCGCAGAAGAGGTTAGCATTGCTGCCAATAATGGCTGGATTTTAGGCTATGAAGATAATACCTTCCGTCCCGATCAAAACATCACACGTGCGGAAGCCATGACGGTGATCAACCGTGTTCTGCAGAGAATCGTGAAAGATCCCGATCATCTTCTCGCAGGGATGGTGACCTGGAGCGACAATCTTGACACCAACAAGTGGTACTATCTCGCGGTTCAGGAAGCCACTAACAGCCACTATTATTCCCGCCAAGACAATGGGTATGAGATCTGGATTGATCTTCGTCCCATCAGAGATTGGAAAGAACTTGAAAAATAAGTTCTGAATCGAATGCCTCTCGAGTACGATTCGCTATCGTACCTCGAGAGGCATTTTTGTCTGTGCAATGAATTGCGTTGAAGAGCATCTGCCAAATCTTTCTCATGCACAGCAGGCTCTGTGCGGGAATACTTGCGTCCTGAGGGGGGAATGTATGATATAGCATCGATTAAAATCTGTCGATGGACGCTGAGCGAAAAGAGGGAGATGGGAAAAATGCCGGAAGTTGAGATTGTTCCAAATGCTGCTGCAATGCAGCTGCCCCGGATGCAAATTGAGCAAGCACGTTTTGCCATACTTTACGAACAGGCGTTTCTTTGTGGTGAAAATATATGTACAACCGAGTACGCATTGAACACGACAACATGGGATTGAGATAAGGTCTGAGGAAGGTTGCGTGGGAAGAGAGGGGAGTTCACGTCTTTCTTGCCGATCTTCAGGAAAATCTTTGTATATGTACTGTTCGCATGAGCAAATCAATTGAAAACCTGTTTGATTTTTTCTGAAATTTTCAAAAATCACTTGACATTGTCAGTTTAATATGATAAAATCTTAAGTAAATTAAATATTGGAAAAGCGATGACGAAGAATGGACGGGATATGCGTACATTTCAGAGAGCCGATGGTTGGTGCAAATCGGTATGTAATAATCTTGTCCTCTCACTTCCGAGCCGGAAGCCTGAAGCGACGGTGTGTAGGGCGACTCGTGTATGCTACGTAAGTGCATAGAGGTTGATTGACTTCGACAAATAAAGGCGTTGATGAAGACGGAAACCGCAATGAATTTTACAGAGAGTCGGGGATGGTGTGATCCCGATAAAGGAGTACGGATTTTCTATCCCTTCTGAGCCGGAAGCCCCAAAGGTTGAACACCCAGTAGGCGTTTCCCGTGTATGCTACGTCAGTGTATAGAAGTTGTTTGACTTCGAAGAGGTGGCGGATTATTTATATCCGCAATTTGAGTGGTACCGCGAGTGCTGAATTTTGATTTACACCCGTCTCAAAGCAAGTGAAGGCTTTGGGGCGGTTTTTGTTTTTGCCGTCCGCGGTCTTCTCGGTGCAGTCACAGGATGATAGATATATAAGAAAGGTGGAATAAATTATGTTATCGCTTGACAAAGTATTCAATGCCCAGACCGTGCTCAAAACCATTATCCGAGAAACGAATGTCGTCAGAGCGTATGGGATTGCTCCCCACTGTGAACTATACCTAAAACCCGAAAATCTTCAAATCACAGGCTCATTTAAGGTGCGCGGCTCGGCATATAAAATTGCCATGCTCTCCGAAGAAGAAAAGAAAAAGGGCGTCATCGCTTGTTCAGCAGGCAATCATGCACAGGGGGTTGCTCTTGCGGCAACCAAAAACGGCATCAAATCCTTGATTTGTTTGCCCGACAGTGCTCCCATTTCCAAGGTGGAGGCGACTAAAGGCTTTGGTGCTGAGGTTTGCCTGGTGGAAGGCTGCTACGACGATGCCTACCAAAAAGCACGAGAACTGCAGGAGAGTAAAGGTTACACATTTGTCCATCCGTTTGACGATGAAAACGTCATTGCGGGGCAGGGGACGATTGCGCTTGAAATTTTAAGCGATCTCGATAACATTGATGCGATTGTTGTTCCTATCGGCGGCGGAGGACTGATTTCCGGTATTGCTTACACGGCAAAACAGATAAGACCTTCTGTCAAGGTATACGGTGTACAAGTTGCAGGTGCACCGAGTATGTATAATTCAATCAAAGACGGGGAAATTACGTGCCTTTCTTCGGTTTCCACCATTGCAGACGGAATCGCCGTGAAAAAACCCGGTGAGAATACATACGCGCTGGTCAAAGAATATGTGGACGAAATCGCACTTGTCACAGATGATGAGGTCGCAAGTGCAATTCTTGCGCTGATCGAAAAGCAGAAAATGATCGCGGAAGGTGCCGGGGCTGCAGCTGTGGCTGCCGTAATGTTTAATAAATTTGATTTGCGCGGGAAACGTGTTGCGGCCGTTGTCTCGGGCGGTAATATTGATGTGACAAGCCTGTCCCGTGTCATTGATCGAGGTCTGCGAAATTCCGGTCGTTCTTCCGGTCTTTTGATCGAGCTGATTGATAAGCCCGGACAGTTAAAGGATATTTCGCGCATTATTGCCGATTGTGGCGGAAATGTAACGGGTGTTCACTATGAAAAAGGCAACACGGAAAGCGTAAACGGTTGTTTCCTCCGGATTGAAATGGAGACAAGAGATTTTGAACATGTTAACCTCATCACACGCTCTCTGCGTGATGAAGGGTTTAAGCTCGTTTAAGTTAGAAAGGAGATAATAATGATGCGCAGAAAAATTCAGACTGACAAGGCTCCGGCGGCAATTGGCCCCTACACACAGGCCATTGTGGTAGGTAATCTTATCTTTACGTCGGGGCAGATCCCTCTAAATCCCGAGACCGGAATGCTGGAGGGCAAAACAATTGCCGAACAAACGCATCGTATTTGTCAAAATTTAGAGGCGGTACTCTCTGCAGCCGGCGGCTCGCTGAAAAGTGTTGTCAAAACGGTATGTTTCCTTGATGATATGGCAGATTTCGCCGCCTTCAATGAGGTATACGCGCAGTACTTTACCGATAAACCCGCAAGATCCTGCGTGGCGGTGAAGGCGCTTCCCAAAGGTGCTCTGATCGAAGTAGAAGTCATCGCAGAAATGGAGGAATAACCGATGATGGATTCAAGCAAATACCGTGTAGGGTATTTCCCGGTAGATGATCGGTATAGCGGATGGGTAAAAAAGGACCATATCGAAAAACCGCCTGTGTGGTGCAGTGTGGATATGCGGGACGGCAATCAAAGTCTGGTGATTCCCATGAGCTTGGAAGAAAAATTGGAATATTATCGGGTGCTTTTGGAGGTCGGTTTTAAGGAAATTGAAGTCGGTTTCCCGGCAGCCAGCGAAACCGAGTATGAATTTTTGCGCACACTGATTGATCACGACATGATTCCTGCAGATGTCACCGTTCAGGTGCTGACACAATGCCGTGAGCATATTATTCGCAAGACCTTTGATGCCTGCAAGGGGGCGCCCAGTGCAATTATTCATTTTTACAATTCAGTGAGTGTGGCCCAGCGTGAGCAGGTGTTCAAAAAGAGCAAGGAAGAGATCAAACAAATCGCCATTGACGGTGCAAATCTGGTCAAACGCTTGGCCGGTGAGTACGAAGGCAACTTCCGCTTTGAATATTCCCCCGAGTCGTTTACGGGCACTGAGCCGGAATATGCACTCGAGGTTTGCAATGCCGTTCTGGATGTGCTTGAACCGAGTGCCGACAACAATGTGATTATCAATCTTCCGGTCACGGTGGAGATGAGTTTGCCCCATGTTTACGCCTCACAGGTCGAATACATGAGCGAAAATCTCAAATACCGCGAATTTGTGACCTTGTCACTTCACCCGCATAACGACAGAGGAACAGGTGTCGCCGATACCGAGCTGGCATTGCTTGCCGGCGCCGATCGGGTAGAGGGAACACTGTTCGGTAATGGTGAGCGAACCGGCAATGTGGATATCATCACCTTGGCAATGAATATGTATGCGCACGGTGTTGATCCTAAGCTTGATCTTTCCAATATGAACTATCTTGTGGAAAAATATGAAAAATGTACCCGTATGCACGTCTACGAAAGAGCGCCCTATGCAGGTGCGCTTGTCTTTGCAGCATTCTCAGGCTCACATCAGGACGCAATTGCCAAGGGCATGAAGTTCCGAAGCAAGCATAAACTTCACGAGTGGAGCGTTCCGTATATTCCGATTGATCCCCGGGATATCGGGCGCACCTACGATGCGGATGTTATTCGGGTGAATTCGCAGTCGGGCAAGGGCGGTATCGGCTATCTGCTGGAGCAGACCTTTGGCTACAATTTACCGCCGAAAATGCGCGAACATTTCAGTTATCTGTGCAAGGATATTTCCGACCGCCAGCATAAGGAGCTCAAGCCGGATGAAGTACTCGATATTTTCACTGCGCACTATTTGAATTTGAAGGGCGGAATTGAAGTCTCGGATTTCGATTTCATGCGTGAAAACGATGCCGTGAAAATCAATATCACATTCAAACGCAATGGTCAAGAAACTGAGATGGAGGCAGAGGGCAACGGTACGCTCAGTGCCATCAATAATGCACTTGCGGCGTATACAGGGGAGCAGTATACCCTTCAGGTCTTTACCCAGCACAGTATGCAGGGCGAAGGCTCACGCAGTGTGGCAGCCTCTTATATCGGCCTTGAACGCGCGGATGGCAGAATGTTTTGGGGCGCGGGCACCAATACAGACGTGATTACAGCGAGCACGAAAGCACTTCTCAGTGCATTTTACAATATGACTAAGGAGGGGGAATAAGTATGGGTATGACGATGACGCAGAAGATCCTTGCAGCGCACGCAGGCTTGGATAAAGTAGAGGCGGGGCAGTTGATCAATGCGAACTTGGATATCGTTCTGGGCAATGATATTACCACACCGGTGGCCATCAATGAATTCAAAAAAGCGGGATTTACTTCTGTGTTCGACCGAGACAGAGTTGCCATTGTATTGGACCACTTTGTTCCGAATAAAGACATCAAGGCGGCAGAACAGTCCAAAACTTGCCGTGAATTTTCCTGTTCTCATTGCATCAGTCACTTCTACGACGTGGGGAAAATGGGAATTGAACATGCTCTGCTCCCCGAACAGGGCGTTGTCACCGCCGGTGACTGCATCATCGGCGCAGACAGCCATACCTGTACATACGGCGCCCTCGGCGCATTTTCTACCGGTGTAGGTTCGACCGATATGGCAGCAGGTATGGCAACCGGTATGGCTTGGTTTAAGGTGCCCTCTGCAATCAAGATTCATCTGACGGGTAAATTGCCGTCAAATTGCAGCGGTAAGGATGTCATTCTGACGATTATTGGCATGATCGGCGTGGACGGTGCGCTGTATAAGAGCATGGAATTTACCGGTGAGGGGGCGCATGGATTGTCGATGGATGATCGCCTCTGTATTTGCAATATGGCCATTGAAGCAGGTGCCAAAAACGGGATTTTCCCTGTGGATGACGTGACAATGGCCTATTTGAAGGGCAGAAGCGAGAGAGAAGGCGTTGTCTTTGAAGCAGATGCCGATGCCGAATACGAGAGGACAATTGAAATTGATCTTTCCCAAATTGTCCCCACCGTTGCTTGCCCCCATCTTCCCGAAAATACCCATCCCGCAAGCGAACTGCACGGAATCAAGGTCGATCAGGTTGTGATCGGCTCCTGCACCAACGGGCGCATGGAGGATATGGAAGCTGCATATACCATCCTGAAGGGGAAAAAGATTGCCGACGGGCTTCGCTGCATTATCATTCCGGGTACCATGCAAATCCTGCGTGCGTGTGTTGAGCGGGGATGGTATACTGCATTTATCGATGCGGGAGCGGTGGTATCCACGCCTACCTGCGGACCTTGCCTTGGCGGATACATGGGCATTCTGGCGGCAGGCGAGAAATGTCTTGCCACCACCAATCGCAATTTCGTCGGTCGTATGGGGCATGTCGAGAGCGAAGTTTACCTTGCTTCCCCCCACACCGCTGCCGCGACCGCACTGACAGGGTATATCACCGAGTATAAGGAGGGCGAGTGATGAACACCAAAGGCAAAGTTTTCAAATATCCCGATAACGTAGATACCGATGTCATCATTCCGGCGCGTTATCTCAACACCCCCGATGCAAAAGAACTTGCCCTCCACTGTATGGAGGATATCGATACCGAGTTTGTGGGGAAGGTGCAGGCAGGCGATGTCATGGTTGCCGGCTGGAATTTCGGCTGCGGTTCGTCCCGCGAGCACGCCCCGCTTGTGATCAAAACCTGCGGTACAGGGTGTGTGATCGCCAAAAGTTTTGCGAGAATCTTCTACCGCAACGCCATCAATATCGGTTTGCCGATTCTCGAGTGCGAAGCGGCGGCAGAAGAAATCCAAGCAGACGATATCGTTGAAGTGAATTTTGATACCGGGATCATTACCGACATTACAACCGGAAAACGCTATCAGGCACAGCCGTTTCCCCCGTTTATTCAGACCATCATCCAATGCGGAGGTCTGCTCAACTCCTTGAAAGAAGGCGAAAATCATGGTTAAACAGATAGCAGTTATCCGTGGAGACGGCATCGGTCCCGAGATCGTTGATCAAGCGCTGAGGGTGCTCGATCGGATTGCTGTACTCTACGGCCACACATTTCACTATACCGACGTGGATATGGGCGGATGTGCCATCGATAAATATGGCGATCCGCTGCCCGAGTCCGAGCTGAAAAAGTGTGTGGAGTCGGATAGTGTTTTGCTTGGTGCCGTGGGCGGCGACAAATGGAATAATGTCCCCGGTCATCTTCGCCCCGAGCGAGGATTGCTTCGTCTGCGTGCGGGGATGGGGGTGTACTCCAATAACCGTCCGGCGAAAATCTGGCCTCAGCTTGCCGATGCATCACCCCTCAAAGCGTCAATTGTTGCGCAAGGAATTGATTTTATTATTGTCCGCGAGCTGATCGGCGGAATCTACTTCGGCGAGCATAAGACAGAGGGGAATACCGCGATCGATGTACTCAAATACAGTGAAACCGAAATTGAGCGCATCGGCAGAATCGGCTTTGAGACGGCGCAGAAACGAAACAAAAAGCTCTGCTCGGTGGAAAAAAGCAATGTGCTGGATTCCAGCCGCTTATGGAAGAAGGTCATGCATCGTTTGGCTGCGGAATATCCGGATGTTGAGCTTTCCGATATGCTGGTTGACAACTGTGCGATGCAAATCGTGAAGAATCCGGCTCAGTTTGATGTCATCGTGACAGAAAATATGTTCGGTGATATTTTATCCGATGAAGCATCGATGATCACCGGCTCAATCGGGATGATTCCATCCTCCAGTTTGGGGGCGACTGCTTGCGGTTTGTATGAGCCGATTCACGGCTCCGCCCCCGATATTGCCGGGCAGGACAAAGCCAACCCAATCGGGACAATTCTGTCGGCGGCGATGATGCTGCGCTACAGCTTCGATATGCCGGGGGAAGCCGATGCCATTGAGCACGCGGTTTCTTCTTTCCTTGATGCTGGGTTCCGTACCGCTGATATTATGTCTGACGGCATGACGCTTGTCGGATGTCAGCGGTGCGGTGAACTGATTGTTCGCAGCCTGCAAAAGATATAATTTTTATACGATGAGAAAAAACAAAAAGGTGAAGATATGGATGCATTAAAAAATAGGCTGGATACGCTGTGTGTGTTCAGGGGCATACGGAAAGATCCGGTCATTGCTGCACTGCGTACTTATCTTGAAGCTCCAACAAATTCGGCATATGCCGAATTTGTTGCCCTGCTGTATGCTGCGAACGGCGGAAATCTCGGGGAATATGTGAGAGAGCTTTGTGAGAACAGTGAAAATATATATGTAAAGACAGTCGGAAGAGAAAAAGAAGTTCCCGATTATTTGCATTTTGCACTTTTGTCCGAACTGGATACCTTGCAGCAGATCGCGGAACTTGACCAAAAAAGCCTTTGTTCTCTGCTTGACTACACGGGATTTTTGCCCGATTTCACAACCGTAAAATTGCAATTGAGGGATACATATCTCCACCGCACGGAGAATATCGGCCAATACGGCTACGGCATTTATGCGAAGAATAAGATGTTTTGCGTGGATGAAGCGGGGAACATTGTTCCGGTACGCAATCCCGATCGGATCGACCTCTCACAGCTTGTGGACTATGCGCGTGAGAGACAGATTATCCTGGACAACACCCGGGCACTGCTCGAAGGTAAGCCTGCCGCGAATATTCTTTTGACAGGCGATGCCGGAACAGGGAAGTCCTCTACGGTCAAAGCAGTTGCCAACGCCCTGTGGGGACAGGGGCTGCGCATCATTGAAATACGCAAAGATCAGCTCCGTGCAATTCCGAAAATTCTGGATGAACTCTCGGAGAACCCCCTGAAATTTGTGCTGTTTATCGACGATCTTTCTTTCTTGAAGGATGACGATAACTTCAACGCCCTCAAAGCGGTATTGGAAGGCTCGGTGACGGCGAAATCCAATAATGTCGTCATTTATGCAACAAGCAATCGCAGACATATTATCAAAGAGAAGCTATCTGACCGTGAAGGGGACGAAGTTCACCGCAACGATACGATGCAGGAACTGATTTCTCTTTCCGAACGATTCGGTATTCATGTCTCCTTCTCCAAGCCCAATAAAGAAACCTTTCTGCATATTGTGCATCATTTGGCAGAGGAGAGCGGCATTGATATGGACATGGATGAATTAGATTTGCTTGCCGAACGCTTTGCCCTGGCACGCGGAGGTCGATCTGCACGCTTGGCACGCCAGTTTGTGGACGGTCTGTTGTCACAGCAGGACAAATGCGGCGGTTGAATCATATACAAACAGGAGAGCCGAGGCTGTTGCTATCCGACTGCTTGTTGGAATTTTTCGAAATCTATTGACAAAACGTGCAAACAGGTGTATAATATACAAACATAAACCGTTGAAGCGGAGATAACGTCATTCAAGACTACACAGAGAGCCCGTGCAGCTGAGAGTCGGGTTAGAACCTGTTTGGCAAATGGACCGCGGAGGGCGCAGTCAACGGCGAAATGCGTTTCGCTCAGTATTCTGCGACGTTGCAGACAGACGTTATTTGTCGGAGATATGTTGGTATCTCGCTAAGTGCATTGCCATGGGCAATGAATCAAGGTGGCACCGCGGATAGTGTTTGAGCTGTTCGTCCTTGACAGAGAGTGTATATTTCTGTCAAGGACGTTTTTCTTTTGGGAGGGCTTATGTTTATATTGGCCGGGCGATGGCAAAGCAATGCGTAATATATTAAATGTAATCAAACAAAACAAAAATATTTTCGGATAAGGAGAGCAATTCCATGCAATACAATTCGGTTGAATTCGACACTTACTTCAAAAACTATCCCGATGAAAAGGGCTTTTTCGGAAAATACGGCGGCTCTTACATTCAGCCCGAGCTGCAGACGGCGATGAATGAGATTGCTGCAGCCTATCAAACAATTTGCAAATCCTCCAAGTTTATTGCCGAGCTTCGCAAAATTCGTCGTGAATTCCAAGGCAGACCAACGCCGGTTTCTTATCTGGAACGGCTTTCCAACAGCATTGGAACGGGAGTCCAACTTTACGTCAAACGCGAGGATCTCAATCATACCGGTGCACATAAGCTCAATCACTGCATGGGCGAGGCCCTGCTTGCCAAATATATGGGCAAAAAGAAGGTAATTGCCGAAACGGGCGCGGGACAGCACGGTGTTGCCCTTGCCACGGCCGCTGCCTATTTTGGGCTTGAATGTGATATTTATATGGGTTCCGTTGATATCCAAAAACAGGCACCCAATGTGGCGAGAATGAAGATTCTTGGCGCGAGAGTTGTCGAAGTCACAGAGGGGCTTGCTACCCTCAAGGAAGCGGTTGATGCTGCATTTGCGGCTTACTGCAGAGAATACAAAGATGCCATTTACTGTATCGGTTCGGTGGTCGGTCCCCATCCGTTCCCGATGATGGTTCGTGATTTTCAGAGTGTAATCGGTATAGAAGCGAGAGCACAATTCCTTGAGATGACGGGCGAGCTTCCCGATGCGGTTGTTGCCTGTGTTGGCGGCGGTTCCAATGCAATGGGAATTTTCTCGGGATTCCTCAATGATCCGGTTGACATTTACGGTGTTGAGCCGCTCGGCAGAGGAAGCCGGATGGGAGACCATGCTGCGAGCCTGCAGTACGGCGAAGAAGGAATTATGCATGGATTCAACAGTATTATGCTCAAGGATGAAAACGGAGAGCCCGCTCCCGTTTATTCGGTGGCAAGCGGTCTTGACTATCCCTCCAGCGGACCTGAGCATGCATTCCTCCATGACCTTGGCCGAGTCAAGTATGATGTGGTCAACGATGATGAAACCATTGACGCATTTTATACCCTCTCTCGTCTTGAGGGAATCATTCCCGCAATCGAGAGCGCACATGCCGTTGCCTATGGAATAAAGCTGGCGAAAACGATCGGTAAGGGATCTGTGCTGATCAATCTTTCGGGCAGAGGTGACAAGGATATGGATTATATCATCCGGAAATACGGGATTAGATAAATTTTGGGGATGCTGCATGTGCATCTCCGAAAAAAGAACAGCCCTGCTTAAAGCGCAAAGCAGAGCTGTTCTTTTTTTGATCTGTGTCGAGCCGATTCTCAAAAATTTCAGCCCGCCAATCCATACGTTCCCGTCAACGGATCCTTAAATATGCCGAGTTGGGGTGTGATGAAGGTGAAGAGGACAAACAAAACGGCCACCGCACAAAGTGCCCCAAAGGCAAGTCGGGGAAAACGGCAGGGTTTTGTTTGGCTGCGCAAGGCTTTGGTTTCATAGACATAAGCAATTGCCGCTGAAACGAAAAAAATTGCAATGTTAATCCAATCCGGCGACTTTCCAATTACACCGTTGTAGGTATAGAAAATGATAGGGATCAACGCAATGCCCAACAGTGTGCCGCGCAGTTTGGTGCACCAAAATTTTCCATCATCCTTGAAGAAAAAGCTTTGTACAATAGCATAAATAAACATTGGCCAAAAGAGAAGTTTCATGTGTTCCCATGTTGATTCGTTTACACCGGAAAACGGCGCGATCCATACCGCCTCGCCTGTCCAATCGTATAAAAAATGCAGCAGTGTGCCGGCAAACGATGTGACCGCAAAACCCATCAACTGCCATAAACCAATCGATTTTTTCATCGCATCACCCCGAAACATATCCTTGGATAAAGTATACGCAAGGGGAAGGGGATATATGTGCGAAATAAGCTTCGCTCGGCGCTGATTGCAGGGTGCATTATCTGCGTACATCTGTCCGAGATTGATTTCGCATAATGTGCTGAATTTCCTCCACGGTGGAAAAATTGATGTCATTGATAATCGTATGTTTCATCGCGTTGGAGGCGGCGGCATAATTTACACTTGTTTGTGTGTCGAAATTTTGATGCAGTGCATAAATCAGTCCTGCAGAGAAAGCATCCTCGCTGCTGCCGCAATCGACCACATGAACGCGGAAGAATGGGCTGACGGCAAATGCCTGACCGTCGAAAAAGGATGCGCAGACGCCTGCATCGCTCGCCGAATAGGTGTGCCGGACTGTGATGGCGATTTGTGGAATGCGCAGCAGCGAGACGACTTGATTTGAAATATCCCAGAGTCGCTCTTGCTGGTGATTCTGCCCAAATTCACTGTCGATGCCGAGCAGCATTTTCAGATGTTCTTCGTTTCCGATCAGTGTTGTGATATGAGGCGAAAGTGCCTGCAGGATATAGGCGGCCGATTCGGTTGAACAGAGTGAGGGATGATAATTGATGTCATAGACAATCGTGATGCCGCGGTGTGTCGCTTCGGCAAAAAGTGCTTTGGCGCAGGTGAAGAGATTTTCCGAGAGGGCAGGGGTGATTCCGGAGAGATAAAGCATATCAATATCTGCCAGGATCGCATCCCAGTCAAAATCTTTGTATTGAGCTTCGGTAAAGGCCGAGTTTGCGCTGTCACAGATAATCGAAGAAGTACGCAGGGAAGCACCGTTTTCCAGATAATATATCCCCATTCGGCTGCCGCCAATTGCACAATGAGAGATATCCACATTGCAAGCTCGAAGTGACGCGAGTGCACGCTTTGCCAACGCATGATCGGGAAGCCGAGTGACAAATGCGGTATCAATTCCCCAAAAGGAAAGTGCCGCACAAACATTGGCTTCGGCGCCCGTAAAGCTCATGCGCATGGTTTCGGCCTGCATAAAACGCGCATGGCCGCAAGGGCTGAAGTGGATCAAAAAATCTCCGAAACATAATATTTTCATGATGATATCCTTTCATACATTTGCTTGCTGACCGTCGCAGATTTTGCAGCAATGTGCAATCCGTGCAATGACTTCATCTGTGTTGCCGGTTTCCGGTATATCTTTGGGAGCCATGCCCCCTTGCTTTGCCGCATAAAGCATTTCCGTGGGGGGCTCACGGGCGGGCAGGAAAAAGATATCCCGAGCATGGGCTTTGTTGATCAATTTATCGTCATAAGCCGGAGAAACGCAGAAGTCTGCCCCTGCATCAATGGTGGCAGCCATCAATTCTTTCTTGATCACCGTTTCCGCACCGACAAGCAGAGTGGGATAATTTTTCTTGATATAGGCGATGCACTCGATCGCGCATGGATTGCGCACCGTGATTTCCATGCAGTTGAGTGAAGAGACGCGCACCGCATGGGAAAAGGTATCAAGTGCGTTTTGTTTTTGGGACAAGCAACCGGAGAATGCCGTTTCGTTTGAGAATTTTCAGCTGTATGGCAGAAAATTTTTTCATGAAAAGACATTCCTTTGAAATCTCGATAAAATCAGTATATCACACAAAAAGAAGAAAACAAATAGCAAAAATTGCTTGATTTTTGTCTTAAATTGTTTTACAATAAAGACAGAAAGTCTTTATGTGAGGAAAACAATGAAAATCAATGAGTATTATTATCATTTGCAGGGAAAAGATAACTTTGTGACAAAAAATCATACGCACAATGAAATAGAGTTCATTGAGGTACTGTCGGGCAGCGGAACTGTGCTCAAAGACGATAGAGCGTATATTTTGCAGAGCCGTTTCCTCTATATCATTGATGCAAGAAAACCGCATATTATCAATCCCATCAATTGCGACGAATATGTCAGAAATAAAATTGTCATAAATGCCGATGCATTCTTTTCCATTCTCTCTTCGTGCGAATTGAGCGCAGTGGCGGAGCAGATTTTAACTTCTCCCCCTATTCCTACCCAGGGAGATATGGAATTTGATCGGCTCTTTGCGACGGTTGCGGAACTTTGCGGCAGTGGGGACAGCACGGCTGCGGGATTAGCTTGGGGATATGTTCTGCAGATGATTGAGCGCGTTCTCTTTTCCACACAAAAGAAAACAGTGGCGGCAGGGGAAGTAACTATGATTAAAGAAGCGCTTAATGTGATTGCGCAGAAGGAAGGCATGACAACGCTCAGCGAAATCAGTGCAATTCTCCATGTGAATAAATATTATCTCTGCCATCTTTTTAAGCAGGAAACGGGAATCACGCTCTCGGAATATCTCGCGGAGAAACGGTATGAAAAATGTGTTTTCTATCTCACCCGAACCTTTTATTCGATTGAGCAAATCGCATTTTTGTGCGGCTTTGCTTCTACCTCATCGCTGACTCGCTTTTTTAAGCATAAAAGCGGAATTTGCCCAAAGGATTTTCGCAAGCTGCATACCAATAAAATCACGACAGAGTGATCGCTGCAAACAGGGTGTGTCGTGCAAATCAGCACGACACACCCTGTTTGCTTTGCAAAACATTGCTTACTGTGCAAAATAGTCGTCGTAATCAAGCCCCAGCTGTGCGCCGATTGCGCGCAGCTCGGCGATGGTTTTGTCGTTGACGGGAATACCGTTTTCTAACTTATCCCGCATCGATTCCATCTCTTTTTCACCGTGTGTGTAAATTCTGTCATGCCCGTCTGCTTTGGGACTTTCTCTAAGTTCACGCAGTAGTGTGGACATATTTGCTTTGATTTCTGCCTTGTCTCCGCAAATGCCGTAGTCCAATGCCATAAAACAGAAAGAGCAATCGGCGTTTCCGCCGTTTTTGACGTGAGGCGAAGTGGTGCCGCCTGCCAGAATTGCGGTGAAGAGCTCAACGATGATGCCCAGTCCATAGCCCTTGTGCGAACCGCTCTCTTCACTGCAGCCGCCGAGAGGGAAAATTCCGCCGCCCAGCTTGCCAATAATGTTCTGCAGTACTCTGCTCGCATCGGCACAATCGGCACCTGTCTCATCTGCAGCCCATCCCTGCGGCAGGGGGGCCTCCTTCTTGCCGTAAACTTCAAGCTTTCCGCGTGTCACAACCGTTGTGGCGGCGTCAAACCAGAAATCGATCGGATCAGCAGGCATACAGAGCGCGATGGGACTGGTGCCCAGCATGGCCTTCTTACCGTAAGTGGGAATGGCAATGGCTTCTGTGTTGGTCATGCAAATGCCGATCATATCCTGCTCAGCCGCCATTTTTGCGTAATAGCCCGCAATGCCGTAGTGACTGGCTCCCCGCATTACAACAATACCAAAACCGCATTTCTTTGCCTTTTCGATCGCAAGGTTCATCCCCATTTTGGAGACGATCTGCCCCATGGTTTTGTGCGCATCAAACACTGCCGAAATCGGCGTCTCACACACGAGTTTCGGGTGGGCATTGAGATCAATTGAGCCTTCTTCAATTGCGGCATGATAGCGAATCATGCGGTGAATACCGTGGGATTCAATGCCGTATAGATCTGCCATCAAAAGCACATCGGTGATATCTTTGCTTTCGGTTTCGGTAAATCCCCGCTTTTGGAATATATCTTCAATATATCTGCGAACCTTTTTTACGTCGAGTCTGGAGTATACCATGGTGTATTCACCCTTTCTTCTTTTTGTACGGATTATTCTATATTCACATTATAACACATGAAGATGGGAAAAGAAATAACAAAAATTGCTTGTTTTTTGCCTAATGTTGCGCTTGAATGAAAAAGCCGCCAAATTTACTGCTTACAGCGATAAATTCGGCGGCTGCTGTTGGTGGGCGTATTCTGTGATCCTTGCTGAACGTTGGGATATACGAAAATGGGGGCTAATCTCGGTTTAGTTTCATTTCTTCCAGTGAGCGTGCGGCGGTGTGTTCGATGGGTTTCCATTCGACGCGCCGAAAAATAGCGGTGACGGCGATAGGGAGGTAGGTCATCATGAAGAGCGGGAAGGTAAAAAGATATCCGATTTTTTTGGCAGTTGTCGTTTCGATTCGCTTCCATTCGGCAGCGGTGGTGACCGCCCCAAGCAAAAGCAAGCCGAAATATCCCTCGGCAAAGGCGATTGCCGATTGCATCAGGATAGCTGAGGGCTCAATGCCTTTCATCAGCGCAGCGGCAGCGGTTGCAATGTGCAGAAGAATGCCCAGCGCGCCGAGTACGATGGGGGGCATGGTGCACATACACATATCAAAGCAGGCAAAGCCGCCGCGAGCGAAAATACCGCGAAGCAGACGGGTGGCGTATTTGCCGAACACCTGCAGATAGCCTTTTGCCCAACGCATTCGCTGATGCCAGGATTGCTTGAATTTTGTCGGCTGTTCGTCATACAGCATCGCCTCACGGCAATAAGCAATCTGCTCCCCGCGCAGGATTGCATCGATGGTAAACTCGGTGTCTTCGCTGAGTAAAAAGAATTTCCACCCATTGGTTGCTTCCAGCACTTCTCGTGCAACACAGAAGCCCGTTCCTGCCACGGCACAGCTGGTACCAAGCAGCATGCGCGGATGATTGAGGAAACAAGACTCCCGCATAAACCAGAGCGCATATCCTGCCGATATCCAGTTGTCGCCATAATTTTTGCTGTTGCGGTAGCTTGTAATAATGCGATAACCGTCCGAGAAGGTGCGATTCATCGCACTGAGAAAATCAGGCGCTAAGAGGTTGTCGGCATCAAAGACCATGTAAGCGTCAAATGCATCTTTTCCGTAAAGTGTGTGAATCTGTGTCAGGAGTGCATCCAGGGCATAGCCTTTGCCGACGTGTACCGTGTCATACCGCTCAAATACAACTGCACCGCCGGCGCGTGCCGCCTCGGCGGTACGGTCGGTGCAATTGTCGGCGATGACGAATACCGTGAAGCGTTCGGCCGGATAATCCTGCTCTCGGAGGGTTTGCAGCAAATAGGGAATCACACGCTCTTCGTTCCGTGCTGCGATGAGAATGGCATAGCGGTGGGGGAATGTCGGTTTGTGCGGATGATCACGCAGCAAAAACGGAAGGAATATGTACAAGATTTGATAGGCAAAGCAAAGGAAAAAGAGCAGACCGAGCAATGTGTTGAGTATATGTAAAATTTCCATGATGTTTCTCCTTGTTTCAGTTAGATATATAATGAAAAATTATTGCTGTAAGCTGAAGATTTTTTTGAAAAAAGACTTTACATGCAATGTACGATATGTTATAATGTTATTACGTTAAGACAGATTTGGAAAATGTATATCATGCTCCCTGACATATCGTTCATGAGAAATTCGAGGCGAAAAACGATGTTTTTTAGGGAAAAAACAACAAAATTAAGAGAGGATACGACGATGGAACAGAAAGCTTTAATCATTGGCGAGGAAACTGTCAGACGGTATTTGTCCGTAGAAGATGTAATTGACATTTGTGAAAAAACGTGGCGTTGGTACGGTGAGGGCAACGTGGTTATGCCCAATAAAATCACCACGGATATGTCAACATTGGGTGTTGGGGGCTGGTTTAATTCCATGCCGGCTTATGTAAAGCCCCTGCATACCGCAGGCATTAAGTTGGTTGGCGGATATGATGCAAACAAGGCACTTGGCCTTCCTTACATCAAAGCAAATGTGATTTTGACCGATCCCGAGACCGGCATTTTGAAAGCTGTTGTGAGCGGAGATTACATCAATGATATGCGCACAGGTGCACAGCCTGCCATTATGGTAAAAATGCTTGCATCCTCTACCGATACGGTTTGCTTTATCGGTACCGGCCTGATGGCATATTGCAGCCTGCTCTGCATGTCCAAAACCGTGGATATCAAAGAAGTACGCCTTTGCGACATCTCCGACGAAGCGAAGGATCGCTTTATCGCACGGTTCCCCGATGCACCTTGGCGTTTTGTGAAGTGTGCTTCCAACGAAGAGGGCTGCCGCGGCGCAGATGTAATTATTACCGTAACCAATGCCAATGCAGATCTGGTTGAGGAACCTTGGGTAAAAGAAGGCGGTCTTGTCATGACCATGGGATCTTTCCGTGAAACTTCCTTTGATGTTGTCCGTAAAGCGGATAAAATCGCAGTCGACCAGGTCGGTCAGTCGCTCCATCGCGGAAATGTCAAAGAATTGGCAGAAATGGGTGAGATCACCGCAGATTCCTTTGATATCATTATTCCGGATGTGCTGGCAGGAAAAGCCGAAGCGCGTACAAATCCCAAGGATAGAATTTACGCACAGATTATTGGTACGGGCATGATTGATGTTGCCTGTGCAGGTGTAGTTTTGCAAAAGGTTCTGGCCTCGGGCGAAGAGCTTTGCAAGGTAGATATGACAAAGTAAAATCAATACGCTAAGACCACAGAAAAATTAAACATATGGAAAACCGAGCAAATCCATGCTTGGTTGAGCAAAGAAAGCTGCCGCCGGATCGGCAGCTTTCTTTGTTTTTGCCGATTTTCTTTTTATGGCAGATTTATTATAGCATAAAGAAAATGAAAAATTGGAATGATTTTACTTACAATTTTCTTAAAATTTTATCTTTAACTTTTCTTAGCACTTGACAACAAAGAAATTTAATGATAAAATAAATCATATAAATATGAATTATCATACTTATTTTACAAGGAGGAAAGAGATGAAAGGCCCGAAAGGAAAACATATTTTCGGTACAGTCAAAGTGGGTGAACGGGGGCAGGTCGTGATTCCCAAGGAAGCACGTGACCTGTTTGATATTAAGCCCGGGGATACGCTTCTCCTGCTCGGTGATGAGGAGCAGGGAATTGCCATTGTAAAGAAAGAGATTTTTCAACACTTTGCCGAATGTGTACTGCGTTCGCCCTTAATTGAGGAGGAAAAATAATGAACGCAATTTCCATTGACAATCTGTGCAGACGCTTCGGCGGGCGAACCGTGGTTGATCACCTGACATTGGATATTGCACAAGGAGAGATTTTTGCGCTGCTCGGGCAAAACGGCGCAGGAAAAACGACCACGATTCGAATGTTGTCCTGTCTGCTTCCGCCCGATGACGGAGATGCGCGGGTTTTGGGGGACAGCATTCGCTCTGCCCCCGATGCGGTCAAAGCGAAGATTAACCTCTCTCCCCAGCAGAATGCGGTTGCCCGCAATCTGACTGTTCGGGAAAACCTTGAGCTTTTCGCAAAGCTTTGGGGAGCAGATCGGTCGAATGCACGTGAGGCGGCAGGCCGTGCAATGGCAGATTTTGGCTTGACCGATCGTGCCGATGAGCGGGCAAAAACGCTGTCGGGCGGGCTTGAGCGTCGATTGAGTATTGCCATGGCGCTGATCAGTCGACCGCAGGTGCTTTTTCTGGACGAGCCAACGCTGGGCCTTGATGTTCGCGCACGCCGTGACCTTTGGCGTATGATTGAATCGCTTCGCGGGAAAATGACCATTGTTCTGACGACACATTATCTGGAGGAGGCAGAGTATCTTGCCGATCGCATCGGTGTGATGCAGGACGGACGCTTGTGTGCTCTGGGCAGTGTAGAGACACTTTGTACAGAGACGGGAACATCCCGGCTTGAAGATGCATTTCTTGCCCTGACCGAATCGGGGGAGGTGGAAAAATGAAAAGAACTGCTGCGATGATCGGCCGCAACTGCCGTGAGATTTTGCGTGATCCGCTGTCCTTGATTTTCGGCTTCCTGCTGCCGCTTGCACTGCTTGTGCTGATGTCAGCCATCAGTCGAAATTTGCCGGAAGCCATTTTCCCGATTGACCGTTTCGCACCGGGAATGGCGGTTTTCAGCCAAACCTTTCTGATGCTGTTCGGGGGACTTTTGCTTGCCGGCGACCGAAGCTCGGCCTTCCTTGCTCGCTGTTTTGCTTCACCGCTGTCTGTGCGCGGCTATTTGATGGCGTATACCATTCCGCTGATTCCGATCGGACTGGCGCAGGGGGCGGTTTGTTTTCTTGCCGCACTTTTCTTTGATTTGCCGATTTCTTTACATCTGCTATGGGCTGAGCTAGCACTGATTCCCGCCATTTTGCTTTTTGTTGCTTTTGGCCTTTTGTTTGGTGTTCTTTGCTCGGATAAGCAGGTGGGGGGGATGGCAAGCATCATCATTCAGGTGGCATCCCTGCTTGGCGGAATTTGGTTTGATCTTGATTTGGTCGGCGGTGTGTTCGGGAAAATTGCCCGCTGCCTGCCCTTTTATCATGCTGTTCGGACGGTCGAATGTGGACTTGCCGGGGATTTCGCGGCCGCATTGCCTTGCGCCGTGATTGTACTGGGCTATGCTGTGGGCTTGTTTGCCCTTGCAATGGTTGTTTTTTCGCGCAAGCGAAGCCGAGGGCATCTTTGATGCCGAACGGGGTGTCGTGTTGATTTACACGACACCCCGTTTTCATAAGTTTGCAGATTTGGCAATTGAGACTTGTAATTGCCGCAATTTTGTGATACAATATATTTATCGGCGGATTTTTCTGCCAGTTTTGCAGGGAAAGGAAAAATATTATGCTCAATCAATCTCTGGTTGCCGAGGTGCTGGGGCGCGTGATGCGCGGGGGCGCAGACTTTGCCGAGCTTTACCTTGAGCGAACCAAAAATCACGTAATCGAATGCGTCGGCGGAAAGATCGAACGCATCGATTCAAACCTGCTCTCGGGTGTGGGTATCCGCGCTTTCTGCGGTCTTCGTTCGGTGTCGGCTTCCACCACCGATATCTCCCGCACAGGGCTTATGGCCTGCGCCGCACAGGTAGGGGACGCTGTGGCACAGTTTGCCGGCAGCTCCGCCGCACCCTCCGATATTCACCTGACCGAGCGGCGTTTCGGGGATATTCATCCCGTTGTCATCGTCCCCGGTGACGGCCAGACCGGGCGCAAGATTGATCTGCTCCGCACCGGCTGTGTCGCTGCCCGTGATTACGACGGACGCATCGCCCAGGTAAAGGGCACTCTGCTTGACGTGGATCACCAGATCCTGATCGCCAACTCGGACGGTCTGTTCTGCGAGGACAGACAGATTCGCACCCGTATGGCGGTGGCTGCCGTGGCTGCAAAGGACGGGGAGAACCAGTCGGGTTCCTGCTCTCCCGGCCGCAGAATGGGGCTGGAGGTATTCGATCTCTTTGATCCTGTGGAGATTGGTCGTCATGCCGCTGCGCAGGCCATCACCAACCTCAGCGCGGGCTACTGTCCTGCAGGACAGATGCCTGTGGCTATCGAAAACGGCTTCGGCGGTGTCATCTTCCACGAGGCCTGCGGTCACTCCCTTGAGGCCACCTCGGTGGCGGTGGGGGCATCTCAGTTTGCAGGCAAGCTTGGACAGAAGATCGCCGGGGATAAGGTTACTGCCATCGACGACGGCACCATTCCCAACGGTTGGGGATCCATCAACATCGACGACGAGGGAACCCCCGCACAGCGCAACGTGCTTATCGAGAACGGTGTGCTGAAGTCCTATATGATCGATAAGCTGAACGGCCGCCGTATGGGCATGGCTTCCACCGGCAACGCCCGCCGCCAGGGCTACCTTTACGAGCCAACCTCCCGTATGACCAATACCTATATCGACAATGGTCCCGACCGCAACGAGGACATCATTGCTTCCATCGAATACGGCTTGTACGCCAAGGAAATGGGGGGCGGATCGGTCAATCCCGCCACCGGTGCCTTCAACTTTGCCGTGCGGGAGGGCTATATCATTCGAAACGGCAAGATCTGTGAGCCCGTCCGTGGGGCGTCCCTCATCGGTACCGGATCGGAGATCCTGCAGAACATCGACATGGTGGGACAGAACCTTGACCGGGGACAGGGCATGTGCGGCTCGTCCAGCGGTTCGATTCCCACCGACGTGGGCCAGCCTCTGATCCGTGTTTCCCGGATTACAGTGGGTGGACGGTAAGGAGGGATTAGCATGGAATTCAACGTACTGAAAAAAGCCCTGATCGATGCGGCAGAAGCGGCATCGGTTAAGGAATATGAGATCTACTATATGGAGACGGCAGAGTCCTCCGCCACCGGCTTCCGCGGTGAGCTGAAGGGGATGTCGAGCAGTCGAAGCGGCGGCATCTGCTTCCGCTGTATCGTGGACGGCCGCATGGGCTACGCTTCCACCGAGCTGCTGGAGGAGGGGGAGATGGCCGAGCTGGTCAGCCGTGCTGTCACTGCCGCTTCCATGATCGAGAACGACGACCGCGCCTTTATCTGGGGTGGTTCTCCCGCTTATCGTACTCCCGAAACTGCCCCCGAGATGGTCGATGTCAACACCCTCAGCACGGCGGCCCTGTCCCTGTTGGACTGCGCCATGCAGGCGGATACCCGTGTCACAGACAGCAGCGAGAGTACTGCCATCACCGAGGAAACCACCATTCACCTGGTCAACTCCACCGGTCTGTCCCTGTCTAACCACATCTCTGTCACCGGCGCTGTGGTGGAAGTGATCGTGGGGGATGACGAGGAGAAGCAGGTTGCCTACGACATTGCCAAGTCGCTGGATGAAGAGAGCCTGCGTACCCTTGCCGCAAAGACAGTGGAAGAGGCCTGCGCTATGCTGGGTGCCGGCGAGGTCGAAACCGGCAAATACAACATCGTCTTCTCCCCCAAGCAGGCACGGAATATCCTCTCCACCTTCTCTCCCGTTTTCTCGTCGAAGAATGCCCAGCAGGGACTGTCTCTTCTGGCAGGGAAGGAGGGCGAGGTGATCGCCGCACCCTGCGTAACGGTCAGCGACGATCCCGCATCTCCCTTGGCTATCGCGCACACCCATTTTGATGCCGAAGGCGTGGCTGCAGTACGCAAGAACGTCATCGAGGGCGGTGTGCTCAAGACATTGCTCTACAATCTCAGCACGGCTGAGAAGGCAGGGGTGGAGACCACCGCCAACGCCAGCAAGGGCAGTTATGCCTCCCCCGTGGGGATCAGCCCCTATTGCTTCTGCATTGAGGCGGGAGAGCTTTCCTTTGAACAGCTCCTGGCTCGTGCCGGCGAGGGAATCTACGTTACCGAAATGAAGGGTTTCCATGCAGGTGCTGACCCTGTGACCGGTGACTTTTCCATCGAATGTGCGGGCTTCCGCATCGAGAACGGCAAGATCGGCGCTCCCCTCAAGTCCTTTACCGTAGCCGGCAATTTCTTTGGCTGGCTCAAGGAGATCGAAGCACTCTCCGATGAGGTCGAGGTCGGCTTCTCGGGCGGTTTCACCTGCTTCGGTGCCCCCGCAGTTTTCGTGCCGGGCATGAGTGTGGCAGGAAAGTAAAGATTTGTAAAAACAAAAAAGTTCCGCGCGTGGCGCGGAACTTTTTTGTTGGTAAAATTCAGTATAACCTCAATCGAGTTCATCCAACGTAAGATCAAAAGCAGGGGCGAACTCTCGCAGGAAATAATCCACCTCGGGACGGCGGAGATTGCGCAGATCCTCTTCAATGGAGAGCATGGCCTTTTTGAACTCATTGTTTCCGGCACGCATTTCTTCTACGCATTTCAGGTATGCCGCCAAACGGTCGGCCGCCTTGACCAGGCGGTATTCCTCGGTTGCATCGTCGGGCAGGACGTATTCGGTATAATCTGCTCGAATATTCTCGGGCAGCATATCCAGAAGTCGCTGCGCGGCATTGCGCTCCAAAGCTTTGTAGGCAGTTTTCATTTCGCGGTTGAAATATTTGATGGGGGTGGGCAGATCGCCCGTGATGACCTCGCTGACCTCGTGATACTGTGCCAGAAGCACGACGCGCGCGATGTCAAATTCAGTCCCGAAATTTTTGTTTGCGATAACAGCAAGTGCGTGCGCCAGCACCGCTACCTGCTGGGAGTGCTCCATGATGTTTTCCTCGCGGATCGAGTGCATCAGGGACCAGCGGCGTATATATTTCATTCGGTTCAAAAAAGCGTAAAATTTGTACATTTTCTCGTTCCTCCGTCGGGCGGTCACCATATCGGACACAGCCGCTGTTCAACAGTATAACATATTTCCAAACTTCTGTCAAGCCGATGCCCTTCCGCATAGAATGGTAAAGAATTCACCGTTTGGAGGGGAGTTTTATGCAAGAAATTTATTTTGCCGCCGCAAACAGCGGGGAGGGGTTCCGCAGTTTTTACCACGAGATATTCAATCCCCTGCGTTTTACAAGGATGTATCTGATCAAAGGCGGTCCCGGGACAGGGAAGAGTACATTGATGCGGCGGGTTGCAGAGCGCGCCGAGCGGGATGGCATGACAGTGCGCCGATACGCCTGCTCATCCGATCCCGAATCGCTTGACGGAATTGCTGTCGGCGATGGGGACTTTGCCATGTTGGATGCCACCGCGCCCCACACGCAGGATCCTCGTTTCCCGGGAGCTGCCGAAGCGCTGATTGATTTGGGCCAGTTTTGGGACAGCCGAACATTGGCGGCTGCACGCGATGAGATTGTTTACCGCAATACAACCAAACAAGCAGCATATGTACGCGCATACCGTTTTCTTGCCGCAATTTGTGCGGTGGAGCAAAATACACTTGCCATGCTTGAAGAGTGTCTCGACCTTCCCAAGCTTCGCGGTGCAGTCTCTCGCGCTCTGCAGTCTCTTCCGCGCGCAGAGGGCAGAATTGTACCCGCATTGGTTTCGTCGATCGGTATGCATGGCGAGGTGAATTTGCCCACTCTGCACCATGCCGCCCGGCGATCGTTTGTGCTGACCGAAACCAGGGGCGGTGCCGATCTTTTTCTGCGTGAGGTGCTTGCATTGGCGCGGCAGAAACATCTCGATGCCGAAGCGGCATACAGATATATTGATCCGACGCGGCTTGACGGTTTGTATTTGCCGGGCGGAAAGGTCGCTTTTTTGGATGAGGTGTTGATCGATGAACGGCGGCCGCAGGATAAGCAAATCAATATGTCCCGCTTTTACCGCCCCGCTGATCTGCGCAGATATCGCACCGAACTGCGCAAGGCCGCGCATTGTCGTGCTGATTTGTTCGATGGGGCCGCAGAAGCCTTCGCCGCCGTGCGTGAAGCGCATTTCGCCCTGGAGGCAATCTACTCCGCCGCTATGGATTACGCGGCGCTGGATGCCTTCTGCGCGCCGCTGATCGATCATATCTTTGCCGAGCTTTCCCATTGATCCCCTTGCGCTCACCGGGATTTTGTGATATACTATAATCATCACAATCTTTTGAGGTGTGCCTGTGAAAATCGCGCTGTTTGCCGTCAATGGCGGCTATACCCATACCAATCTTGCCATCCGTTGTCTGCGGCAAACGCTTGCCTCCGAGGGCTTCTCGGTCAGCCTGATCGAACACAATCTGCGTGATCGCACCGATAGTATGCTCGACGCGCTGATTGCAGCACAGGCGGATGTGTACGGTTTTTCCTGCTATATCTGGAATCTGCCTGTGATGCTGACCTTGGCGGCTGATCTCAGGGCACTCCGTCCCGATGCGATTATCTGGCTGGGCGGACCTGAGGTTTCTTATTCTACCGAACGCTTTGACGAAATACTTGGCGGAGATGTGGACTATATCATCAGCGGTGAAGGAGAGGCTGCGGTATCGGCGCTCATTCGCGCACTGCGTGACGGTGTGCCCCCGACCGAGCGTATCCTCTTCGGTGCGCCGCAGCAACTGGCAGATGGCATTGTGTATACCGATAATGAAGATCTGCGCGGAAAGCTGGTGTATTATGAATCGGCACGCGGATGCCCCTTTGCCTGCAGCTATTGTCTTTCCTCGCGCACCGATGGAATTCGCGCCAAATCTGCCGAGACGGTAATTGCTGATCTGCGCCGATTTGAGGGGCGTGGCGTGCGTACTGTTAAGCTGGTGGATCGTACCTTCAATTTTTCGCCTTCCCGTGCAAATGCCATTTGGCGCGCACTGCTTGAGGAGGGCTGGCAGGGAGAGTATCATTTTGAGATCTGCGCCTCTCTGCTCAATGAGGAAAGTATGGCTATCCTCTCCCGGATGCCGCGCGGTCGTGTCCGTCTTGAGGTGGGGCTGCAGAGTACCAATCCCCCGACACTTGCCGCTGTTAACCGCCGTATCGATCCCCGGAAGGTGGTGGAATGCCTGACATTGCTCCGCCGTGCGCAGACTGTGCATATCCATCTCGATTTGATTGCGGGGCTTCCGTTTGAGTGCTACTCACGTTTTGCGCAATCCTTTGATGAAGCCTATTTTTGCTGTGATGTGCTGCAGCTTGGGCATCTTAAACTTCTGCACGGAACGCAGCTGCGCAGTCAGGCGGAGGAATATGGATATACCTGCACGAAACGTCCTCCGTATGCCGTGCTCTCAAATAACTGGATCTCCTATGATGAGCTTCGCCGTCTGGATGGAATTGCCGATCTGCTTGAACGCTATCGGGACAGTGGTCGCTTCTCTCGCGCCCTTGATGTGCTGATCTCCCCCGACTGCTCTCCATTTTCTCGCTGGGAAGGACTGCTTGACCATATCGAGCATGAAGATGGACGGCCCATCTCCCGCATCTCTCAGCCCGATGCTTACCGCCTGCTTTTCGGCTATGCCGGGACGGTGCTTAATTCGGAGATGCTTGCCGAGTTTAATGCCGCTCTGCGGGCAGACTATGCCGCCGCCGAGGTGCGGGGAAGCCGTATCCCCTGGTAAAGAAAAGCGGCTGCTGAAAATCAGCTGCCGCGAAGGGGGAGACTTATTTGCCCAGTGCCTTGACGATAGCCTCGGTATCGGAGGCGATGACCAGCTCCTCGTTGGTGGGGATCAGCCAAACCTGAACCTTGGAGTTATCGGTGGACAGCTTGGTCAGCTTGCCGCGAACCGAGTTGTTGAGCTCACGGTCGATCTCGATGCCGAGGAAGTCCAGACCTTCCAGCGCACCTGCGCGAACCAGGGAAGTGTTCTCGCCGATGCCTGCGGTGAAGACAATAGCATCCAGACCGCCCATAGCCGCGGTGTAGGAGCCGATGAACTTCTTAATCTGGTAGTTGAGAATGTTGAGTGCAAGAGCGGCACGCTCGTTGCCCTCTGCAATTGCATTTTCAATGTCGCGGCAGTCGGAGGAGATGCCCGAAACCCCCAGGAAGCCGCACTTCTTGTTCATGAAGTCGCTCATCTGTGCGGGGGTGAAGCCTTCCTTCTCCATGATGAAGGTAACGATAGCGGGGTCAATGGCACCGCAGCGGGTACCCATGATCACGCCGTCCAGGGGAGTCAGACCCATACTGGTATCGATGACCTTGCCGCCCTTAACGGCAGAGATGGAAGAGCCGTTGCCCAGATGGCAGGTGATGATCTTGGTCTCCTCGGCAGGCTTGCCCAGCAGCTTGATCATCTCACCGGCAACATAGCGGTGGGAGGTGCCGTGTGCACCGTAGCGGCGGATCTTGTACTTCTCATACATCTCGTAGGGGATGGGGTAGTAGTAAGCCTCAGCAGGCATGGTCTGGTGGAACGCGGTGTCGAAGACCAGAACCTGAGGCACATTGGGCATAACCTCGGTGCAGCCGGCGATACCCATGAGGTGAGGACCGGTGTGCAGGGGCGCCAGATCGCGGCAGAGCTCAAGCTTCTCGATGACCTCGGGGGTAACGAGAACAGACTCGAAGAAGTAGGGACCGCCGTGGACGACGCGGTGACCGACAGCCTCGATTTCATCCATGCTCTTGACACAGCCGTACTCGGGGTTGGTCAGGGCATCGACGACGATGCGGGTTGCAACCGCATGGTTGGGCATGGGAATCTCAGCGGTGTAGGTTTTGCCGCTCTGGAGCTGTTTGTGGGTGATCTTACCATCGAGACCGATGCGCTCGCAGTTACCCTTTGCAACAACAGAACCGGTGGTGGTATCAAAAAATTGATACTTGAGCGAGCTGGAGCCCGCATTGACAACAAGTACGTTCATATGTAGCTAATCCTCCGTTAAAATAAAACATACATTGGTATTATACACCAAATCGGCGTTGAATACAATATCTTTTTACAAAAAAAGCGGAAATTTTGAAAAACAGAGGCGAAAAAATGAAGACGATCGCAATTATCTGCGAATATAATCCATTTCATAACGGTCATGCCGAGCAGCTTGCCCGGCTGCGTGCCGCCTATCCCGATGCAGCCCTGCTTTGCATTATGAGCGGGTGCTTCACCCAGCGTGGGGAGCCCGCCATTCTTCCCCCCTATGATCGCGCCGAAGCGGCGATTGGCGGGGGGGCTGACCTGGTGCTGGAGCTGCCCCAGCCATGGGCATCGGGCAGTGCGGAGTTTTTTGCATGGGGCGGTGTATCGATTGCCGACCGCCTTGGATGCGTAGATGCACTTGCGTTTGGCTGTGAGACGGCAGATATTTCCGCTCCCATGCGTGTGGCAGAGCGTCTTGACGCACCGCAATTGAGGAATAAACTGTTATCTCGTCCGGAAGATCCCGCCGAAGGTGCGGCAGCACGCGCCGAACGCCTTTATCGGGAAATTTACGGCGACGATGAAGGGATGCTCTCCACGCCGAACAATTTGCTGGCCGTTCAGTACTGTCTTGCGCTCCGACGCAGAGGATCTGCAATCCTTCCTCTCCCGATGGAACGTCGAGGGAGCGCATATCACGATACCCAGCTTGATGCCCGAAATCCGTCGGCAACAGCCGTTCGAGCCGCGCTGCAGCATAGTGGGTCGGCCGCACTTGACGCGCTTACCTCCTATCTTCCTCCCGCTTCCATTGATGTTTTGCACCGTGCAATCGATGCGGGGAGAGCACCTGTTTGGGGCAGTCGTCTTGAATCGGCGATTCTGGCATTCTACCGCTTGGCAGATCCTGCGCAATTGGAAAATTGCGCATCGCTGGGCGGCGGTTTGGCGTATCGTTTGTGTGCGGCGGCGCAGGCTTCGACCAATCTGGATGAATTGCTCGGCCACGCGGCGGCAAAGCATTTCACCAATACCCGCCTTCGTCGCGCAATTTTGCAGGGGATGCTTGGTGCCACCGATGCCGATCTTTCGGCAGAACCTGCATGGACACTTTTGCTTGCCGCATCCCGCCGCGGACTTGCTCTGCTGCATGATCTTCGCCGTGCTGATACACTGCCGATTGTAACCAAACCTGCCGATATTCCCACGTCTCTCTCCCAACGACAGGCAGAATTGTACAAACGAGCCGCGGCTTTGTATACTTTGGCAATGCCAACTCCCGCCGCGGCAGGAGAATTTGTCAAATGCGCCCCATTTATCGTCCAATAAAATGCCGAAAACAAGAAAAATGTCGGGATGTTTTTCGTGCAATTTGGAAAAGGCGATTGACTTTGATGCAAGAATGTGGTAAAATACATAGGTGGAGATTTTCCATTATGATAATTTAAGGAGGAACAATACATGACTGAGACAAATCAGAAGACAACTGTCAAAGGTAAGTATTTGGAATACAAGGGAAAACCGTTGGTCAGAGAAGGCAATACCATCTGCTACGGTGACATGACCGAAAAATATGTGCTGATGCTTGAGATTATGTCCTACAAAAAGGCGGGAGATATTGAGGTGCCTGATGTAATCTTTATCCAGGTGCTTTCCACTGACGGGACACATCAGATCTACAAACAAGGTCAGAAGGTCGGGCTTTACGATGCATTTGACATTGGTCTGGTTTGGCTGGAACGTGCGCTGAAATCCTGAACCGAGGCATCGAAAAAACCAAATATAAAGGAGAACAGCGTGTGTTTTGGCACGCGCGTAAATTACCGTGAAACGTCTTATTTCGCTTACCCTTGTACTAATGATGCTGATGACCGGTATGGTCGCCTGCAGTGACGCAACAGGCCCTGCCGATACCTCGACCGATCCCGGGACAACCGACACACCTGTGACTGCGGTGCCGACAACGACGGCCGCCCCGCAAACCACAGCTGTACCCGAGACAACAGCTGCACCCGAGACAACTGCTCCGCCCGAAACCGAGCCGGTTGCCGTGGAACTGCCGTATGTCAATCCGCTTACCGGTCTCCCCTCGGCCATCGATTCCTCTGCGCAGCGTCCCGTTGCCGTGATGCTCAATAATCTGCGCATTGCCAATCCGCAGATCGGCATCGGTCAGGCGGATATCCTCTATGAATGTCTGGTGGAGGGTGGAATTACCCGACTGATGGGCGTTTTCTCGGATTATTCATCGCTTGAGACGCTCGGTTCGGTTCGCTCTTCCCGCGATTATTATATCGACTTTGCGCAAAATCATGATGCGATCTATGTCTGTGCGGGGGGCAGTCCGCAGGCTTACAGTGAACTTTACAGCCGTGAAATCAACTTCCTCTGCGGTGTCAATATGTACACGCCCAATACCTTTTATCGCGATCAGAGCCGAATCAACAGTATGGGCTATGAGCATAGCTTGATGACCAGCGGAAGCGGTATTGTTTCGGGAATTTCTTTCAAAGGCTACCGCACAACGCTTAAGAGCGATTTTACCTCACCTTTCATTTTTGATGCAGAAACCAATTCTGCCGCAGATGGAGTTGAGGCAAAGCATCTCATCCTGACTTATTCCGCATCGCAGGTTGTACAGATGATTTACAGTGAGGCGAGCAATACCTACTATCGTTTCCAATTCGGCGACGTTGCTCATGTTGACGGTGCAACCAATCAGCAGCTCAATTTTACCAATGTGCTGTTGATTTATCACACAGTTAAGGCCATTCCGGGGGATACCAGCGGTCGTCTTGCCGTTACCACAACGGGAAGCGGGAAGGGGTATTATATCAGCGGCGGCAAGGCCGTTTCGATCACATGGAAGAAGGACACTCGTGATTCGGTTATCCAGCTGACCACTTCCACAGGGGAGCCGCTGAATATGGCACCCGGAAAAACCTTTGTTTCCATCCTGCCGACTACCGCGGAATCAACGACTGTGCTCAATCATAAATAAGCGAACAAAAAAGATGCTGTGCATGCTGCACAGCATCTTTTTTATGCGGAGGGAAGCTCACCCGCCGTGTCCGGCTGGGGAAGCGCTTCCGATTTGAGAATAAGCTTGGGTTTTTCTTCTCCTTTGACCGATGCCTCGGTAATCACAACCGTTTCCACATCGTCGCGGGAGGGGATCTCATACATGATCTCCTGCATGAGGCTCTCCATGATGGAACGAAGACCGCGTGCGCCGGTGTTGCGCTCAAGCGCGTGGTCGGCGATGGCATTGAGCGCCTCTTCCTCGAACGTGAGGTTAACGCCGTCCATTTCAAAGAGCTTCATATACTGACGGAGCAGGGAATTTTTCGGTTCACTGAGAATACGCACAAGTGCGTCACGGTCAAGCTCGGTCAGCGAAACAATCACGGGAATACGTCCCACAAGCTCGGGAATCAAGCCGTACTTGACGATATCGTGGGGCACAACATCACGGAAAATGCCCCGTGCCGAGCGTTCGGACTTTTTCATGATTTCACTGCCGAAGCCGATCGACTGATTGCCCTGACGCTTTTCGATAATCTTGTCGAGCTGCTCAAATGCACCGCCGCAAATAAAGAGGATATTTTCAGTGTTGATCTGAATAAACTCCTGATTGGGGTGCTTCCGTCCGCCCTGAGGGGGAACATTGGAGACGGTGCCTTCAAGAATTTTCAGCAAAGCCTGCTGAACACCCTCGCCCGAAACATCGCGGGTAATGGAGCGGTTTTCGCTCTTGCGCGCGATTTTGTCCAGTTCATCGATGTAGATGATCCCGCGTTCCGCCAGCTCGATGTCATAGTCGGCTGCTTGAATGAGACGGAGCAAGATGTTTTCCACATCCTCACCGACATATCCGGCCTCGGTCAGCGTTGTCGCATCGGCGATGGCAAAGGGAACCTTCAGCGTTTTGGCCAGCGTTTGGGCAAGATAAGTCTTGCCGACACCCGTCGGACCGATCAGCAGAACATTGCTTTTCTGCAGTTCCACATCGTCATCGTGGCGTTCTGCCTTGTGCAGAATGCGCTTGTAGTGATTGTAGACCGCAACCGAGAGAGCCATCTTGGCTTCATTCTGCCCGATGACATATTCGTCAAGTGTTGCTTTGATCTGAGCAGGCTTGGGCAGCGTTGCCAGGGAGAGCGAACTGTCGCATGCAGAATGCTCGGTGTGCTCATAAATCAGCTGCTCACAGGCCTCAACACATTGATCGCAGATATACAGCCCGGTGGGGGAGGGAATGAGGAACATCACCTCATGCTCACTGCGGCCGCAGAAGGAGCAATGTGCGATAGGTCTGTTGGGCGTGTTTGTGTTAGTGGGCATGGTGTTTTACCTTTCGCTGAATTTATGCCCGACGGGCAACCACACGGTCAACCAGACCGTATGCCTGCGCCTGTTCTGCCGTCATAAAGTTGTCGCGCTCGGTGTCTCGCTCAATCTCTTCCAGCGGACGACCGGTGTTCTCGGCGAGAATGCGGTTGAGGTTGTCGCGAATGCGCAGAATGTGGTCGGTGTGAATCTTGATGTCGGTTGCCTGACCGCGCGTGCCGCCGAGCGGCTGATGGATCATAATTTCGCTATTGGGCAGAGCAAAGCGTTTGCCCTTCGCACCTGCCGAGAGCAGAAAGGCTCCCATACTGGCGGCCATGCCGATGCAGGTGGTCGATACATCGCACTTGATGTAATTCATCGTGTCGTAGATTGCCATGCCTGCAGTGATGGAACCGCCGGGACTGTTAATGTAGAAATTGATGTCTTTGTCGGGATCTTCTGCTTCAAGGAAAAGCATCTGGGCGACAACCAGGGAGGCGGTTGTGTCGTTGACTTCATCGGCGAGGAAGACGATGCGGTCTTTGAGCAGACGGGAATAAATATCAAACGAGCGCTCACCTCGGCTGGATTGTTCAACGACCATTGGTACCAATGCCATGGAAAAACCTCCTGTTTCGGTTAAAATTTAAGCTTCGGCCTTCTCTTCAGCCTCAGGCTGCTTGTCGGTGATGACGGCCTTCTCCTTAACCAGATCCATTGCCTTCTTCACCTGCATATCGGCGGCGATCATCTCGCTGTCGATGTTGGATTTCACATCATCAATGGGCATATTGTAAGCCGTTGCGATGTTGTTGAACTCTTCTTCGATCTCAGCCTCGGTAGCAACGATGCCCTCGGCTGCGACAATTGCCTCAAGTGCCAGGCGAGTCTTTACCTGACGCTCAGCCTGCGGACGCATTTGCTCGCGCAGAGAATCGAGCGTCATGCCGGTGTACTGGAAGTAAGTCTTGAGATCCAGGCCCTGCATACGCAGACGGTTATCATAGTCACGGACAAAGTTTTCGGTCTCAGCCACATACATCGGCTCGGGAATGTCAGCCTCAAGCTTTTCGATCAGCGCCTCAATCAGCTGCTCCTCAACCTCGGCCTCAGCAGTTTTGTCATGTCTCGTCTGGATTTTTGCCCGAACATCGGCTTTATATTCATCTAAGGTGTCAAATTCCGAAACGTCCTTTGCAAACTCATCATCAAGCTCGGGCATCTCGGTTGCCGTGATGGCGTGGAGTACACACTTGAATACAGCGGGCTTGCCGGCAAGTTCTGCTGCATGATATTCCTCGGGGAAGGTTACATTAACATCAAATGCATCACCGATGTTTTTGCCAACGATCTGATCCTCAAAGCCGGGGATGAACTGACCGGAGCCCAGCTTCAGCTTATGCCCCTCAGCCTTGCCGCCGTCGAATGCGACATCGTCAACATAGCCGTCGAAGTCGATGGTGACGGTGTCACCCATCTCTGCTGCGCGATCGGTGATCTCCAGCTCGCGGGCATTGCGCTCACGAACGGTGTTGATTTCACGGTCAACTTCTTCATCGGTGACGGGAACAACAGTACGGGAAACCTCAATGCCGCAGTAGCCTTCAATCTTTGCCTCGGGCTTAACATAGCCTTCAGCCTTGAGTACCAGACCGTTCTCGTCGATGGAAACAATGTCAAATTCGGGCTGGCCAACAACTTCAAGTGCAGCTTCCTTAACAGCAGCAGTATATGCTTCGGGCAGAACTTCATTGACAGCATCTTCGTAGAAAACGCCGCTGCCGTACATCTTTTCGATGATGGAACGGGGGGCCTTGCCCTTGCGGAAACCGGGCACATTGATGTTTTTGACACTCTTGCGGTAAACCTTGTTTACAGCTGCCTCAAAAGTATCGTGGTCAACGGAAAACTCCATCTCAAAACGGTTGTTTTCCAGCTTTTCTGCTTTGTTCAAGCTCATGATAACGTCCTCCAAGTAGATTAGGATATTTTTCACATACAAAGTATATTGTATAACACAATTAAAATCTTGTCAAGAGATAATGCGAATTTTTTCGGCATTTGCTTCCATATCGATCAATCAGAACCGGGAAAAATCGGCATAGGGACAAACTGAAGAAAATCGGCAGAGGTCAAAACCATATCGATTCCTTCAAAGGATTGACATCGCGGCAGATTGTATGCGCCGTGGATATGCCCGAAGTAGCATTTTCGGATATTGTGAGTGTGCAGCAAATCAACGATCTCACGGCAGACAAAGTTCCCCCACACGGGCGGAAAATGCAGAAAGACAAGGACCGGCAAATCGGGTGTTTCCTCTTTCAGCCGCTGCGCGGCATCCAAACTCATGGAAAGCCGCATGACCTCTCGGTTGACGATTTTGGCATAATCGGTGGGGAAGGCAGTCGACTGCTGCTTTTCATCGTTGAACCACCCTCGGGTGCCGCAGACGATGCAGTCATCGAGACGGTAGGCATTATTATAGAGAATATGAAGGCTTTCCAATCCCCGGTCGGCGAAAAAGGCAGTCATTTTGTTCATCGTTGACCACCAGAAATCGTGATTCCCTTTGCCGAGCAGCTTTGTCCCCGGCAGGGAATCGATGAAGCGCAGGTCGGTCTCCGCTTCCTCCAGCGTCATTCCCCAGGAAATGTCTCCCGGAATGATGACCACATCCTCAGGCTCGATGATCGCCGACCAATTTTTGCGGATTTTTTCGGTATATCCGCTCCAGCGCGGCCCGAACACTTCCATCGATTTGTTTACCGTTCCCGACAGATGCAGGTCGGCAAGTACATAAAGGGACATGAAATGCCTCCTTGCATGAATTTTTTGAGCAGGCAGTACGCGGTATAAGTATAGGGCAGACTGCGCAAACTAAAGGCACGCCAAAAAGAAAGGAGATGAATTCCATGTCCGATTTTGAGAAGCGTGACTGCGGCTGCGGCGAACCCAAGCACATTCAGGGTATCAGCTGTGATGTCAGAAATTGCACCTATCATGACGGTCAGCATTTCTGCACCGCCGGTCAGATTTCTGTCGGTCCCACCCATGCGGCAAGCAGTGGTGATACCGCTTGTGTGACCTTCAAGCCCAAGGCAGAGTAATGACCAACCAAGATTTGTTCCGATCGGGGTGCCGCGCTGTTTTGCGCGGCACCCCGATTCGCTTATTTCAACTTGTTGTAAGCGACGTTGAGCATATCTGCAGGATTGCAGACCTCGGTAAAGCGGACTTTGCGCTGAGCCAAGCCGCACAGCGGGTAGGGGATATCCACACCGGTCATCGCGGTGAGTGCATCCAGCGCATCCAGCTCATCGGCGGGCACTTCTCCTCCCAGCGCACGGAGTACGTCGGCGGCAAACTTATAGGGGCTTGCAGTGGAAGCAAGCACCATGGGACGACGGTCGCCGGTTTCGGCGATGTACTGCTCGGCGCAGGCAAGACCGACTGCCGTGTGGGTGTCGCAGAGATAATGTCTGTCCTCCCATGTGCGGCGAATGACATCGGCGGTCTTCTCTTCGTCGGCAAAATAGCCGCAGAAGTCAGCATCAATGGCAGCCTTGACTTCGGTGGAAACGGTGTATGCCCCCGTCTCTCCCAGCGACTTCATGTAGGCGGCGGTTGCATCACTGCCTGCCGTGAAGTAGAGCAGACGCTCGAGGTTGCTGGAAATGAGAATATCCATCGAGGGAGAGGTGGTCGTATAGAAGGCGCGGTTGCGGTCATAGGTGCCGGTAGCAAGGAAGTCGGTAAGAATATTGTTTTTGTTGGAAGCGCAGATCAGACGGCCGATCGGCACACCCATGCGCTTGGCCAGATAAGCGGCAAAAATGTTGCCGAAATTACCTGTCGGAACGCAAACATTGAAGGTCTCCCCGGGCTTGCACTTGCCTGCGTTGAGCAGGTCAAGCCATGCCGATACATAATAGGCGATCTGGGGCGCGAGACGCCCCCAGTTGATCGAGTTTGCACTCGAGAGGAAGTAGCCTTGTTCATTCAGCTTGGCTGCCGCATCGCTGTCGGCGAAAATGCGCTTGACACCGTTCTGGGCATCGTCAAAGTTGCCGTGAATGGCGCAGACATCGACATTCTCGCCCAGCTGGGTTGCCATCTGCAGCTTTTGCACGCGGCTGACACCGTCAACGGGGTAGAAGACCAGCATCTGCACGCCCGGAATATCGCGGTATCCCTCAAGGGCAGCCTTGCCCGTGTCACCGGAGGTGGCAACCAAAATCAGCGCCGTACGCTTTTCATTGGTCTTGACCAGCGCGCGGGAGAGCAGGCGGGGCATGATCTGCAGTGCCATATCCTTGAAGGCAGCCGTGGGACCGTGCCAGAGTTCAAGCGAATTGACCGTATCATCAATCGCAACGAGAGGTGCGGCCCCGCCGACGAAGGATGTGTCGGCATAAGCGGCACGACAGTCCTCGAGCAGTTCCTCGTGGGTGTAGTCGGTCAGATACTTGCCGAGGATGACGGCTGCGCGTGTGGCGTAATCCGCGCCGCGCAGGGATTCAATTTCTTCGGCAGTGAGTGTAGGAATGGAGTCGGGGACAAACAGACCGCCGTCTGCAGCCAGCCCCTGCTTGATGACAACGGCGGAGTCGTAGGCGACCTTAGACGCGTCTCGTGTGCTGTGGAATTTCATGGAGATACCTTCTTTTTTTATAGAATTTTTTATTTTGTTGATCAAGTTGATTGTTTATGCATGAAGATTGTTTTCAAGAAAACGAATGACATTGCCCGAGAAAATTTGCGCAATGCTGTCATCACTGTGTCCGCGCTGTGCAAGCGCATCGGCGATCTTTGCGATATCTTCGATACCGCCGAAGCCGTTTGGCAGGGAAGTGCCGTCCAAATCGGCCCCCAGCGCCACAGTGTGCGCACCGCCGAGATCAAGATAGTGCTCAATGTGCTGCACAACATCTTCAACAGAAGCCATGTCCCCATTTTCATGCAAATGCGGCGGACAGAGGCTGATGCCGACGATGCCGCCCAGATCGCGAATCGCGCAGAATTGCGCATCGGTCAAATTGCGGCGATGCGGACAAACCGCACGCGCATTGGAATGGGTGGCAATGACAGGTTTGTTTTGGTGCTGTGCTATGACGATCACATCGTCAAAGGTTGCATCCGATGCATGGGAGAGATCGGGAATAATTCCGGTGGCAAAGCATTGCTCGACAACCTCGCGGCCGAACGCGGTCAGCCCGCAATCGGTATCGTGAGCGCCGCCAATGCAGGATGCGCCGCCCCATGTGAGCGTGAGAAAACGAACGCCGCGGGCATGAAGCACGGGCAGACGGTCAATCTCGCCGCCGAGCAGACGCGCATCTTCCACTGCGAGAAAGATTGCTGTTTTTTCGTTTTCCCATGCCGCGTGCAGATCATTTGCCGTACGGCAGATCATCACGCGGCTTCGTTCGGCGTCAATTTGACGGAGAAGCGCATCGGAAATGCGGTGATACTGCCGGTAGGCGGTGTCATCGTCGAGGGCTTTGTCGCTCCAGACCGCCATAATCTGGCCGTAGGGCGCGTATATCTGTGCACGGTCGAGGGAGATATGGCAGTTCCCGTTTACCAGCGATTCCTGCCGCCGATAAAGCTCGAGGGGAGTGTCGCAATGCAGATCAAATAAAGTCATGGCGTTTCCTTCCTTGCAGGAAATGGTTTGACCAATTAGCGTCGGTAGAATGCGCCGGGCATATGGATGATGCGCTCTGCCCGCTCGGGATGCGGAATCCCATCGGGCAAATAAACCTCGATCACGTCCAGCCGTGGCTGCCCCTGTGCGGGATGCTTGCGCAGATATTGCTCCGCCGCCGCGATCAGCCGCTTTTGTTTGGCGTAGCTGACCGCCGCCGCGGGACGGCCATAGCGTGCCGCCTCGGTGACCCGCCTTGTCTTGACTTCGATGAAGCAAAGATAGGGCTCTTTTCGCGCAATCAGATCGATCTCGTTGTGTGCGGCGTAATAATTTTGTTCAATGACGGTGTAACCTTGCTCACGCAGATAGGCTGCGGCAAGGGCTTCTCCCAAGGCGCCGATCTCGCGCGTCGTGCTCATCGCTTCTCCTCGCGGTCAAGGAAACGGATGAACTGTTTGCGATGGATGGGCGTCGGCCCGAATGTACGCAGTGCGTCCATATGTGCCTTTGTACCGTAGCCCTTGTGCTTGGCAATGCCGTACTCGGGATAGGCGGCATCCAACGCAATGCACATCCTGTCCCGTGTTACCTTGGCCAGAATCGATGCCGCCGCGATGGCAGGGATCTGCGCGTCACCGCCGATCACCGCGCGTGCGGGAATCGGGAAGTCGCGGTCGATATTCCCGTCGATCAGGGCAAAATCGGGCGCGGGATCAAGCATCGCAATTGCGCGACGCATGGCAAGCAGCGTTGCTTCAAGAATGTTGAGCGAGTCGATTTCTTCCACACTCGCCTCGGCAATGCCCCAAGCCAGCGCACCGCCGATGATTTCATCGTACAGCTTCTCACGCTTGCGTTCGGTCAGCTTTTTTGAATCGTTAAGTCCTTCGGGGATCCATCCGTCGGGCAGAATGACCGCTGCGGCAACCACAGGACCGCAGAGTGGTCCTCGTCCCGCCTCATCCACGCCGCAAATGTGTGCAAAGCCCCGATCGTGCAGTTGGGTGCAGAGTGTGGCATCAAGCATGATCAGCCTTCCTTTCGCGTGGGACGGTCGAGGGTGATGCGCCCGATTTTTGCCGCCCGGAATTCATCCAGCAGCATGTTGGCAGTGCGTTCGGTATCAATCTCACCGCCCGAGATAAGGAAGCCGCGCTTGCGGCCGATTAGCAGAAAAAGCTCTGCATCGTCGGGGCAGGTTTGGAGATCTGTCTGTGTGAGCTTGTAACGTGCGCAGAGCAGGTCAGGATAAAGTGCGCGCAGACGGCGGCAAAGCAGAACGCCCAGCGTCTCAATGTCAAGAATATCATCCTTGATCGCACCGGTCAGTGCCAGATTCTCACCCGTGAGCTGATCGTCAAATTTCGGCCAGAGCACACCCGGCATATCGAGCAGATCAAGCCCGATGGTTGTCGTCACCCATTGCTTGTCGCGGGTGACACCGGGGCGGTTTTCAACCTTTGCGCGGCTGCGCCCCGCCAGACGGTTGATCAGCGAGGATTTGCCGACGTTGGGAATACCCACTACCATGGCCTTCAGCCGTCTGCCCTGCATCCCCTTTTGCGCGTAGCGTTCCAGCTTTTCGGCGAGCAGCTCGCGCACGGCGGGCATGATCTGTCCCAACCCATCCCCCGTGATGCAGTCACAGAGCAGGGCACGGGTGGTTGCATTGCGATAGTACGAAACCCATGCGGAAGATGCCGACGGATCGGCAAGCGAGGCTTTGTTGAGCAAGGTAATGGTTGGCTTATTCGCACACAACCGCTCAATCTCGGGATTGCGTGAGGAGGCGGGAATACGTGCATCAAGCAGTTCCAGGACCAGATCAACATCCGCAAGATTTTCGGTAATCAGGCGTCTTGTTTTTGCCATGTGGCCGGGAAACCATTGAATAATTTGAGAGGGCATTGTTGTACTCCTGTTTGGATCAATCCACCGCACCGAACCGGTCGATGGGGGTAAGGCGGCAGATTACGCGGCCCAGCAGTTGACGGCAGTCGACAAATCCGATCAGGGAAGAGCGGCTGTCAGCCGACATGTTGCGGTTGTCTCCCATGACAAAGAGACAGTTTTCGGGCACGGTCATCGGATAGGTGTAATCGGAGGTCAGCTGAGTGCCTGCGGTTAGTTTTCGATAATCTTCTTCAACCACCACCCCGTCAACTGTGACTGTCCATGTGTCAAAATCAATGTCAACCACCTGACCTTCGGTGGCAATGATGCGTTTAACAATCGGTTCGTTATAATAGCCGAGTTCGTGGAAGACAACAATGTCGCCCTGTTCGGGTTCATAGAAAAGGTTGGAAATGAGCAGCTTTTCATTCTCGAGCAGTGTGTCCTCCATCGACGGGCCGACAACATTGGTTAACCGAATGAAAAAGGTGAAGATTAACAGGACGATAATTGCAGAATAAATAAAAATTTCCAAATAGTCGTAGAGCAGAGCCGCGAGGGATTGCTTGGGTGGCTCAATACTGAAGCTTGGGCGTTGTTGTTCGTCCATGACGATTCCTCTTTTCTTTGGCGTTTATTGTACGATGAAATGGCCCATCAGTTCACATCCCGATGCCAGATAATTTTTGCATGCGGCAGCTGAGGCTTCGGTGAAGCAGTCAACACCGCTGACGGGGGTGGTGCTGTCATAGATCAGATAGGGAACAGGATCAATCGAATGTGTACGGATACGAATCGGTGTGGGATGATCGGGCAGAATCATCACACGGAAGGGCTCGCCTGTGCGGCGGAGCGCATCGGTAACGGGAGCGACAATTTGGCTGTCGATCAGCTCGATTGAGCGAACCTTGTTTTCGATCTCGGCGCGGTGACCGCATTCATCGGGCGCTTCAACGTGTACATACACCAGATCCTGTCCGCGTGCAAATGAGTCGATGGCGGCCGCTGCCTTGCCCGCGTAGTTGGTATGTACGTTGCCCGTTGCACCTTCCACATCAATCGATTCCATCTCGGCGCAAAGACCGATGCCTTTGATCAGATCGACCGCAGAGATGACAGTACCCTTCAAACCCCATTTCTTTGCAAAGGAGGGAAGCTGCGGCTTGCGGCCGGGGCTCCAGAACCAAGCTGAGTTTGCGGGCTTGAGTCCGCGTGCACGGCGTGCCTCATTGATCGGATGGTGATTGAGCAGGGCAAAGGAGTCACGCATCATGGCAAGAAATTCGCCGCCGCCGTTTTCCACGCGGGGGAGATGATCGCCGATCCGCTGTCCGATGATATCGTGCGGGCGCATGAAAGGATAGGTATCGTTGCCGCCCCGCAGGAGCATGCAGTGGCGATAACTGACACCGGTATGGAAACGGCGAATGTCACTGCCGAATTCGCGGTCGAGCGCGAGAATCAGTTCATGTGCTTCCTCTGTCGTGATCTCGTCTGCACTGTGATCGAGCATAATTTTATCTTCGTATGCACCGTCTTCCGAGAGGGTGACAACATTGGTGCGGTATGCCGTGTCATCTTCCGCCATCTCCAAACCCATGCTGACTGCCTCCAGCGGCGAGCGGCCTTTGGAGTAAATCTTGGGATCGTAAGAGAGAATGGCGAGGTTGGCGGTGTCACTTTCGGGCACCATATCAGAGGGCACATTGGAAACCGTGCCAACCACAGCTTCGCGGGCAAGCGCATCAATGGCAGGCTTGCGGGCGGCTTCCATGGGGGTGCGTCCCCCAAGTGCGTCGATCTTTTCGTCGGCCATGCCGTCGGGAATCACGATCAGGTATTTCATAACATATTCCTCGGTAAATAAAATAATGATGAAGTCCTGTTTTTTTGCTTGGGCAAAAAAACACCTATATTATATTATAGCACAAAAAAGACGCTGTGACAAGAAAAAACGGCATTCTTTTTGAAAAAAGTCAATTTTATTCTGCGCCAAATTGGGATGAAATCGAAAAAACGTAATTTTCGGACTTTGTCTTTACAACACACGCCGAAATATGGTAAAATGTATTGATTTGAAGATGAAGAATATCGCTCTTGCCCGAATGAAAGGAGCTTAATATGAAAAAAACAAATTCCGTACTGCAAAAAAATGCCTGCTATCCCATGACCGTGCGCGCGGTCAATAATCTCGGCAACGGCGTGGGGGAAATTGACGGCATGGTTACCTTTGTTCGCGGCGGCGTGACGGGGGACAGTCTGATCGTCCGCGTCATCAAGTGCAACCGCGACTATTGTGTTGCGCGCATTGAGGAGATTGTCTCACCGTCCCCCCATCGTGTTACCGATGCCTGTACCGCGCCCCTTTCCTGCGGCGGTTGTGCGTACCGTGCCATTGATTACGCACATGAGCTGGAACTCAAGCGAAATGACGTCGAACATGCCTTCCGCAAGGCGGGGCTGCGCGATGTCGTGGTTGAACCCGTCCGCAGCGTCGACAGAATCAGCGGCTATCGCAACAAGGCGCAGTATCCCATTGCCCCCGGTCCCGACGGTCCGGAGCTTGGTTTTTATGCTGCCCGTTCCCATCGCCTTGTCCCCGCCGAGCATTGTCCCCTCCAGCCTGCCGTGTTCGGTGAGATTGCCATCGCCGTCCGCGATTTTGCACGGCAAATGGGCATATCCGCGTATGATGAAACAAGCGGTGACGGCTTGCTTCGCCATCTTTATCTGCGCATGGGAGAGGGAACGGGGGAGATTTTGGTTACCCTGGTTATCAACGGAAAACAGCTGCCCCACGTTGGGCAGCTGGCCGATCTGCTTACGCAGCGCTTCCCGAACATTGTCGGCGTTCTGCTCAACCACAATACCGCCAATACGAATTTGATCCTCGGCGAGAAATATACTGTTGTGTGGGGAAGAGATTGGCTTGAAGACACCCTGTGCGGCCTGCGGTTTGCTATTCGTCCCGCTGCTTTTTATCAGGTCAATCATGATGGCGCCGAGCTGCTTTACCGTATCGCACGTGAGAAAGCAAACCTCAAGGGAGAGGAAACTCTGCTCGATCTCTACTGCGGCACGGGAACCATCGGCCTGAGCATGGCAGACGCTGTGCACGAGGTTATCGGTATTGAAATTGTCCCCGATGCCGTTGTATGTGCGCGTGAGAATGCAGCGCGCAATGGGATTGGCAATGCATCCTTCTTCTGCGGTGATGCGTCGAGCACCGAGGGCTTGCTCGCTCCCGTTTTTGCCGAGCGGGGCAAATTTTCCCCCGATGTTGTCATCCTCGATCCGCCCCGCAAGGGAAGTACCCCCGAGCTGCTTGAGTATCTTGCTTCTCTTGATGTTCCCCGCATTGTCTATGTTTCCTGCGACCCCGCTACCCTTGCCCGCGATGCGGCGTATCTTGCCCGGCGCGGATATACCGTGGGATCGGTAACCCCCGTGGATATGTTCCCCCGGACGGGGCATGTGGAAACGGTAGTTCTTTTAAGTCGGCAAAAGGTCGATGAACATATCCACTTTGAGGTGAATGTTGCCGACCTGCCCAAGACCACAAGAACAACTGCAACCTATACCGAAATCAAAGAGTATATCTGGCAGAAATACGGGTTTAAGGTATCTGCCCTGTATATCGCACAGACAAAAGACAAGTGCGGACTTGCAAAGCGCGACAATTACAACATCGGCGAGGGCAAGAGCAAAGACCTTGTGTGTCCTGCTGAAAAGGAAAAGGCAATTCTGGATGCTTTCCGGCATTTTTGTATGATTTAAGGATGGCGGTTTGATTTCTTGTGAGTTTAACATGGATACTGCCTGTTTTGAGCTGAAATTCACCCATGGCAGCATGATTGCGATTGACGCGATTGCATTGGAAAACGAGTTGCCCGTAATATGTACGAAAGGTCAGAGTTGACTATCTGATCTACAATGCTCCTTTGGCGGATGCAGACCTTATCTTGAACGGCATTCCGAAACCTATTTGAGAACTGTTACAGAGTATAAGCCTTTAGACGAAAAATGAGCTGCGACCGATGCTTGTTGCCAACAGAGGTCGTGGCTTTTTCCTATGTATGTCTAAGGTTCAAGTTGTATAATGATAATGTATTTCTGTACCTTTACACCCGGTGTTGAAGAAATGGTCACATTTGTGTGCTATAATAAACCATAATCAGCTTTCAGGAGGTCACCATGAAGCTCTTATATGCCGAAGATGAACCGGCTTTGTCCGAAGCCGTTGTTGATTATCTGACTTATCACAAATATATCGTTGATGCCGTATATGATGGCGCAGAAGCATACGATTACGCCATGTCGGGCGAATATGATGGGATTATACTTGATATTATGATGCCGAAGCGTGACGGTTTGGACGTGCTTGCCGCCCTCCGGAGAAACGGATGTCGAACTCCCGTGCTTCTGCTGACCGCCAAAACACAGGTTGAGGATCGTATTCGGGGCTTAGACACCGGTGCGGACGATTATCTTCCCAAACCTTTTGATATGGGAGAACTGATCGCCAGAATTCGTGCCATGCTCAGACGTCGGGAAGAATTTCATCCCGACTTAATTCACTTTGGAGATTTGACATTAAACCTGCAGTCCGGCGAAATCAGTGTGGGCGAGATGTCCTTTCAGCTGCCCAAACAGGAATACCGTCTGATGGAGCAACTCATGCTCAATCACGCAATGTTCATGTCCACAGAGGATTTACTGGTAAAAGCATGGGGCTACAATACCGAAACGGACATTAACAGTGTTTGGCTGTATATTTCCTATCTGCGCAAGCGGCTTTCTGCCATGAACGCTAAGGTAGAGATCGTTTCAAAGCGTAATGTCGGATATAAATTGGAGTTTCAGCCATGACAAAGATCCTAAAAAGACGATTTATTATTTTTACCATGACGGCAGTTACCTGTCTGTTGTTGTTTATCGTCCTTGCGATCAACGGACTTAACTGGGTGATGCTGGAACGTCAATCCGACACGGTGCTGGAAACCCTTGTGGATGCTGACGGTGCTTTTAACAAAATGGATTTTGACCGTCCGCCCCCTTTTTCACGTCCGCTGGATATGGACAGGATGCGGGCTTCCCGGTTTTTCATTGTCCGTAGCGATCTGAGCGGCAACATCGTGGATGTCAATATCGATCAAATATCTGCCATAGATCAGGAAACTGCAAAAAGCTATGCTTTAAAAGTGATGAAAACAGAAAATACATCCGGTCGAGTGGATGGATACAAATTTGCAGTAAAGCAGATGGGAACAGGACAGCTCATGTTATTTATGGATATCACAGAACAAAGCGAGAGCTTCCGCATGGTTTTATTTGCATCCACGGCGATATCGGTGCTGTGTTGGGTTATTCTGCTGATTATCGTGATCCTGCTTTCTGGAAATGTCATCCGTCCTGTTCTCATTGGTATGGAGAAGCAGAAGCAGTTCATCACCAACGCCGGACATGAGATGAAAACGCCCCTTGCGATCATTCAGTCCAACAACGACACCATGGCGCTGATCCACGGCGAAAACAAGTACAATGTGCACATTCGCAATCAGACCAAGCGGCTGAATGTACTGATGTCAAATCTCTTGACCCTTGCCAAACTGGACGAGGAAATCCCTCTGCCGACCGAAACCGTAAATATCAGCGGTGTCACAAACGAGCTGCTTCCTATTTATATAGAAGATGCACAGACACGAAATCTTCGCTTTGATGTACAGATTGAACCGGATGTTGCCATTCAGACCAATAAGGACAGCTTCCGTCAGATGTTGACAATCCTGCTTGATAATGCGATCAAATACACGCCCGATGGCGGCTATATCCGTTTGTCGCTTGTAAGGGATGGCAGGCACATCCGGATTATCGAAGAAAATACATGCGATCCGTCCCTTGAGCCTGACCCGGAACGGCTGTTTGAACGGTTTTACCGTGGGGATGCTGCCCGGACACAGAAGAAGGAATCTTCGGGCTATGGAATCGGGTTGTCTGCCGCTCGTGCCATCTGCGAGAACTTCAGCGGAAAGCTGACGGCGGAATATTCCTCTGCTGAAAGCATTCGTTTCACCGCCAGATTTTAGATTTCAACAAATGTTCACAAACCTTCCCGTGTTCGTTCACACATGGGAAGGTTTTTCTAATGTTGCTCATAGGTAGGCGGCGTATAATGGTATCATAGAAAGGAGGAATGCCGTTTTGCAATTCAGACATGAAGTAAAACATGAGATCAGCAAGTCAGATATGCTGATCCTGAGGCAAAGGCTTCGATCGGTGATGAAGGCGGACAGCCATGCCGTAAACGGACAATATGAAATACGAAGTTTGTATTTTGACAATCTTAGCGATAAAGCGCTCAGAGAGAAACTGGACGGCGTAAATATCCGTGAAAAGTACCGTATCCGTCTGTACAATAACGATCCATCCATTATTCATCTGGAACGGAAGTTCAAACATGGCGGACTCGGCTACAAAACCTCTGCCAATCTCACACCGCAGCAGGCACAGGCGATTGCCAATGGGGATGTGCAATGGATGTCCCGTAGCAGCGACGAAGTAATCCTTGGCTTTTATACCCGTATCCGAAACGAAGGGCTGAAAGCCACGGTCATCGTTGACTATACGCGTGAGCCGTTTGTATTCGCTCCCGGTAATGTCCGTGTCACGTTGGATTATGGAATTCGCACAGGCATGAGCTGTACGGATTTTCTGAATCCCGCCTGTGTGACCGTCCCCGTCAAGGATTCGCCTTGTATTCTCGAAGTAAAGTGGGACAATTTTCTCCCCGATGTGATCCGCGATGCAGTACAGCTTGATGGCAGACGCAGCGCTGCTTTTTCCAAATATGCTGCCAGCCGTATGTATGATTAAGAAACAATAAGTAAAGCAAAGGAGTAACCTAAACAATGAATTTCAACGATATCTTTAAGTCCAGTTTTCTGGAAAACGTATCTTCCATCAGCGTGCTCGATATGCTGCTGACTCTTGTTCTCTCCTTCGGGATTGGTCTGTTCATTTTCCTTATCTACAAGAAAACCTACCGCGGCGTGATGTATTCTGCTACCTTTGGCACCACGCTGATTGCGCTGACGATGATTACCTCCGCTGTCATTCTTGCTGTGACCTCTAATGTCGTACTGTCGCTCGGTATGGTAGGTGCGCTCTCCATCGTTCGTTTTCGTACCGCGATTAAAGATCCTCTTGACATTGCGTTCCTGTTCTGGGCGATCGGCGCAGGCATTATCCTCGCGGCAGGTATGATTCCGCTGGCGGTTATCAGCAGCGTAGTCATCGGTTTGATTCTTCTGTTCTTCGTCAACAAGAAATCCCATACCCATCCCTACATGGTTGTACTGAACTGCGACAATCATGACGTGGAAGTCAAGGCAAGAGAATTTCTCAAAAAGAACGTGATCCGTTGCACGGTAAAGAGCAAATCTGCAGTAAAAGGTGCAATTGAAATGAACATTGAAGTTCGTCTGAAGGATGACGATACTGACTTTATTAACATTCTTTCCGAAATGCCCGGGGTAAACAGCGCGGTGATTGTTTCCTACAACGGCGATTACATGGGGTAAGACGATGTCAGCAAGCAAACATTTTGACAAGATCGCATGGACGGTCACGGCGCTGATGCTGGTCATTACCATCCTCTTTATGCATGGTGGTGCGCTGGGGCTGGAAGTCATGGCACATACCATGGGATATGAAAACCGATTGTTCGACAATACGAGGGTTCACACCATTGATATTGTGATGAACGATTGGGATGAATTTATCGCTAACGCAACGAGTGAGGAATATTATGCTGCCAATGTTGTGATTGACGGCGAAGCATACAAAAACGTGGGTATCCGAGGAAAAGGAAACACCTCGCTCTCTACGGTTTCCTCTCTTGGCAGTGAGCGTTACAGTTTCAAGATCGAGTTCGACCAGTACGACAATTCTATTTCTTATCACGGACTTGATAAGCTGAGTCTGAATAATCTCATACAGGATTCCACCATGATGAAGGACTATTTGACCTACACCATGATGAATGCGTTCGGCGCAGCGGCTCCACTGTGCAGTTTCGTGTATATCACCGTCAACGGTGAGGACTGGGGACTGTATCTGGCTGTGGAAGGCGTGGAGGACAGCTTCCTTGAACGAAATTACGGTTCCGATTACGGTGAACTGTACAAGCCCGACAGCTTGAGCTTCGGCGGCGGACGCGGCAACGGCAAGGATTTTGATATGGATGATTTCATGAACAGCGACACGTCGTCTGATATATCCGATGGATCCTCCGGTGGTATAACCATGCCCGATATGAGTGGGTTTGATCCTTCCGCGATGTTCGGAGAGGGCTTGGATCCTTTCTCCATGTTCGGCGGGGAAATACCGGAAGGAGCGGACAATTCTTCCGCTCCACAAGATTTTGACCTGTCAGCCATGTTCGGGGAAGGTGAAAAAAACGGATTCAACTTAGGCGGTATGGGTGGATTCGGTATGGGGTCTTCCGATGTCAAGCTGCAGTATATTGATGACAGCATCGACAGCTATTCAAACATCTGGAACAATGCAAAAACCGATATCACCGAAAACGATCAGAACCGTTTGATCGAATCTCTTCGCAAACTGTCAAACGGTGAAGAGATTGAATCTGTGGTAGACATTGAACAGGTTATTCGCTACTTCGTCGTACACAACTATGTCTGCAATGGGGACAGCTACACCGGTTCCATGATTCACAACTACTATCTGTATGAGGAAAACGGACAGATGGCGATGATTCCGTGGGATTACAATCTGGCTTACGGCACCTTCCAGGGCGGTAACGGTCAGAGCACAGTAAACACGCCGATTGATGCTCCCGTATCCGGCGGTGCCGGTGAAGACCGTCCCATGTGGAACTGGATTTTGTCTGACGAGAGTTACACCGAACTGTATCATCAGTACTTTGCCGAGTTTTTGAACACGGTGGATATTCAGGGAATCATAGATAACGCATATAACTTAATCAAGTCCTATGTGGAAAAGGATCCCACGGCGTTCTTTACCTACGAAGAATTTGAAACGGGCGTAGAAACGATGCGTCAGTACTGCGCACTCCGTTCTGAAAGCATTTCCATGCAGCTTGCTAACGGTGAAACCACCAGCAATATGAGCTATGTAGATGCCTCCGGGCTGACTCTGTCTGACATGGGTTCCATGAGCGGCATGGGCGGCGGTTTTGGCGGCGGTATGCCGGATATGGGTGACAGAGGCAGCTTCGGTGACCGCGAATCTTCCGACAGTAAAGAATCCGAGAAGAACCGTTCTGGAAATTCCGAATTCCAGACAATGCCTCAGATCGAGGAAGAAACGACTGACAGCTTGCGAGTTCAGGAAACGTCCGTATCGAATACCGTGGTGATTTCTTTGAGCAGCGCAATGCCGGGAGGCTTTGATCCGTCCCAGATGTCGGGAGGATTCAGCGGACAGATGCCCGAAGGCTTTGATCCCTCACAGATGCAAGGTTGGTTCAGTGGTGAAATACCGAATATGGGCGAAATGCCCGAGGGGTTTGATCCGTCACAAATGCCGGGCAATTTCAGTGGTAATATTCCGAGCAGCTCTTCCGACGGAACAGAAACAACACCTTTCGGTGACGCAGATTCATCAGAAACATCAGATGGTGCTGATTCATCCGGCAACAGTAATCGTCCCGCAAGTGGCAATATGCAGATGCCCAGCGGTGATTTTAATTTCAATATGAACAGTATGGGCAGTGCGGCTTCAAGCAGTACCAACTGGATATGGCTTGTCGTATCTGTGCTGATTCTTGGTGCAGGCTTGATTGTTGTAAAGTTGTATAAGTATTAACCGGCAAGAACAAACCGCTGCAATTTTCATCCCCGTGTAAGGATGGAAGTTACAGCGGTTTTGCTTTTCGGCAGGAATGGTGTCAAACTGCATTTTTACGGTTTTGCTACCATATTCGAGGAAAATATGCGGAGTGTTCAGAGGGGGGCGGTTCCGGCAGAATTGCCTGCGTCTTTGCATTCCCACGGTCTGGCGCATAATCGACCGATTTGGGGATAGAATTGTCATAGTTGCCGATACACCCGTTTGGGATTGTGCAATGTGTACGCCCCGACGGTCAAGCCGAGGATACGACTGCAGGAAAAACAATAAATGAAAAACAGGCTGACGCACGATTGTGTGTCAGCCTGCTTTCAGTTGAAGCGGTGGATTTGCCGAGCACTGTGCATGGGAAAGCTGATTGTTCTGTTCTCCCGCAGATCGCTTTTCTTCAGTTCAACCGAGCGAATCTGACGATTGTCGTATGTCGTCCAATAATAGATTCCCTGTGCGGTGCTGCAGCAGGAGGTGTAACGTGTGGTGACAAAGTGCTCTCCCACCCGAACACATCCGCGGGGAATAGAAACCGAATCGGTCAAATGAAAAAACTGCTCTATTGCCGCAAATTCATTTTCCTCGACGGGCGCATTGCCGAGAGCAAATGCGGCGCGGACAAATCGGGAAGGGGAAGACCAATCCCCGGGTAACCCCATCGCGCCCAATCCCCGGCTGATCGGCGGCAAATTGAGTGCCGGTGCGAACGGAAGAGACGGTGTTTCACTGCTTAAATTGCGAAAACAGCGAAAATGTGCCATCTGCGCGGGAAATGGGGGACTGTTGGTCAGCACGCCAATCGGATTTTCCATCAGACGCAACCCGTCTGCCGTCTGCTCAAGGACAATGGAACGCTCCTTGTCGGCGATCATCCAGTGCAGCGGAGTGAGGGGGAGCGTGTCGGAGAAGGCTATCTCAACAATCGCACAGTCCTTGAGCAGTGTTTCGGCTTCAGCGGTGCTTGTGCATTGCCCCAATACCCACGGGATGATTTCAAAGGGGGCGATACAATCCCGATCGGGCACATGAGGGGGGAGATATACGGCATATTCGGGAAAATTCAAGGCGGCGATGGCAAGTCCGTGTTCGTTTGCCGCATCATAATAAAGCGGATAACCGCTTGCCCGATCAACCGTGGCGATGCCGATGATGGCGTGATGGGTTTCCATGGTGCCCGCCAGACGAAAGGGCAGGGGATGGCGGCGGGGAGTAATGGTTACCGTTTCTTCATAGCCGTATTCAAGATCAAGCGTGCGGCCGAAATAATGTTCATGCGCATGATAGCTGATCGCAGTGCACATAGGTACCTCCTTGCAGTGGTGTCATATAGTATGCCCCGCTGGTGAAAGGAATTTCACGCTTTGAGAAAGAAAAGATTGCAAATACAGCAAAGAAATGCTATAATTGTGTACAGCAGTACAGTTTACGAAAGGAGCCGTCATGGCCGTCAATGAAACCTGCACAATGAACATCATTGCGCACATCCACACCGATTTCCCGACAAAGTTCGGTATTCCACGCCAGAGCGGCCTTGTGCCCGATCTGCAGGGAAGGATTGTTTTTGTCCCCGAATACCGCAATCCCGACGCCCTGCGCGGCCTGGAGGGATATTCTCACCTTTGGCTGATCTGGCATTTCTCTGCCGCCAAGCGTGCACGCTGGACACCAACCGTCCGACCGCCTCGCCTTGGCGGAAATACCAAAATGGGCGTTTTTGCCACACGTTCTCCCTACCGTCCCAATGCCATCGGTCTTTCCTCGGTCAAGCTGGAGAAAATCGAGAAAACCCCCGATCTGGGTACAGTCCTGCACGTCAGCGGTGCCGATTTGATCGATGGAACGCCGATTTTTGATATCAAGCCCTATCTTGCCTTCACCGACAGCCATCCCGATGCCCGCGGCGGCTTTGCCGAGGAAAAACGCAGCTATGCACTCGAGGTTGATTTTCCCGAGCCGCTTCTGGCGCTGATTGATGAACGCGACCGCGCCCCACTCTGCGCACTGTTGGCGGAGGATCCTCGCCCGTCCTATCAGGATGATCCCACACGGGTGTACGGTATGCCGTATCGACGGTATGATGTGCAGTTTACGGTTGCCGATGGCAAGCTGACCGTGTGTGATGTTCTCTTTCCCGATCCACATTGATTTTTATCGTCGATGGACGAAGAAATATAGAAATAGAAAAGGAGCAGAGTTATGACCTTTTATACCAACCATCCAATCCTGTTTGTGTTGGCGGGGATCATCGTTGCCGTTGTTCTGGCACAATCGGTGTTTTTCCTCGTCAAAGCGTGGCGGCGGGGTGTTGCGCTCGGCATGGACCGGGCTAAGCTTCGCCGTATTGCCGTGACGGCGGCAATCTTTACCATCGCTCCCGCCGTTGCTATTGTCATCAGCGTCATTACGCTTGCCAAAGACCTCGGCGTTGCCCTGCCTTGGCTGCGTCTGAGCGTGGTCGGATCGCTGTCCTACGAAACCATCGCGGCGACCAATGCCGAGTCGGCCATGGGACTGACCTTCGGTCAGGCCCCCGCGCTTAACGCTTCGCAGTATGTGACCATTTCTGCTGTTATGACGATCAGCATTATGGTCGGCATTTGGCTGGTTCCCGTTGTCTGCCGAAAACTCCAGAGTGGCATGATCAACCTCGAGCAGCGGGATGCCAAATGGGCGGATGTCTTTCAAGCTTCCATGTTTATCGGCATGATTTCCGCCTTTGTCGGCTACGTTTTCTGTGATGTTTCTACCGTTCTCTCGGGCAGCTTTGTCGGTTTGATTCCCGTTGCGGTCATGGCGGTGTCGGCACTGGTCATGTGTCTCTCGGGGCTGCTTGTCGCCAAAACGAAAATCCGCTGGATCAGCGATTACGCGCTTCCCGTCAGCTTGATCGTGGGTATGGCAAGTGCCATCCCGATTACGGCGTGGTTATCCTGAAGGAGGTTGCTGCAATGAAAAAAGAAATGACCTATATGGATCAAGTGCACAGCTGGGGCCTGCGCTGGAATATGTTCGTGATGGTGCTTCTGCTTGCTTTCCCCGTTGTGGTTGCCATTCTTTTCCGCGCACTGCCCGATTGGCGCGGCCTTATCTTTGGGCTGATTGCTACCGCCCCGATGTATTGGGCGGTCGGTGTGATCGAAACCTTCACCTATATCCCCATGCTCGGTGCCGGCGGATCCTATCTTTCCTTTGTCACGGGCAATATCTCCAACCTCAAGCTGCCCTGTGCCCTCAATGCGCTTGAGCAGGCCGATGTCAAGGCGAATTCCGACGAGGGCGAGGTCGTTTCGACCATCGCAATCGCCACTTCCAGTATTGTTACGACCATAATTATCATTCTCGGTGTGGTGCTGCTCGTTCCGCTATCCCCCATCCTCAACTCGCCCGTGCTCGAACCTGCCTTCGCGCAGATTCTGCCCGCACTCTTCGGCGGACTCGGTGTGGTATTTGTTTCGCGCAACTGGAAAATTGCCATCGCACCCGTGTCGTTGATGCTGATCCTCTTCATCGCTGTTCCCGCGCTGAATGCCGGCACGGTGGGGATTATGGTGCCGGTCAGTGTTCTCTTTACCCTCGGTGTTAGCCGCCTGCTCTATAAGAAAGGATGGCTGTGATGATTGCACTTTGGATTTTGCTTGCGCTGGTTTGCCTTTTGGTGGCAGTCGTGCTGATCCGCACGCTGGCATTTAAGCCGAAAGCAGACGTTTCCCTCAACGATGAACCCGTTAAGTTTGACGAGACGGCGGCGATTGATGCACTGGCACGCCTGATTCGCTGCAAGACCGTCTCCTATTATGATCACGCCCTTGAAGATGACGCGGAATTTGAGCAGCTCATCGACGCACTGCCCGAACTTTATCCCGAGGTCTTCCGCGTCTGCAGCTTGACTCGCCTGCCCGACCGTGCGCTGCTCTTCCGCTGGCAGGGAAGATCGAGTGCAGAGCCGTCGGTGATGATGGCACACTATGATGTCGTCCCGGTTGAGGAAGAAAACTGGGAAAAGCCGCCTTTTTCGGGCATCATTGAGGATGGTGTGCTCTGGGGACGCGGCGCTTTGGACACAAAAGTTACCTTCAACGGCGTACTGTTTGCTGCCAATACCCTGATCGCCCAGGGCTTTATTCCTGCCCAAGATGTATATTTTGCCTTCTCGGGCGGTGAAGAGGTCAACGGCATGGGGGCGGTGCATATCGTCAATTGGTTCAAAGACCAGGGCATCACACCCGCGCTGGTCGTTGACGAGGGCGGCGCCGTTGTGCAGGATGTTTTCCCCGGCGTCTCGGCCCCCTGCGGGCTGATCGGTATTGCCGAGAAGGGGATGATGAACCTCACCTTCTCGGTCGCATCTCAGGGCGGACACGCGTCAGCGCCCAAGCCCCATACACCCGTGGGGCTTCTTTCCCGTGCCTGCTGTGCGCTGGAAAACAAGCCCTTCCCCATGCACCTGACCGCACCTGCGGCGGAAATGTTCGATACCCTCGGCAGACACTCGAATTTCCTCTACCGCATGATTTTTGCCAACCTGTGGCTGTTCGGCGGTGTACTTGATCTGCTTGGCAAAACAAGCGGCGGCGAGATGAATGCGCTGCTGCGTACCACGGTTGCTTTCACGCAGGCACAGGGAAGCAGTGCGCCCAATGTGATTCCCCCCTCGGCATCCATGACGGCAAATCTGCGTCTCAATCCTGCAGACAGCGTCGATGCGGCGATTGATCGGATCAGGGGGGTGATCGGGGATGAACAGGTGAGGCTGACTCTCGGCAGCCACATGGAACCAAGTCCCATTTCCGAGACGAATTGCCCCGCGTGGGACAAGGTCGCTTCATCCGTGGCAAGCACTTGGCGCGGATGCATCGTCTCCCCCTACCTGATGGTTCAGTGCTCAGACAGCCGCCACTACCGCGATCTGTCCAATCACGTCTACCGTTTCTCTGCCATGGACTTGACCTCGGCTGAGCGTGCAACCATCCACGGCAACAACGAGCGGATTCGTCTTGAATCCGCCTGTCGGGCTGTGGCGTTCTATATCCGACTCATGAAACAATGTTGATGGTTGATGCGGGAAATTTATACAAAAGCATATATTTGACGCAAAAAAATTTTGGAAGAAACCGTATATTGACAGATATATCCATTTTATGGTAAAATAATTTCGTTGGTTGGATAAAAAATCCTGTCCGCCGCAAGAGGTTATCAATGGAAGATCATACTGCGCGATCATGTGTCCATGACATCTTTGTTCCCGACTATTTTTTGAAGTTTGCCTGCAAAATGGGGGCCTGCAGAAGTGCTTGCTGTCAGGGATGGCCTGTCACAGTTTCGCAGGACAATTATTTTCACCTGCTTGGCGTCTCGTGCAGCGATGAGCTGCGCCGCCGCCTGGACTGCGGGATGTATCTGCTGGATTCTCCCTATCCTGACGCATATGCCTGCTTCGGGCACCGTTATGACGGGAATTGCTCACTTCGTCTGCCCGATGGACGGTGCGCCATTCATGCTGAACTCGGCGAAGAACATTTGGCAGATGTCTGCCGCCTTTATCCGCGCGGTGTGCGCAGAAGCGACTGCGGGGATGAGTGTTCTTGCGCCAATAGCTGTGAAGCCGTGCTGGAATTGTTTTGGGGACGCGAGGAGCCGATCTCATTTTCCCGGCAATCGGTTTCTCTGATTTTGCCCAAGCTCCCTGACATCAATCACGATCTGCCGCCGAGAGCACAGCGAATGACCTTGATTCAAGAGATGCAGCAAACACATCTCACGCTTCCCGAACGGATCGAACAGGTCGGCAGATCGCTCGGTTTGTCTGTTTCGCCTTCTCCCGAAGCGGGGCGGCTTGCCCGTGCCGTTGCAGCGGCATATCGGATGATTGTATCGCTTGCCGACAGGAGCGAAAGCCTGCACGTGATTGATTTGCAGAAGCTTGAGCACTTTGCGGACGCTGCGTCGGCCGAGCATCGCTATCTTGAGGCAAAGACCGATTTTGCACAGCATTTTCCGCATTGGGAAACCTTTTTTACCCATGTTTTGGTCAACCATATGTTCTTCTCGCAGTTTCCTGCATCCATCCGAAAAATGGATGCCGCATATACCTCGCTCTGTCTCACATATGCGCTGCTTCGTTTTCTTGCGGTTGGCTGTACAGATCATTCCGCTTCCGATGCATCGCTGATTGATCTCTGCGCTGCGTTCTTCCGTGTAGTCGAGCATACCGATTTTACCGCACTTTCCATGCAGCTTCTGCGCAGTATCCCCGATGCCGCAGCGGGAGATTTGCTTGTACTATAATAATCGGCCCCGATGATTGTCCCTTGGATAATGATCGGGGCCGATTGTTTGCATATTTGGTGTCGAGCAGGCATATGCTGTTGTAAGTTTGCTTGAGAGGAGCGGGTGCAATATGGAGGGACGGGGAATGAATACCCGAGAGAGCGGTGCGCTGTTCGCTGTTCTTTGTGTGGTAATCGCACTGGTCATTTTTACATCCATGCCGGTTTATCGCGGTCTTGCTGATGAGGTCAGTGAACAGAGCGGTCTCGGCGCTGCGATGGTGATGCTGCGTGAGGGGATCGAACAAAACGAAAGCGTATCGGCGTTTTTAGGGCTGTCCGATGATACTGCGGAGGAGGACAACATAGATCTTGCCCAGGCTGTGGCGGCATATATTGCCGAACATACCCCCCAGTCGCCTGCATTTGTTCTGCCGCTGGAGGGGATTCTCACCTCGGCGCACGGCGTACGTGTGGATCCGTTTTATACAGGAGATCTGCGTCTTTTGAGCGAAGGAAATTACGAGACACATCACGGCCTTGATATCAGCCCCACCGCTTCATCAGAGATTTGTGCGGCGATGGCGGGGGAGGTAATCCATGTCGGCTCAGACCCTGACGGCTACGGGAATTATCTGATCCTCCGTCACACCGATTGTGATACCCTTTATGCCCATTGCAGTTCAATTGCCGTATGTGTGGGAGATACCGTCGAAGCGGGAGAGACGATAGCTGTGGCAGGAATGACGGGACGCGCAACCGGGATACATCTGCATTTTGAGGTTTTCGTCGATGGCGAATCGGTTGATCCAAGTGCCTATTTCGGCATTTTCGGCAATGAGCCTACCTTGTCGTGAGACGGCAGATTCGGATTGATCCCGCCTTTGCCATTGCCTTAATTTACTTGCTTCTCTTTGAGCACTCTGTGTGGGGATTGCTTTCACTGCTTGCCGCCGCTCTGCATGAAATAGGGCATTTGTCTGCCGCATGCCTTCTGCATATTCGGCCGGCACAGATTACGGTTGGTGCGCTGGGGGCGCGAATCGGTTTTTCGCAGCGCTTGCTTTCCTATCGGGATGAATTTCTGATTGCCGCGGCTGGACCCGCTGTGAATTTGATTTGTTTGCCGCTCTGCCTGTTCGGTCTGCGCAGATTGTCTTCGCTTGACGGGGCAGGGGAGCGGCTTCTTTTTTTTGCCGCCGCATCGCTCGTCCTGGCACTGCTCAATCTGCTTCCTCTGCGCAGCTTTGATGGCGGTCGGATGCTGCGCGCTCTGTGTGCGGTGCTGTTGGGCGACCGGGCAGCCGATCGCATCTTGCACGTGACAACGGCAATCTGCGGAATTTTGCTTTGGTGCTGTGCCGTCTCGCTCTGGTTTTCCGCGAGTGGGAATTTGTCTTTTCTGCTCTTTGCGGCAGTGCTTTTGATTCGTATGGTGACCAATAGTTTCTCAAGATAACTAATTTGAGAATAATCGAGAAACCGAGAGAATAACGGTGAAAAAATGAGGATTTTAGCGTTTAAATCGATCTTTTGCCGATTAGACGCGGATTATTGAAAAAAATCAAGAAATTTCAAAGAAAATTAGAAAAACATATTGCATTTTCTCCCAATACCTGTTACAATATTGCTTACATAAATGGCAACGGTCTCTGCCGGCGCGCATGATGTTTGATTTTTTTGGTTTTGAAGGAGAAAAAAAGTGGACAAAAACAAAATCATTGAGCTGAAAGGGATTTCCAAAGCATTCAACGGAGAGCAGGTGCTCAAAGGCATTGATTTGGACATTCACGACAAGGAGTTCGTGACATTCCTCGGTCCGTCGGGGTGCGGCAAAACAACGACATTACGCATTATCGGCGGCTTTGTTACGCCGGACAGCGGGGATGTTTTATTTAACGGCAAACGTGTCAATCAAGTGCCGCCCTATAAACGTTCGGTCAACACCGTATTCCAAAAGTATGCACTTTTTCCGCATTTGAATGTATACGAAAATGTTGCGTTCGGTCTTCGTTTGAAGAAAATGAAGGAAACCGAAATCGCCGCGAAGGTTGCCGAGATGCTTGATCTGGTCAATCTGCGGGGCTATGAGAAGCGCAGCGTGACCCTCCTCTCGGGCGGTCAGCAGCAGCGTGTTGCCATTGCCCGTGCACTCTGCAACGAGCCGAAGGTGCTTCTGCTTGACGAGCCGCTTGGCGCACTTGACCTTCAGCTGCGCAAGGAGATGCAGATCGAGCTGAAAAAAATCCAGCAGAGACTGGAGATTACCTTTATCTATGTTACCCATGATCAGGAAGAGGCGCTGACAATGTCGGATACCGTTGTCGTCATGAACGGCGGCGAGATTCAGCAGATCGGCACACCGCAGGACATCTACAACGAGCCGATCAATGCTTTTGTTGCAAAATTCATCGGTGAGTCGAATATTCTTCCCGGTATCATGCATGAAGATTATAAGGTGGAGTTCGCCGGCGACAATTTTGTCTGTGTCGATAAGGGCTTCCGTCACCTTGAGCCTGTGGATGTGGTGATCCGCCCCGAGGATATCACCATCTGCCCGCCTTCCGATAAAGTCATCAACGGCCTGGTAGAATCGGTCATTTTCAAGGGCGTACACTATGAAATTATGGTCCGCGCCTACTCCGACCTGTGGAAGATTCACTCCACCAAAGCACCTGAAGTCGGTTCTGTCGTCGGCATCGACTTCACGCCCGAGGATATTCATATCATGCGCAAAATGGAGAGCAGCCAGGACTATGCTGCCCTTGAGCACATGAACGGGGAGGAGGCTGGGACGATTGGCTAAACTCCGCTCTCGTTTGGCGGCAGGACCGTATATGGCCTGGATGATCATCTTTATGATTGTTCCTCTTTTGCTGATTGCGGTTTTTGCTTTTACCACAACCGTTCCCTGTGATCGTGACGGCAATCGTCTCGATGAGGAAGAAGCGGCTGAGATCATCGCCGAAGAACAGGCATATTGGGAGGAGAATGAAATTCCGCTGGATGAGCGGGAAAGTGCAGTCGTCGAGAAAACCATCTTTACGGTGCAGAATATTCTCGAAGTCAATAAATATATGCCCACCATGCTCAATTCGATCTGGATGGCACTCGTTGCAACCCTTATCTGCCTGCTGATCGGATATCCGCTTGCTTTTATGATCTCTCGCATGCACTTCGTTTCGCAGAAAATGATGCTGATGCTGGTCATGCTGCCGATGTGGATGAACTTCCTTCTGCGCACTTATGCATGGATGACGCTGCTTGAGCGCAACGGCCTGATCAATCGCTTTTTCGGATTGTTCGGCATCGGTCCTTTTGAGATGATCAATACCCAGGGCGCGGTTATTCTCGGTATGATTTATAACTATCTGCCCTATATGATTCTGCCCCTCTACTCGGTTATGACCAAGATCGACAACACCACCATTGAGGCAGCACAGGATCTGGGCGCAGGGCGCTTCAATGTCCTCGGCCGCATCATCGTGCCTCTGTCTGCACCCGGTATTACGTCGGGAATCACGGCGGTATTTATCCCGTCGGTGTCGACTTTCATTATCTCCCGCATGCTGGGCGGCGGAACGAATATGCTCATCGGTGACCTTATCGACCTGCAGTTCTTGGGCAATGCCTACAACCCCAATCTCGGCTCTGCCATCTCGCTTGTCCTGATGGTCTTCATCCTGCTTTGCATGAGCATTACCAATGCCTTTGACAATGAGGATAAGGAAGGGGGAATGCTGCTGTGAAAAAGTTCTCTTCCCGCATTTACATGGGACTCGTCTTCCTGTTCTTGTATATACCGATCTTTGTGCTGATTGCCAACTCGTTCAATGCCTCTAAAAGCCGCACGGTATGGACAGGCTTTACGCTGGATTGGTATGTCAAGCTCTTCCACAATGAGACGATTCTCAAGAGCCTGCTCAATACGCTGATCATTGCATTGATTGCCTCGGTGTTTGCAACTCTTCTCGGTACCCTTGCTGCTATCGGTATCTATAACATGAAGAAATTCACCCGCACCTTGGTCATCAACATCTCCTACCTGCCCATCATCAACCCCGAGATTGTCACGGGTGTTTCGCTGATGCTGCTCTTTGTTGCGCTGCACATTGAGCTTGGCTATGTGACATTGATTTTGGCGCATATTACCTTCTGCGTGCCCTATGTTATTCTCAATGTCCTGCCCAAGCTGCGGCAGATGGATAACAGCCTTTACGAGGCGGCTCTTGATCTCGGCTGTACCCCTACACTTGCTTTCCGTAAGGTGGTTATCCCCGAGATTATGCCCGGCATTATGACAGGATTTCTGATGTCCATTACCTATTCTATTGATGACTTTGTCATCAGCTATTTCACCCACGGTGCAACCTCGCAGACCCTGCCGATCACCATTTTCTCGATGACGCGCCGCAAAGTCAGCCCTGAGGTCAACGCACTTTCGGCATTGCTCTTTGTTGCTATCCTTGTCGTCATGATTATCATGAATGTTTCCGAGATGCGTAAACTCCCCGAGGATCAGCGACGTCGTGCGGCAAAGAAGGCCGCAAAGAAGGGAGGCTGCGCATGATGAAACGCGTTTTTGCTCTTCTGCTGATCACATTGACTTTGCTTGTTCTCGTTTGCCCGATTTCGGCCGAGGACGAATTGCCCGCTTATTCCACCGACTACGATTGGGATCGCCTGGCCGATCAAAATATCACCCTCAACGTCTATAACTGGGGAGAATATATCTCTGTGGATGACGGGGAGGAGGATGCGTTTGATACCATCGCCGAGTTTGAGGCGTTGACGGGAATCAAAGTCAACTACACCAATTTCGCTTCAAATGAGGAACTTTATGCCAAACTCAAAAACGGCGGCAGTTCCTACGATATCATTATTCCTTCCGAATATATGGTTGCCCGTATGATCAATGAGGGAATGCTTGAGATGCTGAATTTGGAGAATATCCCGAACATCAGGCATTTGGATCCATCGTTTGTCGGCCTTGAGCACGATCCCAATAACCGTTATTCGGTTGCGTATATGTGGGGAACGGTCGGCATCATCTACAACAAAACGCTGGTTGATGAAGAGGATGATGTGGAAACCTGGGATATCCTCTGGAACGAGAAATATGCCAATGATATCCTGATGTTCTCCAACTCGCGCGACGCCTTCGGGATTGCCCTCAAAAAGCTTGGCTATTCCTATAATACCACCGATGAAGCCGAGCTAAATGCCGCGGCAGAGGCACTCAAAGAGCAGAAGCTGCTGGTTCAGGCATATGTCATGGATGAAATTTTCGACAAAATGGGCGGCGGCGAAGCGGCACTCGCTCCTTATTATGCCGGAGATGCCATTACCATGATCGCCGAAAATCCCGACCTTGCCTTCGCCGTCCCGCGGGAGGGAACCAACCTCTTTGTGGATTCGATGTGCATTCCCAAGGGCGCGAAGAACAAAGAAGCTGCTGAGATTTTCATCAATTTCATGTGTGAGCCGAAGGTCGGCGTCTATAATTGCTATTATATCGGCTATTCCACCCCCAGCGCAACGGTGAAGGAATACCTTGATGCTGAAATTGTGGAGGATCCCATCGCTTATCCTGCACAGGAGGTGCTGGATAAGGCAGAGGTTTACCTCGCTCTGCCCGAAGCCACCACAAAGCTGATTGACAATCTCTGGACCGAGGTGCTTGGCACGGCCGGCAGCAGTCCGTGGATGGTTCCTGCGATGATGCTCGGCTGTATCGGCGCTTCGCTGGGCATCAATCTCTGGCGTGCACGAAAGAAACGCCGCAACGGCCAATAAACGTCATAAAAATACGGTTGTTCTGCCATGGCAGAACAACCGTATTCCTTTTGTATGTATTCTTATTTGGCAAATCCGCGGTCAATGCCGTCGGCAAGCGCCTCGGCGATTTTCTGCTGCCAGGCATCATCGAGCATATTGGCAGCATCGGTAGGATTGGAAGCAAATCCTATCTCGACCAGAACAGCGGGCATGGTGACATTGCGCAGTACATAATAGGCGCTGTCGTCCGGCATTTCCTTGAGCAGCGGTGCTTTCGGCGCATCGGGAAGGGCAAGTGTGAGAGCATCGACAAAATTTTGTGCCAGACGGGTGATGGCGGTGTTGTCCTCACCGGTGATGGATTGAAAATAAACACGAGAGCCTTGTACCGAAGAATCTTCAAAGGTGTCACCGTGGATCGAGAGGTAAAAGACGGCATCGGTTTGATTTGCATACGCGGTGCGTTTGGCAAGGCCGAAAAGATACTGTTCTCCGACCGGTGCATCGTCGGGAATATCGTTTGTATCATGCGTCATAACGACCGAATAGCCGCGTGCCAGCAAAAGATCACGAAGCTTGAGTCCAATCGAGAGGGTTATGTCCTTTTCGGTATAATCGCCGAGATATTCGGTTGTGGCACCCGGATCATCATAGCCGTGTCCGGGATCGATGCAGATCGTAATTTTATCCGATATGGTCGGCGGCGCAGTTGTCTGCGGCGCGGTTGTTTGCACGGGAGTGCCGGTATTTTCGGGATCTGTTTGCGGGGAAAGTGTGGTTTCGTTTGTGTCAAGCGAGGTTTGCTGTCCGCTGCGATGAAGGGCGACAGAGATTAAAACGACAGTCAAAATTACGAAAAGGGCTGCAAAGGTGAGAATTGCCAGACGGCGATGTAATTGCTGCTGCTTCTTTCTTCGCAAATATTCCTGACGGCGCATCCATTCTTCGCGTGTGAGCTTTCTCTGCGGAGGACGATGCGGAGGTTGGTAGGGGGGACGTTGAGGATTCATGTGTCTCTCCAATCGATATATTCTCCGTATCATGATATCATAAAATCAAAAAATGTGCAAGAGAAAATTTAAGAATTGATTAAATTTACCAAAAAAGCAGAGAAATATCGGGTTTTTACTCCTGAAAACAATGGAGATTTTCGTGAAAATAACCAAAATAGACAAAGAAGCCTTGACAAAACCTGCTTGCTCGTGTATAATATAGCCGTATTTGTGCGCTATGCCATAGTTGCGCACATTTTACCGATTTGCCATTTTCCCGTATTCCCGAAATGGGGCAAATCAAAATTGAACGACCTTCCGTGCAGTACGGCAGGCCGATCATTATGTTGGAGTGTATTAAATCATGCATTGTATTTCATGCCATATTAAGCGTTTAGCCGCGCTTGGCTTGTCTCTGCTGATGCTGCTTTCCTGTTTTGGTATTTATGCAGCTGCAGCAGAACAAAATTCCGCTGCATCAACCGCAGATGTATCTGCGCAAGAGGCCTTGGCGGAAGGCTATTATCGTATTCGCAATCTCGGCACGGGCAAATATCTTGATACTTATGATTTGCTTTATGATCCAAAGGGAACTGCCTATTTGGATAAATCGACAGGTCAGAACGGTCAGGATTTCCTCGTTACCCCTCTGCCGGACGGCAACTATACGATTGTCGGACAGAGTGACGGCGCAAAATATGCGCTCAGTTATTCTTCCGGTTCATATTTGACCAAGCGTGCAAACCCTGCACAGACCGAGACCTTTGAAATTCTGCCCTTTGATAACGGTGCCTATTTGATTATCCCGGCGTATTCTGAGAACAGTTTGCATGTTCTCACTGCTTCCAGTGACAAAACATATCACGGATATAACTATATCATTTCGTTTCCTTACATTGAAGATGCAACCCAGTATTGGGTATTTGAACCTGTTCCGGTAACAAAAATTTCTCTTGCCTATACCCAGACGCGTGAGCGTCTTTGGTCGATTGGCACCTTCTATGCCGCACTTTCCCCGTATCCTTCCACTGCATTGAACATGACGTGGACCTCGGATAATGAGGAAGTTTTGATGATTGACAATACGGGTGAATATTGTACCATCGGTGTTGGTGTTGCCAATGTCACCGTCACTTGCGGGGGCGTGAGTGCAACAGTTCGCGTTGAGGTGCACGACAGTGATGCTTACGCATATTTCAGCCAGCATAACATTGCCAACAGCTATTGGAATGGATCCGCGCTCTCCGGCATTTACTTTACCGCGGGTGTGAGAAAGCGTTATGCCATTGACCGCTATAATCAAAACAGCGACTGGATGGACGAGGGATGCGTGCTGACCGCAAATGCCATGCTGCTGCGCAATCTCGGTGCCACCTTGACCGAGGGATATGATTTCCGTTCCGGTCAGACAAATAATCTTCCTGCCGATCCCTATACCGTTTCGCTTGCCAACACCGGAAATTACGGTGCGGCTTCGGCGAATGCCACCCTTTACGGCAATCCGATTCTGGTCAATCATAATTTGATTGCAACCCGCTTCCGTGTCAACGGCAAAGCGCTTTCGGTTACACAGTATTACTATCCCTCGCTCAAGCAAATCAAAGAAGCGTTGGATGAACATCCCGAAGGTGTTGTGGTGGGGATGCGCCATGCTGTTTACGGCAGCCATTACTTCCTCTTTACCGAATGCGTGAATCCCGATGAAACCAATCCGAACAAGTATAAATTCAAGGTTTGTGATCCCGCCGCCTACACGCTTTCGCAGGGGGATAACATTCCGTTTGAACAGTCATATTCCTATCTGAGTCTCGGTTATCGTTACTCATGTGTAACTTGCATGCTTGTTTGGGATGTTGAAACATAAGTTAATCAATTAAAAAATCACTTGGAATAATTTTCAAAAAAGCGCCGCAACGTATAGTTGCAGCGCTTTTTTGCATAAGTCTCGTGGCTTTGTTTATTGATTTTGCACCAAGCATAAATCCCGCTCACCGCTGAGTTCTTTCGATACAGTAACAATTACCCGATCCCCCGAATGAATTTCTTCGCTGAGAAGTGCAGAGGCAAGGCGGTCTTCCACGCGGCTGACAATGACACGACGAAGTGGGCGAGCACCAAATTCTTCGCTCATTCCCTCATCGACGAGCAGATCAATCGCCTCGTCGGAGAAATTCAGCTCAATTCCTTGTGCACTGATGCGCGCAATCACACGCTCAAGCAGCAAACAGGCAATCTTTCGTAATGCCTCGCGGTCAAGGGGAGAAAATCGGATTACATCGTCAATGCGGTTGAGAAATTCAGGGCGGAATGCTTCGCGCAGCGCGGGAAGTTCGCGCGGATCGGATAGGGCAGGGTAACTCTGACGATTGAATCCCACAGGGGAGCGTTTATCATCGCGCGATGTGCCTAAATTGGAGGTCAGGATAATGACCGTATTGCGAAAATCCACGCGGCGTCCCTGGGCATCGGTCAGTTGTCCGTCTTCAAGAATTTGCAGCAGAAGATTGAAAATATCCGGATGTGCTTTCTCAATTTCATCAAAGAGAAGTACCGCATAAGGACGACGGCGAATTTGTTCGGTCAGATGTCCGCCCTCCTCATAACCGACATATCCCGGCGGAGAGCCGATCAGCTTGGATGCACTGTGCTTTTCCATATATTCGGACATATCCAGTCTGATCATGGCACTCTCGCTGCCGAACAGCGTTTCGGCAAGTGCGCGGGAAAGCTCGGTTTTGCCTACGCCGCTTTGCCCGAGGAATAAAAACGAACCGATGGGACGGCGAGGATCTTTGATGCCGATTCGTCCGCGTCGAATGGCACGAGCGACCGCGCCGACGGCATCATCCTGCCCGATGACACGCCCGCGAAGCTCCTCCTCCAGAGAGAGCAGACGAGCGCTTTCTTCTTCCAACAGGCGGCAAACCGGGATGGATGTTTGCTGCGTGATGATTTGGGCAATATCTTCGGCATTGATCGATCTGCCGTCCGCATCATTTGCCGTATCCCATGCAGCTTTGGCCTCCCGATATTCCGCACGGGCGGCATTTTCTTCATCGCGCAGTTTGGCCGCCAGCTCAAAGTTTTGCATGGTGATGGCGCTTTCCTTTTCGGCAGACAACCGATGCAGCTTTTCCTCCATATGCCGAAGCATGGGAGGTGTGGTAAAGGCAAGCATCCTCTGCTTTGCCGAGGCCTCATCGATCAAATCGATTGCTTTATCGGGTAAGAAACGATCGGGCAGATAGCGGACGGACAGACTGACCGCTGCTTCCAGTGCGTCATCTTCGATCCGCAATCCGTGGTGAAGCTCAAATTTCTCCCGAAGGCCTTGTAAAATGCGGAGTGTATCCTCTTCACTCGGTTCGTTGACCATAATGGGCTGAAAGCGTCGTTCAAGGGCAGCATCTTTTTCAATGTGACGTCGATATTCGGTGATGGTCGTCGCGCCGATCAGCTGCATCTCGCCGCGTGCCAGCGCCGGTTTGATGATGTTCGCGGCATCAATTGCCCCCTCAGCCCCCCCGGCACCGATGATGGTGTGAATCTCATCCACAAACAGAATAATACGAGGATTGCGCATCACCTCTTCCATTACACTTTTCATCCGCTCCTCAAACTCACCGCGATATTTGGCCCCCGCAATCATTGCCGGAATATCCAAGGTAATGATTTGCTTGTCATTGAGCTGTTCGGGGACATTCTTTTCTGCGATGCGCTGCGCCAACCCCTCAATCACTGCGGTTTTGCCAACCCCGGGCTCACCGATCAGACAGGGATTGTTTTTCGTGCGCCTGGACAAGGTTTGGATGACACGTTCGGTTTCGGTTGTGCGTCCGATGACGGGATCCAGCTTGCCTTCGCGTGCGAGTGCGGTCAGATCACGCCCAAAACTGCGCAGAGCAGGGAACGCGGCAAGTTCTCCCGACCGTTTTTGCTCTTTTTTCTCGCTTTCTTTGCTTTTTCCCATATCTCCGGCGGGAAGTGTACTGCCGAAAAAGCCGAGAATTTCATTCTGCAAATCGGGAATGCTGATGCGCAGAACCTGCAGAATGCGCAGTGCGGCAGAATCTCGTTCGGTTAGAATGGCAAGCAGCAAATGCTCGGTTCCGATACAGTTGCTGCCGCTTCGATCAGCTTCGTTGGCCGCCGATTCAATAATACGGCGAGTCCGTGGCGTCATATCGGCGGGTGTGATATGTGTAGGCGAGCCAACGCCGGATGCATCACCGATGGCGGCACGAATCTGCTCAGCCGTGATTCCTCGCGCCAACAGCAGCTTGGCAGAAACCGAATCGGGCTCAAGTGAGAGCGCCAGCAACAAATGTTCGCTGCCGATGTAGGTGTGCCCAAACTCTCTGGCGGCAATCAGCGCACCCTCCAGTGCATGCTCAGCTTTTTGTGTAAAGCGGTTTTTCATTTTTCTTTCCTCTTTTCTTCTGCGAAAGATGTCTTTGCTTCTATTTTAACGCAAACTGAGGAAAAAATGTGTCACAATTGAGGGGAGAACGAATTTCTCTTCATTCGTCTCGGTTAACCAAGAGATTATATTCTTTTGCAAGTGTATCCCATGTGAGCCGATCAACCTGGCCGCTTTGCGCCAATCCATTCTTTTTTTGATAGATGCGAATTGCCGATTCGGTCGCACCGTCATAGCGAATCCCATCAGAAAAATCACCGAGATCATCGTGCACCAAACGAAGTGTGCGCAGCATGTGATGCAGAATGCCCACAAGTTCGCTCTCTTCGCCGAAGGGGATAATATAGTTGTCGATACGTGGGAAAGGAGAAATGGGCACAGGGCGGCTGTGTGCCTGTCTGGAGAGGAGATGCGCACCGTAGAGACGATCCCAGGTTAAACGATCCGCTTTTCCGGTGACGGGAAGACGATAAAGCCGCTGGAAAATTTCCAGCGCACGCCGCGTATCTTCATCAAAAATTCCGCTTACCGCGACAAACGGGAGTTCATCTTCGAAAAATGCCAGCTGATCCAGAAAAGTTTGCAGCTGTCGAACAGCTTCTTCGGTTTGCTCGGGGGTGATATTTGGATTTTCGTTCATTGTTCCTCCTTATTCCACCGTGAACCCGGGGAACTGTCCTTCGCGCAGTTGGCTTCCCCGATAAAGATCTTCATATAGGCTCGTAATTGCGTTCCATGTTGTTGCGGCAACTCGCCCGCTGACGGGAATGCCGAACCGCTCTTGAAAAGCCCTGACCGCCGCTTCGGTTTGGGCACCGAACAACCCTGTTACGTTGACTGTGGGGATCTCGGTGTAGGTCTGTGCAATGTAATTGAGATACTCCTGCATGAGGCGGACGCGTTCGGATTGCGCACCAACTACCAGCGGAATGCCGTTGTAAGGCTCTGTAATGCGCTCGGTCTCTCCCGGCGGGAGAATATCCAGTACGCCTCGATAAGCGTTATACAAGGTTCGCCAAGTTTCCACACCGACGATTCCGTCGACGGGAAGACCGTAAATTTGCTGTACAGCACGCACAGCAGCTGTAGTTGCAGGACCAAACACCCCATCAATTTCCACAGGCGGAATCTCAGTGTTGAATCGGCCAAGATAGGCGAGATAATATTGCAGCTCGCGCACGCCGATTCCGGTATCTCCCTCACGCAGAACTGACGGGAATTGTCCGGTTACTTCGTCAGGCGAAATTCCCTCCGAGTTGAGATCGTTGAGTTTTTTGATGCCGTTGTAGATGTATTGGATGCGATACCATGTTGCGCGTCCAATAATACCGTCGGGGGTGAGATCGAAGATCTCTTGGAAACGCCGAACAGCATCTTCGGTGTCGTAGCTGAAAAATCCGTTGGTATCGGCAATTTTGGGGATGGAGGGATAGTTGTTTGAAATGCGGTTGAGCCGAATTTGGATTGTTCTCACATCATCACCCGTGCTGCCGAGACGAAGGGGATAGGGCGGGAGACTTTCAGTAATTCCCCGAACGGGAGCGTTGTTGACGATGTCGAGATCATCGCCGTAATAATAGGTCAAAATCTGATAGGGTGTATATCCGCGGTTCGCAAGATCGACCGAGCCCCATTGTGAAAGTCCGCCGGGACAGGTGACGGTGGTTCCGTCGCAATATTGTGCAAAAAGCGGCTCGATATTTCCGCTTCGGCGCAGATAATCGTTGAAAATATCATCGACGATTTGACTGATATTCTCGAAGATATCCCGTCCGTTGACAAAAGATTGGTCAATTGCCGTGGAGTTGGTGATGTCAAAGTCATAGCCGCGTGCACGGTAATATTCGGTGTAGATGCGATTGAGGGCATATGAGATCTGTGCGTAAATATTTGCCCGCAGTGCGTTCTCGGGCCAAGTGGGATAAATTTCGCTCGAAGCGACATTTTTGATGTAATCAGGAAATGAAACCGTTACATTGGGCGCAGATGAATCGGGAGCCCCAAGATGTACGGTGATCGTTTCGGGGATATAGGGAAGCTCGGGCATGGCGGCTCCTTTCACTCAAAGTTGCTGATTTTCGCTCTCAAAGAAACGGTTGTCATTGGGAGAGTCATTCCCCTCGCGGCCGTTTCGGCTGAGCGGAATCAGTTCAACCGGCTGGATGGCGGTAATTTGATCAAAGATGGGGACATTTTGATAGGTGTTGACTGCATACCCCGGAGCGGAAACCTCAATGTTATAGGTGGCATAAGGAATGGCTCCCGCATTGGGGGCGTCACTCAATGCGCCGGGCATGGTCGGCAGTGCGACACGCTCGGTTAGTCCGTCCCGATTGGTTTTCCTTGAAATGAGAACGCCCGATTGTTCGGGCGTGTTCCCGCGAATGTGTACAGCGGCATCGGCGACAGGCAGCGCACCGCCTGCAGTGAAAGCGCGGATGATGAGATATCCGATCCCCGACAAAGCTTGCTCTTGCATCAGTTTTTCCTCCTTTTCGATAGCCCATTTAGGCTGGCTGTCGTCAGTTTATGCGCCGAGCAGGAAGGGTGTGAAAAATCCCCGCATGCCGTTGGCATGCGGGGATGCATATAGAATTGCTTTGGTTAATAGGTTACAGTTTTATAGTCAACGATCTTTGAGCCGGGATAGTACAGCTCGAGAATTGTCTCGGCTTTGGCACCTGCCCGGGCAAGGTCGCAAGTGCCGTATTGGCTGAGTCCGACACCGTGTCCCCAACCTTTTCCCGCAAAAATGAAGTTGTTGGCCGAAGTTGCGGTATAGGTTTTGGTAATGGGCTTGAGCACAGTGGTAATCAGGGTGTTTTCATGTACCGTCTGTGCTGTAATCAACCCTGTTTCGGGATCGGGATCGGAGAATACCGTAAATGTTTGGGACTCGAGATCATTGGGAACGCCTGTGAACAGCTTTGCCTCACCGGTGAATGTCTGGAACCCGGATGCTGTAAACGCTTGAAAAACGCCCTGGGCGGGGAGCGTCATTGTGCCGATTCCCGTGTATGCGGATGCACCGAAAATGTTGTAATTGTCGGTGGTGATGTAATCGGCCGCAACGTAGTCCCCCTCCTGTGTGGGCTGAGATATCATACCTGCGATTCGATCGGTGACAGTGATGCTCTGCACTTCATTGACCGTGTATTGCAGAGAGCCTCGCCCAATCACAAAGTTGGCGGAGTTGATATATTTGCTTAACGCCAACTGGATTTTTCCCGTTGTGTTGATGGTAACTGAGTTGCCGTAAACATCGGTGAAAATCAGTGATTTAATGTAATTGGAATTTTCTGCCGCATAGGCACCCACCGTAATTGAAGCAATATCGCCTGCTAAATCAGTGTAACCTTTGCTGCGGAGATAGGATGCAAGGACGGAGGGGGATACTTCATTGGCCCAGACACCATTTTCGTGCTCGGTATAACGCTCCCACGGGTTTTTTTGTGCGACAATAACGTCAGAATCACCTCCGCCCCAAGCAGCGTTGAGCGAAATGGATTCTCCGCCATTGCTGGAGGAATAAAAGCTGGTGACCACCTGACCGTCATAGCTGAGCACCTCCCCTGCGGTTGAGGCTACTACTTCCATGACGGCATCATTGACCTTGATTCGTCCGCGATAAGATTGGCAATGATGGGTACACATATCAAAGCCATACGCTTTGTAGTGTGTGCCGATATTGGCAAGTGCATAAGAGCGAGTTGCAATGGCAAAAGCACGAAGTGCTTCTCTCGGCCATGAGTTGAGGACTTCGTAGGGCAGGACACCCTCAACATATCCTTCCAGATCGACAATGTTGAACACCGTCACTCCGTCAAGCGAATCGGTGGTGTAGCGCTTGATGGCGAATACGCCTTCGTAGAGATTATCTGCTGGTGTCTGCAGGTAATTGGGGTCTTCTCCGCCGGTTTGTATGGGCGTGAGACCAAGATAATAATTTTGACCGCAGTCATATTCAAAGACCACATGGTCGGTTGCCGGATCGATGAGAGAGACGGCAGTCGGAGAGGGGGAGACAATCTCAACAGTAAAACCATCGAGATATCCTTGAATTTGCGCAAGTGAATTCAGCGTCTGATCATAAGAGGCAAAATCCCCAAGACGAATACAGAGGATGCCATTGATATAGGCAGGAAATGCGTAGTGCCCCAAAACGCTGAAGGTAGTGGTGAGATGCGGAATCATCTCCAAAATGGCATTTTGATCAAGATTGATCGACAATTGAATATGATATGCACCGATTTTGGTTTGATAATATTCGTTGGTAATGTTGTATTCTCCAAGACTTTTGGAGACATTTGCGTCGACTGCCGGAGTCAGTGTGGTTTGTGAAAGGGTAAAAAGAGGAGAAAAGGCACGTATTTCGTTGTTGGCATAGACAGAGCCAACAACAAACCCCGATGGAGATCGAATAGGATAGGCGGTCGGCGAATCGTCTCCGTAGACGATGCCGACCGTCACATATGGTGTGGATGCAGTGGTGGAAGAGAAGGCGTATTCATCATATGCAGCCGATGCGTTGAAGAGGAAAAAGTAAAATGCCGAATACAGAGAACCACCCAACATCAGCACAATCAAAATCAAGGCACCGATTCGCAAGAATACTTTATTGCGTTCGGCACGGCTTCGCTTGGTGTTATTCGACAACTTCATAGCCTCCCTGCACCATGATGTATGCACCGCCCTCAGATGTGATTTGGATACCGCGCCCGTCGTTGCCGCGAGGAACGAGCAGATGATGGTTAGACGTAATGGATGTATCGGCAAGCAGATCCATACCTGCCGTCAAATCGGAGATACCCTGTGGGCTGGAGCCGTCCTGACCGTTGAAGGGACTGACAATAACAGCCGCACCTGCACGCAGAATAATTGCGCAGGGGGAGGTGGCAAGCAGCTTTTGTCCGGTGGTCAAATAAATGACCTCCCAAGTGTTGGATGCTGCGGGGGCAGAGGAAACTCCTTCGTCAATCTTTTGTGACAAAGCGGCGTTCTGTGCCTCAAGTACCGTCAGCTTTTCTTCTGCGGAAGCAAGCTTTGTTTTGGTATCCTCCAATTCGGCCAGCACAGGCTTGAGCTGCTCTGTAATGCTGTTTTGGATAGCGGGCTTGATGGTTTCCTCGGTGTACTTCATCAGTCCGCTTACCATGACAACCGCATCGTTGGTGGGATCATAAACTGTGCTGGAGGAAGCGGTGGCAGTCAAGGTTGTGGCGGCAAGAATTGCCGCAGTCAGGATAACAAGCAGCTTATTCCTAAATTTTTTCATCATGTCGAGTCGCTCCTTTCGGGGGCATTTACGAGTGGTGGAACAAAATCAGCGCATCAATCATTTTTGTCGTTTAACAACCGAAGCAAAGTTATCGCGTGATCATGATTCACACTATTATACCATGCTTGGAGGGAGAAATGCAATCTTTTTTCGATAAAATTTACATTTCTCGACCGTCCAAGCAAGAACACTTGCTTATTCTTCCAGCGTCAGCTGTTGACCTGCGGCGGTTTGGCGCATGACTGGGGAACCGGCAGCGGGAATTTTGAGCTTGCGGCATCCCCGTGCGTCGTATTTGTGTTCAAATTGATCCAGCGCCTCAACGACAGTTTGACCGTTTTTGAGCGTAATGAGCTGTACGCCTGCAGCAGTTCTGGTTGCCTTGAGCGGAATCAGTGACGATTTGATTTGAATTGCACGCTCTGCCGAGCTGACAAGAAGAAGCTCAATGGGAGCTTTGGTACAGAAAGCAGCAACAATCGGAGATGCAGTCGAGAAAATACCGCTTTGCTTGCGGCGTGTGGATTTTGTCTGATATGCCGAGAGGGGAACACGCACACCCTTGCCGTTGGCAAAGATGAAGATGAAATGCTCATCTTCGGTGACCGGTGCATCAATCCGCATGAAAATGGGACGCTCACCATCCTCCATGTTCAGCTTTGCCGAGAGGAAGTCGCCCATCGCCGATGCCTTAACAGGATCAAAGTCAGATGCCTTTGCACGATAAAGCTGTGCTCTGTCGGTTAAGAAGAGGAGCTCAGCGCGATTGTCGGTGTCCACGCTGAAAGTAACCTCGTCGCCTTCTTTGAGTTTTTGCTCATCATTGCCCCGCAGTGACGCAAAGGTAATTTTCTTGAAATATCCCTCACGGGTGAGAATAAGACGAACATTGTAATTTTCGATCAAATCCTCTTCTTCAATGGTTTGTACATCATCGGCATAAATCAGCTGAGTCTTGCGGGGCTGGCCGTATTTCTTTTTGATTTCGGTCAGCTGCTTGACGATAACAGCCTTGAGCTTAAGCTCATCCCCGATGATATCTTCCAATTCGGCGATCTCTGTTTGCAGATCCTCAATTTCCTTGATTCGGTTGAGGATGTACTCGCGGTTGAGGTAACGCAGCTTGATCTCGGCAATGTACTCGGCTTGTATTTCATCAATTTTGAAGCCTGCCATCAGGTTGGGGACAACATCCTCTTCCTTTGCGGTTTCACGCACAATGCGGATGGCCTTGTCAATGTCAAGCAGAATTTTGCCCAATCCCAGAAGCAGATGCAGCTTGTCTTTCTTTTTGCCCAGCTCGTAGGTCAGCTCGCGCTTGACGCAGTTCACGCGGAACTTGATCCATTCCTCCAGGATTTCGCGCACACCCATTTGGCGGGGAATCGAATCAATGAGAATGTTGAAATTGCATTTGAAGCTGTCCTCCAGCGGCGTTTGCTTGAAAAGACGCATCATCAGCTTGTCGGGATCAACGCCGCGGCGCAGGTCAAGCGTCAGCTTGAAGCCCGAGAGATCAATTTCATCGCGGAAGTCTGTGACCTCCTTGAGCTTGCCTTCCTTGACCAGTTCGGTCAGCTTTTTGATAATCTGCTCAATGGAGGTGGAGTAGGGAATCTGCAGAATGTCGATAGTGCCCGCGGCTTTGTCGTAAACATAGCGCGCACGCAGCTTGACAGAACCGGATCCCGTCTCGAAAATCTCCCGCATGGTTTCACGGTCGTAAATGAGCTGACCGCCGCCCGGGAAATCGGGAGCTTTGATCAAATCCATCAGCTTGTCCACCGACAGGCGCGGGTTTTTCAGCAGAGCGATGGTTCCGTCGCAGATTTCCGCCAAATTGAAGGAGCAAATATTGGATGCCATACCGACTGCAATACCCATATTGGGGGTGATAAGCAGATTGGGGAAGGAGGTTGGCAGCAGACGCGGCTCCTTCATGGTGCTGTCGTAGTTGTCGATCATGTCAACCGCATTCTTGTCAATGCCGCGGAAAAGCTCCTGGCAGAAGCTCTCTAACTTTACCTCGGTATAACGCGGTGCGGCAAAGGCGGTGGTGGAGCTGTACTGTTTGCCGAAGGTTCCCTTGGAGTCGACAAACGGATGCAGCAGGGACTCGTTGTCCCGCGTCAGGCGTACCATTGTCTCATAGATTGCCGCATCACCGTGGGGATGGAGCTTCATGGTTTGTCCAACCACATTTGCGCTTTTGGTGCGCGGACCGGACATCAGTCCCATTTTGTACATGGTGTAAAGGAGCTTGCGATGCACGGGCTTGAAGCCGTCAATTTCGGGGATTGCACGCGAAACAATGACACTCATGACATAGGGCATGTAGTTTTTTTCAATCGTTTCGGTGATCAGCTGGGGGGTAGCTGGGGCAGGGGGAAGTACTTCGGGGACGAGTTGCGTTTTCCGTTTCTTCGCCATGTCGTTGTCCTCTTCTGATTCGTTTTTATGTAATGGGGATCAAATATCAATTACACTGTGCGCGGCGGCACGCAGCATTCGATTGCAAAGTGCGAGATGCATACCGGTTTCCTTCGGGAGATGGGCATAAAGATGGGGGGCGCCGAATGCATCGGCATTGCGCAGGGCATCAAACAGATGTTGTGCCTGCTCATGCGGATCATCTCTGTGACCAAGCACGATGCAGTGTTGAGGGGAAAGGTACTCCGCTTCCTCGGTGTAGCAGAGAACAGCGCATCCCTCCGCCTGCCGTGCCGCCAGATAGGCGGTAACAGCCTCCCGTTCGCCGCGAACAAGAGTCAGCGGTGTGGTCGGTGCATAGTGGCGGTACATCATTCCGGGTGAGAGCGGACGTTCTCCGGGAGCGAGCTGGCCGATGACGGCGTCAGCGATTTCAATCGGGCCGCAGACAGCCTCAAGCTGCTCAACCGTGATGCCGCCCGGGCGGAGCAGAATGGGACGGTCGCCGTCAATTTTGAGAATGGTGGATTCCACCCCAATATCACAGCTACCGCCGTCGATGATGATATCAACGCGCCCTGTGAGGTCATCGATGACGTGTGCGGCGCAAGTGGGAGACGGTTTTCCCGAGAGATTGGCGGATGGAGCGGCAATCGGCACACCTGCGGCCGCAATCAGCGCGTGGGCAATGGGATGCGCAGGGCAGCGAACCGCCACCGAATCAAGCCCGCCTGTCACCGAGTAGGGAATGCTCTCCCGTTTGGGGAGAATCAATGTCAGCGGTCCCGGCATAAATGCGGCGGCCAGCCGATCATATAACGGTGAGGTTACGGCATATGCACGGGCATCCTGCGGCTCGGCAATGTGGATGATGAGCGGATTGTCGGAGGGACGTCCCTTGGCGGCGTAGATCTTCTTCGCGGCCTCGGCGTCGGTGGCATTTCCGCCCAGTCCATAGACTGTCTCGGTGGGGAAGACCACAAGCCCACCCTCGCGCAGAACTTCGCCTGCATGGAGCAGATATGCATCATCTGCTTGCGGGGACGTGATGGTATATACGGTTGTTTTCATCTTGTTTTTAACGCCTTTGATAGATTATTCGGTGCGGCTCAATTTTTCGGCAGTGTCGGCCGCAATCAGGGCATCAATGAGACTGCCCATGTCGCCGTTGAGAAATTGCTCAAACGAGTAAAGCGTTACGCCGATACGATGATCGGTTATACGTCCCTGTGGGTAATTATAGGTGCGGATGCGCTCGCTGCGGTCACCTGTACCGACCTGACTTCGCCGCGCAGATGCAATTGCTTCATCCTGTGCGGCCTGCTTCATATCGTAGAGTTTGGTGCGCAGGAGTTTCATCGCTTTTTCCCGGTTTTTCAACTGACTGCGTTCATCCTGACACTCAATTACGATACCGGTTGGTTTGTGCAGCAAGCGGATGGCCGACTCTGTTTTGTTGACATGCTGTCCGCCCGCACCGCTCGACTTGATTGTTTCGATCTTGAGATCAGCCGAGTTGATTTCCACTTCAATCTCTTCCGCTTCGGGCAAAACGGCCACGGTAACGGTAGATGTGTGAATCCGTCCTGAGGTTTCTGTCTCGGGCACGCGCTGCACGCGATGGACACCGCTCTCGAATTTGAGCCGAGAATAGGCGCCGTCTCCCTCAACCATAAAGGTGATTTCTTTGAATCCGCCAAGTTCTGTTGGGTTGCTGTTGATCACGGATACCTTGAACCCTGCCGATTCGGCGTACATGGTGTACATTCGATAGAGAACTGCGGCAAAAAGGGCAGCTTCTTCACCACCTGCGCCGCCGCGAATTTCCACAATGACATTTTTTTCGTCGTTGGGATCACGCGGCAGGAGCAGAATTTTCAGTTCTTCGCTCAGTTCAGCACATTTATCCCGGCAAGCGTAGAATTCGACTTCTGCCAACTCGCGCAGCTCGGCATCTCCATCGTCGAGGATCGCCCTCGCCTCTGTCATCCCTGTCTCGGCGGTACAATATGCACGGTAGGCTTGGATGATGGGCGTCTGTACCTTATGCTCCCGCATCAGCCGAGCAAAAACAGCAGGATCTGCAGCCGCCCCGGGAGAGGAAAGCTCCTCTTCCAGACGGCGGTAATTTTCTTCGATCGTTTTTAGCTTTCGGAACATGAATCAATCCCGGTTGAATGCGGCAAATGCGCGGTATGCTTCGTAGAGGTCAACCTTGGCAATACACTCATAGGGCGCGTGCATCGAAATGACGGGAACGCCGAGATCTACCACATCGATGTTCTGGTTGGCGATATATTTTGCAACCGTACCGCCTCCGCCTGCATCGACCTTGCCCATTTCGCTGGTCTGCCAGATCACGCCCGCGCGTGCCATGCAGCCGCGCAGCCAGCCGATATACTCGGCGTTGGCATCGCTGGTGCCGCCCTTGCCGCGGGAACCGGTGAATTTGGTCAGCACAACACCGCAGCCCAGAATGGCCGAGTTGCGCTTCTCGTAGACTTCAGCGAAGTTGGGATCGTAAGCTGCCGCAACGTCGGCGGACAGACACTTGGAATTGGCGCGGACGAGGTTGACATTGCCGCCGCGGGCAAGAGCGATCTCGCTAATGAGGTCACACATCACCGAGCACTGCATACCTGTATTTCCGTCGCTGCCCGTCTCTTCCTTGTCGGCGAGAATGCAGAGCAGAGTGTGACGGGAGTCTGCGGCATCAATGATTGCCTTGAGGGCGGGATATGCGCAGACACGGTCATCGTGACCGTAAGCGCCGATCATCGAGCGGTCAAGACCGATATCGCGGGCCTTGAAGGCAGGAACGGCGGTCAACTCGGCAGTGAGGAAATCTTCCTCCACGATGCCGTACTTCTCGTTGAGGATATTCATGATGTTCAGCTTTACGGGGGTGGCGGCATCGGCGTCGGCGTAGGGCTGTGCACCGATGAGCAGGTTCAGCTGCTCACCGCGGATGGCTTCACCCAGCGCTTTCTTGGCCTGCTCCTGCCCCAGGTGGGGAAGGATATCGTTGATATAGAGAACGGGATCACTGTCATCTTCGCCGATGACAATTTCAACCGATGTGCCGTCAGCCTTGATGACAACGCCGTGCAGGGCAAGGGGGATAGCGGTCCACTGATACTTCTTGATGCCGCCGTAGTAATGGGTTTTGAAGAAGCCCATGCCGCCGTCCTCGTAGAGCGGGCACTGCTTGAGGTCAATGCGGGGCGAGTCGATATGCGCTGCCGAGATGCGGATACCCTCGTTGATGTCCTCGGTGCCTACGGTGAAGAGGAAAAGGTTTTTGCCGCGGTTGTTGTAGTAGCGGCGGTCACCGGGGGAGAGAGGATCGCCGAAGCGATAGGGCGTAAAGCCGTTCTCTTCCGCCAGCTTGATCGAGATGGCAACACATTCGCGCTCGGTCTTGCCTGCGTCGAGATAAGCGGCATAAGGACCGGCAAATGCCATGGCTTCATCGATGGTGGTGGAGTCAACCGACTCATAAACAGTTTTCTTGGTGTAAAACAGCTTTTCGCTGAGTGCTTTGGATGCGTCAGACATAATAATCTCCTTTGTTCGCATGCCGTCAGGATCGGGCGGCTGCGTTGTAATATAAATTTTGATATACTTGAGCGGCTTCTTCTACCTTTTTGGTATAAGCTTTGGTTTCGGGAATGGGGATATCGATCAGTACACCGTTGGGATCGGCATAGGCGGGATCCTCCCGCCAGGCTTTGACGCGATTTGGCCCCGCATTATATGCGGCAAAAACCGAAGGCCAAAGACCGAATTCCTGATATAAATAGGACAGATAATAAACACCGTAGCGAATATTTGTCTCAGGGTCATAAAGCATACCCGTGTCCAAGTCCTCGCGCAAACGCAGCATCAGCCAGTCGAAGGTGTCAGGCGTGATCTGCATCAAGCCAACCGCTCCCGCCGAGGAGACGGCATTGCTCTGAAATTTGCTCTCTACTTTGATGACCGCATAGACGATGTGTTCGGGTACACCGTACATGGCGGAATATCGCTCGACATATTCGCTGTAATCGCGTGGATACAGACGGCGGTCGATTTGATCTCGAATACGGTCATATGCATAGCCGATGCCGATCGAGAGTGCCAGAATCAGAATGGTGACAAGCGTTCGTTTGAGTACGGATCTCATCGGATATCCTCCTCAATTTCAGATAGGATATCAGCGGCACTTTTTGCCAAATGCGTTTTCTCCTCATCGTTAACTACAACAAAATCGGCGCGATGGGTATAAAATTCATCCTCTTTTTGTGCGCGCAGCCGCGCCTCGGCTGCCGCAAGATCAATCCCGTCACGGCGCATGATTCTCTCTATCCGCGTCTGTCGCGGTGCGATGACAGCAATGACCTGATCGCATTCGCGGTCAAAGCCGCTCTCATAAAGCAGGGGTGCATCCACAAGAACCGCACGTTTTCCCGCACGGCGATAGGCTTCGATTTGCGCACGCGTCTCATCGAGGATGAAGCGGTGCGTAATTTGGTTGAGCGTTTGATGCAAAATGGGCGAAGCATCTGCCGCAAAGACGATTGCCGCCAATGCGGGACGATCAAGCGTACGCTCGGGCGTCAGAATGGATGGACCGAACGCATCGACCAGGGCATCCAAGCATGGGGAAGGTGGGATGAGCAAACGGTGATAAATGGCATCGGTATCGAGTGACGGTACATCATAATGTGCGAACGCGGCTGCAAGCTCGCCCTTGCCCGCGCCGCTGGGGCCGGTTAAGCCGAGAACGGTCATAGGCAATCCTCCTCGCGCAGAACAATACGCTGACCGCATTCTGCCGAGCGGTAAGCGGCCGCCATAATGCGGTTGATTTCCGCACCTTGTGCGAAGGTTGGACCGCTCTGTGTGTCGCCCCGATGAACTGCGTCAAGGAATGCATACATCGAACCAATGTGTCCCCTCAGCCAGCCAACCGGTGCCTTGGGGGAGGGAAATGCGCCGCCCGGTGCAGGGGTGCGGCCGACACATTCAATCCGGGTAAAACCGCGCAGACCGCCGATCGGCTGATCGGGGGAGGCGGCATCATAAAATTCAAGGAAGGACGGCTCCATCAGCGAGAAGCGAATTGCCCCCTGCGTGCCACGAATGTCCAGCGTCAAATCGTCATTGGCACCTATCGAAAGCTTGCTTAAGGTCATGGTGCCGTGCGCCCCGCAGGCAAGCTCCGCCATGAGGTAAAACGCCTCATCGGCGTTGGTCTGCCAATTCTCGCCGTTCATACCTGTGCGCTCGGTAAAGCCGATCTGTGCCATGCCCGATACTGCAGAGACGGGACCGCAGAGATGGATGATAAGATCAATGACGTGCGAACCGAGATCATAGAGCACACCGCCGCCGCAGATATCGGCATTTTGCTTCCAGCCCGCCGGCTTGGCAGGGTCAAGACAGCTGTTGTGCAGATAGGCGGCATGAAAGGAAAGAATGCGCCCCAGACGTCCTTCTTCGATTAGTTGCTTGGCACGCATGATGGCGGGGATAAAGCGGTTGTTGAAGACAACACGGCAAACCCGCCCGCTTTTCGCTGCAAGTTCAGCCAGCTCAGCTCCTTCTTGTTCGGTCATGCCCAGCGGTTTTTCACAGAGGACGTGCTTGCCTGCCGCCAGTGCCTTTTTGATGGAGGCGTAATGAAAGCGATTGGGGGTGCATATATCAATGATGTCGATGTTGGGATCGTTGATCAGACTGTCCTCGCTTGATGCGGCGGGAAGTCCGAACGGCGCAACGCGGGCTTGTGTACGCTCGGGCGTCGAAGCGCAGACACCGGCAATTGAAGCGGAAAAGGGAAGTGTGCTGTAAAAATACGGCAGATTGGTGATGGCGTAGGCGTGAGCCTTTCCCATTGCGCCGAATCCGAGGATGCCGATTTTTAGCGCATTGTTTGGCATAAAGGAAAATCCTCCCAAATGGCAATATTCAACTATTATATATTATACCGCAAAATCGGAAAAATGGCAAGAGGTTGGCAGATATTTTCAAAATAAGCTCAAAAATCGGGGGGGATTTTGAAAAAATAAAAAAATATTTGCAAAAAAGCTTGCAATTGGGATGAAGTTGTGCTATAATAACTGCATATGCGGTCTTTCCGCAATGACAGGATGGTCCTCTGCAAATGCTCTGCACGAACATCCGAGATTTTAAGGAGGAGCCAAACAATGGATTTGATTCAGGCTTTCACAAATGAGCAGCTCAAGGAGAATGTACCGGTTATCCGTATTGGTGACACCGTGCGCATTCACAACAAGATCAAAGAGGGTGCGCGTGAGCGTATTCAGCTCTTTGAGGGAACGGTTATCGCAAAGCATGGCGGCGGCATCTCGGAGACCTTCACGGTCAGACGTGTGTCCTACGGCTGCGGCGTAGAGAAGACCTTCCCGATCCACTCTCCCAATGTTGAGAAGGTTGACATCATCCGCGTCGGTAAGGTAAGACGTGCGAAGCTCTACTATCTGCGCGGCAGAGTCGGTAAGAGCTCCAAGGTTAAGGAACTGATCTAACCTGTCAAGCCAAATAAAAGCTCGGCGAAAATCGCCGAGCTTTTATTTTTGGCATTCGTGAACGCATGAGAAACAGCCTGCCGAGATTTCCTCGGCAGGCTGTTTTGGCAGATGATTTATCGATTGAGGATCAGCTTGGTCAGTTCAACCGGTGCGACAATTTCACCGTTGCGGTAAACGCGCATATTGCCCGATGCGATCTCATCGATCAGAACTACCTCACCGTTGTTGTAGCCGAACTCAAATTTGATGTCCCAAAGGTCAAGACCGATGGACTTGAGGTCATCAGCCACGATCTTGGTGATTTTCAAGGTCTGCTCCTTCATGCTGGCGAACATTTCGGCATCCATAACGCCAAGGGCTGCGAGACCCTCACCGGTAACCAGCGGGTCGCCCTTTTCGTCGTTCTTGAAGGTGCACTCAACGTAACCGCCCTCCAGAACGGTGCCGTCTGCAATGTACTCGCCATAGCGGCGGATGAAGCTTCCGGTTGCAACCAGACGGCAGATAACCTCAAGGCCGTTGCCGCCCTGCGCCTTGCCGAAGCACTCTGCAGGGAGAACCTCCATGGTGGCTTCGTCCAGGTTAGCGCTGACATAATGGGTTTTGATGCCTGCCTTCTTGAGCATCTCGAAGTAGTAGACCGAGGTCTCAAGATTTGCACGGCCGATGCCCTCGATGGTCAGACCAACCGTGTTCTCGCCGGGATCAAAAACGCCGTCCTTGCCGGTGCAGTCATCCTTGAATTTCAGCAGAACATTGCCGTTCTCCAGCTGATAAACATCCTTGGTTTTGCCCGTGTACAGTTTTTTCATGATATAAACTCCTTTGCGCCGCCTCGGCGGACGGCCAGATTTTTCACTCAATAGTATACCATTTTTTGCGCAAAAGCTCAATAGGTAAGCGAATATTTTTTACATTTTTCTGCAATTTTTTTGCACCCGGTCAAAATTCATCTCCGTGTTCAGCGAAGAATTTGTGATAGGTTTTGATGTGTGCCAGCTCGGTCCAGTTCTTTGTCTCCACCGGAGTGCTGTCCAGATCGTAGATCAGGGCATTCCGCATGGCCAGCAGAAAAGGGGAATGGGTGGATATAACGAACTGACACCCGTAAAAACGCACCGAGTCCTCAAGAAAGCGGGCCAATTCCAGCTGGCGCGCGGGGGAAAGGCTGTTTTCCGGTTCATCCAGCAGGTACAGGGCTTTTTCGGTGATCTGCTGGGTGAAATAGAAATAGGCATTCTCCCCGTTGGAGGCGGTTTTTAGCTCTGTCTGCCGCATTCTCCGGGCGGTATAGGCAGATTTTGTGGAGCGCCGCGCATCGTTGCGCTCCTTGAGCTCCTCGTAATCCTCAAGGGAACCAAGCTGAAACGTGGGCTTGGTGGGATCGGTGAAGTCGGCATATTCGGCAAAAAGCTTTTCCCGGCGGTCGGAGATCCCCGCATTGATGGCCCGCAGATCCAGCATATAGTCGAATACATCGTCGCTGGTGATGATGCGGCTGTCGGGCGGGATGGGACGATCATTGGTAGTTTCCGCACGGCAGCGGGCGAGATATGGCTCTGTGAAGGGAGTGGCGTTGAAGGGCGCAGTGCGGCGCAGCCCCAGCTTTTGGGCGATCAGATTGAGCAGGGTGGACTTACCCGAGCCGTTGCTTCCCGCAAATATCGTCAGCGGCGAGAATTCCAAGCGGGAAAGCTGCTTTGGGGGGAATAGCCCGAAGGGATAGATATTGTTGTGACCATAGCACTGCATTTCCAGTTGAGGCGGAAAGTTGAGGATGAAGTCATCCTCATCCATCCGTGTCGGGAGAGAGAAGCGGGAGAGGTACTGCATGGGCATCCTCCTTTGAACGGCAGGGCGGAATTATTTCTTGCGCCGTGTGATAAGCTTATCTCCCACCTGGGAGAAAATAATCGCCGCGAACATGATGCCGCAGCCGAGCAGCTCTCTTGGGGAGAGGCGTTCTTTGAGAAGCAGTGCCGAGCAAAGCACACCGAACACCGATTCCATGCACATCAGAAGGGATGCCACGGTGGATTCGGTGTATTTTTGCCCCACGATCTGGAAGGTGTAGGCAAAGCCGCAGCTCATAATGCCCGAATAAAGCAGGGGAATGATACAAGAGCAAATGGCGTGCAGGGAGGGGGACTCGAAAATAAACATCAAAATACAGGAGATGGTGCCCGATACCGCGAACTGCATACAGGAGAGCTTGATCGAGTCAACCTCGGGGGCAAAGCGCTCAATGAGCAGAATGTGTACGGCATAGATGACGGCACAGATTAAGGTTAAGATATCACCGAAGTTGATCGCCGTAAATCCGTCAGGTCCGATGCAGAGAAAATAAAGACCGACGGTCCCGAAAAGAACGCAGATCCAAGTGACAGCGGGGATACGCTTTCCGATGAAGAGCCCGATTATCGGAACAAAGAGCATATAAAATGCGGTGATAAACGCAATTTTTCCGGAGGTGGAGTAGTTGAAGGCAAATTGCTGAAAGTTGCTGGCGGCGCAGAGAACGACACCCAAAAGGGAACCCGAGATTAAAAGCTGACGTCGAGCGGTGCGGCGGCTCTCATGGGAGGGGGCGTCGCGGTGTTTGGCTCCCAGGCGGTCGCGGATTAAAATAAAGGGAAGAAGCACGGCGGCACCCATGAGGGTGCGAATCCCATTGAATGTGAATGCCTCGACGCTTTCCATGCCAACGCTTTGCGCGACAAAGGAAGAGCCCCAGATAAAAGCGGTGGCAAGCAGCATGATGACACCGCGAAATTGTGTTTTTTGCATAATCAATTTCCGTTTCGTGTAAATTTGCCTTTGCGGCATGAGAAAGACCGATCTTTATTTTAGCATAAATCGGCAGATATTGCAAGGTGCTGCACCAATTTCCCCCATTTGATGCTGTTGCATTGTCGGGGAAAATGTGGTATAATAGTGAGCAGGAAAGGGGGGAGGGCGATGAAATATTACGCACCCCATTATTATGCGGAATTTCGCTGTATTGCCAATGCCTGTCGGCACAGCTGCTGTATTGGCTGGGAAATTGATATTGATGCGCAGACAAGAGAAAAGTACCGCAACGTCAGCGGGGCAATGGGCAAAGCACTTGCGGAAAATATTGTGGAAGGCGATCCCGCACATTTTCGCCTGCGCGCCGATGAACGATGCCCCTTCCTTTGCGATGATGGGCTGTGCAGATTGATCCTTACGCTGGGAGAGGACTCGCTTTGTCAAATCTGTGCCGATCATCCGCGATTCCGCAATTTCTTCTCCGACCGAACCGAGATCGGTCTTGGGCTTTGCTGTGAAGCAGCGGCCGCTTTGATTTTTGGAAAAAAAGATCGGTTTCATCTGCTTGGCATGGGCGAAGACGGTGCGTGTGTTGAGGTGCTGTCTGCGCAGGAGGAGGAATTTTTTGCTCTGCGGGATGCGCTTTTTGCTATTCTCGCTTCCGAAGCTCCCCTTGATGTGCGGATGAATCAAATCCTTGCTGAACTTGGCATATCCCCGTTGGGGAGAACGTTGGGTGAGTGGTGCGATATTTACCTCGGGCTTGAGCGCTTGGATGCAGCCTGGACGGAGCGCCTTCTTCGGCTGCCCTCTGCCGAAATATTGCCGCTTCCCGCATGGGAGAGCGAATTTTCATCCCTGCTTGCCTATTTTCTGTATCGCCATCTTGCCGGTGCGCTTGACGAGGCGTGCTTCTCGGCTGATTTCGCGGCACGTGCCGCTTTTTCCGTGCTGAGCGTACAGATCATCCGCGCACTGTTCGCCGGAGGGGAGCAGACACTGTCGGAATTGATTGAAATTTCTCGCCTGTATTCTTCTGAGATTGAGTACTCGGAGGAAAATCTTCAGACAATTCTGGACTGCCTGCGGGAGGGGGAATGATGAAAGATTGTCTTCTGCTTTTTCTGACCATGTTAAAAATCGGACTTTTTACCTTCGGCGGCGGTTATGCGATGATCGCATTGCTGGAGAATGAGTTCGTTGCTGTGCGCAAATGGCTTGACAGGGATGAATTCCTTGATATGGTTGCCATTGCCGAGTCTACGCCCGGACCCATTGCCATCAACGCCGCAACCTACATCGGCTATAAACTGCACGGATTCTTCGGCTCGCTGACAGCAACCGTGGCAATTTGTATCCCGTCCTTTGTAATCATTTACGGTATTTCGTTGTTTTTGGACGCTTTTCTCACCCTTTCGTTTGTGGCGTGTGCTTTCCGCGGGATACAGGTGTGTGTAATTTATTTGATTTTTTCGGCAGGCCTGAAAATGCTCGGGCAGATGAAGAAAACGCCATTTCATCTGTTCGTTTTGGGTGTTACCATGATCGGGATGATTCTTTCTTCGCTTTTTGCCGTCAGCTTCTCTGTCATTTTCTTCATCCTTATCTCGGGTGCCTTCGGTTTGGTCGCATATGTTTACCGTTCACTTTGCCAAACAAGGGGGGACAAAAAAGATGATTTATCTTGACTTGTTTCTCACCTTTTTGCAGATCGGCGCTGTTTCGTTCGGCGGCGGGTATGCCATGATTTCCCTCATTCGGGAAAAGGCACTGCTGTACGGATGGCTGACTGAGGAAGAACTGCTGAATATGATTGCCGTCTCCGAATCCACCCCGGGCCCCATCGCAGTCAATATGGCAACCTTTGTTGGATCAACGCAGGGGGGGATGCTCGGCTCCTTCCTTGCGACGCTCGGTGTGGTGCTGCCATCTTTTGTCATCATTCTGCTCATCGCCGCCCTGATCGGCAATTTCCTCAAATACAGAGGTGTGCAGGCTTTTCTCGGCGGCATTCGCCCCTGCGTTGTCGGTCTGATACTGGCGACCGGACTGACCATGCTGATGAGTACACTCCTGGGCTTCAAAACAATAGGTGAGCGTTTGGAGATCGATGTTAACGGAATTGTAATTTTGGGATTGCTCATCGGTATTTCAACGCTGATCCGAAAAATAACGGCAAAAAAACCATCGCCGATTTTGATGATTTTGATCTCGGCAGGCTTAGGTATGCTGCTCTATTCTTTATGATGAAAGAAGCCCCAACGGGATAACCGATATCGGTTATCCCGTTGGGGCTTCTTTTTCGGCAAAACCGCTCAGCGATTGAGCAATTCGGGGGCGATTTCCTTGAGTTGATTGCGCCGCTCTGCCCAATCGGGCAAAAGGGATGCCAGAAGTGTGTAAAAGTCCGCAGAATGATTGCCGACGATCAGGTGAACCAGCTCGTGGACAAGTACATATTCCACACAGGGAAGAGGGGCTTGCGCCAGCACGGTGTTGATGGTGATCACGCCGCGGTCGGGGCGGCAGCTGCCCCAACATGAAATCATCCTGCGATAGCGGAAGGTGGGCACAGCAATTCCACGCGCCGCAAAGTAGGGAAAATGCGCTGTGCAGAGAGCGTCAATCACAGTTTCAAGCTCCATACGCAGCCAGACATCAAAGATATGCCGAAGCGCAGGTTCATCTGTCGGTTCGGGGAGAGAGACAAGCAGGACATTTCCGTCACGTGCCACCGATTGATTGCCCGATGTGAGAGAAAGCGTCAGCGGTCTGCCAAACCAAAGAAAGGGAGAACCGTCGGTCAGGGGAGCCGGTGACGGTGCGGTGCCGCACCGTGCTTTGGCACGATCCACCGCCGATAATATGGCATCTTTCTTGCTGCGCATAAATTCCTCAATGACATATACGGGGACACGTGGTGCGGCAGATACGCGTATCTCACCGAGACGGTCAATGCGCAGATTGATTCGCTTGACCTGTTTGCGCAGCAGTAAATAGCAGATCGTGCATTCCCCGAGATTGAGGGTGCGCTTCTGTTCGGTGTGATTCATTTCCCGCACTTTTGGAAGGCAATGCGTTCATCGCCGTTCTCAAGATAAATCATGCCGCAGCGGACAAAACCGTTCTTCTCCAGGGCGTGCTGCATGGGCAGATTGTCCCTGTGTGTGTCGATTTTGACATTTCCGCACATGGCAAAGGCATACGCAAAGCAGAAGGAAGCAACGCCGCGCCGATGTGCATCCGCACCCACCGCAATGCGGTGAATGATGCCGCAGGGGGCATCATTGCACCAGCTTCCCCCATCAATGCGGCGGTATGTCGGCTCGTCGCCGATAAAAAAGCAGAAGACGCCGAGAATCTCGCCGCTTGGGGTGTCAACACAAAGATGACAGCGATCGGCGGCGATATCTTCACGAATCAAATTTTCGGCAGGATATCCGTTTGCCCACTGGGTGGGATTGCCTTGTGTACGCATATAACCGCGCGCTTCTTCATAGATCCGCAGGATATCGGGAAGATCGGCGGGGATTGCTTTGCGAATGAAAAGGGAGTCGTTCATGGGAGATCTCCTTTGCATAGATTATTTATATTTTACCATAAAATTTGCACTTTCGCAAGAGATTGACAAGCTTTGCGCTTTGTGTTATACTGAATTTATTCCATCCGTAAAGGAGGATTTGTATGCTGATTGAGCAAATTCGTGCCGACCTCTTTTCGATGCAGGATTCTGCCTATCGGGATTTTCAGTGCCGTCTGATGCCTACCGTCCCGCGCGAGCGTGTCATCGGTGTGCGTATCCCTCAGCTTCGCGCCTATGCGCGCCGCATCGAAAATGCCGATGAATTTATGGCCCAGCTGCCCCATGTATATTACGAAGAAAACAATCTGCACGGTTTTTTAATTGAGAAGCTGGACGATTTTGGGGCAGCCGTGACCGCGCTCGACCGATTTTTGCCCTTTGTGGACAACTGGGCAACCTGTGATATGATGCGTCCGGCCGTGCTTGGTACAAATCCGACGGCATTGCGGGGCGAGGCATATCGTTGGATGCAGGACAACCATCCCTATACCGTGCGGTATGGTATTGAGATGCTGATGCTGCACTGCCTTGGGGCAGATTTTTCACCCGAAGATCCTGCTGTCATCGCCGCGCTGCCCTGTGATCATTATTATGTCAGCATGATGGTGGCATGGTATTTTGCAACCGCACTGACCTTGCGCTATGCCGATGTCCTGCCGTATTTGACCGAACAGCACTTGGATCGGCTGACACACAATCGTACCATTGCCAAAGCGCGGGAGAGTAAATTGATTCCCGCCCGGCACAAAGCAGATCTTTATGCGCTGCGCATAAAAAAGTAAGAAAAGAACTGTCGCACCTGCGACAGTTCTTTTCTTGAAAATATGATCTGCAAACTGCAATCATTCGGTACGAAGCGCCACAACGGGATCTTTTTTTGCCGCACTGCGCGAGGGGATAATGCCCGAGATCAGTGTTAGAAGTACGCTGATGCAGACGAGTGCAATCGCCGTGGGAATGGGGAGATATGCACTGAGATTGTTGAGCCCGGTCAGATGATGCAGAATCGCATTGATCGGAATGCAGAGCAGATAAGTGATCAGCACGCCGAGCACACCCGATGTGAAGCCGATAATCATCGTTTCTGCGTTAAACATGCCCGATACATTGCGTTTTGAAGCACCGATGGCACGCAGAATACCGATTTCCTTGGTGCGTTCCTGCACCGAGATCAGGGTAATGACACCGATCATAATGGAGGAAACGATCAAAGAAACCGCGACAAATGCGATGAGGACATAGGTGATGGCATTGATGATAGTGGTGATTGAGGACATCATCAACCCGATATAATCGGTATAGGTGATCTGCTCCAGTTCATCCTTGTCTGCGTTGTAGGCGGCAATGGCTTCCTCGATGACATCTTTTTCTGCAAAGCTTGCAGCATAGAGATTGATGGTGGCAGGATCGTCAAGATCCACACAGCCCAGCTTGCGGAGATTCTGTTCATAATTGGAGGTTGAGAAAAGCAGCGCCTCTTCATAGTATTCTGCGCATTGCTCATCGGTATAGGTCGGCCAAGCCAGTGCAAGTGCACCCGCCAGCTGCTCGGCAGACATTGCTGCCAGGCGGCTTTCGGTTTGCTCGGCATACTGGGTACGAATCTGCTCGGTGATCATCTGCGCAAAGAATGCCGTCATATCTTCATCACTCATGCTTGAGACATAACTGCCGATCTCTTCGGCGCTCATTCCTGTTTGTGCAGTCAGCGCCTCGGTCAGCGTTTGTTCCATGGCTGCGCGATCCATGCTGCCCATTATCTTCTCAACCGAAGCAGAAAGCATCTCGTCCGAGGGAATGCTCATGATGCGAACATAAAGATCGGCACTGCCCTTGGTGTCCAACGTGTCGATATGTGCACGGAATGCCTCGGCTTTGGCGGCGGTATCCATCGTGCCGGAGCTTTCCTCAAAGGGAAGTCCTGTGAAAATATCGGTATGCGGATCGGCCTGCTGTGCTTTGACCGAAGCGGAAGAAGATGCTTTCTCAACTACATATTCGGTCAGCATATGCGTATAGCCGATTGAACCCGTCAGCATTGCCGACAAGGAATCTTCGTTGGGACGAACAATGCCCGAGACCTTGAGTATTGTGCCGTTGTCGTAGAGATATCGCATGCCGGCAGCTGTGTCGCGGATGTCGATGTAGGTGTCGCTTGCCTCATCGAATGTGTAGCAGTCGGCATACAGCACGGCACGGAACTCAAGCGAACAGATTTCTTCATAGCTCCATGAATTGTAATTGACCTCCAGCTGCTCGCCGCTGACTGCCGCGTCGGCAATGCGGTCGATTTCTTCTTCGGGAATAAGGCCGAGCGCATAGAGCGTGATGTCATCCAGCTCATTGTTCTCGTCCAGCACAAGAATAATTTCGTTGTATTCGGTTGGCCATGTGCCCCAAACCAAATCATATTGTTTTTCCAGCAGTGGGCTGATGGGATTTCCGTTGTCGCCGGGCAGAATTTCCTGCCAAAGCCCCATAGATGTGGTGCTTGTCGAGAGCAGGGACATGACACTGCTGCTGTCTGTGGTCAATGAAGTTTCGGACTGCGCCATGCTCTGTCCCATGTGCTTCATCATCAAATCCCGCATCATCTGCTGCAAATCGGAGTGAATGATGTTGCCGTCCGTGGTTCGCGTGAAGATCTGCAGATCAATGCCGTAGGTGTATTGTACACCGCTGACTGCGGAATGGAGAGAACTGGTCTCGTCTGCACGCTGTTCTTCCAGATAGTGCTTAAATGACTGCAGATCGTTTTCTTTGGTTTCCAGACTGTTGATCGCGTTGAGAATGTCATAAACCACCGGTTTTTGATAGATGGCATCCTTTTCATGCGTTGTTGTCGACTGCGCAGCATCCATAAACGTTTGCATCAGCGAACCGAGATCCATATGCTGTGCTTCAAGGGTAAGCGGATAGGAAGAGAGCGTATCCTCTTGTACCGTATTGATATAGGTTGTCATGCCTTGTGAGACAGCATAGATCAGCGCAATGCCGATAATACCGATGCTGCCCGCAAAAGAGGTCAGCGCGGTGCGTCCTTTTTTGGTGAAGAGATTTTTCAGCGACAGCCCAAAGGAGGTAATGGGGGACAGGGAAGGGCGATTGTCCTTCTTTTGGCGTCCCGTTTTGCTGTTCTTTTCTTCGGCTTGAGACTCGGCTTTGATTTCATCCTCGCTCATCGGTGCCGAGTCATCGGTGATTACGCCGTCGAGCATACGCACAATGCGCGTCGAATAGCGTTGGGCAAGCTCGGGATTATGGGTGACCATAATGACCAGACGGTCACGCGCGATTTCCTTGAGGATTTCCATGACCTGCAGGCTGGTCTCGCTGTCAAGTGCGCCCGTCGGCTCGTCTGCGAGGATGATGTCGGGGTTGTTGACGATGGCACGGGCAATGGCAACACGCTGCATCTGACCGCCCGACATCTCTCCTGGACGCTTGTTGATCTGTGAAGCCAATCCCACCTGCTCAAGGGCTTCTTTGGCGCGCCTGCGCCGTTCGGCTTTGCCCACACCGGAGAGACTCAAAGCAAGCTCTACATTCTGCAGTACCGATTGGTGGGGGATCAGATTATAGCTTTGAAAAATGAAGCCGACCGAATGGTTGCGATAAGCATCCCAGTCGCGGTCGCCGAAGTCTTTGGTGGATTTTCCGTTGATGACAAGATCGCCGGCGGTATATTGGTCAAGTCCGCCGATGATGTTGAGCATGGTGGTCTTCCCGCAGCCCGAGGGACCGAGAATGGAGACAAATTCACTTTTGCGGAACTGCAGATCAATGCCGCGCAGTGCGTGAACATTGCCGTCTCCCGCGGGATATTCTTTGGTGATTTGCTTGAGTTGGAGCATCTTTTTTCCTTTCAATCATTATCTGGTAAACACATTTTATTTGATTAACTTATATTATACCACGAAAAGTTAGGATATTCAAGAAAGCTTTGCTTCGTTGTTGTGAAGGAAGTGTAAATATATCTCCCGCAAAATTGTCTTGCCGGTTTGTTTGGGGAAACCACCCCAAAACAGGAACAGCACCGCAGAGTGGTGTTTCTGCGGTGCTGTTGCTGCACTTGTTGCCGGAAAGTTATTCACTATCCTCGTATGCTTCGATTCCGTTCATCCGCCCCACGGCTTTGAATCCATCAATTTCACCGCGCTGGATCGCACCGAAAATGCGGTAGCGCAGGCCTTTATGTTCTCGGTCAAGGGTGCGGAGGAGCTGTTTCATTTCCTCGCGCTCGGTGTTTCCGTCGGCAGGACAGGGAGATTTGATCACGGGCAGATTGACCTTGTTGGCAAAATATCGAATATCCTTTTCGGGGCAGTAGATGAGCGGCCGTATTAAATGCAGATCGGTGCGCGAGAGATAGGTGACAGGCTGAAAACAGCCGATTCTTCCCTCATGAAAAAGGTTGAGCATGAAGGTCTCCACCACATCATCAAAATGATGGCCGAGCGCCACACGATTGCAGCCAAGCTCCTTTGCGGCATTGTGCAGCGCCCCCCTCCGCATCTTCGCACATAGTGAACAGGGGTTGGATTCTTTACGCACATCAAAAATAATATGTGAGATTTTGGTGGGGATGACATGATAGGGTACATCCAGCTCGCGGCAAAGTGCGGAGATGGGAGCAAAATCCATTCCGTCAAACCCCATGTCAATCGTGACGGCATCAAGTTCGAACGGGACGGGATAAAATCGCCGCAGTGCGGCAAGTGCATAGAGCAGAGTCAGGGAGTCTTTGCCCGCCGAGATTCCGACTGCAATGCGATCGCCCGGGGAGATCATTTCATAATCTGCGACGGCGCGGCGAGTATAGCTGAGGATATGTTTGAGTTCTTTCATGAAGCTTCCTTTTGTCACAAAAATAAAATTTGCATATGCTGACAGCAGAACGGTGAAGGGAGATACATATGGCGATCAAAATTTACATTGACCAAGGACACAATCCCGTCAATCCGAACGCAGGGGCCGAGGGGAATGGATTGCGGGAACAGGATGTTGTTTACCGTATCGGGCGGGCATTGGCGGCACGTCTGCGTGAGGACGGGCGCTTTGAGGCGCGTCTCTCTCGCCCTACCGCAGAGACACAGCTGGGGACGAGTAATGCAACAAGCCTTGCCGCGCGCGTGCAGGATGCGAATAACTGGGGGGCGGATTATTTCATCAGTCTGCACACCAACGCTTCATCAAACAGTGCTGCCAGCGGCAGTGAGGGCTTTGCATTCAGCCGAGGGACTCCTGCATTTGCGCTTGGTGAGGATATTCTGGCGCAGCTGAGCCGAATCACGGGATTGCGCAATCGCGGCATGTCGGTGCGGACCAATCTCTACGTTCTCCGACGCACAAGAATGCCAGCCGTGCTTATTGAGCTGGGGTTTATCACCAATCCCGGGGACGCGGCATTGATGAATGATTCCCCCGATCTTTTCGCCGAGGGCATTTATAACGGCATCCTGGCGTATTTGGGGCTGCTTTAATCAGCCGAGCATGGCAACAAACGCAGCTTCATCGATGACGGGAACGCCAAGTGCCTGTGCCTTGGTCAGCTTGGAGCCGGGCTCTGTACCTGCCACGACATAATTGGTTTTCTTGGAAACCGAAGAGGAAACCTTTCCCCCGCGTTCGGTGATCATGGCGGCGGCCTCGGTGCGCGAGAGGGTGGGCAGCGTTCCCGTCAAAACAAAGGTCATGCCTGCCAGACTGTCATCGGTTCGTGTTTGTGCGGGGGTTGTGCGCAGACCAAGCGAGATGAGGCGGCGGCAAAGATCGAGATTCTGCGGGTGGGAGAAATAGTTGATGACACACTCGGCTGTAATCATACCGAAGTCCTCAATGGAGCAAAGCTCCTCAGCCGAGAGGGTGAAGCAGACTTCCAGCGAGCCGGCGTACTGCGCAAGCGCCGATGCGGCAACCGCACCGATGTTGCGAATGCCCAGCGCAAAAATCAAGCGTTCAAGTCCGGCTTCTTTGGAGTGGGCGATGGCGGAGATCAAATTTTGCGCGCTCTTCTCCCCCATGCGCTCCAAGGGGGCAATTTGCTCTGCGGTCAGGGTATAGAGGTCAGCAACATTTTGAATACATCCGCTCTCAAGGAGAAGCTCGACAATCTGCGGTCCCAGTCCGTCGATGCTCATGGCGTTTTTGGAGGCGAAATGTTCAATAGCGCGCGCCAGCTGCGCGGGACAGGCGGCATTTGTGCAGCGAACTGCCGCTTCTCCTTCATCGCGGAAGACGGGTTCGCCGCAGGAAGGGCAGTGCGTCGGCATTTGAAAATCGAGCTCCTTGCCATCGCGTTTTTCGGGATGTGCACAAACCAGCTCGGGAATGATGTCTCCCGCTTTCTGTACGGTAACCACATCACCGAGCATAATGCCTTTCTCGCGGATAAAATCAAGATTGTGCAGCGTTGCGCGTGTTACCGTAGTTCCCGCCAGACGAACGGGATCAAGCACTGCCGTCGGTGTCAGCACACCCGTGCGGCCGACGGCAACCGTGATGTCGCGCAGGATCGTTTGCTTCTGTTCGGGCGGGAATTTGTAGGCAACCGCCCATTTGGGGGTACTGGTCCCCTCTCCCATGATGCGGCGATCGGCAAAGCGATCGAGCTTAATCACCACGCCGTCAATATCACAGGGCAGGGAATCGCGCATCGTACCGATGCGCTCGATTTCTTCAATGATTGCATCAGCGCGTGCCGGTAAAACGGCATGCGGAATAATCTTAAACCCGAGCTCACGCAGCCGCTGCAGCGATTCGCTGTGGGATGCGGGCGGATTTTCGGTACCCCAATCGGCAATTTGCAGATTGAAAATATACAGATCAAGGCCGCGCTCGGCAGCGATGCGCGGGTCAAGCTGACGCAGAGAGCCCGCAGCGGCATTGCGGGGATTTGCCAGCAGAGCTTCTCCCGCAGCTTCTCGTGCGGCGTTGAGGGCATAAAACCGTTCGCGAGGTAAAAAAACCTCTCCGCGGACACAGAGGGAAGGCGTGGGGGAAATCAGCATCAGCGGAATTGCGCCGATGGTGCGCAGATTGTGCGTCACATCTTCGCCGATCAGGCCGTCTCCCCGCGTCGCGCCGCCGATAAAATTGCCATCGCGGTAGTTCAGGGACACCGAGAGCCCGTCGATTTTGGGTTCTACCGAGCAAACGGCATCGGGAATCTGTTCGGCGACACGGTCAAGGAAAGCACGCAGCTCGTCATAATTGAACACATCGGTCAACGAACCCATGGGAACCTCATGCTTGACTTTGGTAAAACTGTCAAGAGGGGCGCCGCCGACACGATGCGTCGGGGAGTTGGGATCATCATATTCGGGATAAGCCGCCTCAAGCTCCTGCAGACGGCGGAAAAGTGCGTCATAGGCAAAATCGCTGATTTCGGGCGCATCCTCGACATAATATTTATGCGCATGATAATTTAACTCGCGGCGAAGCTCCTCGATTTGTTTTGCTGCGGCTTTATCGGACATGGTGTACCTCCGTTCGGTGGATAACTTATCTAATAGTATATCAATTTTTCGAAAAAAAGTCAATTCAAGGCGCAAATTTTCTTCCCACACCACGTCCACAATGTGACTATTGACAAAAAATTTTCTGCATGTTATCATAAGGTGACAAAAATACGGTATCTCAAAACAACGAAAGGAATGAACCCGATGAAATTTATTTCGTGGAATGTCAACGGTTTCAGAGCTTGTCTGGATAAAGGTTTTGCCGATATTTTCGCGGAGCTGAATGCGGACTTTTTCTGTCTGCAGGAGACAAAAATGCAGCAGGGACAAGCTGAGTTCTCTCCCGAAGGATATGATCAATATTGGAACAGCGCCGAGAAGAAGGGCTACTCGGGGACGGCGATCTTCACCCGGCATGAGCCGCTGTCGGTACAATATGGGCTGGGGATTGCCGAACATGATCATGAGGGACGTGCTATCACCCTTGAATACGATGATTTTTATCTGCTCTGTGTCTATACCCCAAACGCGCAGCGAGATCTTGCCCGGCTTGATTACCGCATGGCATGGGAAGATGCACTGCGTGCCTATATTCTGCGCCTTGATGCGCATAAACCGGTGATCTATTGTGGTGATCTTAATGTCGCACATACCGAGATCGACCTCAAAAATCCCGCAAACAATCATCAGCGTGCGGGCTTCTCCGACGAGGAGCGTGCAAAGTTTACCGAACTGCTCTCCTCCGGATTTACCGATACCTTCCGCGCCAAGTATCCCGATCGCGTGCAGTATTCCTGGTGGAGCTATATGTTCCGTGCCAGAGAGCGCAACGCAGGGTGGCGTATTGACTATTTTGTCGTATCCAATCGCCTTTTTGCGCGGGTAAAAGATAGTTTTATTTTGTCGGATATCATGGGCAGCGACCATTGCCCTGTCGGAATGGAGTTGATCGGATGAAGTTGCTTTGGCGCGCACTAATGAAATTCCTTGTTGGTTTTGCTTTGCTGTCGGGTTTGATTTTTCTGCCGGCCGGAACATTTGCATATCCTCATGCATGGCTTTTTTTCGCGGTACTCTTTTTGCCGATGCTTCTGCTGGGCATTTTCCTTTACCGCAAACAGCCGCAGCTTTTGGAAAAACGGTTGTCTCATCGGGAGAAGGAAAAAACACAGCAAGGCGTGATCGCATTGTCTGCGCTGATGTTTCCCGCAGGCTTTGTGATTGCAGCATTGGATTTTCGCTTTTCCTGGTCGGTTGTGCCGACGTGGTGTGTAATCGCCGCTTCGATTTCCTTTTTGCTGGGATACGCCATGTATGCCGAAGTGATGCGGGAAAATGCGTTTCTCTCCCGTACGGTTGAGGTGCAGCAAAACCAGTATGTTATCGACACAGGGCTTTATGGCGTGGTCCGCCATCCGATGTATCTGGCAACTTTGCTGATGTTTTTGCCGCTTTCACTGATTCTCGGCTCTCTCTGGGGATTGATTCCGTTTTCCCTTTATCCGATTATTTTGGTGGTTCGTTTGCTCGATGAGGAGAAGATGCTAATGGCTTCTCTCGATGGCTATGCGACCTATTGCCAAAAGGTAAAATATCACCTTATTCCGTTGATCTGGTGAAATTTTGTTTCTAAATGTGTTTTTTCATAAAAAGAGCGTTCGCTGCACATTTTGAGATCGAATCATGTGCAGCGAATGCTTCTTTTGTATGAGCACCAAAATGCCCAAGGGCTAATCGACGGGATAAAGGGTAAGTTTCTTGTCCTCGGCATGATAGATGCCAAGAAAGATTTTCCGCGCATCCTCATACCCCTGTGCGAGCAACTGTTTGTTCAGCCAGTTTTCATCCCGTCCTAAGCGGTGCAGATTATCCCCCATGATTCGACCGTCCATGATGACTTCCGTGCCGATATGCGCTTCTTTCACCGTGATGTGCATATCTGACGGTGTGAGCGGGCGGTTGGGGGATTTCGGTAAAACCGATAATTTTCCGTTGTGCTCAAATATGGCAGTTTCTATTTCGTCCAAATCAAAATATCCTTGTTCTCGGCAGAGGAGCAGAAACTCGGAGAGATCCAGCTTTGCCTGCTTGAGATTTTTTCGATAAAGTTTGCCGCCGTTCATTAAAATGGTCGGGGTTCCGTTGATATATTTGCGCATTCGCGGGAATTTATGCGTCAGCTGACCGAGGAGAACCGAGGCAATCCCATATATGCATAGGGCGACCAGTGATTTCCAAGGCGCCTCGAGATCGGTGGCAAGTTCAGCGGCGATTGAACCGATGGTGATACCGCTGATATAATCAAAAAAGTCCAGCTGCGCCACCTGCTTGTGTCCCATCAGCTTGGCAATGATGAACAGCGCCGCAACCGATAATATTGCTGTCAATGTGAGGTTGATGATATCCATTTTTTCCTCTTGCCGTTTTCTTTTTAGTTTGAACGATAAGAAGGGGAAATATGTATGCTTGGGCGGCGCAATCGACTGTATGCGATAAGCAAGCCAATGATGGGAATGCGATCAAAAGTGTGCCGGGACGAGATGGAAAAAACGACATGCCGCTTGTGCCGTATTCTGAAGAACAGGAATAGCGCTCACAAGATATTTGCAAATAAAACAGGTGCATCGCGCTCATTTACGCGATACACCTGTTTTATTTCTTGCGATGATTTTGCATAGACCAAGGATTGCAATCATTAACATAAGTAAGAAACCGCAGAACACCAATGTCCTGCGGCTTCTTTTTGCGGTGAAAACCGCATTTGGCGGAGAGAGAGGGATTCGAACCCTCGTGCGATTGCTCGCAAACTGATTTCGAGTCAGCCCCGTTATGACCACTTCGATATCTCTCCGTATTAAGTTGTGAGCGGTGAGATAGCGTGTGTCGCCCCCTTCGGGGCGATGATTTCGAGGTCAGCATACGTTGCAGAGCAACGCGGTTATGACCACTTCGATATCTTTCCGTCTTCTATTCGGTATATGCACAGTGAACTGTACACAACGATAAAATTATAACACATCTTCGAGCAAAATGCAAGAGATTTTTTTATTTTTATAAAAACTTTTTTGGTATCTCTATGCGTCGGTATATTTGTCCGCGCCGCGGCATATGGTGGGAGTACGAAACCGATATCGCAGGGGAGGATCGAAATTTTTATGTTTATTTATTCATTACGCGCAGGAACGCTCAAGTTTTTCGGTATTATCGGCGTTGCATTGATTGCGTTGGTTACGCTGATTGCTTTTGTACCGGATGATCGGCCGGAGCTTTCTTCGGCTGCAGTAACCGAGACGGCATCATATCATTATGATAAGGTCAAAACCGCGGAAGATCGTGTAAAATTTCTCGCTCAGTTTGGCTGGGAAGTAAAACCCGAAGCGTTGGAAGAAGTTGAAGTCACCATTCCCGATGAATTTGACAAAGTTTTTGCCGGCTATAATGAAATTCAAAAAAATCAAGGACTTGATCTCGGACGGTATAAGAATAAAACAGTCATGCGCTATACATATGAAATTACAAACTATCCGGATTACGACGGCAGAGTTCTGGTTAATGTGTTGGTTTACCGCAACAAAGTGATCGGCGGCGATGTTTGTACAGCCGATGTGCATGGCTTCATCCATGGATTTGAAAAACCTTAAACCGATAAAAGCAGAAAGAGGTACCGCATAGCGGTACCTCTTTTGCGTGCACTCGCTGCATAAACGGGTGCAGAAAGGGGATAGTTGTTATTTGGTCTTAATGTCGTTTTCGTACTTCTCAACCATCTTCTTAACCATCTGACCACCGATCGAGCCTGCCTGACGAGAGGTCAGATCACCGTTGTAACCCTGATTGAGGGTAACACCGACTTCGGATGCAGCTTCCATCTTAAAGCGCTCAAGCGCTTCCTTTGCCTCGGGAACAAGAGCCTTATTGCTTGCCATAATTATTCTCCTTTTTGATGTGTCCGAACAAATTTGGACACGTCACAATCTATTTGAATTGAGTCCGCAAACGATTGCTTGCGTCCTCTGGCATTATTATCGCCTGTCGAGCATGAAATATTAGTGCCAATTTTTGCGCCAAAAAAACAAAAAAGTCCGCATACGTTGTGTCGTATTGTCGGACTTTTCCGAATTTGTCTTTATGCTTTTGTAAAATAAGCTTCAATCTCGGTGCGTTTTGTGGGCAGCTTGCCGCGAACCATCTCATCGGTTCCACCACCTTTGCCGCCGAGTGTGCTGTGCATGGCAGCACAGAGCTGACGGCTGTTGTGCAGATTGCTGCCAAGGACATAGGTGTATCCGATTTCATCATCTCCGGATAAGGCGAGGACGGTGTCAGTACGAGTAAGCGCGGCATTGACCAAAAATCGAAGGGAGTCAGCGGAAAACAGCGGCTCGAAGATGAGCACAGTCTGCCCGGACGATGTGTCAATTGCCTGAACATGCATATCGATCAAACGATTGCAAAGCGCGGTTTGTTTGGCTTTGTGTGCACCGATTTCATTTTCCAGACGTGATACGGCTTCAAGCACACCGTTTTGTTTGACCGAGAGGGAAGCGGCGATAGAAGAAACAGCTTCATACCGCTCGCGGTAATCCCGGAGGGCATCCAGTCCGCAGAGCATATGGATGCGGATACCACCCTTATAATGGATAAAATCCAATAATTTGATGATGCCGATCTGTCCCGTGCGCGCAAGATGCGGAGCACAGCAGGCACAACGATCAACCGAGCCGTTTTCCCCAATGGATACAATGCGCACATTTTCGGTCAAATCAAGCTTGCTTCGATATTCCAGCGCCGCAAGTTGCTCTTGTGCGGGATAGTCGATGGATATGGGGAGATTTTGGGCAATGATTTCGTTCGCCATCGTCTCAATTCGATCAAGCTGTTCACGGGTAAGCGTGCCGTCGAGGTCAAGTGTGACATCCTCATGTCCCATGTGAAATCCGATATTGTTCAGCCTATGCTCACGCCAAATCAGACCGGAGATGATATGCTCTCCCGAGTGGTTTTGCATACGGCGCAGACGCAAATCTGCATCAATACACCCTTCGACGGTTGCACCAATCGTTAGGGGCGCATCCACGCAGTGCCACAGTTCACCTTTCTCTTCGTATATTCCGCGGAGCGGAAGGCCGTCCAGCGTTCCGCTGTCGGCTGCCTGCCCACCGCCGCCGGGGAAAAACGCCGATTGGTTAAGCAAAACAGCCCATTCGTCATTGTGCGGAATACAGTTCAGCACGACGGCCGAAAATGTCAAGCAGTCTCCATGATCATAAAGTCGAGTTGTCATTGTTTATTTCCTTCCAAAGAAAACACACATATTGAAAGTCTTGCTGCATCGCGGACAGCGTACCGAATGTTCTCCGCGGCGGCGGGGCAGACGGAGCACAGCACGGCAATGCGGACACTTGTGATAGACGTGTGTGCGGCAGTCACGAATGCGGTCGCGCAAGAGCTTGAAAAAATCAAGAAATTTTTTTCGAATTCGCAAAAACGCATCATTTTCACGGCGCCGCGCCGCAATGTTGCGCGAAAAGCATCGGTAGAACATCCAGATAACATCGGCGGTCATCAGCACGGAGAAGAGCGGCCATCCCGAGACGATCTGAAGAACCAACAGCACGATGTAAGCAATCAAAAGTGCCGTGCCGAGCTGATCGTTGCCGTAACGACCATACATAAATTGCAGAAGCTTTTGCTTGAATTTTTCCATAATAAAACACTTTCCGGGGAATCCCTTTTGATTACTCCTTAGTATAGCACAGGCGTTGGAGGAAAAAGAAAACGAAAAGAAACATTTTTTTTGAACAATTGGAAACTTTTTCGAACATTCTTATTATACCATAGTTTTTCTGTTCGTTCAAGCACTCATTCGCCGAATTGCGGGAATACCCAAAGAAGCACCATCCGCAGATAAGCTCTGCGGATGGTGCTTCTTTGGTGGTGAGATATTGGTGGCTCAAGCAAGTGCTTCGAGGTAGGTAACAACATCACCGACCGAGATGAATTTGTGAATTTCCTCGTCATTGATTTCAATATTGAAGCGCTCCTCGCACAACAGAACAAGGTCAGCCAATTCCAACGAATTGATGCCGAGGTCATTGACCAACTCGGCCTCCAGGGTGATATCTTCTGCATCAATTTGCAGTTCTTCGATCAGCAAAGTTTTAATCTGTTCAAACATGATTGAGTCCTCTTTCTCCGGTGGCAGGTGAATTTGATTGAACGGCAGATGCGCCCCGGCGGCATCTGCTTTATTTAACTGCACGGGGCAGTAATTATTTCACTTTGAATCGCTGAATCTTGCGGGAGGTGTTGCGCTCGAATTTTTCTTCGCGCAGCTCGATCTCGCGGATCTGCTTGAAGGACGGGAGCTTCTTGTTGATCTCGTTCACTTCAGCCTTGATCTGCGCGTAGATTTCGTCCTTGGCCTTCTCGCCGAAATACTCAGCGTTGGGAACGATCAGAGCGGTGATGGTCAGATCCTTACTCTCGTTTTCGCGGGCAAGCACCACGACCTCTTCCACCGAATCCAGCGGCATCAGATATTCTTCCAACTCCTCGGGGAAAACATTCTTGCCGTTGGAGAGAATAATAACATTCTTTTTGCGGCCCGTGATATAGATGTACCCATCTTTATCCATATAACCGATATCTCCCGTGCGGAACCAGCCGTCCTCGGTGAAGACCTCGGCGGTGGCCTCGGGATTGCGGTAGTAGCCCATCATGACATTGTCGCCCTTGACTAAGATCTCGCCGGTCTCCTCTTCCTCGGCCTTGTCGATCTTGACCTGACAACCTCGAACGGGAGTACCCACCGAGTGGAAACGAATCTTACCGGGGGAATTGACCGCAACCAGAGGTGCACATTCGGTAATGCCGTAGCCTTCCAGCACAGTGACACCGAATGCGTAAAAATCCTTAATGAGCTCGGGGGAGAGCGGAGCGCCGCCGCAGACGATGCTCTTCAGCTCGCCGCCGAAGGCCTCAAGCACCTGACTGAAGATCTGGCGGCGTCGGTCAATGCCGATTGCCAGCAGGGCGCTGCTGATCTTCATACCGGTGCGGAGCCGATTCTCCATGCCGTTTCTGCGCACCGTGTCCCAGATCTTTCTGTGCATGGTTTCCACATAGAGCGGAACCAGTGCCAGGGCATTGGGTTTACCGTCCTTAAAGTTGCGCATCACGTGCTTGAGCGAGTCATTGATGAGCACATGGCCGCCGATGTTGATCATGGCCAGATGTCCGCAGGTCATTTCGTAGGAATGGTGAGGAGGAAGAACTGAAACAAAGTAGTTGTTATCATCGTAAGACATGGAGAGACAGGAAGCATTGGTGGCGGCAGTCAGGTTCTTGTGAGAGAGCATGACACCCTTGCTTGTACCGGTTGTGCCCGAGGTGAAGAGCAGGGCAGCCATCTTTTCCATGTCGATCTCATAATCGAGATAAGTGGTGACACCGCGATCCAGAGCGGTTTTTCCTTCCGCCAGCATATCGGCAAAGGAAACGGTCTTGTCGGTGGTGACAGTCTCGGTTTCGGGATGGATCGGGATAAATGCGCGCACACGGGGAAGCTGATCGGCACAGGCGGCGATCTTGCCGTTCAGTGCCTCGGTGTAGACGATAGCCTCTACCTCTGCCAGCTCAAGGAATGCCACGATTTGCTCGATTGCCAATTCCTTGTCGATGGGCACAATATAGCCGCCGCCGTTGACGGTGGCGAAGTATGTACAGATATAGTGGGGATGTGTGTCACCCATGACGGCAATCGGACGCCCCATCAGGCCGTGCTCGGCCAAGGCGGTACCGAATGCATTCATTTCTTCCCAAAGCTGATTATATGAGTATTCGACGAAGGTGTCACCTTTTTTGTACTTGTACAGATACTGATCGCCGAACTTTTCGGCACTGGAGAGAACGAGATGCCGCAGATCGGTAATCACTTTCGGGGGTTTGGCTCCCTTGAGGTTGTTGATCATTTTCAATGTAATCTATTTCCTCCTTTGCGCAGATGCCGCTGTACACGATTATCTCTATTATATAAAAAAATCAAGGGTTTGTCAAGCATATAATAAAAATCTTGCCTATCAAGCGCGGAAAAAGATTTTTTCGCAGCAGAAAAATGGAGGCGATTTTCATTATTTGCCATGCTTCCGGTGAAAATGCAAATGTAGTCATCAATTCGAAAAAAGCGACAAGTACATACATACTTGTCGCTTTTTGGTGCCGGTGGCGGGGGTCGAACCCGCACGGTATCGCTACCACTGGATTTTGAGTCCAGCACGTCTGCCAATTCCATCACACCGGCGCATAACAATAGTATTATATCATATGTTTCTTTGATTTGCAAGGGGTTTGAAAAAAATTCCGAGCCAAAAAGGGGAATTTTTTGCCCTTTTTGGCTCGGATAGACTTATTCGTGATTGCCAAGCGATTGTTTTTGCGAAACAACCGAGGGTACATTGTAGCAAGCAAACGCATCTTCGACATACTCGCTCTTCATCTTTGGAGTGACAAGACTGATCAGCGGCACAATGACGAAGGAAGAAAGAATGGCAATTGCGCCGCACACGGTGGGATCCATCCAGCCGAATACGGTGTTGGCAGATACAAAGCCCACACCGAAAATCATGGTTGCCCAAACACTGATTTTGGTTGTCCGCTTCCAGAAGAGACCGAAAAGGAAGGGACCGAGGAATGCGCCGGCAAGTGCCCCCCAGGAAATCGACATCAGCGAGGTGATGAGACTGTTGGGGCGGATGGCAATCAGCACGGAAAGAACGATAAAGCAGGCACAGAGGGCTTTAATTGCGCGTTTTTGCGCTTTTGGGGAAAGCTTGTTCGGGAAAATACCGCCGATAAAATCAATGACAAAGGTAGAGGAAGAGGTCAGCACCAGTGAAGAGAGCGTTGACATCGAGGCAGACATCACCAACAGCAGAACCACGCCCATCAGTGCATCGGGGAGTGCATCGGCCAGCATTGTCGGGACAATTTCATCAAAGGCGATGGTATCCGCATGATAATAAAGTCGACCGAATCCGCCCATAAAATAGGATCCGCCGGCAATGATCAGCGCGAATATGGTGGAAATTACCGTACCTGTTTTGATGGAAGCTTCATTTTTGATGGCGTAAAATTTTGCTACCATCTGCGGCAGTCCCCAAGTGCCGATTGATGTAAGCACAAGTACAGAAAGCAGCTGCAGCGGCTTGGGACCGAACATCGATGCGTACGCGCCGTTCAGCGCAGGGGTGTCACTGGCTGGGATCTGCGAGAGTGCTTCAATTGCAGAGCTGAAGCCACCCTGACCGTTGAGAACACCGCGCAGAATGAGGACAATGCCCACCAGCATAATAAAGCCTTGAATCAAATCGTTGACTGCCGTTGCCATATATCCGCCGACAATCACATAAATTCCGGTGATCACAGCCATGCCGATCATCACGGCAGAGAAGGGAATGTCAAACGAAAGGGCGAACAACCCGGAAAGCCCTTTGTAGACCGAAGCGGAATAGGGAACGAGGAAAACAAACACCAATACCGATGCGGCGATTTTTAAGGCACGGCTGTCGTAGCGGCGTCCGAAGAACTCGGGCATGGTTGCCGAGCCGAGATGCTTTGTCATAATCCGTGTTCGACGGCCGAGCACAACCCATGCAAGCAGAGAGCCGAGCAGGGCATTGCCAATGCCGATCCAAGCGGCGCTGATGCCGAAATTCCAGCCGAACTGTCCTGCGTAGCCGACAAAAACGACTGCGGAAAAATAGGAAGTTCCGTATGCAAATGCCGTCAGCCAAGGACCGACACTGCGTCCGCCGAGGACAAAATCTCCGACGCTGACGTTTCGTTTCGAACAAACAATTCCCACCGTAATCGTCACGGCAAAGAAAAGCACAAGAAGTAGAATTTTGATGAGCATAGAAATATCCTTTCTGGGGAATTTCTCCTATTATACATCAAAAAATTTCATTTGTCAACAATATTTGAGCGCAGAATGATTCAAATTATTCATCGGACAATGCTTCTAACCATGCGTCACGCATTAGCAAAGCCGCTCCGCGGGCGGCTTGCCCGAGCAAGTTGTCGGCGCGCGCGATAGCCGGCAGGGGAATGCTTCGTTCGGTGTTCATTTGTTCCAGGCGATGTACGATGCTCTGCATAAAGCTGTCGTCAAGCGAAAGCAGAGAGGATTCGAGCAGAATTTCTTCGGGATCGGTGGCGGCGATGAGACTGTAGAGTGCGATGGCAACGGCGGCGGCTTGTTCTGTCTTATCCGTGAGACTGACCAGAGCTTGATCCAGCGTGAAATTCGTCCCTACCGTGATTTCACCAAACCGCCCCGCACAACTGTGTTTGCCGAGAACGGGGATCCCGTCCAAAATCAGCACGCCGCTGACAGGACGGTTCAGGGAGAGCCAAAGTCTTGTGCCTGTATGCGGTCTTGGGATTCGACGGAGCGCGGCGAGCGATGCGGCACGAATGTCTTCAATCAATTCAATATGGAGCGCAGGGAAGATTGCTTTTAGCAAATTCATCGGGCGCATAGGCCCCAGCTCGGAGAGACGTGTTCCGCGAATGCGGTCTGCTTGCGCATCGTAGGCGCCGGGCATAAGCACGGTCATGCCCAGACAAAACTGCGGGTCAGTGACTGTTTTACGATATAGCCCCATATTCTTGAGAAAGAAAAGCAAATTTTCCTCGCAGAACATGCCTTCGTCATAGCGGTAAACCGCATCATCGATAATCTGCAGGGATAAATCAAGGACGCAAAGACGAAAGTTGAGTGCTGTCATATCCAGCAGCAGCATATGCCATCGCTTGTCGCAGGCGGCCAATCTTGCCTTTCGACCTGCCGTGATCTCGTCATTTTTTGCCTGTGTAAGCACGCCGAGTTGCGCGAGTTTGTCAATTACTTTTCCGACCGTCATCAGACTCAATCCGGTGTGTGCGGCAATTTTGGCGCGGCTGGTTTTTCCCGCATCGGCGATGGCAGAAAAAACTGCGTTGGTGTTTTCCCATTTTATCGTGTGTGCGCTGTTGTTTTCCATGGCGTCCTCCCCCGATTGAAGGTGAATATACCAATATTATACAATAGAATTTTCAAAATAGCAAGAGAGGAGCAGGATTTTCTGCGCTTCACGTCGAATCCGATGCAATTGCTGCATACGATTTTCTCCGTGCGAATTTTTCTTCCATCCTCTTGCGAAAGAAACGGATTTGCAGTATAATAGAATAAAGATACCGCTATGCCCGTCAAGCGGAAAAATAAACTGTCGGGGGATAGATTTTGGAACAGTTATCAGAACGTTACATAGAAGCCAAGCGCGCATTGTTTGATCGCGCTTTTTCCGCGTTGAACGCCGAGCAGCGGCGTGCAGTCTACCAAATCAACGGTCCGCTTTTGATTCTTGCAGGTGCCGGCAGCGGAAAGACGACCGTTTTGGTCAAGCGCATTGCGTATATTATCCGCTACGGCAATGCCTATTTTGATGAGGGGGTGCCGCGTGATCTCAGCGCAGCCGAGGTCGAGCGCCTTGAGGGGGCGGCGGTGCTTGAACCCGAGCAGATCGAAGATATCCTGCCTGAGTTTATCAGCGATCCTTGTCCGCCCTGGCGCGTACTTGCCATTACTTTTACCAATAAAGCTGCCAATGAAATCAAAACCCGTTTGGCGGCGGCGCTTGGGGATGAGAGCACAGCCAAAGAAATCTGGGCAGGCACATTCCATGCAATCTGTATGCGGATTCTGCGCAAACACGGTGATAAGCTGGGCTATCCGCCGAACTGTACCATTTATGATACTGATGATCAGAAAAAGCTGCTTTCCGCCTGTATGAAGCAGCTCAATATTGATGAAAAAGTCACCCCCGTTAAGGGCGTGATGAACAAAATCAGCCGCGCCAAGGACCGCCTGATGACGCCCGATGCATTTGAATCGGATGCGGGCAATGATTTTTCACTCCGTCAGGTGGCGAAAATATACCGCACCTATCAGCAGCAGCTCAAGGAGGCGGGGGCGCTTGATTTTGACGATATCATCATGCAGACTGTCTTTCTTCTCCGCGATTTTCCGGAGGTGCTTGAGGAATATCAGCGCCGGTTCCGTTATATCTGCGTGGATGAATATCAGGATACCAACCACGCTCAGTTTGTGCTGACGGCACTTCTGGCTGCGGGAAGCCGCAATCTCATGGTGGTTGGCGACGATGACCAGAGTATCTATAAATTCCGCGGTGCGACAATTGCCAACATTCTTGATTTTGATAAATCTTTCTCGGATGCCGCGGTCATTCGCCTTGAGCAGAACTATCGCTCAACCGGCAATATTCTGAGTGCCGCCAACAGCGTGATCGCCAACAACCGCGGACGCAAGGGGAAAACGCTGTGGACATCGGCGGGAGAGGGCGATCGTATTCGCGTCAAAAAGTGTGATAATCAAAATGCCGAGGCCCGCTATATCATCGACATTGTTGCCAACCAAGTTGCCGAAGGAAAGCGGCAGTACCGTGATTTTGCGATTCTGTACCGCATGAACGCCCAATCCGGCAATATCGAGCGTGCGTTTGCCAAAAGCGGTATTCCATACCGTATGCTCGGCGGCGTGCGGTTTACCGATCGAAAGGAAATCCGCGATATTGTTGCTTACCTTCAGCTGATCAACAACCACAACGATCGTGAGCGGTTAAAGCGTATTATCAACGAGCCAAAACGAAAGATCGGTCCCAAGGCGGTTGAGACGGTTGAGCTGCTGGCAATGGCTGAAGGGGTAAGTATGTTCACCGTAATGCAAAGAGCCCATGTTTATCCTGAACTTGGCAATTATGCTGCCCGACTGCGAGATTTTGTTACCCTGATTGAAGATTTGACCGAACTCAGCCAAACCGTTCCCCTCTCCGAGTTGGTGGAGCAGACACTCGACCGCACGGGTTATCGCCAGATGCTCATCGACGGCGGGGAAGAGGAAGCAGAGCGGCTGGAAAACATGGATGAGTTCCGCTCGGGTGTTCTTGAATATGAATCAAGCAACGAAAATCCGACGCTGACGGGATTTCTTGAAGAAACCGCTTTGGTTGCCGATGTTGACCGCTACGACGAGACAGCGGATGCCGTGGTGATGATGACTATCCACTCGGCAAAGGGGCTGGAATTTCCGATTGTTTTCCTGCCCGGAATGGAGGAGGGGCTTTTCCCGACGACGCAATCCGCAATGGAACCCGAGGAGCTGGAGGAGGAGCGCCGGCTGGCCTATGTTGCCATTACCCGTGCGCGAGAAAAGCTCTATATCCTGCATACCCGTGAGCGCCTGCTGTTCGGTTCAACTCGCTATAATCCCATCTCCCGTTTTGTCAGCGAAATTCCCGAAGCGATTATTGACTCGGAAACATTTGCGCCAAAGGGCACCGTGCTCCGCCGTGAACAGCCCGCATTTCGTCCGAGTGATGCGCTGACCATTGGCAGTGCGGCGCGCCGCAAACCGCAGCAGACGAAAACCTTTTTGCCGGGGGACACGGTTATGCACCTGACCTTTGGTCGCGGCGTGATCCTCTCGGCTACCCCTATGGGCTCGGACACGCTCTATGAGGTGATGTTTGATACAGTCGGCACAAAGCGGCTGATGGCAACCTACGCCAGACTGAAAGCGGCGGAGGACGAAGCATGAAGCAAACGACACTTTGTTACATCGAAGACGGTGACCGCTATCTGATGCTCCACCGCGTCAAGAAAACGGTGGACGAAAACCGAGATAAATGGATCGGCATCGGCGGAAAATTTGAAGAAGGCGAGAGCCCCGAGGACTGCGTTCTTCGTGAGGTGCGCGAAGAAACAGGGCTGATTCTGACGCGTTATCGCTATCGCGGAATTGTTACCTTTGTCTCTGACGAATGGGGAACCGAGTATATGCATCTCTTCACGGCAGATCAATACAGCGGAGAACAGATGCCATGTGACGAAGGAGAACTTGCATGGGTGCCCAAGGCTGAAATTGCATCATTGCCCATTTGGCAGGGAGATAAAATCTTCCTGCGGCTGTTGGCGGAAGGCGCACCGTTCTTTTCGCTGAAGTTGGTATACTGCGGAGAGCGTCTGTGCAGTGCGGTGCTGAACGGAGAGCCGCTTTCTCTTTGAAAAAACAAACGGGAGTATTGCGCCCATTGGCGCGACACTCCCGTTTGTTTGCAAAAAATATTGTGTTGGGTGTCGGTTTGTTCAAATGGAGTTTATAATTTTCTGCTATACTGTAATCGATGATATCCATAAACGATGAAAGGATATAGTTCATGTATACATTTGATGCACAATCCGGTCAGGTACCTGCCGCTGAGTCGGATTCCACGATTGATCATGCCAAACTGATTTTCGGCATGAAAGAGTTTGCTACGCAGATGCAGCTCTATCATGCGGGAATAAAAGAGGTAAAAACCAAGCTGGAAATTTTGGACGATGAGTTCAGTACACGCTATGAGTTCAACCCGATTCATCACATCGAGTCCCGTCTGAAGTCCCCGCGCAGTATCATAGAGAAGCTGCAGCGAAAAAATGTTCCCGTTACGATGGAGGCACTGCGCACCGAGCTGTACGATATCGCCGGTGTGCGCGTGATTTGCAATTATATTGACGACGTTTATCGTGTCGCCGACTTGCTGCTGGCACAGCACGATATTCGTCTTGTTTCCAAACGTGACTACATCAAAACACCGAAGGAAAACGGATATCGGAGTCTGCATTTGGTGCTGGAAGTACCGATTTTCTTAGCGGAAGGTCCGGTCAATGTGATGGTGGAGGTACAGCTGCGCACCATTGCGATGGACTTCTGGGCCAGTCTGGAGCACCAGCTGCGCTATAAAACCGATGTACAGGTTTCGGAGGATCTTCGCCGCAGACTGCAGATCTGTGCAGAAGCCATTTCTGAGGTCGATGTGGAGATGCAGGAAATTCATCAGGAGCTTCGTTCGCCGTTCCCCGCCGCCACCTCTTCGGGAATTGCATAAAGGTTGAGATCCCATGCGGGAAGCCCTTGCATTCTGCGCAGATAGAAGCGATAGCCGGGGCAAAGCTGCTTGACCAGCATCGGGAGGCGAACCAGATCTTCGGCACGATGATAAAGCGAAACGAGCAATTCGGGACGGCATCGCGCGATGGTTTCCCGCGAACCGAGGAGAGCTTCGTATTCTGCCCCCTCGACATCATATTTGATGTAATCGATCCGGGCATCTCCCGCTACCGCGTCGAGAGCATCCATTTGCGTTGATTTTCCGCCGTGTTCGGTCAGTGTCGATCCGCGTCCCCCTGCGTCCGAAAAATAGCGTGTTTCCCGCTTGTTCCACGCGCCCAGTTGATAGGCGTGCAGGTGCAGGCGGGATTCACTCTCTCCCCATGCGCAGAGCTTGGCAAAGCTTCTTCGGTCGGGCTCAAATGCCCATGCTTCGGTGAGATTCGGCGCATAGCCAAGCAACTCACGCAGGGTATCACCGGTGTAAGCACCAAGATCTGCCGATGCGCGATAATGCTGTGGATGAAGAATCTCCCGCCATACCGGCGCAGGATCGGATGCGGTTGCATAGAGCAGGGAAAGGGAGCCGTTGAGCTTTGCAGTGACAACATCACAGAAGAGCTGCCGTGATGCGGCATCAAAGAACAGTTCGGCGTTTTCCTCAAGCACCGCACGGTTCTTCTCGACAAATTCCGCATCGAAGAGCGTGTCTCCGCAGGCGGGCAGATCGGGGACATACAGTTCCTGTTCGGCGGCAATGTGGTCGATGCGTGCAAGAACTTCGGGACGTGCAGTTGCAAAGGCAAGCAGGACAACAAAACTGCCGTATTGCGATTTTGCTTCGGCATAGGTCAGCACACGTCGGCTGTGAAAGAGCTGTCCGCGCACAAATTCATCGCTGGCAAAGCAGTCGGCAATGGCAATGCCCCGCGCGGCACAAACCGCGTGGATTTTATCGGCACCGTTGCCCATGCCGTAGAGCAGAATTGGCTTTTGCACTTGTTGGAGATACTGCCAAAGATCGGATGTCGGAAACATAATCATTCTCCCATAGATGATGGGGTGCCGCACAGCTGCGCGGCACCCCTTGATGTTTATTACTGCAGAACTTCGGTGAGTGCGGTGATGACTTGATCTTTTTCCCCATCGGAGAGGATAAAATAGAAGACATAGTTGCCCATCGTGATGACTTCGGCATCGCGGAGCTTGGGATACTCCTCAACGAGATATTCATTCATCCACGCCTCGTTGCGCTGTTTGAGATAAGCATTGCAGGCATCGGAAAGTGCGGCAGTTGAAGCTTCGTCAGGCGCGTGGAAAATACCGTATTCATCGAGCGATTGACCGCTGACCGAAAGACGCACCACTCGCTCGGCGGCGATTTCAGTGCCGTCAAGATTAAAGCGGAGGTAGTCATCATCCGCCGTGTCTAGATGGGCTGCATTGGCAATCAAGGGTTCAATGGTGTCGGACAAGGTTGAAACCGCGACATCATCACGGAAGGAAGCGTTATTGCAGGAAAAGAGCGAAAAGGTAAAAAGCAAGAGCAGTGCAAGTGCGGAAATGCGGAGCGTTTGTTTCATGAACGCGCCTCCTTAATCGATATAGCCGTGCGTGCGAATATAATTGAGGACGGTTTTGAAGCCGACTTCGTTGAAGTGCATACCGTCACCGTTCTGGAAAGCGGTGTGCAGCCAACCGTCTTCATCATGTAGCACCGATGCGGTGTTGAGATATTTCACACCGCAGGTTTCGGCAACCTTGAGCACCCAAGTATTGGCACGGGAGATCTTTTCGTTGTTGATTTGTTCAAGTTTTTCATAGTTTGCAGCGACCGGGAAGATCGACTGCAGAATAATTTTGGTTTGCGGGCTGGCTGTCTGAATGGATTGAACCAGCTTGACATATTCGGTGACGAACTGTTCTTCGTTCATAAACGAAACACCGTTGACACCCAGGGTGATAATCAGATATTGCGGCTGTTTTGCGGCAGCAGCCTCAGCTGCGGTGATTTCATCGTCCAGCTCGGGGTAGTAGATTTTTTTCTTTACCGCCTGGTCCAATGTCAGTGTGCCGGATGTGGGGGTCCAGACCTGTTTTGTCTGTTTTCCCTCGGAGAGAACAGCGTAAGGGATCATACCGTAGGTGGTCGAGTCGCCGAGAAAGACAATGCTGTCGATGTAGCTCTGCCCCATGTCATCGGTTTCGGTTAGAATAACGGGACTGTCGGGCAGGGGTGTTTGTACAACTTCAGCTGTCGTTTCGGGATTGGTCGTAGTCGCAGGCGTATCGGTTGTCGCAGGCGTATCGGTTGTCGCGGGCGTATCGGTTGTGGCAGGTGCCTCTGTTGTCGTCGGTGCCTCGGTTGAGGTGTCGGTCGAAAAGGTCCATTCCTCATAGTCGTTATTTTCATCGATGTCGCTTTGGCTGTTCCCGCCGACGATGCCGGCAATGACAAAAATCATTACACAGACCAACGCAATCGCGGCAAGTACACAGACCAAGCGCATAAACAGCGTGTTGTCAAAATACTCATTTTCTTTCATTGCAGAATTGTCCTCCAAATTTTATGTCTAAAGTTAGCGATGCGCAAAATATTTGCTTTATCCAAAAAGTTTATCTAAATAAGTATATCATATATCTCCCGTATTTTCAAGTATCGGAGATTACTTTTTTTCGCGCAGATGCTGATATTGCGCCGTATAGCTTTCCGATTCAACCGCATGACGGAGAAGGGCTTTGCGCACAAGCGAAGCAATTACCATGACAATCAGATAGAGCAGTAAATACAGGGAGATGATGACCAGTGCCGAACGGCCCGAAGAAAGGGTTCCGGCGGGCAGCAGAACAAAAAGCACGACACCGGCAGTGATCAGCAAAAAATGCTGCAGCAGCCGCAGACCATATGTATGGCGGTCATTTTTGAGAATGATAGTCCCCCAAGATAAGCATACCGAAAAAGGGAAGAGTGTCATGCAGGTCAGAGGATTGATTACAATATCTTCACTGCCGAAAAGGAGGGCACCGATGCATAGTACCAGCACAAGAACCGAAAAAAATCGGCAGGATGCAGTCAAAATGCGAAAAAAAGATGTAAATTTCATAGAAAACCCTTTCTTTATCGACCGTTTTTATACGGAGTGTCAATAATCCATTTATACCATATCATATTTTCCCCCAAAAAGCAAGGCGATTCTGTAACTTTTTCGCAAATCTATCGATTATATGCTTATTATGTAATATGCGGTACGGTGTATGCAACATATCAAGTTCCCCATAAAGGCCTTGCATCTGCGGAAAATATTTGAATATTCCTTGACAATTGATACGAAAAGCGATATAATACATATATTATGGATATTTATGCACAAAACGCAGACAAACGACATATTGTCGGTCTGCGGAAAGGATTATCATGACCAGAAGAGAAGCACGTGACGCTGTATTTACCTTGCTGTATGAATATGAATTCCAGCGCGAGCTGGCACCTGAACTTGTCTTTGCCGTGTCGGTGGAAAATCGTGAGATCAATGTTGAGGATGATGCGTATATTTCCGCCGCATATACAGGTGTGTGCGATCACCGCGAGGAGCTGGATGCCAAAATTGCCGCACATTCGGGCACATGGAAGCCCGAGAGAATGTCGCGGGTGGCGCGCACCATTCTCCGCCTTGCCGCCTATGAGCTGTTCTATATGCCCGACATTCCGCGCAATGTTGTACTCAATGAGGCAATCGAGCTGGCTAAACGCTATGAGGACGACCGTGCTCCTGCCTTTGTCAACGGTATTCTGCACGCCCTCTCCGAAGAGGTCAGCCAATGACGCCCCTTTATCTTGGCGTTGATTCCAGCAATTATACTACCTCTGTCGCTGTTTGCGAAGAGGGAAAGATCATTGCAAATTTGAAGCGTCCGCTTCCCGTCAAAGAAGGCGAGTGCGGACTGCGGCAGAGTGATGCGGTTTTCGCGCATATCAAAAATTTTCCGTCGCTGATGGAAGAGCTTTCTCCTATCCTGCAGGGAAAAGAGGTTGCGGCGATTGCCTGTTCAACCACACCTCGTGATGAGGAAGGCTCGTATATGCCCTGTTTTCTTGCGGGGCAGGCGGTTGCCGCGGCACTTTGTGCGGCATACGGCAGGGGAGTGATTCCTGTTTCGCATCAGAACGGGCATATTATGGCTGCTGTTTATTCTTCAAATGCGCAGGCACTGCTTGATCATCCGTTCGCCGCCTTTCATGTGTCGGGCGGAACGACAGAAGTGCTCCATGTCCGGCCCCGGGGGGCATCGTTTTCGGTGAAGCTTATCGGAGAGACGGCAGACCTCAATGCGGGACAGCTGATTGACCGCGTGGGTGTTCGCCTTGGTCTTCGTTTTCCCTGCGGACCGGCCCTTGAGGTGTTGGCGCAAGAGGCAGATCGTGCAAAGCTCACCCGTCCGCGCATCTCGGTTAAAGATTGCCGCTGTAATCTCTCGGGTGGCGAAAACATGGCTGCTGCGCTTTTGGAAAAAACCAAAGACCGTGCACTCGCCGCCGCCTTTGTGATGGAATTCATCGCCGCTACCTTGGAAGCCATGCGGGACGATCTTCGCTGTTGTTTCCCCAATATTCCGATTGTTTTTGCGGGCGGCGTAATGAGCAACAAAATGCTCCGAGAGCGTTTGTCTGAAAAAGGTCCCGCGTTTTTTGCCGAGCCTGCCTTTTCGGCAGATAATGCTGCAGGCGTGGCATTGCTCGCATGGCGGAAAGAGACGCATGAGAAAGGGGCAGAATAATGGAAGAGTCGCGTATCGACAAACGCAATGTGATGACGGTGACGCAGCTCAATACCTGCATCAAAACCCTCATTGAAGGAACCCAATTCTTGCATAGCGTCTATATCAAAGGCGAAATTTCCAATTTTACCAATCATTATAAAACAGGGCATTTTTATTTCACTCTGAAAGATGAAGGCAGCTTGCTCAAGGCCGTCATGTTTCGTGCAAGTGCCGCAAAGCTTCCTTTTGTTCCCGAAAATGGGATGAAGGTTATCGTGCACGGAAGAATTTCCGCCTTTGTTCGGGATGGGCAATATCAGCTTTATGCGGATGATATGGAGCCGGACGGCATCGGATCGCTTTATTTTGCCTTTGAGCAGCTCAAAAAAAAGCTTGAGGCCGAGGGCTTGTTTGCCGAATCCCGGAAAAAGCCGCTGCCGAAGATTCCCACACGCATCGGCATCATTACTTCTCCCACAGGCGCGGCAATCCGCGATATGATCAACATTATCGGCAGACGTTTTCCGTATGCAACGATTATACTCTATCCTGCGTTGGTGCAGGGCAGCGATGCCCCACCGCAGCTGATCGCGGGTATTCGATATTTTAATGCTGTTCGCTCGGTTGATGCGATTATCATCGGCCGAGGCGGCGGCTCGATTGAAGATTTGTGGGCATTCAACAACGAGGAGCTTGCGCGCTGCATTGCCGATTCGGCGCTTCCCGTTATTTCGGCTGTCGGTCATGAGACTGACTTTACCATCTGTGACTTTGTTGCCGACCGCCGCGCACCGACGCCGTCGGCTGCGGCAGAGCTGGTTGTTCCCGAGATGAACGAGCTGAAGCGAAAGATCAATAACATCGTGGGGCGTATGGATTTACTTCTGCGCCGTCAGCTTGAGCAAAAACGGCAGGGTGTCCGCTATCTGTCCGCTGCACGCGCAATGGCGTCGCCTGCGGCAATGCTGGATGACCGTCGGATGACGATGGTCTACCTGGGCGAGAAGCTGGAGCGGGGGATGCAGGATACACTCTCCACCGCAAAAACTTCTCTGGCTCAGCAGGTGGCAAAGCTTGATGCGCTCAATCCGCTCTCCATTTTGGCGCGCGGTTATTCGGCTGTTTTCGCAGAGGATGGGCGGGTGCTCAACCACATCGGGGATCTCGCTGTCGGAGAATCGGTTCATCTGCGGCTCAGCGACGGTGAGGCGGTTGCCGATATTACGGCAATTCAGCCCGCGCAGCAACAATAAAAACAAATGATAAAATCGGAGGAGGATATCATGTCCGAATCAAACGAAACAAAAAACAACCACAGCTTTGAGAGCGCAATCACGCGCCTTGAGGAGATTGTTCGTGCGCTTGAAGTCGGTCAGGCACCCCTGGATACTTCGCTTGCTCTGTTTGAAGAGGGGATTTCTTTGGTCAAGCTCTGCAACCGTCGCCTGGACGAAGCCGAACAAAAGATCAAAATTTTGCAGGGGGCCGATGACGGCAGTATGATTGAAGCTGACTTCGGAGGAACGAGAGCATGACCGAACAGTTGAGGGCTGCGCTCAAAGAAAATGCACAGCTGGTGGAGGACACCCTGACCGAGGTGCTCGCGGGGGATGATCCCGACTTTAACCGAATTCTTGAATCTGCACGTTACAGCGTGCTCGGCGGTGGCAAACGGATTCGTCCGTTTTTGGTGATTGAATTCTGCCGCCTGTTCGGCGGATCTGTGGAAAGTGCACTTCCTTTTGCTGCGGCGATTGAGTTGATGCATTGCTTCTCACTCATTCACGATGATTTGCCTTGTATGGATGATGACAACCTTCGCCGCGGCAAGCCCACCAATCATGTGGTATACGGCGAAGCAATTGCTTTGCTGGCAGGGGATGCGCTGGCAATCCGATCGCTCGGTGTTGCTGCCGGAAATCCCTATGTTTCACCGCAGATTGCACTGGAGGCGGTGAAGCTGCTTGACCGTGCTTCGGGCATCGACGGCATGATCGGCGGGCAGGTTATGGATCTTTGGGGAGAGGAGAACCCGCTTGAGATGGAACAGCTCCGCAAGCTCCATGCTCACAAAACCGGTGCGCTGATCAATGCGGCAGCCCAGCTCGGCTGTCTGGCGGCGGGACTTCCCGAATCGGATGAACGTCGGCGTGCGGCCGCTGTTTATGCATCCAACATTGGTCTTGCCTTTCAGATTGTTGACGATATTCTGGACTGTGTTGGCAGTGAGGCGCTGCTCGGTAAGCCGATTGGCAGTGATGCAGAGCAGGGAAAGACAACATTTTTGCATTTTATGTCGGTTGATGCGGCAAAACAGCGTGCAGCCGAGTTGACAGAAGAAGCAAAACGGGCTATCGCGCCCTATTCGGGAAGTGAGACGCTGCTTGAACTTGCCGATTATTTGCTGGATCGACAATCCTAACTTCCAAAGAGAGGTCATATGTACAGTTTCGATGCATTTTTATCGAATTTCCCCTTGATTTGTGCCATTGTCGGTTGGTGTACTGCGCAGGTGCTCAAAATTTTTACCAACCTTTTTCAAACGCGTAAGTTTGATCTGCGTATGCTTGCCGCATCGGGCGGGATGCCCAGCTCACATTCGGCGACCGTTTGTGCGCTTATGGCTGCCTGCGCAATTGAATATGGATTTGCTTCTGCCGAGCTTGCCATCTCGTTTGTTTTGGCAATGATCGTAATGCGCGACGCATCGGGTGTTCGTTGGGAGACAGGTGAGCAGGCAAAGCTGATCAATAAAATGATGAACGAAATTTTCTCGGGCAAACCCGAGGAAGTCAATACGGGATTGAAAGAGTTGGTGGGGCACACTCCCTTTCAGGTGGTTATGGGTGCACTGCTCGGTGTGGTGATCGCTGTTTTGATGCGATCTGTACTTGTGTGATGCGCGCCGATCTTTATTTGGTTGCGGCAGGGTATTTCTCTTCGCGGAGTATGGCACAGAGTGCAATTGCCGAGGGAAAGGTTTATCTTGACCAAAAGCAGATTCGCCGCCCCGCAGAGCAAATTGCCGAGGGCGCGCATGAGGTGGAAATCCGTAATCCCATGCCCTATGTCAGCCGCGGAGGCTTAAAATTGGCAGGAGCGCTGGACGCCTTTTCGCTCAATCCTCGGGGGATGCGTGCACTGGATATCGGTGCATCAACCGGAGGATTTACCGATTGTCTGCTGCAGGCAGGAGCGGTTCATGTTACCGCACTTGATGCGGGAGAAGGGCAGCTGCATCCGACCTTGCGTGCAGATCCGCGCGTCTTCTGTATTGAGCATTGCAATGCAAGGGATCTTTCCGCCGCACCGCTGATCTCACCTTATGATCTTGCGGTAATGGATGTTTCCTTTATTTCGCAAACCTATATTTTGCCCGAACTGCGGCGTCAGCTTGCCGCGGACGGCTGTCTGATCTCACTGATCAAACCGCAGTTTGAAGCGGGGCGCGAAGCGATCGGTCGCGGTGGAATTGTGCGCAGCAGAGCCGATCGTATGGCGGCGATTCTGCGTGTGTTGATTTCGGCGGCGAAAAATGGTTTTCGCTGTCTTGGGCTGATTCGCTCCCCTATCGATGGCGGTGACGGAAATCGTGAATATCTTGCATATTTCCGTATAAGTGCCCCCCCGCTGTCTCTTCCGGATCTTGCCGATGTCAAGCACTGGCTTGGCGATACGGAATAAAATATTTTTAACGAAAGGATGTTCTCGGCGGTATGAGAAAAATCGCTTTGCAAACGAATTTTAATATCAGCGAAAAGGCGAATTGTGCCGTCTCGGTGATTGAGCATCTGCAAAAACTCGGCTGTGAAATTTATCTTTCCTCGCAAAACAGAGAACGTGTCCAGCGTCTGGTGCATAATCGGCGCGGACTGCGGTTTGTCCCCTATCCCGTTCTTTGCCGCGATGTGGATTTGTTGATTGTATTGGGCGGGGACGGCAGTATCCTCGAAGCCGCTCGGCTCGCCGCTCCCGAGGGCGTTCCCATTGTGGGCATTAACCTCGGCCGTCTCGGCTATATGGCGGAAATTGAAATGGACGAGCTGCATTTGCTGGATACTATTGTGCGCGGAAAATACCATGTTGATGAGCGAAGTATGCTGAAAGTGGAAATTCTGCGCGGCGGAAAAGAGATTGTCGCTTCGGCATATGCCCTCAATGATGCGGTCATTACCAACGGTTCTGTGGCCCGTTTGGTTGATCTTGAACTGCGGGAGGGGGGAACCGTTCTTTCTTCCTATCGCGCTGATGGCTTGATTTTCTCTACACCGACGGGATCAACCGCATATTCCATGTCCGCCGGGGGGCCGATTATCGATCCCCGTCAGCATTGCATCTGCGTAACCCCGATCTGCTCGCACAGTTGGGGAACGCGCCCGTTGATTTTTCCCGATGACGCCGTGCTGGAAGCCAAAAACATTTGTGAGCGGGAAAAAATGCTTTACTTGACCATTGACGGCAAGGCAAACTATGAGCTGCGCCGGGGGGATCATGTGCGTATTGTCCGTGCGGATATCACGACCAAACTTTTGCGCGTGAAGGAGCGCAGCTTTTATATGACGCTCAGACAAAAGCTGAGCGGCGGATGCTGAGCGGAGGAGATTGTATGAAAAACAGAAGACAGGATAAAATTCTGGAGCTGATTGATAAGTATGATATCGAAACACAGGATAACCTGATCGAACGCCTTCAATCAGCGGGGTACGCAGCTACCCAGGCAACGATATCGCGGGATATCCGTGAACTCAAGCTCTCCAAAGTCATGACCTTACATGGAACATATAAGTATATTCGTCCGCCGATGGCAGAAAGTACGATCAACACACGCTTCAACAGCGCTCTGATCGAATCAATCACCCATGTTGACTATGCGGGAAATCTTATTGTTATCAAAACCGCCTCAGGCATGGCAAATGCTGTTGCAACAGGAATCGACAGCATTAAATCGAATGAAATTTTGGGTTGTGTCGCGGGAGATGATACCATAATTGTGGTGATCCGTGATGCAGACTCTGCCGAGAAAACCTGTGAAAAGCTGAAAATTATGATTCAAATGATGTAAAGGAGGGGAAGCGGGTGCTTGCATCTCTGCATATTGAAAACATGGCTGTCATTCGGCAGATGGATGTCGAATTTGCGCCCGGCTTCACTGTTCTGACCGGAGAAACGGGTGCCGGCAAATCGGTTATTTTGGATAGCATTAACCTTTTGCTCGGCAATCGGATTAACCGTGATTTGATCCGTTCGGGTGAGAGCTGTGCTGTGGTCGAGGCGGTGTTCTGCAGCTTGGATGATGCGGCGCTGGCGGCACTGGCGAAAATCGGTGTCACGCCCGACGAAGAGGGGGGCTTGCTCCTCCGAAAGACAATCAATGCTGACGGCAGAACACAAATCCGCCTCAACGGCAGAACCATCACACTTGCACTGCAGCGCGAGATCGGACGTGTTTTGCTTTGTATCAACGGTCAGCACGACGGTCAGGCGCTTCTGCAGAAGGCGTCCCATCTTTCCTTGCTGGATGCCTTTGCCGGCAATGATGCACTTCGCGCGGTCTATGGTGAGCGTTATGCGGCCCTGCAGGCAGCACGCCACGCACTCGATGCAATTACCATCGATTCTGCAGAGAAAGCGCGGCGCGCCGAGATGCTGGCCTATCAGATTGCCGATATTGACGCGGTCAAGCCGGTTGTCGGCGAAGAGGAAAAACTGAGCGCCGAGTCGCTTCGTCTCCAGAATTTGGAGAAAATCTCCCGCCATGTTTCGTTGACGGCTCGTATCCTTTCCCAAGCCGAGAAGGGGGCGGCGGTCGCCCTGCTTGACCGTGCATCTGCTGCAATGCGGCAGATTGCCGATGTGATCCCTGCGGCAGACGAGCTTGCGCAGCGGCTGGAGAACTGCCGGTATGAGGTGGCAGATATCGCCGAATCGGTGATGGATCTATCTCCCGATGATGACGGAGATCCCACTGCTCGGCTCAATCGCATAGAGAGCAGATTGGATGCCATTTCCAAGCTCAAACGCAAATACGGTGCCGATGAGCGCGAGATTCTTGCTTTCCGTGCACGGGCTGCAGCCGAGCTTGATGCCTTGAATACCGCCGACGAACGTGCCGATTTGCTGCGCGATGAGATCAAAGGTCTGGAAGCGGCCGCCGAAGAGGCAGCGGGCAATCTGCGGCAAAGCAGAGTTGAGGCAGCCGAACGTCTGCGCGATCAGGTGCTTGAAACCTTGACATTTTTAGATATGCCTAAAGTGGATTTCGCTGCAGCGATCACTCCGTTGCGGGAGAAAAACAACGCGCCGCATTTCACGGCAGACGGCGCCGATGATGTCGAATTTCTTCTTTCGGCGAATGCGGGAGAGCCGCTTTTGCCGATGGCAAAAATCGCGTCCGGCGGAGAGTTGTCCCGCATTTTGTTGGCACTTAAACGCGTGTTGGCTGATCGAGACGGTGTCGGAACTATCGTTTTTGATGAAATCGATACCGGCATTTCGGGCAAGACCGCCCGCAAAATCGGTCTGCTTCTGGCAGATGTGGCAGCGAAAACCCAGGTCATTTGTGTAACCCACTCGGCACAGGTCGCTTCGATGGCGGATACGCATCTGCTGATTGCTAAACATGAGCAAGCGGGACGGGTGGAATCGAATGTTGCTTTGCTCGATGACGAAGCCCGCATCGGAGAGATTGCGCGCATTTTAGGTGGACTAACTGTCACAGACCGCCAGCGGGATGCGGCAGCCGAGCTGCTGCGTGATCGTCATATCCCGCGTGAGGAGGTGAATCGGAATGAATAAAACCAATGCCATGCGCCAACTGGACACGGCAAAGATCAAATACGAACCTATGACCTACGAAGTGGACGAAAACGATCTCTCGGGCGTGCACATTGCCGAGCAGATCGGTCTGCCCGTGGAGATCGTGTTCAAAACGCTGGTGGCACGCGGTGACAAAACCGGACCGATTGTATTGGTGATTCCCTGTGCGAAAGAGATTGATCTCAAGCGCGCCGCCGCAGCAACGGGAAACAAAAAAATCGAAATGGCGGCGGTGAAAGAGCTGCTTGGTTTGACAGGATATATCCGGGGCGGATGTTCACCTGTCGGGATGAAGAAAAAGTTTCCCACATGGTTTGATCAATCGGTTACCGAGCACGAGAAAATCACAGTCAGTGCAGGTGTGAGGGGCTGTCAGCTTCTCCTCTCTTCTGCCGAAATTTTGCGTTTTACGGGAGCACAGCTTGCCGATTTAACTGTACAAACAAAATAAATTCAATAGACGAAAGGAAAATTCTTATGGATCTGATTGCATTACAAAATACTGTTCTGACTTCCCCGGCTACCGGTGATAGAGTAATGATGATTGTCGGAATCGGTGCCGCTGTTTGCGCCGTCCTGGTGGTTATCGTTTTGCTGATGGGCAAGCGCCGTAAATAAAATAACGCCCGTTTTTGTATATTGTTAAATATGACAGTGTCCCCCATGTTGGGGAACCGGAAAGGTTTTTTATGCAGACATTGAAACTGACCATCGCCGAGCAATGTGTTGATCGGCTTCGCACCCTCAATCCCGACGGTGCTCCCACGGCGGCAGAGCTTGCCGCTATGCTCGAATATCCCCCCGATCCCAAGATGGGTGACCTGGCCCTGCCTTGCTTCAAGCTGAGCAAGACCATGCGCCGCTCCCCCGTACAGATCGCCGCCGCCATCGCCGAGGGCTTTGCCTGTGCCGGCGTTGCCCGTGCCGAGGCGGTCAACGGATATTTCAATCTCTACCTCGACGCCGCATGGCTGGGTGAGAACGTCCTGACCCGTATCCTCGCCGAGCGCGAGAAGTACGGTTCCTCCGATATCGGCGCCGGCAAGGAGGTCGTTCTCGATTACTCCTCCCCCAACGTGGCCAAGCCCTTCCACATCGGTCACCTGGGCACTACCGTCATCGGTCATTCGCTGAAGTGTCTGCATGAGTTCGCAGGCTACCATTGCACGGGTGTCAATCACCTGGGTGACTGGGGCACCCAGTTCGGCAAGATGATCGTTGCCTACCGCAAGTGGGGCAACCGTGAGCAGATTGAGCAGGGCGGTATTGACGAACTGGTAGCCCTTTATGTAAAGTTCCACGAGGAAGCCGAGAAGGATCCCGCCTTGGAGGACGAGGCTCGCGCCGCTTTCACCAAGTTGGAGCAGAAAGATCCCGAAAACCTGTCCCTGTGGCAGTGGTTCCTTGACATCTCCCTCAAGGAATACAAGATCACCTACGGCCAACTGGGCATTGAGTTTGATTCCTACATGGGCGAAAGCCACTACTTTGACAAGGCTCCGGCCATTGCCGCCGAGCTGAAGGAGAAGGGCCTGCTCACCATTGATGACGGCGCATCCATCGTCAATCTGGAAGAATATAATATGCCCCCCTGCCTCATTTTAAAGCGGGACGGCTCTACCATCTATCCGGTGCGCGACATTGCCGCCGCCTTCTACCGCAAGAAGACTTACGACTTTGAGAAGTGCATCTATGTTACTTCTGCGGGACAGAGTCTGCATTTTGCCCAGTGCTTCAAGGTCATTGAGCTTATGGGTTACGATTGGGCAAATAAGCTCGTCCACGTCCCCTACGGCACGGTGTCGGTGAACGGCGCAAAGCTTGCCACCCGTACCGGCAACGTGGTTCTGCTCAAGGATCTCTTCGCCATGGCTATCGATAAGGTTCGCGCCATCATGGACGAGAAAAATCCCGATCTGCAGGGTAAGGACGAGGTGGCTGAGGCTGTAGGCGTTGGTGCCATTGTCTTCAACTACCTCTCCAACAATCGCAACCGCGATATTAACTTCATCCTCGAGGATGCCCTGAGCTTTGAGGGCAACACCGGTCCTTATGCTCAGTACACCTACGCCCGTACCTGCTCCATTCTGGAGAAGGCCGGCGAGCTGTCCTGCGATGCATACACCATCACCGCCCCCGAGGAGGCAGATCTGCTTAAGGTTCTGGCTCGCTTCAACGAGCGTGTCATGGCGGCTCTCGAGGAGTACGAGCCTTCCTATATTGTCCGCTATATCCTTGAGGTCTGCGCGGCATTCAACCGCTTCTATCACAATTGTCCCATCCTCACCGCCGAGGATGCGCAGATCCGCGCAACGCGCGTCAAGCTGGCCGAGGCTACAGGCATTGTTCTCGGCAACGCCTTTGGTCTTGTCTGCATGAAGAAAACCGAAAAAATTTAAAAATATTCAATAAACGAGGTACAACAGTATGTCCGGGCATAGCAAATGGAGCAATATCAAGCACAAAAAAGAAAAGACCGACGCTCAGCGCGCAAAGGTCTTTACCAAGATCGGTAAGGAGATCACCATCGCCGTTAAGGCAGCAGGTCCCGATCCGAGCATCAACTCCCGTCTTCGCGACCTGATCCAGAAGGCAAAGAGCAACAACGTCCCCAACGACAACATCGAGCGCACCATCAAAAAGGCCATGGGTGAGAACGATGTGAACTATGAAGAGCTGACCTATGAGGGCTACGGTCCCCAGGGCGTGGCTGTGATCGTGGAAACCACCACCGACAACCGTAACCGCACCGCCTCCGAGCTGCGCCACTATTTCGATAAGTTCGGCGGTAATCTCGGCCAGACCGGCTGCGTCAGCTATCTCTTCTCCACCAAGGGCGTGATCATTATCCTCCGCGACGACAAGATCGACGAGGATGCCCTGATGGAGGCCGCCCTTGAGGCAGGTGCCGAGGATTTCGTGGCCGACGAAGAGGTCTTCGAGATCTACACTGAGCCCTCCGATCTTTCTGCCATCCGCGAAGCGCTGGAAGAGAAGGGGTACACGATCGAGTCTGCTGAGCAGGATAAGATTCCCTCTACCTACGTTACCCTCACCGGTGAGGACGATATCAAGCACATGAACCTGCTCCTTGAGCACCTGGACGACAACGAGGATGTGCAGAATGTCTTCCACAACTGGGAGAATGCCGACGAATAAGGCAAACAAGAAAATGAGGTAAGAGCGATGCAGTTTAGCAATCCCGATCCCGTTCTTTTGAAGGAGAAAAAGCTGTTCATTTTTGACATGGATGGCACTATCTATCTCGGCTGCAATGTCTTTGACTACGCCATCCGTTTCATCAATAATCTCCGTGCGAACGGTAAAAAGGTGCTTTTCTTCACCAACAATGCTTCTCACACCACCGCCTTCTACCAGACCAAGCTGGCGAAGCTCGGCTTCTCGCCTGCTGCCGACGAGATCATGACCTCGGGGGATGTTACCATTGAGTTTCTCAAACGCCACCGCCCCGGCAAGAGCGTATACCTGGTTGGCACCGATGAACTGGTGGAGAACTTCCGCGCGGCAGGGATTCCCATGCTCAGCGGCAAGGAAGAGAAGGCCGATATCGTGGTGACCAGCTTTGACACCACGCTCACCTATGAGAAGCTGGATAGCGCATGCCGCCTGGTTCGCGGCGGGGCTGAGTATCTTTCCACCCATCCCGATTTCAACTGTCCCACCGAGACCGGGTTCATCCCCGACAGCGGTGCCATTGCTGCATTTGTCACTGCATCTACAGGAAAGACGCCCACCTACTTCGGTAAGCCTTACGCCGAGACGGTGGAGATGATCGGTGAGGCCACCGGCTTTGCCCGTGAGGAAATGTGCATCTTCGGTGACCGTCTCTACACCGACATCGCCCTGGGCAAGAAGCACGGTGTGACCGCAGTGCTTGTCCTCTCTGGTGAAACGCAGCCTGCTGATGTGGATGCAGCAGCGCCTGCCGAGAAACCCGATTTTGTTTTCCCCTCCCTGGACGAGGTGGATCAGGTCATGTTCGGCTGAGCCGAACTGTCCATAGGAAAAAGGAGCCGCACATGCCTGCGCGGCTCCTTTTGCTTTTTTCAGTAATTATCGTGTTTTCCCAGACTGTAATCCCAGCGGAAGAAAAAATTGCTTTAGCGTTGGGCAGGAAACCACGGAATGTTAAGCAACTCCAATATGAAGATGAATCCAAAGAAGCAGGTAAGAATGAGTGAACCGAGAGAGAAGAAGAAAAACACCGTATTCAGCAAACAGCTGTTACTGTTCCTGAAATTGGCAAACAGTATCTGCAGGACTGCAAGGATAAGGCATATGCATTGAAATACAAACAGGCCGATGGGAAACGTACCTTCGAGCGAGAGTTCTTTGCCGTTCCAAATGGGCAGATACATCGACAACCACAGAAGCGGAAAGATAAGGGACAGAATCAAATAAATCCATTGTCCTGACGTTGTTTTCATGCATAACCTCCTGTTCCGGAAATTTTTTTAACTACCCCAAACACCGTTTAGGCTCAGAACAAAGCCCCGCTCATATTCGGGGCGAGCTTTCACAGCGGCCTGTGCTGCGGCACGGGTGAGATTGAGGTCGGCGGGCTCGTATTCCCGGTCGGCAAACCGATCCAGGTATGTGGCCACACGGTCGCGGATTGCGTTATCCCCGGCTTCATCGTAGAGACGGAGCAGGGCGTGCGTGGAGCTGGCCGAAAGGTGCCCGATCATGTCCACATCCACCGTTTCCAGCCGTCGGTCCAAGTAGGCATCCACGTTGTAGTCGGCAATGATTCGGTCAAAGTCGGCGAAGAGGAAAATGCCCACAAACAGAACGACCGCGGCAAAGATCAAGGCGGCAGTGCGCATCCGTGGAAGAAACTGATGCAGAAGCCCCAGAAGAAAGATCACAGCCAGAAGTCCCATGAGCCAAAGTACATAGATCCGTTTGCGAGAAAGGCCGTAGCTGTCGATGTAGAGCAGCATTTTGGCCGCAGCGGAGGTCAAAAGAGTCAGGGTGAAGAAAGCCAGCAGAACGGCGGTGATCCGTGCGGGGATGGGGAGACGGTCATTTTTGCGTCGGGTGAAGAGGGTAATGCCCCACAGTACCGCCGCATTGATCACCGCCACGGTGCAGAGTTCAAAGAAGCCCTGCCGCGCGTAGTCGGCATAAGTCAGCCCCTCAGGGAGAGTGCCCGAAAATCCCCCAATGAAGTAGGGGATCTGGGAGAGGAAGAAAAGCAAATACAGGCAGAGCAGGGGAAAGACGGCGGCACAGACCATGGGCACGGGAGCAAAACGGAGCGAGGTCTTCAAGCGCTCTGCCGTTTCCTCCTTCACCCCGCCACCAAGTGCATGGGTGCCGCAGGCCCAGAGGTGGCTAAAGACATAAAACCCGAGAAGAATGCCAAAGGGCACCGAAAAGAGAAGAGTCCCCACGTTGATTTCAGGTAAGCCCATGAGGATATTCTCAAACATTCGCTCAAAGCTGCTGTCTGATACCAGGAGAAGTAGCAGTACTACAGCGGTAGGGATGACGGCGATGCCAAGCCCCAGCAAAACTGAACCTACGGCGCGGCCGATCCCCTTCTTCTTGGAGGACAAAATGGCATCGGGGGCGGCACCGTATTCCGAGAGGGGCATGGCAAACACCGCCTTGGCCAGTTCGGGAGCGAAGCATTCGCCGGGGGCACGGCCGCTCTCGCCGCAGATCAGATGCACGATATACATAAATCCCAGCAGGACAAAGGCATGGGAGAGCAGGTATACATCCCCTGAGTCAAAGAGCAGTCGGGGCAGGGCAAAGAGGGGGAGAAGCGCATAAAGGGCGATTTTTTTCGAGGTGAGTCGAATAGAAAAACGCCGCAGATAAAAGGGGGTGCCCACCAGCAAAAGGGTTAGTGCAAGCCATATCAGCAAGTCACGTCCCTCAAAGCTGCTGTTGAGGAAGAGGATGCCCAGCAGGCAGACGGCGGCTGCCATGAGACGATCGGCGGGAAGAAACTGTCGTTTGGGCCGAGGAGCAGTCACCGCTGCGGCGGAAGCTTGCATTTCGGGGGTGGGATTGGGCGTAGAATTCATTCTTTTCTCTCCTTTTCGATGTGATTGCGCAGGGTAATGACTGCGCTGCAGAGCAGGTAGGCACCGGGACAGATCAGCATCCATAAATAGGTTCCCCCCAGCCCCCAGTTCCGGCTGAGGGGACCGGCGAAGGCGATATACCACAGCAGGCCGATGATCACTGCCGCGGCAAAACAGCCCACCGTCACGCGAAGATAGCCCCGTTTTGTCCGGTTACAGGCGGGGATCAGATTGCCCAGTAGATAGAGCAGGGTGAAGAGCAGAAAGAACATGGCCAGAAGCATCGTGTCACGGGGATTCATGTTAACCTCCCGTTCCCTCGTCAGGAACATATTCTAAAATATCGGCAGGCTGGCAGTCCAGGGCGGCGCAGATGGCATCCAGTGTGGAAAAACGGATGGCCTTGGCTTTATTCGTTTTGAGAATAGACAGATTGGCCTGGGTGATTCCCACCGCATCGGCCAGCTCACCGAGAGAGATCTTGCGGCGCGCCATCATCACATCCAAATTTACAATGATCAAGGTGATCTCCCTCCTTATACGGTAAAATCGTTTTCGGCTTTGATTGCGGTAGCTTCCTCAATGACGTTTTTCACCACCCGCAGAGCAATGCCGATGAAGAATGCGGCGAAGGCAACAGCAAAGGAGAAGCGGAAATAGTAGCCGACCAAGAAGAAGCAGGCAGCTTCACCGATGCAGCACCAGGAGAGAACACGCAGACAAGCAACACTTGCAGCGGTGAAAATCAGTTCACGACGCACCCGGTGCAGCAGCACAAGCATGGCTCCGTCCGCCAGATAAGCAATGGCTATTCCGGCATAAATCACAATCCAAAGTATGACCGGAATTCGAGCAAGCAGGTTAGGATCGCTTGCTGTGTTCCAGGAGTAGACGACCTGTACATAAAGGCGAAGAATACGAGGCAAAAAAACGGTCAGCAGAATGAGAATGGGGAAAACCGCGATAGAGAGTACATAAGAGATGGTTGTGGAGGCACGTCGACTGACACGGGGAAGAACAGCGCGCATGAAAATCATTCCTTTCTGTGTGGCTTTGTGCATCCAGTATAACACAAAAAATTCCATTTGTCAATAATAATTTATCGAAAAACAATAATATTTTCCCGAAAGTCGATTTTTACTTTGGGTTGACATGAAGGGAAGAATGTGCTAAAATATATTTATTGGATTTATTTTGTCGGAACTTTCATGTGAGGTGATGCTCGTGCTTTTTGCAGCGCCGTCTTTTTTGTTTTTGTTTTTGCCGCTGACGTTGGCTATCTATGCCCTGGTTCCGCCGAAATTCAGGCGGTATGCTTTGCTGGCTTTTAATTTGATCTTTTATATTTTCGTCTGCCGCAACGCACCGATCAGCATTTTGCTGGCATTTCTCACGGCTGCTTTTACCTACAGTGCGGGATTTGCTGTTGCCGTTACCCATCAGCGAAAGACGGTCTTGCTGTCCGCGCTTGTGTTGGGCGTTGCTTTTTTGATCTATCGTCTTTTCCATCACAGCTCGCTCTTGGCCGGCAGTCCGTATTATCCTCTGGGGGCATCTTTTTATTTGCTGTCGGCGCTGTCTTATTTGGTCGATATTTATCGCAATGATGCACCGCACGCCAAAAATTTTGCCGATCTTCTGCTGTATATGTTCTTCTTTCCCACCATTATCGTTGGCCCAATCATCAAATATAAGGATTTTGGTGTCCTGCTTGAGGGGGAGATGCTTTCGCTTGAGCGCTTCAGTGTCGGCGTTAAATGTTATATTTCCGGTTTTTTGAAGCGGCTGTCCGTTTCGGCTGTTTTGGGGTATGCACTTGAGCAGCTGCTTGCGGCCGCAGGTGATAGGTTTGGCATTTGGATTGCGTTGTTGGCCTTTGCACTGATGTGCGGATACCTGTTGTTTGCAATCGGCGGCTATTACGATATGGCATGCGGCCTGATGCTGATGTTTGGGATTGGGCCGCCCCGTTATCCTTCTGCCGAAAAAATTCGGATTGTTTGTATCTGGACAAGCTTCCGGGCGTGGATGACCGATTATTTGGTCCATCCCATTCTTCGCAAACGGCAGATCCCCCGTGTACTTCGTTACGCACTTGCCGGTCTTGTTGTGTGCTGTTTCCCCCTGCTTTGGCTCAAAACACGGTGGTATTTGCTGCCGATTGGAGCAATCATCATCATTGGCGGGGGACTTTATTTGCTCATGCTTCGGCAAAATCTTCGTCATAATCCGCGGTTGAATCGTGTTGTTCGCATTTTGGGGCGTGTTGTACTATGTTTATTCATGATTCTGTTTATCGCTCTTCTCCCCTTTGAGCGGGCAGGGGACATTGCCGAGTTTTGGCAGATGCTCCTGCAGGAAGGCTGGACACTGCCTACGCAAACTGTTTTGCTCGGATTATCGGTTCTTAAATATCTGCCGATCGGTCTCATCGGTCTTGGCTGCCTGTTCTTTTTGCGTGAAGGTTGTACCGAAAAAGAGAAAAGAATCCCCATTGCCTTGGGCGGTCTGCTGCGCGGCTGTGCATTCCTTTTGGTGATGTGTTCATTTGCTTTTTCAATTTTGCATCTCATGCCGCAGTTCCCGGAGTGTGCTGTCAACGCTTTGCCGTATCTTGTGTTTTGATTTTTGTCCATTCGGATGAGAAAGGAGTCGGTCTTGAAAAACTCTCGGACAGTTCAGTTGCTGATGACGGTCATTTTCCTCGGAATCATCCTCAGCTGTACCGCTTATTTCGGTATTACGGCACTGATCGCATTGCCGAACAGTTACCTTGAAACACCGTACCATGAGGAAAATGCTCTGCCGGATACATTGAATACTTTTGATCGAGGGGTGTATTTGGATGCACGCCAGCGACAGCTGATGATTTCTTTGGATTATCGGCTCTTTTCTCAGGTTTCTTCTTCTGAGGTAGTGGTAGGGAAAGAGGATTTTCTTTTCCCGCTCCGTGAAGACGATTACGATTATCTGGCAGATTATACAGGAGATGCGTTATATGATGATGCAATGCTGGATTTGCTTGCCAAATCTATCGAAAAACGAAGTATTGCCTATGCCAATGCAGGTGCAGAATATCTTTTGGTTGTGATTCCAAACAGCCAGACGATATACGGGGAATATTTGCCGTCAGCCGTCTCTTCTGCCGCAGGTGAAAATCGTCTGTCACAGCTGAGCGCATATCTCGCAGACCTTGACACCGTCAATTTCCTTGATCTGACACAAGCTATGCAGGATGCAAAATCCGATGGTGTGCTTTTCAATAATACCGAAAATTCGATCAATGCACTGGGTGCAAATACCGTCTATCGTGCCGTCCTTGAACAGCTGCCCGATGATCTGCAAGGACGTTATTCTCCCATTGCGAGCGATTCAATTAACATTTTTACGCATTATACCGGCGGGAAAGCATTGGCAAAACTGGCAGGTATTGAGGATCTTGTCCGCAACCGCACATTATCTTTGGTCAACGACACTGAGCTGAAGTACAGGGTGTTAGAGAAAATTGCGGGCATGGAAATTACATATATTAAAGCAGAGTATAAGGATGAAATTTCCAATCGTCCGGCACTGTTGTTGGAATTCAGCGATGAATGGGACAAAATCCAACTGATGCCCTATTTTTCCAACACCTTCGGCACGGTGGCATATAAAACATATCCGTCTTTCAGTTTATATGCCGTTGACTATCTCAAGCCTAATCTTGTCATCCAATTTGTCCACGAAAATGAGCTGGATTCTTTGCTCGATTCGGCAGTTCTCCTCTCCTATAACGACGGACTGAAAGAGGGCGACGATCCCTTTGTCGCCATGGCACCGAGCGTACTTGGCATTGCGCAGAATGCTGCCGATCGAATTTGCATTGTCGGCAGCTGTGAGGCAGAATCGGTAATTTCCCTCGAAGGCGAAGGCATAATTTCCGCTCAAGTCAGCGCACGCAACGAACGGTTTGTCATCGAAGCTGTCTTTGAGACAGGAACGCAATCAACAGTTCGTCTGATCGCTTCGGTGGAAGGGAAGATCGAGAGCAGTGCTACCGAACTTGAACTTTCGCTTGGTGCCTTTGAAGGCGAGCAGAAAGTTATGGTAGGAAGCAATTCCATGCTTTTCCATACCGGAGCGCTTACGTTGACCAATATCGGCGCCTATTCACAAACGCAGCTTCAGCGCATCCGTACGCGATACCTTAAAGAGGCGGAAAATTTTTCGACGGCAGTTGGAAAAAAAGTCCGCTCAGTTTATGTTTATATTCCCGATAAAACCAGCATTTATCGTGATGCGCTTGCTGCACAAAATAAGCTTCCCCTGCAAACGCGTCTCTCTCAACTCAGAGAAACGTTGGCTAACGCGGAGTATGTTACCGTGTTTGATCTTTCCCAAAGCCTGCCGTTTATCAGACCGGCAGATCGGCTGTATCTGCAGACCGGGTCAACGCTTTCACCTTTTGGCGCGTTGTCAGTTTATCGATTGATTATGGATGAATTGGCCGAAGACGATCCGGCGATGGTTCCTTTGACATATCAGGATTATGACTTTGTGCAGGAAACCGTTCCGGGCGGCGATTTGATTGAATTGCTTGGCCTTGATCCTGCGAGTATTACCGAAAAAATCATTACGCAAACACCCAAAAAATCTTCCGTCAGCTGTACTGCTCTGGATGGAGAGACGGTGGTTGATGAAAGCGAAGCACTCTTGTATATCAACACCGACGAGAGTCTGCCGGTTGCTATCGTGCGGCGTGATCTCTTCGGAACGCCGCTCCTGCCGTATTTGGCAGAACATTTTTCGCGTTTATACGTATTGGAAGAAGGCAATTTTGAGCTTTCCGATGCCTTTATCCGCCAGGTAAATCCCGACTATATTTTTACTGTTTCCCATGAATATTATCTGCCCCTGAATTGAGAAAAATTAAGTCAAAAATTTTTTCAAAAAACACTTGACAAATCAAACTTGTTCGTGTATAATTAAATAGCACAAAAAAGGTGCACATTAAAAAACGGAGGAAAAATCCGATGCGAATTACGCAGGAAGCCGATTATGCACTGCGCATTACCACAGCGCTGGCAGCTGCGGGTGCTGTATGCGGTGCAGCGGAAATTGCCGAATCGGAGGGGGTTCCCGTTCGATTTGCGCATAAAATCCTGCGGAAATTGATGCAGGGAGGTATCGTCTCCTCACACGTTGGCGCAAAAGGCGGATACAGCTTGCTCTCCCCGCCCGATCAGCTGACACTGCTCGATATCGTTGAGCTGATTGACGGACCGCTTACGGTGTCCAAATGTGCCGATGAGAATTATGTATGTTCCAAAAACGGTACATGCAAGCAAAAGTGTATTTACCACTGCATCTTCAATACCATCTCGGCAGAGCTTGCCGAAAAAATGCGATTGCTTACCATCGCAGAAATCATCGACCCCAATACTTCGCATGAAGAAAAATTAAATAAAATCATTTAGGAGGATCTACACATGAAAAAGTTTGTTTGCAAGGTTTGCGGTTATGTTCACGAGGGAGATGCTGCTCCCGAAAAGTGCCCCCAGTGCGGTGTTCCCGCCAAGATGTTCGATGAGCTCAACACTGCCGAGATGAGCTGGGCTGCCGAGCACGTTGTTGGCGTTGCCAAGGACGTTCCCGAGGATATCAAGGCTGATCTGCGCGCCAACTTCAACGGCGAGTGCTCCGAGGTTGGTATGTACCTGGCGATGTCCCGTGTTGCATTCCGTGAGGGTTATCCCGAGATCGGTTTGTACTGGGAGAAGGCAGCATTTGAAGAAGCAGAGCACGCAGCAAAGTTTGCTGAGCTGTTGGGTGAGGTTGTAACCGATTCCACCAAGAAGAACCTCGAGATGCGTGTTGAGGCTGAGAACGGTGCTACCGCAGGCAAGACCGATCTTGCAAAGCGCGCAAAGGCTCTTAATCTCGATGCAATCCATGATACTGTGCATGAGATGGCACGCGATGAAGCAAGACATGGCAAGGCATTTGAGGGACTTCTCAACCGTTATTTTAAGTAAGATTTGCACAAAAATTATCCCATAAAGTAGCATAATTTTGAGGTATTCTGCAATAAAATGCGGAATACCTCTTTTTTGTCCGAGTGACACGGTGTGTATTTTACACACCGCACACACCCTAAAAAACACACCATTTTCGGGGGTGTGTGTATCGCTGGGTGTAAAACAAATTGAAAGCAATCGAAGAACTCTTAAAGAAATAATACCCTATACTTTATCAAAATATCTATGAGGAAAAACTACTATTCCCTCATAGATGTTTCAATTTTTTGTGAACGATACAAGCGACCAATTGAAAAATGAAAAATTTTGTGATATACTGAATATATAGAAACAGTTCGATAAAACTGAATTTTCATAAATCAACACATATCAAATTTCGTGTTGTTCAGTTCCTCCTTTTTGAGTGGTAAAATATTACTGTAAAATCAAAAAGGAGGTTCTTTATATGAACACAGATAAAATTATCGCAGAATCAATCGCAAAGGACTATGCACCGAAAGAGAGTTCCAAACTCGTTGCTCTCAAAAAGTTGGACAACAAAGCGAAACTCCCTGCCACCATTTTTACCTATTCTTGTGGAATTATCTCGGCACTTGTATTTGGTACAGGTATGTGCCTTGGTATGCAAGTTATCGGTAGTGGTATTGGCGGTATGATATCTGGAATTCTTATCGGCATTGTTGGTCTTATCGGTTGCAGCGTAAATTATCCCATCTACAAAAAGATGCTTGAAAAGGGCAAGAAGAAGTATGCCTATGAAATCGTGCAACTCGCAAAAGAAATCGTAGACAAATAAAAATCAAATGCAAGGAGTGGTAATATGAATAAATCTGAAAGCAAATATTTTAATACTGCCACTAAAATGGACCTTGCATTGATTTCGCTGCTCAAAAAGAAATCGTTCGACTATATTACAGTTAGCGAGATTTGCGAAACGGCAGGGGTAAATCGTTCAACATTCTATCTTCATTATGAAACCGTTGGGGATTTGCTTGATGAAACTGCACGATATTTACTGAATAGTTTTTTATCGTATTTCTCAACTGATACAAAATCAATCGCACTTAACCTTAAAAACTGCGAACTTAACGATTTGATTTTCATTTGTGATAAGTACCTTACACCGTATTTAACTTATATCAAAGACAATAAAGAGATTTTTGCCACAGCACTCGCAAACAATAAAACTTTGGGATTTGAAGATGTCTACCAACGAATGTTTGATAACATATTTAATCCGATTTTGGAGAGATTCCACTATCCATCATCTATCAGACAATATGTGATGATGTACTATCTAAATGGTATCAACGCCATAATTGTTGAATGGTTAAAAAATGGGTGTGCCATGTCAACCGATGAATTATCTAAAATAATCGCCATCTGTATTTACGGTAAAGATAATACAAATGGATAGGACACTAAAACTTGCACTTGTCAGTTTGTTATTCAATATGGTGTATAGTGCCTATCACATTATTTTTGGCATAGCAACACAATCGTGGTGGCTTTTTACAGTCGGTATTCACTATGCAATATTGAGTATTGTTCGCTTTGGAGTTCTTCGGCATAAAGGCCAAAAGTGCTTTCTTGTTCGATTTACGGGAATAATGCTGATTATATTATCCGTTTCACTTGTGGGAACTGTAATTCTTGCTTTTGTAAAGGACAGAGGAACGATTTTCCCTTTGATTGCTATGCTTGCGATTGCAACATATACTTTCACCAAAATCACACTTGCGACAATCAAATGGGTAAAGGCACGAAAAAGCACATCGGCAAAAACACTAACATTGCGAAACATATCTTTTGCTAATGCATTTGTTTCTATCTTTTCTTTGCAACGCTCAATGCTTGTTTCCTTTGAGGGCATGTCTGAAATGGAAATTCGCATTATGAATGTTGCAACTGGTTCTGCCGTGTGTATTATCGTTTTTCTGCTTGGGTTAAACCTTATTTATTCTCAAAGGAATAAACCGCAAAAATACTCGTAACCAATTCCAATTTGTCGGTCTGTTGAGGTTTTCCTCATAAACATTTCAAAAAACTTTTAATCGCACACAGTTACACAAAACGTTGTTTTTTCCACTCATAAAGATATTTTTGAATTTTTTATGAGGAAAAATCTACTGCATAGATTTTTATGCTTTTGTGTTAATTTTGTGCTAAACGGTTAAAAACGCACGTTTTTGCCGTGTTTTTAAGGGTTTCTGTGACGAGGCGACACACGGCAAGGCATTCGCCGGTCTGCTGGAGAGATACTTCGGCAAATGATCGAACCAATAAACGTGCAATAAATCAGTGAAATTTAAGGCGTTTTGCAGCAAAAGCAGAACGCCTCATTTTTTCGTTTGATAGGGTGTGTGAAATTACACATTGCCAGACCGTCCAAAATGCCCTACGGTGCTATTTATGGCTTTACAAACTACACCGCTTAAAGAACCACAGGGGCGATTATAGAGCAAAACAACAGGAGCAGAGGTCTAAACCTCTGCTCCTTAACTGTTTGGCATGTTGGAATTTGTCTTACAGTAACTTTATAAAAATTTGTACATCGTGGCCTTTTTTGTTTATATAAATGTATCCATCTGTTTCAAATCCCAACTTGTTGTGCAATGCGATACTCGCAGTATTATTCAACCTAATTTGTTGTGACATTAATTTGTAGCCCTTATTTTTGGCTATTTCCATAGCAAGCATCATGGCTTCTCCGCCAATTCCTTGTTTACGATAACATTCAAAAATTTCAGGTCCACATGAAATAACGCTCGCAGAGTGCTGATATAACGATATCATTCCAACAATTTCGTTGCCTTTTACGATTGCAAACATTTCAAAATATTTACCAGAGAATTCCTTTTCTTCCCATTTTGCAAACATAGTTTTGATTTCGTCTAATGACATATTTATATTCTGCTTTTGTTGAAATTCCAATGCATCATTGTCTGTGAAATTTCGTAATGAAATCATATTTACACCCTACAAATTCTTATTTTGCGAACTCTTTCCGTATCTCTATTTTACCATAAGCGTGCAAATTTTTCAAGTCAAAGCAGAGGTCTAAACCTCTGCTCCTTAACTGTTCGGCATATCGGAATTTATTTTACTTTATAAAAAATTCATTATCTGCTCTGCAGCGGTTTTTATCATCGAGTCACAGTATCTTTCATTATACAAAGAATGAAAACAAAACCGCAATTGCTGCATATAGATATTTCCACATGGATATTTTGACTTCTGCATAATTTCCCATGTTTTTATATTTCCATCGAATTGCATTAGGCAAATAACGTTGAAAGATAGACACAACAATAGAAATTAGCAAAAGTCCTGCCATCCCTACCAAAAGCGGGGATACTTGTGGCCTTACTGTTGCGACGCGAACGATACATACGATTAAACACAAAAACGGAAACCATGTAGTTTTGCAAAAATAAATCCAATAATACTTATTGAATATAATGTGCTCCTTTTCAGCATCTACGGTGGGCTCATAAGTAAGTGTCGTATGGCAGATTGGGCATTCGTTTTCTGCGTTAACCGTCATTTTACAAGTCGGACATTGTTTCATTCCCATACTTCCTTCTGAATTGAATAGCCACAGGACTCAATATAAGTTATTTCTATTTTCTGGTCGCTCAGCAACCTCACAGTGTGTTTGGTCAAATTATTATTTTGCGAACTTTTTCCCATATTCCAATATACATAAGCGTGCAAATTTTTCAAGCCAAAGCAGAGGTCTAAACCTCTGCTCCTTAAACTGTTCGGCATATCGGGATTTACAGAAACCATACTTCCCAAGTTACGATGAATATGAATAGTGCCAAGCAAATACTCAGTATAGCCGAACCACGATGTTGCTTCCATTCTTGGATTGAGAGAACAAGCAGATAAACCCCAAGTAATGGGACAGCATAATCAATTGCTTGCGCGAATACTCCGCAAAGCTGAAGCGAAGCGAGAACAACGACAACAATAGAAAGGATAATGCGTATCATAAGCATTGTCTTGTCGCCTTTGGACATTTCTTTCCATTTGTTTTTCATACCAAGCAACTCCCTCGTAAATTCTTATTATTCGAACACTTTTTTGTATTTCTATTATACTATAAGTATGCAAAGTATGCAAATTTTTCGAGCCAAAGCAGAGGTCTAAATCGCTGCTTTTTACTATTCAACTGTTTTATTTATTGGAATTTGTTTAAATGCAAGGGAATGTAAAGCCGTATTCACGGAGCATATTGCGAAGGATTTCATTTTCTTTTTCGCTCAAATTGAAATACTTATCCTCTTCAACATGATATATTTTACCGCATGTATCGTAAGCAATGCAGTAAGTATTGCCGTCTATTATAAGTGCCACATTTTCACTAAAACCACAAGACGGAGAATCTGAAAACAAATTTTTTCCGTTAAATATTTTTCTAATGATTTCAGAATCTTCGTCAGACAATGATTTGGTTATATCAGTATCGCCATACTGAAATACCGCAATTATTTCACTCTCTGCTACTTCAACCTGAGAGCAGGAAGAAAACGAGAAAATGATTAACACAACCAATAGCAAAGAATCAAGACGTGCAAAATGTTTTTTAACGATTACCCTCTGTTGGAAATTGTTATTTATAGAGCTTTTTCATATCTGTATTATACCACAAATATGCCGCTATTGCAATCGTTTTGCGTAGTGATGCTTAAATGATACCATATTTTTGATAAAATTATCTGTATTTTTTCACAACACAACTTCAAGGCACATCGCCAAGACCAAAATAGAGGCATCGGGATAAATCCCGATGCCTCTATTTTGGTCGGAGTGTTCATCACAGATATAAAATCCTTATGAACACTCACACTGGTCTGAGTGACAAGACTTGAACTTGCGGCACACTACCGTGGAACCCCCAAAGCGAGACAAGCTCGTTTTGGGGAACCCCCGGCCACCCCTCTGCGCCTGCGGCGCAGGGCGTGGGCTCAACCGCGACTTCAAAGCATATCGCCGAGATGAAAATAAAGGCATCGGGATAAATCCCAATGCCTTTATTTTGGTCTGAGTGACAAGACTTGAACTTGCGGCCTCTACCACCCCAAGGTAGCGCGCTACCAACTGCGCCACACCCAGATCTGTTCGGTTCCCCGAACACGGAAAATTGTATCACAAAGCCCCCCAAAAGTCAAGCCTTTGTGAGAAAATTCGGGAAGTTTTGTGGTCGTCTTCAGAATAAACTTGCAAATCTGGCCGATGTATGCTATAATATAAAAATCAATAATCGCAAAATCGATCTGTCATTTTGAAATGCATAAGATATTATCGCATTCATGATGAAGATCTGAAAGACGGAGGAATCAATCGTGGTTTTTTCCAGCCTCGTTTTTTTGTGTATTTTTCTCCCTGTCTCGTTGCTGCTTTATTATCTTGCCCCAAATCTTAAGGCGAAGAACATCATCTTGACCTTGCTCTCAATTTTGTTTTATGCATGGGGAGAGCCGGTCTACTTTATTCTGATGATTGTATGCTCCTACGTCAATTATCTGGCAGCAAAGATGATCAGCAGCCGAACACAAAAAAGGAAACCGATTTTAATTGTATCCCTGATTATCAGTCTTGGTTTTTTGGTCATATTCAAATATGCCGGATTGATTGCAGAGACTGTAAATTTGCTGCCGTTTATCTCTATCCCTGTGCCGCAGATTTCTCTGCCAATCGGTATTTCTTTCTATACCTTCCAAGCCCTGTCCTATACGCTTGATATCTATTCGGGCAGGGAAGAGCCACAGAAGCGTTTTGGCGATTTTCTGCTTTATGTTTCTCTTTTTCCGCAGCTTATCGCAGGACCGATCCTGCGTTATCGCGATCTGGCATCGCAGCTGACCTACCGCGAGCATACTATGCAGCGCTTTTATCGCGGAACCGTCAGATTTTCTGTCGGCCTTTGCAAAAAAGTAATCATTGCAAACCACGCAGGAGAGCTTGCGGGGGAGATGCTGGCAGGTTCTTCCTCTTTCGGCATGTGGTACGGGATTGTCATGTTCGCTGTGCAGATTTATTTTGATTTTTCCGGCTATTCGGACATGGCGATCGGTCTTGGACGGATGTTTGGCTTTGAATATACCGAAAACTTCAATTATCCGTATATATCCCGCTCTGTTACCGAGTTTTGGCGGAGATGGCACATTTCGCTTGGCACTTGGTTCAGGGATTACATTTACATTCCCATGGGCGGCAAATACAAACATCAATTGCTCAACATCTTTACCGTCTGGGCGCTGACGGGGATATGGCACGGCGCCAGCTGGAACTTCCTTTTCTGGGGCTTGTACTACGGCATTCTGCTTGCCATTGAAAAAACCTTTTTGTATAAATTGCTTGAGCGTATGCCGAGCGTGATTTCTTGGCTTTATACGATGCTGACGGTGCTCATCGGCTGGACGCTCTTCTATTTCACCGATATCACCCAGTGCTTTGATGCGCTCAAAGTGATGTTCTCCTTTGCGGGCGGTATAGGCTCCGATGTTCTCGTTTCTCTGAAAACCAATGTACTCTTCCTCGGCATAGCGGCAGTGGCCTCAACCCCGTTTGTAAGTCGAGCTGTAAAAAAATATCTACCCGATGATTCGGTCATCGCCGTGACACTGGGGACCTGTTTTAATTTGTTTGCATGGATTATCTGTACAGTTCTTCTTGTCAATGCGTCCTATAATCCTTTTCTGTATTTCCGTTTTTGATGTTGCGAAAGGAGGGAAATGAAATTTGAAAAAGCGATATTTAATTTCTGTCGTTTGTTTTCTTGCCCCGCTTGTCTTTATGTTTTTTGTGGGAATATTGGATGAAGATCGGAGTTTTTCATCGTCGGAAAACCGAGAATTGTCCACAAGTCCGACACTTTCGCTCTCAAGCTATCTGGATGCCTCATTTATGCAGGACTTTGAATCCTACTATACCGATCAATTCCCCTTCCGGGAAACCTTCATGTCGCTCTCAAAGCGCTACAACAGCATCATGTACCCCAATTTTCTGCTCTCGGATGATGATGTAATCAGTCTGCCGCCGACCAATATCAATCCCACAACAACACAAGAGGGAGGCGACTCGCCAGCCCCCTCCACCAATTCTCCCACAACCGATCAGGTTGATACCGAAAGTTTGCAGGGAAGTATGATCTACGGCGGGCGTATCATGGAGATCTTCAACGTCTCTGACAGTACAGCGCAGCGCTATGCGAATGTCATCAACGCACTGTATGCCGAGTGCGGAGAACCCGATACCTATGTACTGATTCCGCCGCCGGCATACACCCTCTATGCACCAGAGAATCATATCAATGAAAAAACCGATTTTGATCAGGCTATGTTGGTAGTTTCTGCTGCACTTGACGGTCCGCAGCTCATCGATCTGCGCGAGACATTTGATGACCGCAAAGACGAAGCCCTATATTTCCGCACCGACCACCACTGGACAGCGAGGGGCGCATACTATGCCTGCAACGCATTTCTGCAGGCAGCAGAGAATATGACGCTTCCCGCACTGGATACCTACCAAAGCGGAACTCGCGATGGCTTCCTCGGCTCGCTGTACCGTGCCATTATGGCCAACCAGGCCAGTGCTTTGATCGAGAAAAATCCCGATACGCTGGAATATTTCTATCCCTTTGCCGATGCCGAGGTGATCACCTATTCAAGCGCGGCGATGATTGATCCGCTGGAGCGTGAGGTGCTCTATCCCGATTATAATGCAGATACTAACCTTTACTGCGTTTATATGGGCGGAGATATTGCGCTGGGGAAAATCACGACACAGACCAAGAACGGGAAGAGTATCTTGGTAGTGCGCGATTCTTACGGGCATGCTTTTGTTCCGTTCCTGATCGATGCATACGAGACAATCTATATTGTCGAACCGCGATATTTTAATCGAGATACCAACCCAATGGAACTCGGCAGCTTTTTCACCGAGCATGATGTGGATACCCTTTTGTTCTTGGGTTATCCGAATATGTCGGTGGGCGGATATTGGGATACCATTTCCTATTATCTTGAACAGCTTTTGCCATAAATTTTGATAAAAATCATGCTGTGTTGCTCCGGAAAAGCAGAGGTACTGCGCAAATCGCGCAGTACCTCTGCTTTTTTCTTTCACCCAACAATCTTGGATAAATTAAACAAAAATAGAGTTTCCGATTTGTTGAGCTGTACAAAAAAATATTTTTTCCCTTGACAAGGAATGGCATGTATGGTAAAATTCAAGCGTACTAATACAAATAGAACACCGACGCGATTATTACATAGAGGAAGGAGAAGATGATGAGCAGTATACATGTCGATTATCGTGACCGGCGACCGATTTATGAGCAGCTTGTGGGAAATATCCGTGAGTTGATTTTGCGGGGCGTGCTTGCAGCGGATGAACAGCTGCCGTCGGTGCGAAGCCTTGCAGCAGAGCTTGCGATCAATCCGAACACTATCCACAAGGCGTACGCCGAGCTTGAACGATGCGGATTGATTTATTCTTCGCCGGGGCGGGGAAGCTTTGTGACGGCAGATTCCGCACAGCTGCGGCAAGCGCGTCTGCGTGAGGTAGAGAGCAGTTTGACCGACGCAATGCGGGCAGCGAAAGGCGCCGGACTCTCACGCGCGGAAGCCGAAGCGCTGATCAAAGAAATATGGAGGGATGAATGTTGAAGATTGAACTGAAGAATATTACCAAGCATTTTGGCGAGATCTGCTCGCTCAATGCGATCAGCCTTGATATTGAGCATGGCTCAATCTTCGGTCTGATCGGCTCAAACGGTTCGGGTAAATCTACGCTTCTGCGTGTGATGAGTGGGATTTTTCGTCCCGAGTCCGGATCTGTCCGATACGGCGGCGAGGATGTCTGGGAAAATGCGGCGCTTAAGCGGGAGATCATCTATCTCTCGGATGAGCAGTACTTCCTTCCTGCCTGCACGCTGGGGGAAATGCGGAATTTTTATGCAGGCTTTTATCCAAAGTTTGATAATGACATCTATTGCCGCTGCTGTGATCTCTTCGGCATCGATGAGCGCCGTAAAATATCCACCTTTTCCAAGGGCATGAAAAAACAGGCTGCCGTCATTCTCGCCCTTGCCGCAATGCCGACCTATCTGCTCTGCGATGAAACCTTTGACGGGCTGGATCCCGTCATGCGCCAGCTCTTCAAGCGCCTGCTTGCCGATGCGGTTGCAGAGCGGGGAATGACCGTGGTGATTGCATCACACAATCTTGGTGAGATCGAAGATATTTGCGATCATATCGCCCTGCTTCATCGCAGCGATCTGATCTTTTCCCGCGAGATAGATGCACTTCGTCAGAGTATTCATACCGTACAGGCGGTTTGCGACGAGAGCTTTGATCCCGCGGCGCTTGGACTTGATGTGGTGCGCACAACGCGCCGCGGAAGTATGGTTACGCTTGTGATCCGTGGAGAGCGTGAGGTAATTGAGAAAACATTCACGAATGCCGACGTGAAATTTTTCGAGCTGATTCCCCTGACGCTCGAGGAAATATTTATCAGTGAAATGGAGGAACGTGGCTATGACTACAGCAACCTTATCTAAGTCATCGGTGCGCAAGGCATATTGGAACGGCGCATATTTTCTCGGCGAACTGCGGCGCAGCTGGGCACACGGACTGCTGTATACGCTGGCGTTCTTCTTTACGATGACCGTACCCATGCTCAGCCGCCTCAGTGACACGATCGGAAAGCAATACTATACGCAGGAAGATTTTGTCTCGGTAAAAGATATCGTCGGACAATTCACCATCATTGATCCGCTCAACAACCGTTTCGCCGAAATCGAATACGGTGTTTATGTGGTGATTTCCATGCTGATCGCCGTGTGGGCGGGAATCTTTGCAATGGTATATCTCAATCGTCGTGTCAGTGCTTATTTTCATCACAGCCTTCCGCTCAGCCGCGAAGGAATTCTGCTTGTAAAAAGTGCTTCTGCTTTGGTCAATTTTTTGATTGCACTTGTCCTTAACCTCGCGCTGACTGCTATCTTTTATCTCCAGCTCCCCGCAGTTGATGATCCCGGCCCCCTGTTTCTTCTCTTCGGCTATTGTCTGCTCAGCTTTATCGTAATTTTGGGCTTTGTCCTGCTGCTGGGCACACTCTGCGGCACATCTGTTTTTCATTTTTTGCTGGTTGGTCTGTCTTTTGGACTTATCCCTCTGTATCTGTTTTCGATTTATGCGCTGGGGGATATGTATACCGTATATCTCGATATCGGCTATTTGACCGAGCTCGCTTTGCTCAAATATACCTCACCGTTTCTGTATCTGTTTGCAGAGATCGGGGAGGGGGGAGGCCTGTCGCTCATTGGGGTGATTCTGTTGCTTGTCTTTGGTGCGCTGTGCTTCTTCGGTGCGATTCTGCTCATTCGCCGCCGCCCGACTGAGGGGGCAGAGAGTCCTGTTGTTTTCCGTGGTGTTGGCGCCGTGCTGAAATATGCGGTAATGGCTCCCGCGGCCGTTTTGCTGGCAATCTTTTTTGAGGATGTTTTCGGCGGCATATTTGGATTGGCGTTTGGCTTTATTTGCGGTGTTGTGCTGAGTTTTATGCTGATGAATGTCCTGCTGTCCAGAAGCGCACGGAAAATGTTCCGCGGAGCTGTTGGAATGGTCATTTTCTCGGTGGTTCTCATCGGCACCTCGGTGGCTGTCTGTGCCGGGTTCAATTATCGGGATATGCATGCCCTTGATGAAGATCGGGTAAAATCGATCAGTATTCGCCAGTATATAGGAGAAGAGAATCTTTTTGGGAATTTAAGCGACCCCGAAGTGATCGAGCTTACTTCCGATTTTCTTGAAGCGTATTTTTCCTGTATTACATCGGGCGAACCAAGTGTTGATTATGATGAAGTGATCACCAAAGCAGACAGCGTTTACACCGTATCCGGCGAAATTGCAGCCGAATCACCCGATGTAATTACGTTGACTGAGTCTGAAGTGAAATCGCTTGTTTCCATCCCCTTAAAGTCGATCGTATTGACACAAACCACCCGTTACGGCATCTCCTATACGTGGAGAGTGCATTTGGATCAATTCCCGGAATTGGATGCGCTCACCACCGCACTTTGCCGTGCAATTGCCGAAAGCAAGGAATTCCAAGAGAGTTATATTCAATTGTTTGATAAAGGTCAAAACGATGTGTTGCTGTCAAGAGGAACACTTGAAGGAAAAGGAACATATGAAGAAATCAATTATAATGAGGTACTGGAAGAATTGCGTGCGCAGATCGGGTTTGATTTCTTCCAACAAACGGTGTTGGGCACCGTGTCGGTCAGAATTAACCGCAGATACTACGACCTTCCTGTCTATGAGAGTCAGGCTGCATTGATTCGCTATATGGGCTACGAGAACGCCGAGCAGTGGATTGATCAAGAGGTCGAACAGTGGAGCGCTCGGTTTGGCGATATAGAAATAGAAGAGGGGTATCCGAGCGGATTTAAGTGCAATGCGGATGGCACCTATCTCTTCCGTTCAATCCCTTATGATTATCTTGATCTCATCCTGCACAATGCTTCAAATCTTGGCGGAAACACCTTTTTCCTTACTCGCCGTTCCCGGGATTATCTTTTCCAGCTCCATCAAGATGGGGAAACGATTACTTTTGTTGACGGAAAAGTTCCGCAGGAAATTATTGATTTGTTTGGTTGAGAAAAAGAAAAAACTTCAAAAAAACTATTGACAAACTCCGCTTCGTGTGATATAATATACACCGTTGCGGAGGCATAGCTCAGATGGTTAGAGTACATGCTTGACATGCATGGGGTCGTTGGTTCGATTCCAACTGTCTCCACCAAAAATTAAGCAACCCGATGGGGTTGCTTAATTTTTATCCAATACACGCTGTTTGCTGACACCATCTTAGAATTTCTCTAAGGTGGTGTTTTCACATTCCGGCAGATAAAGATTGATCTTGTGCGTAAAGTATGATATAATGATTTCATCCAAGATAAGGGAAAAGGTTTCCTGAATATGAGGGAATTGCCGGCGGGAAAGGAGATAGATCAATGATAGAATTTGAGATAACGGTACATGATTTGCCTGATGAAGAAATCGACAATTGGGAATTCGCGTATGATTATCACTATCTGTATATTCTGGGAAACGGCAAAGATGTATATATCGGCGAAACAAATGATGTCATCACACGAACCAAACAGCATTTTTATCCGTCCGATTCCTGTTATCCATACAAGTTTAACCGAATCTATGTGATCACTTGCCGAGAGTTTGAAGAAACACGGGCAAAGCATTATGAAGCGCTGTTGATCAAGCTCATGTTCGCGGACAACAAATTCCATATCACAAATCTGGACAAGAGCAGAAAAAGAATACACTATGAAAGAAAAAACGAATTCGAGCTGGGATTCGATCGATTGTGGGTACAGCTTGGCACATTGGGTCTGGTAAACCACCGAACATTTCAAGCGGTTATCAATTCCGATCGCTACAAATATTCACCGTACACAATTCTCACCCAAGAGCAGACAAATGCACTAAACAGCATACTCAATATTTTAACTACCCAGGAAAATAAGCCGCACAAAAAACGCTATCTTCATCGTCCGATCCTCATCGAGGGTGATGCCGGAACAGGGAAAACGGTTGTGGCAACAACTTTATTTTACTATTTAAAAAGCCACCCGGATTTCGGAAAGATGAAAATAGGCATGGTATATGCCAATACCGCAACACGATATGAGGTTGAACAGCTGTTCAAATCCATTCCGGGCGTATATGCAAAGGATATCATCAAGCCCATTGATGTCACAAAAGAAAAGTATGATATATTGATCTGTGATGAGGCACACCGATTAAGGAGAAAGAAAAATCTGGGATTGTATTCATCCAGTTTTTCTGCTGCAAATGAGCGTATGGGCTTGGATAACAGCCATGATGAATTGGATTGGCTGTTGAGGAACACCGATTGTCTGATTTTGTTTTATGACAGGAAACAGATCGTCAGCGCTTGTGATATTTCCTATCAAGATTTTTTTGCACGGCTCATGGACAAGTACAGGGGAATCAGACCGGTTGAACTGAACAGTCAAATGAGAATCAGAGCCGGCGATCGATACGTGCCGTACATATTTGATCTTTTGGAACAAAATCCGACGAGTGCACTGGAATTTGACAACTATGATTTTCAGCTTTTTTCTTCGCTTCAAGATATGGTTATGCAGCTGCAGGATAAAGAGAAAACCTTCGGTTTGTGCAGGATGTGCAGTGGATATGCTTGGCAGTGGTCGTCAAAAAAAGATGCTTCTGTTCCCGATATTACCATAGACGGTGTTGACATTTGGTGGAACAAGCAGCGTAAGGGATGGATTGAAAATGAAGCGGCAAAAAATGATATGGGAAGCATATACGCAATCCCCGGGCTCGATTTGAATTATGCGGGAGTCGTAATCGGTCCGGATGTGTATTATGACCGCGCAGATCATACCATTAAAGTTGACAGAAAACACTTTTTTGATCACAAGGTAAAAGATGCCGTTTCGGATGAAGAATTAAAACGATTTGTTCTCAACACCTATGCGCATTTCCTCACACGGGGCATATGCGGTACATATGTGTATATTTGTGATGATGCGCTCAGAGAATATTTGAGCCAATTTATTCCTATCGTTTAGGCTGCCATTTGGTTTGAGCCAATCCCGCACAAGCGTTTGTTTTTTCCACTTTTTGTTGGCTGTGCGGCGATGACTTCAACAAAAAAATGGTGTGTCGCGCAATCGGCGCGGCACCCCTTCAAAATATGACATCATCGAAAAAAGCGGCGTTGCAGCCGCTTTTTCCGTCGAGTTGCTGCTGATGCAGCAACTCTGTTTTTTGTATACGCAATATTATTGCAAAACAGAGATGGCGTCTCCAATTGTCTTTTCCAATGCTTCACGTCCGTATTTGTCAACCTCTGCCTTGTTTTTTTCGCCATGGGTTAGGCATCCCGCACCGCCGATACAACCGCCAATACATGCCATGCCTTCAATAAAATTGCCGTCAAGAACACCCTTGTTCAGCTTGAGAAGTGCCATACGGCAGGATTCGATGCCATCACAAATGACAGGCTTGATCGCAAAGTCGATATTCTGCTCCTGCATTGCCTGCGCTGCCGCATCGCTGAGACCGCCGCTTCTGGCGAAGATGCGCCCAAAATAAGATGCATTGTCAAGCACGCCTTCTTCAAGCGAGGCAAGATCAAGATCACGGCTGTCAAAGAGCGCCTGAAGCTCTTCAAAAGTAAGCACAGTGTCAACGAGGAGCTTGACTTCCTCAAGCTGAGCTTCTGCCTTTTTGGCGGTACACGGACCTATGAATATCACCTTTGCGTTAGGTGTAGTTTCCTTGATATACCGGGCAAGTACCGCCATGGGGGACAAGTTGTGCGAGATGTGCTCGGCAAGATTGGGGAATGCGGATTTGATGTACCGCACAAATGCAGGACAGCAGGAACTGGTGAGCAGACCTTTTTCGGAAAGCTCTTTTGCCTCTGCCCAAGCGACCATATCTGCGCCCAGTGCGGCTTCGATCACGTCGTGGAAACCGAGTTTTTTCAGACCTGTTACCACCTGCCCAAGCTTTGCATAAGAGAATTGGCTGGAAATCGAGGGAGCAACGATGGCATATACCTTGTAATTGCCCAAACGGGTATTGCGCTCGCTCTTTTTGAGGATATCGATGGCATTCACAAGATAGGATTTATCCATGATTGCGCCGAACGGACACTGATAAACACAGGCTCCGCATTGAATGCACTTGCTATTATCGATTGCTGCAGCCTTTTCATCATTCATGGAGATAGCCTTGACTTTGCAGGCATTCTGGCAGGGGCGTTTTCGGCTGACAATTGCGGTATAGGGACAAACTTTGGCACAAGCACCGCATTCCTTGCACTTCGACTTGTCAATATGCGCCACGTGATTGTGGTCGAAGGAAATTGCACCGAACTTACACACATCTTCGCAGCGGTGTGCAAGGCACCCACGGCAGGCATTGGTTACTTCAAATCCGCCGACAGGGCATTCGTCGCAGGCGATTTCAATCACCTCAATCACATTGGGGTTATTTTTGTCACCGCCCATTGCCAGCTTTACCCGCTCGCCAAGAATTGCTCTTTCCTTGTACACGCAGCAGCGCATGGTCGGCTCGTTGCCGGGAACCAGCTTTCCCGGAATATCCATAATATTTTCGAGCAGCTTATCTTCCCACGCAAGTCGAGCGACTTCGCGCAGAACCTTATACTTCAGATGCTGTACCTTCGTATCAAACTTTCTCATACGCACTCTCCTCAAATTTTGGCATCACGAATGACAGCTTTGAGCGCCTCTGCGGATGCATGAAGCTTTTTGAGCTCATCATCAGCCAGCTTTTGGGTAATAATCGATTTGATTCCCCGAGAATCCAACAAGGATAGGGAACTCAGACAAACGTCACGGATACCGTATTCGCCGTCATGCAGAGAGGAAACAGTCAAGGCGGTTTCGGCGCTTCCGCTCAAAACCTTAACAATATGTGTGGCAGACATTCCGATTCCGTAAACGGTACAGCCTTTGCGCGCAATGATTTTTCCGCCGGATTTTCTGACGTAAGTCTCCACGTCATCCCGTTCATATTCGGTGTTCAGCCCATACGATACCGCGATAGAATCTCGGTATTCATCCAAGGGGACGCCCGCGATGGTTGCGGTGGACCAAGCAACAAACGAGGTATCTCCATGCTCACCCAGGACATTGGCGTGCACTTGCTGCTTGTTGACATTATAGATTTCGGCCAAACGCGTGCGCAGCCGAATGGTATCCAGCACGGTTCCCGTTCCGAACACCTGATTCTTGGGCAAGCCGGTATATTTCAAAAAAGCGTAGGTAAGGATATCCACCGGATTGGCAACCAGAAGATAGAGCGCATCAGGCGCGTATTTGACGATTTCCTGTGCGATACTTCGGATAATCTGCACATTGGTCTGAACGAGTTCCAAGCGGCTTTGTCCCGGCTTTCTCCCCACGCCGGATGTAAGGATGACCACATCCGAATCTACGGCATCCCTGTAGCTTCCCGCATAGATGCTGCAGTTGTCGAGGAAGGGCGTGGCTTGCTTGATGTCCAGCGCTTCTCCCAGGGATTTTTCGGTATTGATGTCGATTAGTACGACCTCCGAGGCTGCGTTGCGGGCAAGCAAAGCAAAGGCAGTCGTAGAACCGACCGCTCCCGCACCGATAATTGTCACTTTCTTTTGCATAATTCTTTCTCTTTAATTTAAAAATAACTTACTTTGATGCGCTTTCCCATTTTCTTAAGGCAGCTTGAAAGCTCCTCGACAAGATTCATCTTAATGTTAAAGTTGATCGGCAGATCAGGGTTTTGATGTGCGGGATTGACCGCTCTGCCCACATAGAAGTTGATGTCCGTTGCTTCTTCAAACAAAAGTCGGCTGATGAGCGACGCACCGTCCTTCATGAAATTCCAATCTTCGTAGAGCGCATTCTCCCCCAGATAGTCCTTGGCGTACTGAATAACTTTATTCATTGTGATCACGCCTTCGGTAACAAGATCGACACCATCAATATGTGCAATCGGAGGAATATCGCTGCGTTCAAAATTCAAGCTTGCCTGAACGGGTTTGCCAAGATATTTCGCGGCAATTGACGAAGTTGTTCCACCGCAGATGATATGCTTTCCTTCTTTGGAAAAGAACAGCGACATCATGCGATTGGCATCATCGCGATTCGAAGGGGGACCGAAGAGAATATTCATCGGCTCTCTCTTTCGAATTTTGACAACGCAAGCGGTAGTATCATCCCCCGGCTTGTGATCGTAGAGCTTATCGCACTCGTCCACCAACATGGTGGAGAGATTTTTCGCTGTGTATCCTCCGCAGACCATGGCCTGCATATACACGCCGATATCCTCACGCTTCCAGCCAAAGTTATATTTTCCGCCCATTCCCGCATGGGGACAGCCATCACTCATGGCGATAAATACGTCATCCTCCTGCAGCTTGACGGTGGACTTATAAATTTTCTTGCCGCCGATGTGCATTTCTGTTTTGGGATAATCGTACAGTTCAAAATTTCGGATCAGAATGACGTGAGGGTTATCGTACTGAATGAGCTCTGCCACCTCGTTGTTTAGCAGATGGATAATGGTAAAGGTGGAATATGCCACGCCGCGTACCGAACATACGGGAAGTGCCCCCGCGATAGTAGACACGCACTCCTCAATGGGGAGCCCTGCCGCCATCATTGTGGAGATGATCTTGGCGGTGAGGGTGGAGAGAATACTCGCCTTTACACCCGAGCCGAGACCGTCTGCCAACACGATAACGGTAGAGTTTTCATTTTCCTCCACCACGTCAACATGGTCGCCGCAAAGTTCTTCGCCGACATGATTGATGCTTTTATATCCGATATCTGCACACAAATCATTCATCGCCGATAGACTCCTTTAGTTTCGTGAGTGCGATTTTTGTCTCGGCTGCAGTTTCTCCCAGCAGAGATGCAATTTCCTGCACGATTCTCATTTGTTTTTCCACGACAGTATCGGCAACCTCAACTGTCTGCTTGTTGATTCTGGCCTTCTTTTCCCGATCTGCCTCTTCATCCGTAATGTCGCGCATGATGCCGATGAGCATACGAGAGTCAGGATCATAAACGACGGTCTGCTCCACATATTTCTTGTATTCCGCAAAATATGTGCGCTGATCGCGTATCGTTCTGCCGCTGTTTTTGACTTCAACAAATACGGCGGGGTCAAGAATACGGACAACAGGCTCCCCCAGTACGTCGGAAGCCGCACGGATATTCATAATTTTACGAGCGGCATGATTGATCTGCTGAACTTCAAGGTTTTCATTGAGGACGATAAGCCCGTTGGGCGTATTTTTTACAATCGTATCCGAGAAGCTTTCGGCCTTGTCTTTGAGGAAGGGAAGACACATGGAGCTTTCAGCCTTCCCCTGGATAATGGCAATGGCCTTTTCGCGGCAGGAATTGTAGCCGCAAGAGCCGCAGTTCAGCTCATCTGCCGGCTTGAATTTGCCCATCTGACGAAGAACCGTCATAATTTCGGTTTCCGTGGGACGAGCGAGCTTATGTTCGATCATGGTGAAATGCTTTTTCAGATTCATCGGAGCAGGTTGTTCCACCGCAAAATCACGCTCCCCCGCATAATCTGCGATCGTAACGAAATCTTTGATGGGCGAGGTACTGTGGTATTTCTCCATTACCGGGCCGCCGATGCAGCTGCCAACGCAGGCAGACATTTCAATGAAGCATTTGTGGATTTTTCCGCTTTCGATATCCTTGAGCGCGGCAATACAGTTCTCAACACCGTCAAGGGCGAGATATGTATATCCGGGCGCGTTTTGTGCCATGGTTTTGAGCACGCCGCCGGTCGTCGGGAAGAAGCGAGCGCGGCTTTCGGGTGTATTGTCAATCTCTTTCTCGAGCTCGATTTTCTCGGTGTTCAGCCAATTGGTCAGCTCCTCAAAGGTAAGTACAGCATCAACCGGGCCTTCATAATGCTCAGCCTCATCCTTTTTGGCAACGCAGGGACCGATAAATACAGTTTTGGCGTTTGGCATTCTTCTTTTGATATCCGCACAGTGCGCCTGCATCGGCGACATTACGTCTGCCAGATATCCAAGCGATGAGGGGAAATATTTCTGGATAAGCAAATTGACCGAGTGGCAGCAGGAAGTGATCAGAATGTCCCGCTCTTCCTCTCGGAGCAAACGCTCATATTCGGTTTTCACGATTGTTGCACCGATGGCGGTTTCCTCAACATCATGGAATCCGATCTTTTTCAGCGCAGAGCGCATGGAGGTAATTCCGGTACCTTCATAGTTGGCAATAAACGAAGGAGCAAGGCTGACGACAACGGGCTCTCCGCTTTGCAGAAGAACTCTCACTTTTTCAGTGCTGTCCACGATTTCTTTTGCATTTTGCGGACATACGACAAAACAATGACCGCATAAAATGCACTCATTGCCGATAATATGTGCCTGGTTCCCCGAAAAACGAATGGCCTTTACAGGACAGTGACGGATGCATTTATAGCAGTTTTTGCAGTTTGATTTTTTGAGTGTCAAGCAATTTGCCATGTCCGTCATGTCCTTTCGTTTTTAATCACGTCAAGTATATTTTCTTTGAAAAATTCTCTGAAATTTTCTCTGGTAATGCCCACATGAATGTCATCGTTTACCTGAACGGTTACGCCGATGCGGTTGCACTTTCCGATGCAGAAGCTGCCGGAAAGCACTACCTCATCTTCCATATGATGTTCTTGGAGGGCATGCTCAAACAGCTCCACAATTGCCTGTGAACCTTTGAGGTGGCAGGATGAGCCTACACAAACCTGAACAAACAGCATGGTCTTATACCTTTGCCAAAACTTGCTTTGCGAAGAACTCGTCTACGGTTTCGGGGGTGACAGAATGGAAGTCATCGTTAACCGTCACGCATACGCCGCTCTGGCACTTACCCATGCAGAAAGTACCGCCAAGCTCTACCTTATCCCCGATATTGTTCTGCGCGATCAAATACTGAAGCTGTTCCACCACCTGGCGGGAACCCTTGATATGACAGGAACTGCCGATGCAAACTGTAATTTTAAGCATAATGATTTACCTCACAATATTCATCAAAATTTGTTGATTGATGCGAGGGAAAACCTCGCATCAATCGCGGGCTCGGATTTGCTGTTACTGATAATCGACAACGCCAACCCAGCTCATCAAGAACTCACGCTCGCGTTCATTGCCCTTGACCGACTGGGAAGCGGCAACGATGGGCATCCATTTCTGTACATACTGCTTTGCAGTATCACTCTTTTTGCAGAAGGTGTCGAGATAAAGCTCAGCCCCGGTGATATCACCGTTTAGCCAGAACAGCAGGTAGGTGCGTGCTACATCCGCCGACGCATTGCCCTGGGTTGCATGAGACCAGTCCAGAATATAGGGAGTTCCGTCTTCTGCTATGATAATATTGGAGGGATTGAAATCACCGTGGCACACCTTGTTATGCTTGGGCATTCCTTCGAGACGGGTGTGCAGATCGTAGCGAGTAGTGGCATCAAGCTCAGTCTCGGCAATCTTGCGGCTCATTTTATCCTTGAGCTTGTTCAGAAGCGGGGAGGTTTTTGCGTGAACACTCATCTGAAGGTCTACGAGAAGATTGATATATTCTTCCTTTTTGTCGGGATCTTCTTCCATCAGTTTTGCCAGTGTTTTTCCCTTGATATACTCAGAAACAATTGCCCACTTGCCGTCGATTGTGGTTACCTCAATGATCTTGGGGATGTGCAGCCCGGTTTCTTCGATTCTGGCCTGATTGAGCGCTTCGTTGAGTACGTCAGCCTTGGAATATTCGGCGCAGAATACTTTGATGCATCTGTCACCGTCACGGTAGATGGTCTTATTGTTTCTTACTGCAATGACTCGATCAAGATTCATTTCTATATCCTCCTTTAATTATGCCTTTTTGCCCTTGCGATAGGGAGCTTTGATTGCATCGGGAACAGTTTCGCTCAGGTCGGTTTCGGGCATTGCTTCTTCAACGAAGTGTTTGCCGTAATACGCGTTGAGATACATCTGCTTGAGCTCGCTCATCAGAGGATATCTGGGATTAGCACCGGTGCACTGGTCATCGAAAGCCTGCTCCACCATATCATCAAGCCGCGCAAGGAAGTCGGCCTCGTCGATGCCGTAGTCCCGAATGGTCGCTTTGATGCCAACTCTTGTCTTGAGGTCGTTGATGGCCTTGATGAGATTCTCCAGCTTTTCCTCGTTGCTCTTGCCGCCAAGACCGAGCGCATCTGCAATTTCTGCATATCTTGCCAGGGTATGCGGATGATCATACTGTGAGAAGGTCCCCATCTTAACGGGAGCTTCGCTTGCATTGAAACGAAGTACCTCTTCGATCATCAGTGCATTGGCCACACCGTGGGGAAGGTGATGGAAGGCACCCAGCTTGTGAGCCATGGAGTGACAGATGCCAAGGAAAGCATTGGCGAAGGCCATACCTGCGATCGTTGCCGCATTTGCCATCTTCTCTCTGGCCTCTACATCGGTTTGACCGTTCTCGTAGGCTCTGGGCAGATACTTGAAGATGTTTTTCAGTGCCTGTAGTGCCAGGCCGTCTGTATAGTCGGTTGCCAGCATGGCGGCATAAGCCTCAACTGCGTGAGTTACTGCGTCAATACCGGAGGCTGCGGTCAGGCCCTTGGGCGCAGACATATGGAAATCGGTGTCAATGATGGCCATGTTGGGCAGAAGCTCGTAGTCGGCCAGGGGATACTTCACGCCCGTGTTCTCATCGGTAATCACGGCGAAAGGCGTGACCTCGGAACCCGTACCGGCAGAGGTGGGAACTGCGATGAAGTAGGCTTTCTCACCCATCTTGGGGAAGGCGTAAACTCTCTTACGGATATCAATGAATCTCATGGCCATATCCATAAAGTCTGCTTCGGGATGCTCGTAGAGTACCCACATGATCTTGGCAGCGTCCATTGCGGAACCGCCGCCCAGAGCGATGATGGTGTCGGGTTGGAAGGCACGCATCAGTGCAGCGCCTTCGGTTGCATTGGCAAGGGTGGGATCGGGCTGAACATTGAAGAAGGTAGTGTGTGCGATACCCATCTCATCCAGCTTGTCGGTAATGGGGTTGGTATAGCCGTTCTGGTAAAGGAAAGTGTCAGTGACGATGAAGGCTTTCTTTGCGCCTCTTACGGTGCGAAGCTCATCCAGCGCAACAGGGAGGCATCCTTTTTTAATGTAAATTTTCTCAGGTGCACGGAACCAAAGCATATTTTCTCTCCTCTCGGCTACTGTCTTAATGTTGAGCAGGTGCTTAACACCTACATTTTCGGATACGCTGTTTCCGCCCCAGGAGCCGCATCCGAGCGTCAGCGAAGGAGCGAGCTTGAAGTTGTACAGATCACCGATACCGCCGTGGGAGGAGGGGGTGTTGACGAGAATGCGGCAGGTCTTCATTCTGGCGGCAAAAGCAGCCAGCTTCTCGGTCTCAGTCACCTCATTGAGGTAGACCGAAGAGGTGTGGCCGTATCCGCCGTCTGCCACCAGACGGTCAGCTTTGTCGAGGGCTTCATCAAAACTCTTAACCTTGTACATAGCGAGAACAGGGGAGAGTTTCTCATGTGCAAATTCCTCGGAGAGCTCCACGCTCTCTACCTCGCCGATGAGGATCTTTGTACCTGCGGGAACAGTTACGCCTGCGAGCTCTGCAATTTTAGCTGCTTTCTGACCGACGATCTTTGCGTTGAGTGCACCGTTGATGATGATGGTTTTGCGTACTTTCTCGGTTTCGGCGGGATTGAGGAAGTAGCAGCCTCTTGCAGCGAATTCTGCCTTAACCGATGCATAGATGGATTCAAGGACAATAACCGACTGCTCGGATGCACAGATCATACCGTTGTCGAAGGTTTTGGAATGAATGATCGAGTTAACCGCTTTGAGAATATCCGCACTGTCGTCGATGATGGCGGGCGTATTGCCTGCACCGACGCCGAGTGCCGGCTTTCCGGAAGAATAGGCCGCTTTAACCATACCGGGGCCGCCGGTAGCAAGAATAATATCAGCCTCTTTCATGACGGTGTTTGTCATATCGAGCGAAGGGACATCAATCCAATCAATGATCCCCTCGGGTGCGCCAGCGGCAACGGCAGCTTCAAGTACAAGCTTAGCCGCGGCGATGGTGCAGTTCTTCGCACGGGGGTGAGGGCTGATGATAATGGCATTTCTTGTTTTGAGGGCAAGCAGGCACTTGAAGATTGCGGTAGAAGTAGGGTTGGTTGTGGGGATTACGGCAGCAATCACACCGATGGGCTCGGCGATTTTCTTGATACCGAAGGCCTTATCTTCCTCAATGACGCCACAGGTCTTGGTTTCTTTGTAAGCATTATAGATGTACTCGGCGGCATAGTGGTTCTTAATTACCTTGTCCTCAACAATGCCCATGCCGGTTTCTGCAACGGCCAGCTTGGCCAGGCTGATTCGCGCCTTATCCGCAGCAGATGCGGCAGCCAGAAAGATTTTGTCGACCTGCTCCTGCGTGTAGGTCGAGAAAACCTTTTGTGCCGCTCTCACACGAGCGAGCGCACCGTGCAGTGCATCTACACTGTCAACGATTTCATAAGTTTTGGTTTCCATTTTCTATGTCCTCCTAAAAATTATTTACTGAATTGGATCGCTTTGCCGGGGTGGAAAATCATCTGTTAATATTTTAACGCACTTTTTGGTTTTGGGGAATAATTAAATTGTTATATCGGTGTTATCCAAATCGATATAACAGGAAAAACTTCAAATATGCATCAACAAAGGGGTGTCGCGAATCAACGCGACACCCCTTCATATAAAATTGTGCTGCTTTAGTTTATGGAAAGCGGTCAAAAGAGAAAATATCTTTCTTTCGGTGTTTGGTTTGCTTATTTTATGTATTTTCTTCTCGCCTCACAAAGCGCAGTAACAAAATCCCGATCAAGCTTTGTCAGCTTGTACCCCTTGTGGTAGATCAAAATATCCTTGTAGATTTTTTTGTTTCCTTCGCAAACGCGCTGAACAAGATTATACCGCTGGAGTATCTGCTCGGAAGCGGGAGATACCCACATAAATGTTTTGGGATTTTCGGAGAGAAGGTCAAACTGACTCCCTCGCTCAAACACAAAAATTCGCTGCCCGATATTGTCCGGCAACTCCTCGCGGAACACCTTCGACATCGAAAGAGATGGGACGTAAGGATCTGCGTGGGCGATTTCAATATAAGGCGACAAATCCGCATAGGTGATTGTCTCCTTATCTGCTAAGGGATGATTGCGGCTCATAATGAGCACATAGGAAAACTCAGCAACCATTTCGTAAACAAGTCCTTTCTCTTCAAGCATGGACTTGTAATATTTATCGTAATTTTCCGCATATCTGATGATACCGAGCTTATATTCGTTTGCCAAAAGCTTGTTGATGGTTTTTTTGGAGTTTGTCTCTTTATAGTAAATTTCCACATCGGAATCGCCGATGCTCTTGGAAAATTCGGCAAGTGCCGCCGATATATAGCAGGCACGGGGGACGGAGATTGAGAATTTACGCTTTTTGTGTGAGCCATCCCGGTAGGATTGCTCCATTTTATCGATTCGATGCAGAATATCACGCGCATAGTCGATGAATTCCTCTCCGTCGGGTGTGAGTACCATCCCTTTGGCGCTTCTGCTGAATATCGTAATTCCAAGATCAGCTTCAAGTTCCTTGATGGAACGGCTGATGTTTGGCTGTGCAATCATAAGTGTCTCGGCTGCTTTATTCAGAGAACCGAGCCTTGCTACCTCGACCGCATATTTCATGTGCAGTATGTTCATCAACAAGTCTCCTTGCGTTGGCGCTGTGCTTCTATAATTATTTTTATTATACCACAAAATCGTAAACGAATCAAGAGCTCGCTCCAAATTGGAGAGAGGGAGCATTAACAGATGACCGTTTATTTTCCTTGTGCATATACTGGTGTTGAAATAATCCTGGGAGGTACAGCTATGCAGAGCAACCGATGCGGAAAGCATCATCCGGAGATCCGTGATTACGGACCGGAGCCGTATGTATTGAATATCAATCACGCTGTAAATATGAATGAGAATTTTCGCACAACACTTTGGACCGGGAAAGATATGCAGCTGACGCTGATGAGTATTCCCGTCGGGGGAGACATCGGCGTGGAAATGCATCCCGATGTTGATCAATTCATCCGCATAGAAAGCGGATGCGCCAGAGTGTATATGGGCGATTGCAGAAATGCACTGTGTGAGGCAGCGTATGCGGATAACCGTTATGCCGTCATCATCCCCGCGGGAACGTGGCATAATCTTGTCAACGCAGGGAATCGCCCGCTTAAGATCTATTCGATTTATGCGCCGCCGCAGCATCCCGTCGGAACGGTTCACAGAACAAAAGCGGATGCGCAGCGCGAAGGCGATTGAAACGATGAATGCGTTAGAACTGACATCTGCCGTAACAGCCATTGCCAACGCGCTTGCCTGTCGATTGACGGCAGAGGAGGCCGCGCTGCTTGCAAGTGTTTTGGTGCAAATTGGCGATACACTTGTCACAATTGCAGCCCGCGAAAGCCTGTGTAAAGAAAAACCAGAAAGCTGACTGTTCCACCGAAGAATGGGTTTCTCCATGGAGCAGAGAATAAAATTCGGGGGGCAATCAGCACAGCCCCCTTGGATATTGTGTCCGAATCAGTTGTGGTCGTAAGGCCTGTTGTGGCCTATACCGCACCGTAACGGTAAAGCAATCAGGTTGTTCAATCCCAGACGGATCTTTGATCCGTCTGGGATTTTTTGTCCTCAAAACAGGATGGAAGAATTCGGCAATTAACAAAAAATTAAAAAAACGTCAATTCATTGTACACACAAGAGCGATATAATATTTGATGTACTTGAGGGAGTAATTCGGCGCTTTTGGGAGCGTCCGATAAATCAACAATCATGGCAGCTTGATGCCTGGTTTATCGTTAGGAATGAGACTCATATACAGTTTCGCTGTATATGAGTCTTTTTATTACCCGCCAAGCAAAAATTATATATGGAGGAATTTTCATGAAGGCGTATCTCAAAGAACAAAGCGAAGTTCTGGCAGAGAACCAAACCACCGAAAATGGTCTCAGTGCCGTCGAGGCCGATCGGCGTCTGGCAGAAAACGGCAAGAACAAGCTGGCCGAAGGAAAGAAGGAATCCTTGCTTCACCGCTTCTTGAAGCAGCTGGCTGAGCCCATGACCATCATTCTCATTGTTGCCGCCGCAATCTCGGCAGGACTTGAGATTTACGAGGGTATCTCGCACGGTGTGTGGGCTTTTCCCACCGACGTGGTCATTATTCTTGCTGTTGTCCTTATCAACGCTATTTTGGGTGTGGTGCAGGAAAGCAAAGCCGAGCAGGCCATCGAGGCACTGCAGCAAATTGCCGCAGCCACGTCAAAGGTCATTCGTGACGGCAAGCAAATCACGGTCAAGAGTGAGGATCTGGTGGTGGGCGATATCATCGTTCTGGAAGCCGGCGACTCTGTTCCTGCCGATGCCCGCATCATTGAGTGCGCTTCGATGAAAATTGAGGAAGCCGCACTGACGGGAGAGTCGGTTCCTGTTGACAAAAAGGTAGAGGCGCTCACCCCCAATGCCGAGGGTGATGTCCCCCTGGGCGACCGCAAAAACATGGTGTTTATGGGCTCAACCGTTGTGTACGGCCGCGGAAAAGCCGTTGTTGTTGCCACGGGCATGGATACCGAGATGGGTAAGATCGCTGACGCGCTGGCACAGGCAGAAGAGGGGAAAACACCGCTGCAGATCAAACTGGCCGGTCTTTCCAAGATTCTTACCTATCTGGTCATCGGCATCTGCGTAGTTATTTTTGCGGTGCAGCTCATCCGCCACGGAAGCATCGGTTTTGAGCCGATCCTCAACTCCTTTATGCTGGCCATCTCGCTTGCCGTTGCCGCTATTCCCGAGGGCTTGGCTACTGTCGTAACCATCGTGCTGTCCATCGGCGTTACCAATATGTCCAAGCGAAGCGCTATCATCCGGAAGCTGACCGCTGTCGAAACGCTTGGCTGTACACAGATCATCTGCTCGGATAAGACGGGCACCCTGACGCAGAACAAAATGACCGTTGTCGAACATTACGGCGAGAATGAAGCGCTGTTGGCTACGGCGATGTCCATGTCCTCTGACGCTGAGTTTGACCGCGATGCAGGCACCGCCGTTGGCGAGCCCACCGAGTGTGCGCTGGTCAACTACGCGAATACACTTGGCTTCGATAAGAACGATCAGAAGAACGATTATGTCCGCGTGGGTGAGGTTCCTTTCGACTCCATGCGCAAGATGATGACCACCGTGCACCGAACAAAGGATGGCTCCATCCTCCAATTCACAAAAGGTGCTCCCGACGAGGTGCTCAAACGCTGCACCCATGCACTGGTGGGCGGAAATGCAGTGGAGATGACCGATGCGATCCGCGCCGATATTCTTGCCGCCAATAAGGGCATGGCCGACCGCGCCCTGCGCGTGCTGGCTGCTGCCCAGAAACCGCTTGAGGCCGAACCGACCGTATACGAGTCGGATGCGGTGGAAAACGACCTGTGCTTTGTGGGACTTGTGGGTATGATCGACCCCGTGCGCCCCGAGGTTAAGCCCGCCATTGATGAATGCAGCTCCGCAGGCATCCGCCCCATCATGATCACGGGTGACCACAAGGACACTGCCGTTGCCATTGCGATGCAGCTGGGCATCATTGCCGATGCATCCCAGGCCATCACGGGCTCTGAGCTTGACAAGATCTCGGACGAGGACTTTGATACGGCAGTCGAGCGATATTCTGTCTACGCCCGCGTCCAGCCTGAGCACAAGACGCGCATTGTCAATGCTTGGCGCAAAAAGGGAATGGTTACGGCCATGACGGGTGACGGCGTCAATGACGCCCCCTCCATCAAAAACGCCGACATCGGCGTTGGCATGGGTATCACCGGCACCGACGTGACCAAAAATGTCGCCGATATGATCCTGGCCGACGATAACTTTGCTACCATCGTATCTGCCGCCGCCGAGGGGCGCCGCATTTATGACAACATCCGTAAAGCCATTCAGTTCCTGCTGGCTTCCAATCTCTCCGAGGTGCTGGCCATCTTCTTTGCAACTCTTCTGGGCTTTACCATTTTCCAGCCCGTTCAGCTGCTTTGGATCAACCTCATCACCGACTGCTTCCCGGCGCTGGCACTGGGTATGGAAAAGCCCGAGGCCGATGTCATGACCCGCAAGCCCCGCAATTCCAAGGAAGGTATCTTTGCCGGCGGACTTGGCGTAGCTGTGGCTTACCAGGGTGTGCTTGTGACTGCCATTACACTGATCTCCTACTTCATCGGCCGTGATTTCCTCGCTACGGTGCATCACGCTGAAGCAATCGCAGCAGGCACCTATTCCGCCGAGATGCTGGGCACCTCCATGGCGTTCCTGACGCTGTCCATGTGCGAGATTTTCCACGCGTTCAATATGCGTTCTCTCCGCGGTTCGATCTTTACCCTCAAGACGCAGAATGCATGGCTGTGGGGCGCAGGCGCGCTGTCGCTGCTGTTGACCACTGCTGTGGTTGAGATCGACTTCCTGTGCAATGCATTTGGTCTTGCACACCTCGATCTGATAGAGTACGGTATCGCAATTGGCCTTGGCTTCTGCATCATTCCCATTGTTGAGATCGTTAAACTCATCCACCGCGCCATTGACCGCGCAGGCGCAAAGGCATAATAATGTTCAACCGAAAGGGCTGACGCATTTGCGTCAGCCCTTGTTCAAAAAAAGGACTGGGATTTCGTGAGGAGATGGATCGGCATATATGATTGGAATTTATGATTGCTTTGGGTATGGTAAGGGGTACGATATATCGTTTGCGCAAAGATATAGACTGATTAAAAATGCAGGTTTTGATTGTGTAATGCTGTGGTGGAGCGATATGTTCGGCCGCGGTGATGGGTATCAAGATGATGTATGGCTGGCAAAAAATGCAGGTCTGCAGATTGAGAATATCCATGCACCCGTTCACGAACAAAACTGTCTATCCTTGGATAATTTGCAGGGAGACAGCGTTTTGAGGGCGTATGTGCAATGTGTAAAGGATTGCCATCAGTATGAAATTGCCACAGTGGTAATTCATTTGCCCGGCGATTCTCATCCCATAAGTGATTTGGGTATGAAGAGACTCGAAGAGATCATTTGTATAGCAGAAGATGAGAATATTCAAATTGCCTTTGAAAATTTGGGGAATATTCAAAATTTGGCGACGGTGCTCGACTGGTTTTCGTCCCCAAATGTTGGATTTTGCTATGATAGTTGTCACCATGTCAATTACTCACCCGATGTTGATTTGCTTCAGCTGTATGGAAACCGTCTGAAGGCGATTCACTTACACGACAACGGCGGGGTGCACAATCAGCATCAACTTCCGTTTGACGGGACGATGGACTGGTCGGATGTAATGCGTAAGATTACCCATACCGGCTACCGGGGGGCAACGATGCTTGAACCGATGAATTGGGATTATGCGCAGTTGTCGATCCGTGAATTTTTGGAGCTGGCGTATGAGCGTGCCAAACGGCTTGAGGCATTGAGAATATCCTGAACAAAATACCAGGGTGCTTGAAGGCACCCTGGTATTTTGTAACTACATCTAAAATAACATTTTCTCTTAGAACGCGATCTTCTCGGCAACGTATGCCTTGAGCTCGCTGATTGGGATGCGAACCTGCTCCATGGTGTCGCGGTCGCGGACGGTGACGCAGCCGTCTTCCTTGGAGTCGAAGTCGTAGGTGACGCAGAGGGGAGTACCGATCTCGTCCTCGCGGCGGTAGCGCTTGCCGATGGAACCGGTTTCGTCGAAGTCGGTCATGAAGTCACGCGAGAGCATGGTGTAAACCTCCATTGCCTCGGGGGAGAGCTTCTTCGAGAGGGGAAGGACGGCAACCTTGTAGGGCGCGATGGCGGGATGGAAGCGCATGACGACGCGAATATCATTCTTAGCCTCGTCAATAACCTCCTCATCGTAAGCCTCAACCAGGAGAGCCAAGGTCATGCGATCAGCGCCCAGGGAGGGCTCAACCACATAGGGCACATAGTGCTCATTGGTCTCGGGATCAAAGTAGGTCAGATCCTGGCCGGAGTGCTTGGCGTGCTGGGAGAGGTCGTAGTTGGTGCGGTCTGCAACGCCCCACAGCTCGCCCCAGCCGAACGGGAAGAGGTACTCGAAGTCAGTGGTTGCCTTGGAATAGAAGGACAACTCCTCGGGCTCGTGGTCGCGCAGGCGAAGGTTCTCCTCCTTGATGTTCAGGGACTTGAGCCACTCATGGCAGTAGTTACGCCAGTAAGCGAACCACTCCAGATCGGTGTCGGGCTTGCAGAAGAACTCCAGCTCCATCTGCTCGAATTCGCGGATACGGAAGATGAAGTTTCCGGGGGTGATCTCATTGCGGAAGGACTTACCGATCTGGCAAACGCCGAAGGGCAGCTTGCGGCGGGTGGAGCGCTGGATGGCAGGGAAGTTGACAAAGATACCCTGGGCGGTCTCGGGACGGAGATAAACCTCATTCTGGTTGTCCTCGGTGACGCCCTGGTGAGTCTTGAACATCAGGTTGAACTTGCGGATGTCGGTGAAATCCGACTTGCCGCAGCCGGGGCAGGGGATCTTCTGCTCGCGGATGTAGGCCAGCAGAGCCTCACCGTCCATGGCCTCAACATTCACATCGGTGATATTGTTCTCGTGGACATATTCCTCGACCAGCTTGTCGGCGCGGTGGCGCATCTTGCAGGCCTTGCAGTCGATGAGCGGATCATTGAAGGTGGCAACGTGGCCCGATGCTACCCAAACTTCGCGGTTCATGAGAATCGCCGAGTCGAGACCGACATTGTAGGGATTCTCCTGCACAAACTTCTTCCACCAGGCGCGCTTGACGTTGTTCTTCAGCTCAACGCCAAGAGGGCCGTAGTCCCAAGAGTTGGCAAGACCGCCGTAGATCTCGGAGCCGGGGAAGACGATGCCGCGATTTTTGCAAAGGGCGACAATTTTTTCCATTGTTTTTTCATTCTGGTTCATGATGGTGTCTCCTGTTGTTCTATTTGAAATGTTTTATTCGTAGATTCGTTTGTATTCACTAAAGTATTCGAGTGCGCGCTCCAGATTTGGCGTAAAGACACGTTCTCCTTCAGCGTCGGTACTGTAGCTGCCGGGGAAGGACAGCTCAAGCAGCTGATATTCACCGTATTTGAAAATCAAATCAAGATTGACGGTCAAATCCTGTGCGGTGAAGTTGGTGATAAACAGATTGCAAAGCTGTGAATAAAGCTCGGGGGCCTTTGGCAGGTAGGAGAGGTCGGTCATTTTCTGCAGCAAGGTGCGCATGAAATTGATCGCGGTTTTGATGCGGCTTTGATTTGGCTCGGTATAACTGTTGAAGCGAAGCATATGCAGCACGGCCTCGCCGTCCATCGGCTGCATACCTGCCTTGAGGTCGATGTGTAGATTTCCCTTGTAATCATCGTATTTCATATCGCAGGGGACGTTGTATGTAATGCCGCCCAGCGTGTCGATGATTTGTGGGAATTGATCAATGTTAACAATCGCATAACGGTCAATCAAAAGCCCTGTCATGGCGTTAATTTTGCGCAGCAGAAAATCGAGTCCGTATTCGGCGAAAACATCGCACAGCATCATCTCGCGTCCCTCAATGGTCAGAAGCATCTCAGGGGGGAACGCCGTGAATGTAAACTGACGGCGCTCTTTGTCCACGCGAAGCAGAATCAGCGTGTCGGTTTGCACCGTGCGGTAATCATCCGAGAAAAAGCCACCCTCAAAGTAGAGTGAACCGTCAGGCATCAAAATCCCCGTGTCAAGCGCCGTCGTCTCATCTGCCACCGTGATGGAAGCAGGGGGAGCGATAGTTTCGGGTGCGTTTGTTGTCAGCGATGAATCATCGGCTGCCGCCTCGGTCTGGGGAGTAAGCGCTTCAATCAGTTCGGGATCATAGTCATAGAACCGATTGGGAGCATAGTCCACACCGATGAGCAAAATGTTAAAGGATGAACCGTTGAGCGGTTCGGCAGACTCGGTGGCCGGCGGCTCTGTTGTTGTCAAAGCAGGATCAAGGGTAATCGAGGGATCATCGGGGGTAACAAAAAAAGAATCTTCCAAGCTGTCCATAATGATTTGCACAACAGCAAAGGCAATCAATGAGAATATGATCGCGGCGATCAAAAAGGTGATCGCATAGTTTTTTAATGCAGAGAGCATGAAAACCTCCTGATGTTTCAAAAAAAGGAGTGTACATAATACATTATATTATATAACAAAAATTCGAATAATGCAAGAGGGGAAGGCAGGATTTTTACGAATAAATGTAAATATTCAAAAGATCTTTGGAAAATATAAGAAAGCCTCCGCCAAAGCGGAGGCTTTCTCGGGAAAATCAGATTGCTCAGGGATTATTCAGCGGTCTGCACATCAGCGGCCGTTTCCTCAGTTTTTTTGCCAAGGTACTCGGGCAGCTGCATACCTGCCATATCAAAGATTTCGCTGAGCGGAGGAACCGACTTCATCAAACCCGACACAAAGTTTGCAGTCGAGGTCTTGCCGTTTTCGCCGGCACCGCCGTTGTCCCAAACAGTAACCTTGTCGATCTTGAGATTCTTGATGGCATCCACCTGAATGCGGGTAAGCTCTTCCATCTTGTCGGCGAGCATGAGACGAATCGCATCGTTTGCTTCGCCGCCGGCAGAATTGACGATCTCGGTAAAACCTTCAGCCTGCTTGGAGAGGATTTCGCGCATACCGGCAGCTTCGGCCTGCATTTTCATGAGGATTGCATCGGCTTCACCGCGTGCCTTGCGGCGCATCTGTTCGGCTTCCGCCTCTGCTTCCAGCTCTTTTTGCTTCTTGGCAATCTCAGCTTTTACGATGATGTCAGCTTCAAGTTTGGCCTTTTCCAGCGCTGCACGTGCTGTTTCGGCTGCCTGCTGTGCGGCATAGGACTCTTCAAGCGCTTTTGCTGCCTGGATGTTCTCGGCAGCGGTGGCGCGCTTGAGTGACTCAGCCTCGCGCTCACGGCGGATGGCTTCGGAATCGGCGATCTGGATCTTGGCTTCGTTCTCACCGCGAATCGCCTCAGAATCGGATTTTGCTACGCTGATACGCTGCTCTTTTTCGGCAATGGAAGCACCGATAGCACCGTTTCTGTCAGCCTCGGCGACCGAAACTTTCGCATCGTTGATAGCCTTGGCTGCTGCTTCTTTACCGAGGGCAGCGATATAGCCGCTTTCATCGTTGATATCGGTAACATTGACGTTGATGAGACGGAGACCGATCTTTTTCAGCTCGGTTTCCACATTGCCGGAGACTGCTTCGAGGAACTTGTCACGGTCTGTGTTGATTTCCTCAATGTCCATTGTGGCGATAACCAGACGAAGCTGACCGAAGATAATATCCTTTGCCAGCTCTTGAATTTCCACCAGCTTCAAACCAAGCAGACGTTCGGCTGCGTTCTGCATCACACCCACCTCGGTAGAGATACCGACGGTGAAACGGGAGGGAACATCAATACGGATATTCTGGCGGGAGAGTGCATTCGTCAAATCAACGCTGATCGAGAGCGGAGTCAAATCAAGATATTCATATGCCTGAATGACCGGCCAGACAAAAGCTGCACCGCCGTGAATACATTTCGCGGAGCGAGACGTACCGTCTTTGTTGGTGCCGACCTTACCGTAAATAACCATAACTTTATCGGAAGGACACTTTTTATACCGCGACAAAATGACGATAAATGTGGTGAAGAGGAGAAGGACGAGGACGACAACTAATCCGAGGATTTCAGGAGGCATAACAGTTCTTCCTTTCTTGTGTAAATTTATTGTATGGGTTCAACGACAAGTGTGCCGTTTTCGTTCGCCGAAACCACGCGCACATAACTGCCTGTCGGCAGTGTTTCGTTTGCAGTGGTAATCGCCGTAACTTCGATGTACTTTTCCTGCAGCGTGAGGGTAACTTTGCCCGCCGCACTCCCTGCAGGGGGGATAGGGATATAGACCTGCGCCACATGTCCGATACTGTTGCCGTAATCGATATTGCCCGACGATTGAAGCCCGAGCACAAGTTTCATCAAATAGGCAAAACCGACCAATGTGGTAAGACCGAGGAGAATGGCAATGATGATGGCAAGAACATCGGGGAGGGGTGTCTCGAGCAGTGCCACGCCGCTCCACCCCATGACGCAGAGCATAGCGACAATTCCACGGACCGAGAAGAGCGCCAACCCGTCATCTCCTGCATCGATATCAAAATCCGCATCAGCATCACCATCGTGATCTCCGCCGAAGAGGAGAAGCAGTGTCTGAATAACGAGAATCAATGAAGAGGGAATTGCAATCAGGGCAAAAATCTGCTGTGTGAACAGCAATTCATTCCACCAAGTCAGCATGGTCAGCTCCTTTCTGCTGTAAAACCAAATGATGAGAAATCAACGAGAGATGAGGGATACGTACAGCGCATCGGCTTGTTTTTTCATAGAAGATGCGGCATAAGCAATGATGAAAATTTCCAGTGCGCGGCAAAGCCTCAGCTTTGCACCGCCAAATGGCTCACGGTAATCGGCGAGCACCGAATCGATCAGACTGTGCAGAGTTTGTTCGGAGACGCTTTCCTGCGCCAAATGCTCAATGAGCAGACAGAGATAATCATACAGCTCAGATTCCGAAACGATGCGTGCTTCTTGACCGTCCTTTTCATCTCCGTTGAGATAGCGCAGAACAAATACGATACGATCAAGCTGCATGCAGTCGCGCAGCATATTGATGATCAGAATGCGGGCAAGCTGTTCCATGCTGTACTTTTTGAGTTTTGCATTGGCAACCCAGCCCCGCTTGGTCCAGTTTTGCAGCGTAGAGCCGTCAATGCCTGCGATTTCACGAATTTGAGAGAGCATGATGCCCTGCGAAATATAAAATATTTTATGCAGAAATTCAAGCCCTGTTACATTCCCCATCGCACTTTTTTTCAGAATTGTTCCGGGAATATATTCCCTCAATGCAACATCTATATCATCACACCTCCTTTTAGCTTTTTCTTTGAGAATATTATATCACACGGTCACGTGATTGTCAATAGGGTTCATTGATTTTTTGAAAAAATAAGTGCCGTGTGTTACGCACGATACTTATTTTTATGCAATTATTCAATGACGGAAAAAATAAGGGGAAGTGTCTTTGGGGGCTGTGCATCAAATGTCATGGCGGAGAGAAACGCAGCCTCGGCCGCTGCGAATTTTGTTTCGTCGGAGGTGTGCAGGACGGCCAGCGCATCACCGGCGCAAAGCTTATCCCCAACAGTGGCACAAAGACGAATCCCTGCCAGCGGATCGATGATATCTTCCTTAGTCGCGCGTCCGGCACCAAGCAGCATGGCAGCACGTCCGATCCGTTCTGCATCCATGGCGGTCAGATACCCCTCACACGGTGCACAGATCGTTCGCAAAAATGGTGCTTGACCGAGCCGAGCCGGCTCCTCGGCACAGGATGCATCCCCGCCTTGAGCGGCAATCCATTCGGCAAACTTTGCAAGCGCCCTGCCGCTGTCCAGCGCTTCTGTCACTTGGGCTGTGGCTTCTTCAGTGGAAATATCGCGTGAAATTGCCACCATGTTCGCAGCAAGCGCCAAACAAATCTCGCGCAGCGCAGGCGAGCCTTCTCCGCGGAGAATTTCAATCGCTTCGGCAACCTCAAGTGCATTGCCGATCGCATAGCCCAGCGGCAGATCCATATTGGTGACCAGCGCCCGCATCTTTCGTCCACAGCTGCGTCCGATTTCCACCATGGCACGTGCCAGCGCTTCGCCTTCTTCTCTTGTTTTCATAAAGGCACCGCTGCCGATCTTGACATCAAGCACGATTGCGTGCGCACCGGCAGCCAGCTTTTTGCTCATGATGGAGGAAGCGATCAGGGGAATGCTGTCGATTGTTGCTGTTACATCGCGCAGGGCGTAAAGCTTTTTGTCGGCAGGGGCAAGGTTGCCCGTCTGACCGACAACAGCAATCCCGATTTGCTCGACTTGATGGAAAAAAGCGTCTGGCGAGAGGGCGGTTTCAAATCCGGAAATTGATTCCAGTTTATCCACCGTTCCTCCGGTATGTCCCAGCCCGCGTCCGGACATCTTCGCTACTTTGCAGCCGAGCGAAGCAACCAAGGGCGCCACAATCAGCGTGGTTTTGTCCCCCACACCACCGGTACTGTGCTTGTCCACCGTAGACGTTCCAAAGATCGAGAGATCAATGGAATCTCCTGATGCCGCCATATGTGCAGTCAATGCGGCAGTTTCGTGCGCATCCATGCCGCGCAGGCATACCGCCATCAGCCACGCCGAGATCTGATAATCGGGAATGGAACCGTCGGTTATCCCGCGCACCAGATAGGCGATTTCGTCATCACTGTGCGCTTCACCGTGCCGTTTGGCTTGAATGAGTTCGTACATCGTCATGACAAATCCTCCTTGAGATGGAAGGAATGGGGAAGGAGTTCACCTAACGTAAGGGTAGTATATCCATCGATTTTTCCAAGGTAAACCGGCGTCTCGGGGGAGCAAAACTCAGACAACGCCTGACGGCAGATTCCACAGGGGGTACAAATGTCTTCCATTTTGCCGTGATGTCCGCCGACAATCGCAATTGCCGAGAATTCGCGCAGGCCTGCGCTGACCGCCGAAGAGAGTGCGGCACGTTCGGCGCAGATGGTGACAGGGTAGGATGCATTTTCAATATTGCATCCGGTGAAGATTCTGCCATCGCGGGCGAGCAGGGCAGCACCGACGTGAAAGTTGGAATAGGGGGCGTACGCCCGTTCCATGGCGGACACGGCAGCGTCAAGCAGTGATTTGATCTGCATTTCTGTCATCTTGTCTTCTCCTTTCAAAATTCAGTGCGGTCAATGAGCGACTCTCCACAGATCGGGTCAAGCCCAAACGCGGCAGCCAGTGTCGCCGAAATGTGGAAAAATCCATCCCGCGTGCCGAGGTTGCGGGGGATGAGCGTCGGCGCATAAATCAGCAGCGGAACATATTCACGGGAGTGGTCGGTCGATGGCGTGGCAGGATCACAGCCGTGGTCGGCAGTGATGATGAGGGCATCTCCCTCACGCAGACGGGGGAGAAAATCCCCCAGCCAATCGTCGAAGCGTCCCAATGCCGCTCCGTACCCCTCGATATCGTTTCGGTGACCGTAGGAGGAATCAAAATCAACCAGGTTGACAAAGCAAAGCCCTCGCCAGTTTTCCTCGGTCAATTCAGCAGTTTTGGCCATGCCGTCGTCGTTGCTCACGGTCGGGATGGCACGGCTGATACCACGTCCGGCGAAAATATCATTGATCTTGCCGACAGCAATAGTATCGAGTCCTGCCTCGGCCATACGGTCAAGTATGGTAGCGGACGGCGGCTCAATGGAGAAGTCATGCCGTCTCGCCGTGCGGGTGAAGCTGCCCGGCACTCCGATGAAGGGACGTGCAATCACGCGGCCGACGCCGTGCTCGCCGCAGAGAATACGGCGGGCAATGCGGCAATAGGCGTAGAGCTGTTCGGGCGGGACGATATCCTCGTGCGCAGCGATTTGGAAGACGCTGTCCGCCGAGGTGTAAACGATCAAAGCCCCGGTCCGCATATGCTCGGCGCCGTATTCTTCGATGACCGCTGTCCCCGAAGCTGGACGGTTGCAGAGCACACCGCGCCCGGTCTCGCGGGAAAAGGCATCGATGATTTCGGGCGGGAATCCGTCAGGATAGGTGGGCAGGGGAGCGGGCATCACAATGCCGGCGATCTCGAAATGCCCCGTTGTCGTATCCTTGCCCGCCGAGCATTCACGCAGACGGGCGTGGGAGGCCATGGGATGGGGTACGGGAGAGAGAAAATTCAGCCCGTCGATGTTGGCAAGCCCGAGTCGGCGCAGATTCTCAATGTGAAAGCCGTCAGCGCGGCAAACAGAACGAAGCGTGTGTGATCCGCTGTCTCCGTAAACGGCGGAATCGGGCGCTTCGCCCGCACCCACGCTGTCGAGTACAATCAAAAATACACGGTTAAGCATACTGAGTCCCCTTGTTTAAGATTTATGTGGTTATCCTTGACTTTTTTCGCAGATTTATGTATAATAAAAGAAAATTCGATTGTTTGGAGGCACGCATGGAGTACAGCGGACAAAAACGCAGCAATCTGCTCTTTGTCGGGATTATATGGTTGGCGTTCTGCGGATATATTCTGCTTCGCTCCATCCCTTATCAGCAGCCGCTGAAATATTCGGTGACCGATAATTTTTATACATATTCGGTCTGTTATATTGTCTTTGTTATCAGCATTCTGGCGGTTGGGTGTATTGCACGGGACGGCAGACTGCTGCGCGCATATGCCTGCTGTGCGCTGATTGTTCTGCTGTTGTTGATGTGCCGCGAACATGAGTTCGAGCAGGAACTGCTCGGTAAAGTGCGCGACATTACAGTCAGCTTTTTCATTATGCCATATTGGGGATGGGTGCGTGTCCTTGAAGAGAACACCGAGCAATGGATCGCTGCATGGTGTGCACTCACCGGCGGAATTGCATTTCTTGCGTCGCGCACCAAGTAAATATTAACCCTGTCAAGAGGTGTCGATGACACCTCTTTTTTGTTTTTCAAAGGGAATCAATTTACCATAAGTATATCATAAAAAGCCCCCCCTGTCCATAGATGCCCGTGAAAAATTTCACATCCACGGAGGGAGATTTTCCCACCTGCTTTCGGATATTCGCCTGAATAAGCCCGCGCGCCGCACGGCAATACTTTCTTTACACCGCCCATGGCGGTAGCGCAGAGAAAGTGAGCGTGTGCGAATGTATCATAATAAAGTAGAAATATGCGGTGTCAATACTGCTAAACTCAAAACATTGACTGATGAAGAAAAAAGGACATTATTGGCGCGTGCGAAAGCGGGAGATACGGAGGCGCGTCAAGAGTTGATTGACGGCAATTTGCGTTTGGTATTGAGTATCATCCAGCGTTTTACCGGGCGGAGGGAAAACCTTGACGATCTGTTTCAGGTCGGCTGTATTGGACTGATCAAAGCGGTAGACAACTTCAATCTGGAGCTGGATGTCAAGTTCTCAACCTACGCTGTTCCGATGATCATCGGCGAAGTGCGGCGTTATCTGCGGGACAACAATGCCATCCGCGTCAGTCGATCGGTGCGCGATTTGGCGTACCGCGCTCTCCAGGTGCGCGAACGGCTGACAAAGCTTCGGGGCAGCGAGCCGAGCGTCGATGAAATCGCATCGGAGTTGGGAGAAAAGAAGGAAAATGTTGTGCGCTCGCTGGAAGCAATTGTCGAGCCGATCTCGCTCTACGAGCCGGTATACAGCGACAGCGGAGATTCCATTTATGTCATGGATCAGCTCAGCGATGATAAAAATACCGACGAAGCTTGGCTTGAAGATATCGCGCTGCGCGAAGCAATGAAGCGACTGAGTGAGCGAGAGCGGAAGATCATCAATCTGCGTTTTTATCGTGGCAAAACACAGATGGAAATCGCGTCGGAGATCGGAATCTCCCAGGCACAGGTTTCGCGTCTGGAGAAGGGGGCACTCGAGCGCATCAAAAAGCAGATTTGAGCATTTCTGCGCACGATTGGGGAAAAAGTTCTTGCAATTCGCGCGGAATTGTGTTATACTGTAGGGGCAAAATTTTTACCCGCCCCCTTAGTTAAATGGATATAATAAACCCCTCCTAAGGGTTAGTTGAGGGTTCGATTCCCGCAGGGGGTGCCAAAAAATTCCGCACACACAAGTGTGCGGAATTTTTCATATTCTATTTTCGTCGCAGTCGAGCAAATCGCCGCAGAGAGGAGGGAAGAACTTCAGATATCAAAATTGCAAGCAGAATTAAGGAAAAACCAAGGAGTATTCGTCCGTTGATCGGTTCTGCGGCAAACAAAAAGGAAAAAATCACGCTGAACACCGCTTCCAGCGACAGAATCAGGGATGTTGAGGCGGCGGACAGATGCCGCTGACCGAAGATCTGACACAAAAATGCCAATGCCGTGGCAAACACACAAAGATAAACCAAACTGCCTGCAGTTTGCCGTGAAATAAAGTGTGGCGGTTCTTCCAAGGCGACAGCAAAGATCAATGACAGAATTCCCGCAGTGAGAAACTGCAGGGTGGTCAATCGAATTACCGAGCGTCCCATGGTAAGCTCGGAGACGGCAATGATATGCACCGCAAAGAGCAGCCCGCCGCCGAGGGTGAGCAGATCACCCATCGCAATGCCGAACTCACCGTTGAGTGAAATGCATCCAATCCCCAGAATCCCCAATCCGCCGGCAGCCACATGAAATGCGCTGGGTTTCTTTCGCGTGAAAAACCAGAGCAAAAAGGGAACCAGAACACAATCGACAGCCGTTAAAAAAGCATTCTTCCCGGGCGTGGTTGTTTTCAGTCCCTCGGTTTGCAGGGCGTATGCACAAAACAGGAATACTCCGCATAGCAAACCGTTTCGCAGGTCGCCGGAGGCGGGGGTGCCCCAAACAGAATGAAACAGCAGGCCGAGCAGCAGGGCAGCTCCGATAAAACGGATGGCAAGCAAATAATAGAGTCCGATATCATCCAGCGTGTTTTTCATGATGACAAAGCTGGCTGCCCAAGCAATGGTAGCAACCAAAAGTGCGGGGCGAGCAAGATGCTCGGCAGAAGAAAGCTTCATAATCACCTCTGGGGCGGCATAAATTGGCGTTGCATGACCGAATTGTGTAAATCTTTTGCGGATATAAGAATTTCCTTGAAATTTTCTCTTGAATGTGATATCATATGGATATACTGGATTTATATTGCCATATCACGCTTTGTTTTAGTATGCGGCAGATATCGGATTTGCATACATCATCCGATCGAATGAAGGGAGAATGCAGAAATGACCGTTGAAGCTACACCGTTTCCCCGACATATTTTGATTACAGGGGGAAGCCGCGGAATCGGCGCTGCTTGCGTGCGCGCATTTGCGGCAAGAGGAGCATCTGTCGCCTTCTTTTATGCATCGGCTCACGATGCCGCAGCAAAATTGTCTGCCGAAACGGGGGCCTTGGCGCTTTGTGCCGATGTGACAGATGCCAGTGCGGTAAAGGACGCGGTTACACGTGCGAGAGCAGAGCTTGGCACGATCGATTGTCTGGTGAACAACGCCGGCATTGCGCAGTTTCGCCTTTTCACCGATATTACCGAGGATGAATGGATGCGTATGCTGGACGTTCATCTGGGGGGCGCGTTCCGCTGCACACAAGCTGTTCTGCCCGATATGATTCGTCAAAAATACGGAAGAATTATCAATATTTCCTCAATCTGGGGGCTGACCGGTGCATCTTGTGAGGTGCATTATTCGACCGCCAAAGCAGGGATCATCGGTTTGACGCGTGCCTTGGCCAAAGAGCTCGGTCCGTCGGGGATTACGGTGAATTGTGTCGCCCCCGGTGTAATTGAAACCGAAATGAATGCTGCGTTGGATGAAGAAACCCGCGCCGTACTTTGTGAGGAAACACCGCTCGGATGCATCGGGCGGGTTGAGGATATTGCCGATGCGGTGCTTTACTTTGCATCTGCCCCCTTTGTTACAGGGCAGGTGCTCAGCCCGAACGGCGGTATTGTGATCTAATCGAAAGGAAAATGAAGATGAACTATACCTGGCTGCTTTTTGATGCCGATAACACCTTGCTTGACTTTAATGCCGCAGAGCGCGTTTCGCTGATCAGTGCGTTGAGCGAACAGGGAATTCCGGTTGACGAAACTATGATCTCGACCTATCACACCATCAATTCTGCCATCTGGAAACAGATTGAAACGGGAGAATTTGACCGTGAAAATCTCAATGCCGTTCGTTTCTCCCGCCTGTCCGAGCATTTTGGATTCACCTGTGACGTGGATCGCATGGGGCGTTCCTTTTTCGCCTGTATGGAACAGCAGAAACAACTCATCGACGGCGCTCTCTCGCTTTGCCAAACACTTGCCGAGCGCTATTCTCTGTATATGATCACCAACGGTACCGCACGAATCCAGCACGGACGTCTCGACGGCACTCCGCTTCTTGACTGCTTTGACGGGATGTTTATCTCACAAGAAGTTGGGGCCGAAAAGCCAAGCGTGGCGTTCTTTGACGCGGTAGCCGGCGGCATCCCCGGATTTTCGCCCGAGAGCGCGCTCGTGATCGGAGATTCGCTTTCCTCCGATATCGCCGGTGGGATTGCTGCCGGCATTGATACCTGTTGGTATAATCCCAGCAAAAAGTCATGTCCGGATCATATCACACCCACGTATACCGTATCCGATTATACCGAATTGCGCCGTTTGCTATCCGTTTAAGGAGGAGACATGGATCGAATCGAATTCCTTTGTGCGCAGCTTCGCACAATTGAAGGCTTGTCCGTTTGCCGCGATCATTTGCTTGCCCCGCATACAACTTTCCGTATCGGCGGCCCTGCTTCGGTCGCGCTCTTTCCCGCATCAACTTCCGCTGCCGCATCCGCGCTGGATCTTCTGAAAGAAACCGATATACCGTTCGCCGTGATCGGAAACGGGAGTAATCTGCTTTGCGCAGATGCGGGCTATCACGGCGCGGTACTTTTCACCGGGCAGATGAAGCGGGTAGAATTTTGCCAAAACCGTGTGACCGCTGAATGCGGTGTTTCTTTGACCGCGCTCGCCGGCGAAGCACAGCGCCGAGGTCTTGATGGACTTGCATTTGCGTATGGGATCCCCGCCAGTGTCGGGGGAGCGCTTCGGATGAATGCCGGTGCATATGGCGGCGAGATTGCCGACGTGCTTGCGCAGAGCGTTTGTTATGATACCCTTGATCACACCGAACATACGCTTGACGCACCCGAGCATGCATTGGCATATCGGCACAGCATCTATGCTGAGCATCCCGAGCGTGTGATTTTATCGGTTACCTTTACGCTTACCCCCGGAGACACCGATGAAATCGGCGCGCGGATGCAGGATTATATGCAGCGCCGCCGTACCAAGCAGCCCCTCGAATATCCGAGCGCAGGCAGTGTGTTCAAACGCCCCGTTGGGCACTTCGCAGGCAAGTTGATCGAGGATTGTGGTCTGAAAGGCTGCACGATTGGCGGCGCGCAGGTATCCGAGAAGCATGCGGGCTTTATCATCAACCGTGGGAACGCCACGGCAGACGATGTTCTGCGTCTGATTGAACACATCCAAACCACCGTCTTAGCGGCATATGGCGTGACGCTTGAGTGTGAGGTGTGCCGCCTTGGATGAACGTATGCACGAAAAAATCAGCGTTGCCGGTGCGTGTCGGCTTGAGTTGACAGAACAGATGCCCAAATCCGCCTGTTGCCGGCGCGCGATGTTGCTCGGCATGCTCATCTCCGCCCGGATTTCGCCGGATGCAGAAATTACGGCTTTCTATAAAGAAATCGAGGCTGCCGAGACGGCGGCGAAATTACTGCGCCAATGTTTTTCGGTCAAGAGCGAACCGCAGCCTCTTCGCCGGGGCGCGCATCGCTTCTGGCAGCTGCAATTTTCCTCCCGCCGCCTTGCCGAGCAACTTGTACAGGCGGGAGAAAAGCTTGATTTTTATACCGCAGATTCCGCCTGCCATGGGTGCACAATCGCGTTTTTGCGCGGCGTATTTGTGGCGTGCGGAACGCTGACATCTCCCGAAAAAACTTATCACTTGGAGTTTCTTTTGTCAGATTCTGCCCTCGTTCCCGTCGTCAGTGCCGCACTCGAAACCATCGGCGCACAGCCCAAAACAGCTCAACGCCCCAGAGGGGTTGGACTCTATTTCAAAGGAAGCGGACCAATCGAAGAGTTGCTCGCATCGCTTGGGGCAACCAAAACGGTTTTTTCTCTCATCAATGCCAAAATTCTGCGAGAGATTCGCAATCACGAAAACCGGGTTGCCAACTGCGATGCGGGAAATATTCAAAAATCGGTATCGGCAACACAGCGTCAGCTTGAAGCCATCGAATTTCTCCGTGCCAACGGACGGATGGACAGGCTTGATGATGAACTGCGCAGGACGGCAGAACTCCGTGCGGAAAATCCCGAGCTGTCGCTGGGGGAACTTGGACTCAAGCTCTCTCCCCACATCTCCAAACCGGGGATGTATCATCGAATGAACAAAATTATCCAAATTGCCGAAGCATTTGCCGCCGAGGTTCAACGAAAGGAGTAAGCCATGGCAGAGTTTGTCCACCTGCATTTGCACAGCGAATATAGTTTGCTTGACGGTGCTTGTCGAATTGCCGATATTCCGGTACGCGCTGCAGAAGCGGGACATACTGCCGTTGCTCTGACCGATCACGGCGTCATGTATGGTGCCGTGGCCTTTTGGCGAGCCTGCCGCGCGGCGAACATCAAGCCGATTATCGGCTGTGAAGTATATGTCGCCCCTCGTTCTCGATTTGATAAAATCGGCTCTGCGGGTGATGCAAATTATGCGCACCTTGTGCTGCTTTGCGAAAACGAAATCGGCTATCGCAACCTGATGTATATGGTTTCAAAAAGCTTCACCGAAGGCTTTTACAGCCGCCCCCGTGTGGATATGGAACTGCTTCGCAGTCATCATGAGGGGTTAATCGCCCTCTCCGCATGTCTTGCCGGATATATTCCGCGCGCGCTGATGCGCGGGGAATATGATGTTGCCCGGCGTCACGCCGAGGAAATGTCGGCAATTTTCGGTGCGGGAAACTACTATATCGAGCTGCAGGATCACGGCCTGGCGGATCAGCGGGCAATTTTGCCTCAGTTGGTCGCTCTGGCGCAGGATTGCGGACTGCCGATGGTGGCAACCAATGATGTGCACTATCTGCGCAAGTCGGATGCCTACACGCAAGCCGTGCTGATGTGTATTCAAACCAACCGCACGCTGGATGACGGCAAGCCGGTGGGATTTGAAACCAATGAATTTTACTATAAAACTACCGAAGAGATGGAAGCATTGTTCGGGCAATATGAAGGCGCAATTGCCAACACGGCACGCATCGCCGAACGGTGCAATGTGGAACTGAATTTTGACGTCCTCTATCAGCCCACCTTCACGCCGCCCGATCAACGCTCACCTGCTGAGTATTTGCGTGATCTGACCGAGGTCGGCTTTGCACGCCGTGTTGAGGAGGGGCATCTGACATTCTCAGAAGCGCATCCCGAATCCGAGTACCGTGAGCGTATCAACTATGAGCTCTCGGTGATTGAGCAAATGGGCTATGCCGATTACTTTTTGATCGTACAGGATTACGTCGGCTTTGCCAAGCGCTCGGGAATTCCCGTTGGCCCCGGGCGCGGATCGGGCGCAGGAAGCCTTGTGGCATATCTGCTGGGGATCACCGATGTCGACTCGATTCGATATGATTTGCTCTTTGAGCGCTTCCTCAACCCTGAACGAGTCAGTATGCCCGATATTGATATTGATTTCTGTTATGACCGGCGGGATGAGGTTATTGATTATGTCATTGATCGCTACGGACGTGACCACGTTGCGCAGATTGTAACCTTCGGTACGCTCGCCGCACGGGCGGCGGTGCGCGATGTCGGCCGTGCGCTGGGGATGTCAATCCCCGATGTCGATGCGGTCGCCAATGCGATTCCGCGCGATTTAGGCATTACCCTTGCTGAAGCAATGCAGACCAAAGAACTGCAGGAACAGATGGCGGCAAGTGCACAGGTTCGCACACTGCTTGATCTTGCCTCGGCAATTGAGGGAATGCCCCGCAATATTTCGGTGCACGCAGCGGGTGTCGTGATTACCGAGCGTCCGCTGTGGGAATATGTTCCGCTGGCACAGAGCAATGACACACTGGTGACGCAATATGATATGGACACCATTGCCGCGCTTGGGTTGATCAAATTTGATTTTCTTGCCCTTCGTTATCTCACCATTCTCTCGGAAGCCGAAGAACAGGTGCGCGAATCGCAGCCCGATTTTTCGCTTGATCGTCTGCCGACCGATGATGCCAAAACCTATGCCCTCATCTCCCGCGGCGATACAGGCGGTGTGTTTCAGCTTGAATCCGGCGGAATGCGGCAAATGCTGAGCAATCTCAAGCCATCCAGCATTGATGATATTCTCGCCGCAATCGCGCTCTATCGACCGGGGCCGATGGACTCCATTCCGTTGTATATCGAGCGGCGGCATGATCCGAGCAAGATTGTCTACTCCATTCCCGCGCTTGAGCCGATTCTGCGGGACACTTACGGATGCATCGTTTATCAGGAGCAGGTCATGCGTATTTTCCGCGAGCTTGCGGGATATACCTTCGGCCACGCCGATATCGTACGCCGTGCCATGTCCAAGAAAAAAGCATCGGTTATGGCAGCCGAGAGAGAAAGCTTTCTCGCGGGGACGGCGGCGCGCGGCATTGATGCGCAGGCCGCAATCGGACTCTTTGAGGAAATGGCGAGCTTTGCCAACTATGCTTTCAACAAATCTCACGCCGCGGCGTATGCCATGATTTCCTATCGGACAGCCTATCTGAAGGCACATCATCCCCGTGCATATTTCGCAGCACTGCTGACCTCTGTGCTTGGCAGTACGGTGAAGATTGCCGAGTATATTGCCGAGTGCGGCAAGCGCGGAATTGCCGTCCTTCCTCCCGATATCAACGAAAGCCGCATGACCTTCCATGTCTGCGATGGGGGCATTCGGTTCGGCCTGCTCGCCATCAAAAATGTCGGCAGACAGTTCATCGATGCCATTCTGCGCGAGCGCAGCAAGCGTCGGTTTTCATCGTTCGACAATTTCGTCGAGCGCATGGCCGGCTCGGATCTGAACAAGCGCCAAATCGAAGCATTGATCAAAACAGGCTGCTTTGATCGGCTCGGCATGGGAAGGGCGCGTCTGCTTGCTGCGTATGAGCAAATTCTGGAGAGCATCAGCGCCAAAAACAGAACAAATCTGATCGGTCAGCTGGATATTTTTTCGGCATTGTCGAACGAGACGTCGGCACCGAGCGGATTCGTTTATCCCGAACGTCCTGAGCTGACACTGCGGGAAAAGCTGGCGATGGAGCGAGAATGTGCGGGTATGTACTTCTCGGGACATTTGTTGGACAGCTATACCGCACAGATTGAGGATATTTCTCCCACACCCGTTTACCGCTTGCTTGAAGCACACAGCGAAGATGGAGATGCCGCCGATGCAGAACGCTTCGCCGACAAGAAAACGGTTTGCGTTGTGGGTATTATCACCTCCTGCACAAGAAAATCCACCAAACGCGGGGACAGCATGCTCTTCTTTACCCTGGAGGATCGTCTGGGTGAGATTGAAGTGGTCGCATTTCCGCGGCAGTATGAGACTTATGCCGAGCTCTTGCACACCGACAGCGCCGTTTGCTTGCGGGCTTCCGTGTCGGTTCGCCCGGATGAGACGCCAAAGCTCCTGCTCAACGAAGCGGTTGGCTTGATCGAAAACGATCGCTATGAAAAACAAGAAAACAGCAAACAAAGCCCGCCGCCCACACCAAGACCTGCACCGAACAAGCCGAAAAAACTCTATCTGCGCGTGCCTGACACTGCGTGTATGCCGTACCGAAAAGCGCTGAATCTCGTGCAAATTTTCGAAGGCAATACCGATGTTGTCATGTTTGATTGTTCGACTTCCAAATATGTTCGCGTCGCCGGTGTTGCACTCAGTGAGCGAATTCTGCGAGAATTTATTGCAATTCTCGGCGAGGAAAATGTAAAATATCAGTAAAGGAGAAGATTCATGCCGAACCTTTTTCAAAGAAAGAACGCCGTTCGGGGGCGAATGGTCTATCGTGCTACGGGTAAGCTTGCCCGTCCATTGGCGTTTCTGCTGCGTTATCTGTTCTGGGTGCTTGTCGGTATTGCCATTTTGAGCGTTATCTGTATGCTTATTCTGACGCTCGTGCGCACATCGGTCGATCATCTCCTCCTCTCGCCTTATCTGCAAGCCGAAACGGGTGCTAACGGCAATACGGTTTATCATGTCAATTACGGCGGTGGGGTTGAGGCAACTATTGCAGAAGACCGAGTTACACTTTCCGCTGCCAAAACCGCACTTTATGCCGGATTGGCGCAGATTTGCCTGTCATGCCTGATTTTGGCACCGATCTGCCGCTTTGTCTCCATTCTGCTGCACAATCTGGCCCAAGGGAACTACGGGGATAAGAAAAACCCCGATATGATCTGCTTCAGCGCGCTGACTTTGCTTGTCGGCTCACCGATCTTTTCGATCGTATCGGGATATTTCCGCTATCTTCTGCAAAAAGCCTTTGCCGGGCCGGGAATGCTGATCAGATTTGTTTTTGATCCCGACTGGTTTGGAATCGGTGCGGCATTGCTTCTGCTGCTGGCAGGATTCGTGTACGGTTGTGAAAATCACCGGCTTTCCGCAGAACTGCCCTGTGTGCAAGATAATGACGGCGATTAACTGCTATAATCTTCCGTAATGGCGCGAAGTGCAGCTTCACCGCAGACGACAATCCCCTCGGCAAGCATTTCGCGATCCCGGCGGGGAAGTGTTTTGACATACACATCGAGAATTTCATAGAGTACGGTACGCTCGGAATTGTAGATTCCGATCTTGCCTTCATGCTCTACCAGCAGATATTCTCGCATGCTCGCCGATTTTTCTTCAAGCGCCTCAATACGAACGGCGAGTTTACGTATCTCTGCGGCAGTATCGGTTTCTTGCGTCCGATGTTGGCGATTTGCCGAGAGACAGACCAGCAAGCCGCTTGCCGAGAGAACCAGGCATAAGATCAGCAGCGCAATAAAAATTGGTTTGCGGTATCTGATCAAATTGATTTTTTGCATTTTTTCTGTTTCCTTTGCCGTTTTTTTCGTTTCTGCACGTATTCTTTCCCAAAATTCATACTGTATTCAAAAAGTACGCGTATAATAAGTTCGGGATATTCTCGGCATAATAAGGATAACCAACCGAAACCAACCAAAGGGGGAGCGTTCGGGAGAGCGCATAGATAACATGAATCAACAACCAAAGCGCAGAAAAACATGTTGGGGAAGGGAAATTGCCCATGCATTGGGTATCATTGGGCGAATTCTCCTCAAAGCGCTGAGCTGGGTAATCAATATTCTCTTGACAATTATACTGGTAGCGTTGATTACGGGTATTATCGTGGGCAGTGCATTTGCCATTTACGTCAAGAATTTTGTTGATACCGAGGTGGATGAATCGATGTTCGTCCTCTCACAGACCAACCAGACAACCAAAATCTATTACATGGAATACGAAGATCGTGTCAATCGTATCGGTTATCCCGTTGAGCTGGTTGATCAGCGTCTTTACGGTGAAGCCAACTCCCTGATTGCCGGTTTTGATGAGTTTCCCCAACATTTGATCAATGCCTGTGTTGCAGGTGAGGACAAGCGTTTTTGGAAGCATGATGGCGTTGACTGGCTTCGTACAATCAAAGCAGTTGCAAACTTTGCGCTTGGTTTTGAAGAGGAATTCGGTGCATCAACACTGACACAGCAGCTGATCAAAAATGTTACGGGAGAAAAGGATTATAAAATCCAGCGCAAGGTACAGGAAATCTTCTGGGCACTTGATCTCGAACAGAAACTCAGCAAAGAAGATATTCTGACGATGTATTTGAACATCATTCCGCTCTCACGCAACTGTTACGGTGTCAAATCGGCTGCGTATACCTATTTCGGCAAAGACGTCAAAGACCTGACTTTGCTTGAATCGGCAGCGATCATTGCCATTACCAATAATCCTTCCATTTATGATCCTGTCAGCCACCCGGAAAATAATACCATACGGCGAAACGGAATTTTGTATGCGATGCTTGAGGGAGGGTTGATTACCCAGAGCGAATATGATGAAAATTTCAACCGAGAGCTTGAGCTGAACCTGCAGATTTCCACAACCGAAGCCACCATCTACTCTTATTATACCGATGTGGTTTATGAAGATGTATTGGAAGATCTGATGGAAATCGGTTATTCCAAAGCCGCAGCAACGCAAATGCTCTGGGGCGGCGGACTTGAGATTTATACGGTTATGGATCCCGATGTACAGGCAGTCGTAGATGAAGTATATCTGGATGACAGCAACTTCCCGGAAAACAAAAGCGGGCTTCCTGCGCAATCGGGTATGGTGGTGATCGATCCGCAAACGGGAGATCTGCTTGCGGTTGCGGGCGCACGCGGTGAAAAAACAATTAACCGCGGACAAAATTTCGCGACCAAAGCGGTTCGTCCCGCAGGTTCGTCCATCAAACCACTATCGGTTTACGCACCTGCACTTGAAGAAGGATTGATCACATATGCCACGGTATTTGATGATGTTCCCGTGAATTTCGGCAATTATAATCTCGATCCGAATGAAGGGAATATCGTCCAGCCAAGTGCATGGCCGCACAACTATCCCGATGAGTATCGCGGTCTCACCAATGTCAACAGTGCCATCGAACGGTCGGTCAATACCATTGCGGTCCGTGTCCTGCAGAAATTGGGGCTGGATAAATCCTTTGATTTTGTCAAAAACACCCTGAAAATGGACAGTCTGATTGAAGTAAAAGAATTGGACAACGGTGTTCGCCTAACCGACAAAGATGTGGCAGCGCTGGCGCTGGGGCAGTTCAACTATGGTGTTACCGTACGCGAAATTACGGCAGCATATACCATCTTTGCGAATAAAGGTGTATTTAACGAAGCTCGCTCATATGTCAAAGTCCTCAACAGTGAGGGTGAGGTCATTCTTTCCAATGATTCGGCAGGCACCGTTGTTCTCAGCGAAGAAAACGCCGCCATTATGACGCAGATGCTCTCCAATGTTGTCAATTACGGTACCGCCACCAGTGTGACGCTGCGTAAACAGATCGATGTTGCGGGCAAGACCGGTACGACGACCAACGATTTTGACCGCTGGTTTATCGGGTATACACCCTACTATATTGCAGGCGTTTGGTATGGATATGAATATCCGAAGTCCCTGACTAAGCCCCTGCGCGGTTATACCAGCCCCCCAAATGCAATTTGGGATACCGTCATGACGCGATTGCATGAAGAAATTATCGCCGAGGCCAATGCGGGAACAGCGCAGTTGAAGACCTTTGAGCTTCCGTCCACGGTAATCCGTGCCGAATATTGCAAGGATTCGGGAATGCTGATGACCGATGCCTGTCGTGCCGATCCGCGCGGAAACCGCGCAGAAATCGGCTATTTTGCCCGCGGAACCCAGCCGACGCAAGCCTGTACGACGCATGTTCTGGTTAGCTATGATACGTCAACAGGCGGAATTGCCTGTGAGGGGTGTCCCGCAGAATCAGTCAAGCAAGTTGGTTTGCTTCTCATTGAAAACCGTTCCTTCCCAACACAGGTTCTGGTTACCGACGCACAGTATGTTTACCGTCCGCTGGATGAAAACGTAGAACCCGGCGGTTGGAGCGGAGAACCGTTCTTTATCAATATGCTCGGCAAAAACGAATACTGCGGCATCACCAATGCCAAAACGCAGTATAACGCTTTTTGCTGGCTGCATTTCGACTTCAACGCTTTCTTCGCTCGCGTTCAGGGAGAGGAGACTGATTCTCCTTACGAAGATGAAACAGCCGAACCACCCAAGGGCAGGGAGGATGACGATCCCTCTCCGGAGCCAACCACCGGTGGTGCTTGACCATCATATTTTTCAAAGAAGAGGTGTCTTGGGACGCCTCTTCTTTCATAATTGGCAGATTTTTGGCATAGGTTTTGGCGAGGTGATGACGATGAAGCAAATGCAGAAACCCAAAAAGATATGCAGGATGAATCGCTGCCGAAGTTTGACCAATAAAGCCGACAACTGCGTTATGCTCGTCATGGCTGTGTCGCTTTGCATATTGGCACTGAGTGTATGCATAACGGTTGGAAGCCCTCTCCATGCGCGATATCTGCTGCAGCTGCCGCAGGCATTTCCGCCAAGCTGGATCATTTTTGTGTCGGGCGGGTGCAGTTACTTTCTGCTGGGTACATTGCTTGGTGCCGGTGTTCGCTTTATGCGCCGCAGGTGCTTTCCCGATATCGACAGAGGCGTGATGTTTTTGTTGTGGTTTATTTTCTTCCGCTTGTGCTGGTATCCTGTTTTTTTCGGTATTATATCTCCTCTCTTCGGCTGCTTGGTTTTGCTTGCTGCATTTTTCTTGGGCATCTGTGCCTTTTGCGCTTTGTACCGTAGAATTCGATTGGCGTGGCCCATTTTGTTTTTCTCGCTAAGTTGGACCTTTTTTCTGCTCTGTCAAAATTTGTGTGTGTTTTTTCTGAATTGAACAATTGATGAATATTCGGAAAATTCGTATAAAAAAGCGTGTTTTTTTCTCCCGTCTATTGACAAAAGGAAATTTTTATAGTAAACTGAATATACCAAATTCCACAGGAGGTTCAATGTTTTTATGAAATCTTTGCGTACATTCTTTGTGTTGATTTTTGCCGTTCTGTTCGCGTTCTCGTTGGTTGCCTGCGGCGAGGATGCCCCCGATCCGAATGAGCTGACTGTTACTGTTGAAGCATACGATTATGACAACAATCCGATTGTTCTCGGTGATGTAACTTTTTCGATGGAAAATCCCACTGTTCTGGCCGCGCTTGAAGCCATGTGCATGGCACGCGAAGTTGCGCTTGAATACGATCAGTCTCTGGGTATTGTTCAGAAGATGGGCGATGCTGGCCCCAAGAGCTTTACCGATGAAGAAACCGGCAAAAAAATGTCGCTTGCATGGACCTGGAAGCTGAACGGCAAAGAGGCTTCCGGATTTGCCAATGAGACCGTAATCAAATCGGGTGACAAGATAGAATACTACCAGTATGCCTATGTTGACGAAGAAGAAGTCATTATTGATCCCGAAGCTGAACCCGAGGCAGAATAATCGACAAAACAGTATATTTGATGGGACAGAGCACCGTTTCGAGGCGGTGTTCTGTCCTTTTTTTCTCACAAACGGGAATTTATGAAAAGTGTGAAAAAAATCCCGAAAAAAATAAAGAAAAGTTTGAAATTTCGTTTAACTTGTGATATAATATAAAGTATAACTTTTTATTGCGCAAGGAGGCCGATGAATGGAATCCGTCATGCATTTTATCACTCAATATATCGTCAATCCGATTTTAGATATTACGTTGATCGATATTATTGATATTGTTCTTTTGGCATTTGTGTTTTATTATGTTTATCGGTTTATTCGTGACCGTCGTGCGGGCAAGCTGGCAATTGGCGTTATTTTGATTATCGTGATTCTGATCATCAGCTCCGCCTTGCAGATGCACGCAATAAAATTTGTGCTGCAGAATTTTTATCAAGTCGGTATTATGGCCTTGTTGATTGTATTTCAGCCTGAACTTCGCGCTGCACTGGAAAAGGTTGGCGCAACACCAATGACAGGGTTGAAAAATATCGGTGAGCAAAAGGATGCCGAGCAAATTTTGTCAGCAGTAGAAGCAATTACCGATGCCGCCTGCGCACTTTCCCGTGAAAAAACCGGCGCACTGATTGTAATTGAGCGTTCAACCAAGCTCGGCGAATATATCAAAAGCGGCGTGGTTGTCAATGCACAGATCAGTCCATTCCTGCTGCGCAACATCTTTTTCAATAAAGCACCTCTGCATGACGGCGCGGTGATTATTCGTGATTATCGCGTATATGCCGCAGGTTGCTTTCTTCCGCTTTCCACACACACCGACATTATCAAGGATCTCGGCACCCGTCATCGTGCAGCGATCGGGATGAGCGAAATCAGCGATGCTCCTGTGATTGTGGTTTCCGAGGAAACCGGGGTTATTTCCATTGCATATGAAGGAACACTGCGCCGCAATTTTTCTTATCGCACCCTCAAACAGGAGCTACTTACCATTCTTGAGCCGGGCAGTTCAACGAAAGGACAGGGAAGCGGGCGTACGCACCATCTTCGCTTGGGGCGCACAAAAAACATCGACACGCAGAATGAACGCGGTGAAACAGATAAATAAATCAAGCACAAAGGAGGAATCGCGTTGTGAGAAATGAGAAGGACAAAAACGAAATGAAGGTTGATCCGGATTATGCCGAAATTTCAGCGCCGGTCGAAGGATCGAATGGAGATTATACGGTTCATACGGCTCGCGCACATGATATTATCGCACGTATTCTTTGTGCATTGGCCGCAATTGTGCTCTGGCTTTATGTGATGAGCATCGACGCCCCCGAGTGGGAAAAGACACTGACGGGTGTATTGGTAGAGATCGAAAATGAAACGCAATTGGCTGAAAATCACAATATGTCAGTCATCGACGGGTATAATAATACGGTCAGTGTGACAATCAAGGGTAAAAAAAGCGATGTTGACAAATGCACTGCTGCCGATCTTCGTGCCTATGTGGATTTGCTCGGCGTTGAGGAATCGGGTAAACATCAGCTCTCCATCACCGCACTTGCCGACGCCGGATTTACCGTTGTTGATGTTTCACCGCAAACAATTTGGGTGTATACTGATCGCATTGCCACCAAACGGGTTAAAGTCGATGTCAGGCTGTATTATCAGATTGCTGCAAACCTCGGACTTGGTGCAACCGAAACCAATATTCAGGAAGTCACAGTAACAGGTCCTGCAGATGTGCTGGAAACCATTTCTTCCGCACGTGCAGAGCTTGACTTGGGACAAATCACCACTAGTATGACACAGCGCGCTCAACTGGTTCTGGTTGACGAGAACGGCGATCCTATCACCAATCCTTATGTGAAGAGTGATACATCCGATATTTTGGTTACCGTTCCCGTTTATGCCTATAAAACCGTTCCCGTTACAGTTGATTTCAAGTACGGATATTTGAACAGTGATAATGCCAATGTCAGCGTGACGCCATCGCAAATCACTGTCCGCGGCGATCCTCAGATACTCGAAACGTTCAATGAATATCGTCTCATTGAACTGGATGAAACCAAAATAGCAGGTGACTATTCCCAGTTGGTCAAACTTGCTCTTCCCGATGGAATTATTGATGCCGATAAAATCGGCAATGTTACCATTGAGATTACCCACATCGGAACATCTACAAAATCGCTGACCATGCAAAGCATTGATTTGGATGTAATTGCCCCAGAAGATCTGATTTATTCCTTTGATGAAGATATCTTTAATTTCACGGTTCGTGCGCCCGATACCTTAATCAATCGAATCACTTCTTCACACATGCGTGTTTCGATCGATTTAACACACTACGATCAGTTGACGGGATATGTTACGGTTCCTGTCACCATTACAACATCGATTTCGTCTTTTACAGGCAAAGTGTACGCAGTCGGAACCTATAATGTGCAGGTGAAGCTCGGCGAATGAAACATCAACATACCCAAACCATAGAACTGCTTCTCTCTGATTTGCGCATCGGTGTCAATGAGCCGGATTTGAATGGTGCTCTGGAGGATGCGATCGTCAAGCGTCTCCGCCGCGTCGGCATACGAAACACCCCTATCGAGGTTCGTTTGCATAAGCGCTCAATTGACGCGCGCAGACGGGGTGGGGGAGAGATCTCCTTTGTTTGCAAAGCGGTGGCATTTCTTCCCGAAATCACACTGCCGTCGGCGGAGCGTCTTCATGCCGAAAAAATTGAACATCTTGTTCGCGAACCAATGCATATCCAGCGCGGAATAAAACAGATGTCCCATCCCCCCATTGTGGTCGGAATGGGGCCCGCCGGTCTATTTGCTGCACTCCTTTTGGCAGAACAAGGCTGTGCGCCCATCCTGTTGGAGCGCGGCGATCCCGTGGATGTTCGTACACAGCGTGTCGATGCCTTCCTGCGTGGTGCAATTCTGGACACAGAATCCAACGTCCAGTTTGGTGCCGGCGGTGCAGGCACCTTTTCCGACGGCAAGCTGGTTACGCGAATCCACGATCCACTCTGCAGCTATGTGCTGAAGCGCTTCTGTGAATTTGGCGCTCCCGAGGAAATTATGTGGCAAGCCAAGCCGCACATCGGGACCGATTTGCTTCGCGGCGTTGTTGGCAATATGGCGGCGCGAATCGAAGCGCTGGGCGGAACAATTCGCTATCGCTGTCGCCTGGATGATATTCTTTGTCAGGACGGCGAGGTAATTGCGCGAACCTGTGACGGTGACTTCCGTACGTCGGCGCTGGTCCTCGCACTCGGTCACAGCGCGCGTGATACCTACGCAATGCTGATGGAGCGAGGATTTGCCATCGAACCCAAGCCTTTTTCGGTGGGCGTTCGCATTGAGCATTTACAAAAAGATATCGATCAGGCTCTTTTCGGCGATCTGGCTGGACATCCCGCCCTGGGACGCGGAGAATATGCGCTCTCAGACACGACAGGAGAGCGGGGAGTATATACATTTTGTATGTGCCCTGGCGGCGAGGTAATTGCTGCCGCTTCCGAAGAAGGCGGCGTTGTCGTGAATGGAATGAGCGTACATGCGCGCGACGGACGAAATGCAAATTCGGCGGTCGCCGTGTCGGTTCGTCCAAGTGATTTCGGCGGAACACCGCAGGGAGCAATTGCTTTTCAACGCACCTTGGAAGGTGCGGCATTTTCGGCAGGCGGCGGAGATTATCGCGTTCCCCTACAAACGGTTGGAGATTTTCTCGCAGGAAAACAAAAAAATTTACGCGAGCCAACACGGATTATGCCAACGTATATGCACGGCTTGCATTATCGTACGGCCGCATTGGATGGCGTTCTGCCGGACTTTGTTTCGGCAGCTTTGCGTCGCTCGCTGCCCTTGATGGGACGGAAACTTAACGGTTTTGATGCCCCCGATGCACTTCTGTCGGGTGTCGAAACGCGCACATCCGCGCCGCTGCGTATTCTGCGCGGTGAAAATCTGCAGTCGCTGACTCACCCGTGGGTATACCCGGCGGGAGAAGGTGCCGGATATGCAGGCGGCATTACCAGTGCGGCGGTTGATGGCCTGCGCACTGCATTGGCGATTTTGGCCGCCTTTGCCCCGCAATGATGAAAATTCGGAGGACGCACAATGGAGACAAAAGCAAAAGTCGTAGCACTTGATGGAGATTTTGCCATCGTTGAAACCGAGCGAACCTCCGCTTGTGATGGCTGTCACAAACAAAAAGAGGGCTCTTCCTGCGCGATGTGTACCTTGCTGGGGGATAAGGCCATCATGCAAACACGTGCCAACAATCCCCATGGAGCGCAAGTGGGGGATTGGGTAATCGTTGAGAGCCCGTCCCGACGCATTTTGGGATATGGCGTATTGGTTTTTCTTCTCCCGCTGATTGTGGGAATGATTTTTTATTTTGCCGCTGCGAGTTTGTTTGTCTCCGAGCACGCAAAACTGTTCTCAGCTTTAGTTGGATTTATCGGTGTATTTATTTTTTTATGGTTTTATTCAAACAGAGTCATTGCCCGGCGATGCGACGTGACCATCGCTCGTGTTTTGGGATCGGATGATCAGATGAGGGCAGAGTAGAAGGGAAAGGAACACGCTTTGGCGTGTCTGTAAATAGATTATGAATGAAAAAACAATAAAATCGACTACGGAAACACACCGAAAGAATTGGCGCTTGCGCTATGTATCAGAGCATCCTTGTGACGATGCAAAAATTACAGAATTGGCAGAAGCGCTTCATCTACATCCGCTTACCGCCAAGCTTTTGGTCAACCGAGGCTATACAACCCCGGAAGAAGCGACTGCGTTTATCCGCAACGAAGCCACACTTCTTCACGATCCTTTTCTGCTTAATGATATGCAGAAGGCAATCGATCGGATCAATCGCAGTCTGAAAAACAGCGAACGAATTGTGATTTACGGCGATTACGACGTGGACGGTGTTACAGCGGTCAGCACGCTGTACTTGTATTTGCAGGATCTGGGTGCCGATATCCATTATTACATTCCAAGCAGAAGCAAGGAAGGGTACGGGCTTTCCTGTGCGGCGATTGAACGGCTGGCTGCAGACGGTACCAAACTGATCATTACCGTTGACACCGGTATCACCGCCGCCGAAGAAGTGGATTATGCCGCTTCGATTGGTGTGGATATGGTGATTACCGACCACCATGAGTGTCGTCCCACGCTTCCGTCTGCCTGCGCGGTCGTCAATCCGCGTCGCGCAGATTCCACCTATCCGTTTGACGAATTGGCGGGTGTCGGTGTTGTCTTTAAGCTGATTTGTGCGCTTGAACTGACGCGCGCCCGCGCCGAAGGAAGAGCCGATATTGACGCAATTCGCCATATTTGCTATACATATGCCGATCTGACGGCCGTCGGAACCATTGCCGATGTGATGCCGCTACGTGATGAAAATCGCCTGATTGTCAGCTTGGGGCTGCGTCTGGCTTCAGAACGAAAGCGTGTGGGATTGACCGCGCTGATTGATGCCGCTTCATCGGGCAATCCCGATGTTCGGCCTGCTACCGCAACGACAAATCCGGCCAAGCCCATCATCAAGCGCAAAAAAATCACCTCGGGCTTTATCGGATTTTCCATCGCCCCCCGTATTAACGCTGCCGGGCGGATCAGCGAGGCTTCGCGCGCGGTGGAACTGTTTCTTACCGACAACCCCGATCAAGCGGCTGAGCTGGCATATGAGCTTTGTGACATCAATCGCCGTCGTCAGATTGAGGAAAACCGCATTGCCGAGCAGGCGTATGAAATGATCGAAAAGACTCATGATTTTACCCGTGATCGCGTCATCGTACTGTCTGATAACGATTGGCAGCAGGGAATCATTGGTATCGTTTCTTCGCGCATTACCGAAAAATACGGACTGCCGTCAATTTTGATTTCTTTCGACGGTGTACAAGGGCTGTATGAATCGCCGGATGATCCCGGCAAGGGCTCCGGTCGAAGCGTGAAAGGGCTCAATCTTGTTCATGCGTTGACGGCTTGTGATGATTTGCTCCTCAAATTCGGCGGCCATGAATTGGCGGCAGGGCTTACTGTTTCTCGCGGGAATTTGGATGCATTTCGTGAGCGTATCAACGACTACGCCCGGGAGCATCTTAATCCCGAGGATATGAAAACCACGCTGGAGGCAGAGTGTGAAGTATGCATGGATGAATTGACGCTGGATCAGGCTTCCGAGCTGTATCTGCTTGAGCCCTACGGCATTTCCAATCCCGTTCCCGCTTTTGTTCTGCATGATGTGGAGTTGGTACGCATCACCGCAATTGGCGGCGGAAAGCATACGCGCCTATCGGTGAAACAGGGAAAAACAACCTTGACCGCAATGTGTTTCGGCTCACCGACAGCACACTTTCCGTATTCCGAAGGGGATCACGTTGACCTGCTCTTCAATCTGGATATTAACGAATATCAAAACACAAAAAGTGTACAGCTGATCGTGCGCGATCTGCATCATACCGAAGGATATATCGACGAACAAACCCGCCTGCAGGATCGATATGAGGAGATTTGCGCCGGCGGAGAATATACTGCCGAGGAAGATATCTACCCGGAACGAGAGGATTTTGCGCAGGTTTATACCACCATTCGCCGTGAATATCGTCTCGGGCATGATGTCTTTACACTGCGCACGCTGGGAATTGTGATCAAGCAGATGAGCGGGCAAAATATCAATCCGATCAAATTGAAATTCATTGTCCGAGTCCTGCAGGAAATGCAGATTTTGGGCATTGAAGAGCTCGCCCCCGACCGCTATCAGTTTGAACTCTTTTTCCATACGGGAAAGATCAATCTCGAAAAATCTTCGATTCTGCGCAAGCTGAAAACACAGTGCAGTAATCGGCCGAAATAAACAAGTCTCCATGGGACCCGCGTGGTCACGGAAAGGAAATGACAATATGGTAACCGAACCGGAGGAGAAATATATCCCCATTAAGCGATTGCTTGATATATTAACCGCTACAGGAAAAAATTACAATCTGGATAAAATTAAAGAAGCATACCTCTATGCGGCTCAGCTGCACGAAGGACAGTTCCGCGTCAGCGGAGAGCCATATATTTCACATCCGATTGCCGTTGCGGAAATTGTTGCCGGTCTTGAGTTGGACGGCGACTCGATTTGTGCTGCACTTTTGCACGATACGGTGGAAGATTGCGCAGACAAAACCGATTTGCGCGTGATCCGCGACCGATTTGGCGAAACAGTCGCAGAACTGGTCGACGGGCTGACCAAAATCGTGCAGCTGCAGGTTGAGGACAAAGAAGAGGCACATATCGAGAACCTGCGCAAAATGCTGCTCGCCATGTCCCGGGATGTGCGGGTAATTTTCATCAAGCTTTGCGACCGCCTGCACAATATGCGTACGCTCAGCGTCAAGAAAGACAGCAAGCGCCGCATGACGGCACTGGAAACCATGCAGGTTTACGCGCCGTTGGCACATCGCCTCGGTATGCAGAGAATCAAGCAGGAACTGGAAAACCTCAGCCTTTCGTATCTCGATCCAATCGGCTACGAAGAGGTTAAGCACGACATCGAAAAGAAGTATGGCGCAAACCAAAACTTCATCGAAAATGTACGTGCGCTGGTCGATGAAAAACTGGCGCAGAACAATATTCATTTTTCTCTTGAAGGGCGCATCAAGTCGGTTTACAGCATCTATCGGAAGATGTATAATCAAAACAAATCCTTTGATGAGATCTATGACTTTTACGCACTTCGCATCATTGTAGACACCGAACTGGAGTGCTATACCTGTCTGGGCATTATCCATGAGATGTTCAATTCCATTCCCGGTCGCTTCAAAGACTACATTTCCACACCGAAGCCGAACATGTACCGTTCCTTGCACACCACGGTCATCGGACGTGACGGAATCCCCTTTGAGGTACAGATCCGTACGTGGGAAATGCACCATATCGCTGAGTACGGTATCGCAGCGCACTGGAAGTATAAATCCGGAGAGCGAAGCAAAGAGGATATCGATAAGAAGCTTGAGTGGATTGCCCGCCTGATCGAAACTGAGGACGGCGCACGCGATCCCGATGAGTTTATGCAAGCGATCAAGACCGATATTTTCCACGATGAAACCTTTATTTTCACACCAAAGGGAGATGTCATCGCACTGCCGCAGGGGGCGACAGTCATTGACTTTGCCTATGCAATCCATTCGGCGGTAGGCAACAAAATGATCGGTGCCAAAATTAACGGCATGATTGTGCCCATTGACCGCGTTCCGCAGAACGGTGAGATTGTCGAAATTCTGACCTCGTCTGCGTCTCGAGGCCCCAGCCGAGATTGGCTGAAAATCGTCAAAACCAGTGAAGCTCGCTCCAAAATCCGCCAATGGTTCAAGAAAGAGCGTCGTGCAGATAATATTCAGCTTGGGCGTTCAATGATCGATACCGAGCTTAAGCGAATCGGGCGCCAATCCACCGAAGCACAACGCCTGGAGATTGCCACCAATGTTGCGCACCGCATCGGCATTCAAGGTGCGGAAGATCTCTACAACACCATCGGTTACGGCGGACTTTCCGTATCCAAACTTGTCACAAAACTGCGCGATGAATTTGATCGCGTTGTCGGTGCGCCCGAAGCACCTTCCGCGCCCACCTATGTCGAACAAGTGCAGGCTGCGGCCAAAAAACAGGCAAGCAAAAACATCAAAAACAACAGCGGCATTATTGTGGACGGCGAGCGCGGCTGTCAAGTCAAGTTTGCCAAGTGCTGCAATCCGCTGCCGGGTGATCCGGTCGTGGGCTTCATTACTAAAGGCTTTGGCATTTCGATTCACAAACAGGATTGCCCCAACGTCCGCAATAGCCGCACCTCTCCCGAAAATGCCGTGCGTTGGGTAGATGCTCGCTGGGATGACAGCTTTGACGAGCGCAGCTCCTCCAGTATGTTTGAAGCACATTTGCAGATCCATGCAAATGACCGCAATCTCCTCTTGGCCGACGTTTCGCTGGCACTGGCGGATATGAAGGTTGCCATTCTCAATATTTTCTCACAGAAGGCGGGCGAGCGCCGAGTTATTCTCAACATCACCGTCAGCTGTAAGAACCGGGAGCATTATGATTCCATCGTTTCGCGGCTGAAGTCCATCAATGATGTGATTGACGTGGTAAGAGGTTTTTCATAATTTTGTTGATCAAAAAGGAAGTTTAACATGATTGCATTGATTCAGCGCGTGCGCGAGGCGCGTGTAGAGGTCGAAGGCGAGACAGTCGGCGCATGCGGATACGGTCTTTTGATTCTGCTTGGCGTTGATCGTGAAGATACCGAGGATGATCTTGCGCGTTTGGCAGATAAATTGCTCAAACTGCGAATTTTTCCCGATGAGAATGATAAAATGAACCGATCCATCGTTGATGTAAATGGAGAGGCATTGGTTGTGTCGCAGTTTACACTGCTGGCAAACTATAGCCACGGCAATCGCCCCGAATATTTCCAAGCGGCACCTCCCGATATGGCAAATGCTTATTATGAAGCTTTTGTTGCCCGTTTGCGGCAAACCCTCTCCCACGTGGGAACAGGCCGCTTCGGCGCACATATGGAGGTCAGTCTGACCAACAGCGGTCCCGTCACCATCGTTCTGGACAGCAATCGATTAAAGAAAAAGGATTAAGGAAGATTACCGTGAAGCTAATTACCGAAGGCGACATCAATCCCTATTATGCGCAAACGCTTTGTATGATATTTTTTCCCGGCGCCAAATTCGGCGTGGATGAAGCCGTGGAGAACGATACTCCGGTGGTGACCATTCGCGTGACCGAAATTGAAGGCGCGGCACGCGCTTATGCTTCAATTCGCATTGGCGATGTCTACAAAGAGTCCACCAGAAAATTTGATTATCGCCCCGAGATGACACCCGAGCGTGTGCGTAAAATTGCGGCAGGTGCCGCAATGCTGGCAGTCGGCGAAAAGTTTTTCGGCTATCAGCCGTCGTGGGGCATCCTGACAGGAGTGCGCCCGGCCAAAGTGGCAACCGAACTGCTGGAATCCGGTCTCACACCGGGGCGCGCCCGCGAGGCATTGCGCAGACAGTATTTGCTCACCCCCAAAAAGGCGGCACTGGCCGTTGAGGTGGCGGTTCATGAACAAAAGCTGATCGGCACGCCCGATCCCCGCGATTGCAGCGTTTACATTTCCATTCCGTTCTGCCCATCCCGCTGTGCATATTGTTCATTTGTTTCCTATACATCCCCCCGCCTGCTTTCGCTGATCCCCGACTATATGGTCCGGCTGTGTGCCGATATTGATCGCACATTCGCACAAATCAAGCGCCTTGGGCTTCATGTCAAAACCGTGTATATCGGGGGCGGAACACCCACCATTTTGAGTCCCAAACAGCTTGAAATGCTGCTTGGCGCCATCAATCGCGGCGTGGATGTCTCGACCTTGGAGGAGTTTACACTCGAATCGGGGCGCCCCGACACCATTACGGCAGAGAAGCTCTCTGTTGCCGCAGATTATGGCGTAACACGCATCAGTGTAAATCCGCAATCCTTGGACAGCGCAGTTCTCGACCGTATCGGACGCGCGCACAGTGTCAGCGCATTTTACGAGGCGTTTGCAACGGCGCGTAAATCGGGCATTCCGCATATTAACACCGATTTGATTGCAGGACTCCCCGAGGATAACTTCTTGAAATTTTCCCATACCCTCGACAACGTGATTGCACTTGCTCCTGATAATATCACCGTGCATACCTTCTGTGTCAAAAAAGCCGCGGACATTCTGCGTGAGGGGCACGATATTTACTCTCTTCGCGGCGGCGAGGCTGGCACTTGTGTTGATTACTCGCAGATCAAAGCCCAGGAAGAGGGCTATTTCCCGTACTATATGTACCGCCAAAAAAACACCGTGGGCAATTTCGAAAATGTGGGCTTTGCACGCGAGGGAACCGAGGGCAGATACAATATCTATATGATGGAAGAAGTGCACAGCATTTTTGCTGTCGGTGCAGGTGCTGTGACAAAGTTGGTGCACATTCGCCCCAAGAACCCCAAGGACACCAAAATTATCCGAATTGCACCGCCCAAATACCCCTACGAGTATTTGCGCAGCGATCACCGTGCAGAGGAAGAAGCCCAAATTGATACATTCTACGGAAGCGAGCTGCTTGACGAATGAACCTGACCAACCAAATCATCGGGCAAATTGCACGGGAGCAGTTGGCAATTGATCTCGGTTGTTCTGCCGAGGATTTTCTGCTCAATGAGAATAAAGTTGTGATATCCGCAGAAAATGACAAGGCGAGGCGATATCTGCAGCTGCCGTTTTCGGTGCAGCTCGTTTCGTATGGAAGAAATATCGTTGCATCGGTTGCGCCGCATCTGCAGGATATCGTTTGCGAATATATCAATCGCTTTCCCGCCGAGCATTGTTTTGAAACGCCCAATCTTCACTTTCTCGATGATGCCCTGGCACCGTTTCATCTGCGGTCTTGCTTTATGGCAGAGTATTTTCTGCCCGATATGCACAGATTGATTCCGCTTGGCTGCCCACTCCCTGTGCGGACACTTAACCGTGATGCATTCGCCGCGCTGTATCTCCCCGCTTGGCAAAACGCGCTCTGCGCTAAACGACCGCATCTCGACATGATCGCGGTCGGCGCATATGATGGGGATAAGCTGATCGGGCTTGCGGGAGCATCGGCCGATTGCGAGAACATGTGGCAGATCGGCATTGATGTTCTGCCCGAATATCGGCAGCAGGGAATTGCGGCAGCCCTGACTTCGCGTCTGGCTTGTGAAATCATCGCGCGAGGGAAGGTGCCCTTTTACTGCGCGGCATGGTCAAACATCGCCTCGGTACGGTGCGCCATCCGCAGCGGATTTCGCCCTGCTTGGGTCGAGTTGACCGCTAAATCAAACGAATTTGTGCATCAAATGAATCACAGCTGACATACAGTACAAGGAGAGACAAACCACTATTTCCAATAAGGAGAATCGCATGAAGGTACGAAATTATTTTGCAGACAAAGCAGAAGAAAAAGCTTATGTTGAAGCTTGTGATGCTGCATTTGACGGCAAATTGGAAGCCGTTTGTGAGGCTGTATGCCAAATTGAAGGCTTGAAGCTGATCGGACTGTCGGGTCCAACCTGCTCGGGCAAGACAACAACTGCCAATAAACTGATTGAAAATCTCTCCCGCCGCGGAAAGACGGTGCATATCATTTCGATTGATGATTTTTATTATAATCGTGATTTTCTCACCGAGCGCGCTGAGCGCATGGGGCTTGAAATTGATTACGATTCGATTGATACCATTGATTTTGAAGATCTGCGCGAGTGTGTTCGCGAAATTTTCACCGATGAAAAAACCGTTGTTCCGCGTTATGATTTCAAGTCGGGAAAACGGAGCGGTTATATCGAATATGCCTACGATGACAATGATCTCTTCATTTTTGAGGGCATTCAGGTTGTTTATCCCGAGGTAAGCAGTCTGTTCCGCGAGCACACGTATCGCAGCATCTATATTTGTGTTGAGGAAGAGATCGAGATCAACGGCGTGATCTTTTCTCCCGAGGATATCCGCTTCATGCGCCGCATCGTGCGCGATTACAATTTCCGCGGTGCCGAGCCGGAATTCACGTACTATCTCTGGGAGAGCGTCCGTGCAAATGAGGAGCGAAATATTTATCCTTACGCCGACGACTGCGATATTCACATCAATTCTACAATGCCGTACGATGTGAATATGCTGCTGCCGTATCTTCTTCCGCTCCTCGAAAAAATCCCCGCTGAGAACAAATATTCCGGTGAGGCAAAACAGTTGATTTCGCGCTTGATGGCAGCCAATGTGCAGCCGATTTCTTCGGCATATATTGCACCCAACTCACTTTACCATGAATTCTTGAAATAAAATGAGGTGTCAAACATGAAAGAAAAAGCAACGATTGAACAATATCAAGAAAGTGCCAAATATTTGCGTGACCGTATCGGAAAAACGCCCGATATTGCTGTCGTGCTCGGCTCAGGACTTGGCGCATTGGCTGACACCCTGACTGACCCGATCGTGATTCCGTACAGAGATATCCCCAATTTCCCGATTTCCACCGTATCCTATCAAAAAGGAGAAATGGTTATCGGTTATCTGGGAGATCGACTTGTTCTGGCAATGAACGGCCGTTTCCATTTCTATGAAGGCTGGGAGATGTGGCAGGCCGCCTATTATGTCGGTGTCCTGAAATTGCTCGGCGTGAGCAAGCTGATCATCACCAATGCAGCAGGTGGCGTGAACGAGAATCTCCGCCCCGGCGATATCGTCTGCGTGCGCGACCATCTCAAGCTGACGGCAGAATCGCCCATGCGTGGCGCTAATCTGCCCGAGCTCGGCACGCGTTTCTTTGATATGCAGCGCGTTTATGACCGCGACATGGCGGAGATCGCCCATCGCGCGGCAGGTGCTCGCGGCTTATCACTTACCGACGGCGTGTATGCCTTCATGAGCGGACCGCAATATGAAACGCCGGCGGAGATTCGTATGCTGCGTATGCTTGGTGCCGATGTGGTGGGTATGTCTACCGTCCCCGAAATTATTGCCGCCGCCCAGTGCGGGATTTCGGTACTCTGCCTCTCCGCCGTCACCAACATGGCAGCAGGCATCACGGGTGCCGCAATTACCGAAGAGGAAGTGCTGGAAACGGGTGCTATTATTCGCGCTCGGTTTGTTGACCTTCTCTCGGATGTCATCGCCGCAAGCAAAGGAGCCCAAGAATGAGTACTGTTCTGCGCAACGTGCGCTTAATGCCCGAATGCGGATTTGGACAGGGAAGTGTCGATGTGCGCATTGATGGGGCGAGAATTGCCGAAATCGCCCCGCAGATTGCTCTCTCCTCCAACGATACCGTCGTGGAGGGACGTGGAGACCTTCTCCTGCCCGGTTTTGTCAACACCCACTGCCATGCCGCCATGACGCTTTTCCGCGGCTACGGCGAAGATCTACCGCTCTCCCGGTGGCTCAATGAGCGGATTTTCCCCGCCGAAGATCGTCTGACCGCGGAATCGGTTTACTGGGGATCCATGCTTGCCATCGCAGAAATGCTGCGGAATGGCATCACGTCCTTCTCGGATATGTACTTTTTCTGCGACTCCACCGCACGGGCAGTGCTGGAGAGCGGAATCAAAGCCAATCTCTCCCGCTCGCTTGTTTCGTTTGCACCTGCCATCAATCTCGCCGAGGACACGCGTTTCGCCGAGGCTGTTGCACTGGTCAAAGAATTCCACGGTGCGGGGGATGGCAGGATTCGCGTGGATATGTCACTCCACGCCGAATATACCAATCAGCCCGACTATTGCGCTGCGGTCGGCGCATATACGGTCAAACACGGGCTTGGGATGCAGCTTCACCTCTCCGAGACCGAAGATGAACACAATGCCTGCATCGCACGGCACGGCAAGACGCCTGCTGCCTTTTTCGCCGATTTGGGTGTTTTTGATGCCCCCACCACGGCGGCCCATTGCGTTTGGGTTACCGATGAAGATATCGCCATCATGGCAGAGAAAGGTGTCACTGCGGCACACAACCCTACAAGCAACCTCAAGCTTGGCTCGGGTGTCATGCCCCTGCGCCGGTTGTTGGATGGCGGAGTCAATGTCACCTTGGGCACCGACGGTGCCGCTTCGAACAATACACTGGATGTTCTGCGTGAGCTTCGTCTTGCTGCCATTCTGCACAAAGGCGTAAATCACCGCGCTGATATCACCACTGCAGCCGAGATGCTCTCTATGGCTGCGAGAAACGGTGCACTTGCGCAGGGAAGAGGAGATTGCGGCAAAATTGAGGTTGGTGCAAGGGCAGATTTGATTTTGCTGGATTTGTCGGCACCGCACAATATGCCGGTCTATGATCTTGCCGCCACCGTTGCCTACAGCGCAGAAGCCCATGACGTTCGGATGACCATGGTTGACGGACGCATATTATATGCCGACGGTGCGTATACATCCATTGATCTTGAACGTCTGCGCAGCGAAGCGGGACGTGTCATCGCACACTATTTTGATTGAGCCGAGGTGAGGCTTTGAAACGCGCACAATCTGTGAAAAGGATATCTTCACATTCCCCCAAAAGTTCAGGAAAGCTTTTCTTTTCGGGCGTTTTGGTTTTAACGCTGTCAACCATGACGGTCAAAGTGATTGGCCTGCTGGTCAAGATCCTGCTTTTTGACCATCTTGGCGAAGATGGTATGGCATATTTTAATGCCGCATATACGATTTATTCGGCGTTCTTTATCCTGTCTACCGCCGGTTTTCCTGTTGCGGTTTCGATTTTGATCTCGGAAAGCCGTGCACGAGGAGATATTAAACGCGTCAAACAGATCTTTTGGATTGCATTTTCTCTGTTTGTCCTGATTGGCTTTACGGGCATGGCAATCATGTTCGGCGGCGCTGACTTTTTTGCCGAATACATCCGTATGCCTTCGGCGGCACAGGCGATTCGCGCAATTTCTCCCACGCTGTTTTTGATCTGCATTTCCAGTGCAATTCGCGGATATTTTCAGGGATATCAAATTATGTTTCCCACCGCTGTCTCTCAGGTCATTGAAGCGTGTGGTAAACTGTTTATCGGTATTGCCTTGGCAAAATATGCTCTTGACCGCGGCTATTCCGTGCAAACTGCAGCAGCTTATGCAATTTTCGGTGTCAGCATCGGTGTCGCAATCTCGATGCTTTTCTTAATCGTTACCCGCGTCTTCTACCGTCCGTGCAACGAATTGGTCATTGATGCCGAGCCGACGCGCAGCGGAGAGATCTTGCGGCGACTCATTTCTATCGCAGTCCCTGTGACCATCAGTGCGCTGGTGATGAGCCTGACGCAGATTATTGACACATTGCTCATCGTTTCTCGCTTGCAGGATGCAGGCTTTGTTGCAGCTGTCGCCGAGAGAATGTACGGCAACTATACCACCCTGGTCATTCCGCTCTTTAATCTTACCCCCGCCTTGATTACGCCGATCTCAATGGCGTTGGTCCCCATGCTTACATTAGCAATCAAAAGCGGCGATCGAAACCGCATTCGCGAGTCAATGGATTCGGCGCTTCGCCTGACGATACTGATTGCGCTGCCGTGTGCAATTGGTCTGTGTGTTTTCAGCCGTCCCATCCTACTGCTGCTGTTCTCGGGCAGCGGCGAATCTGTGGAGATGGCGGCACCGCTTTTGGCGACGCTGGCAATTTCCGTTCTGTTTGTTGCCCTGTTGAATGTAACCAATTCCATCCTGCAGGCCTACGGCCAGGAACGCAAGCCGATTTATTCGATGTTGGCAGGCTCTGCGATCAAAATTTTTGCCAGTTACATTTTGCTCGGCATTCCTTCGATCAACCTTTTCGGGGCACCGATCGGCACTTTCCTCTGCCACTTGACGGCAACGGCAATCAACTTCTATTTTATCGCTCGCTATACCCATCACCTGGGCAGCGTGATGCATCTGTTTTTCAAACCGCTGCTTGCCGCCGTGGGTGGAATCGGAGGAGCACTGGGAATCTATCTGCTGCTTGCCTCCCGTTTGGGTGAGTCAAAGCAATTGACGCTCTGTGCAATTGGATTGGCAATGCTGGCTTACTTTACGTTTATCCTCTGTCTTCGTGCAGTCACCGAAAAAGATGTGCAGATGCTCCCCGGCGGAGAGAAACTTGCAGGCATCCTCAAGCGTCTTAAGCTGTTGAAATAAACCGGAAAGAAGAAATTAACCCATGAAATCAAATGAAAAAATCAATGCACTTTTGCAGAAAGAGCAATATTCCTTCGACGATTTGTGTGTGATTATGCAAATTTTGCGGGGGGAAGGGGGCTGTCCCTGGGACCGCGAACAAACGCATACCAGCATCCGCAATAACTTCATTGAAGAAACCTACGAGGTGATTGAGGCAATTGACACAGCAGATCCCAAACTGCTGCGTGAAGAGTTGGGAGACGTTCTCCTGCAGGTCGTTTTTCATGCCTGTATGGAAGAGGAAGCAGGCGTCTTTACCATCCATGATGTTGCAAATGATATTTGCAAAAAGCTGATTCACCGTCACCCTCACATTTTTGCCGACGTACAGGCCGATGATGCCGAACAGGTATTGGCGAATTGGGAAGCCATCAAATCCGATGAAAAATCCCGTATCACCGTCTCCGATAAATTGCAAGCAATTCCGGCAGTTCTGCCCGCTTTGATGCGTGCCGAAAAGGTGGGGAAAAAATCAGCATTGGATGAGGCAGATTATGCCGCAAACGCAGAAGAGGCAATGGCAACCGTCATGATGCTGACCACACAACTGGCAGAAGTGCCGGCAGAGCAGCAAAGACAGTTGTACGGCGAGCTGTTATTTGCTGCCGTCACACTCGGCAGAAAGCTTGGCTTTGAAGCAGAAACCGAACTGACTGCTGAGATCAACCGTCGAATTGCCGACTATGCACAGCTTGAAGCTGATCTCGGCGGTAAAGATCCGTCCCAAATCCCGGCAGATGAAATTTCTCTCCGTTGGCAAAGATTGCGTCAAATCGACAAAATGTGAACAAATTTTGGTTTCTCCCGCTAAAATCCCCCTAAAAATAAAAAAAATTTGTATTTTTGCATAAAAATATCACAAAAACCCTTGATATGTAAGCAAAAAAATGATATACTATTAAAGTAATTATATTCGAGAGGTATTGTCCTCCGAAAAACAATTCGAGAAAGAAGGATCGATCATGAATAAAACTCAAGTTATTGACGCAATCGCAAAAGAAAGCAATCTCAAGAAAAAAGATGCAGAAGCTGCTGTAAATGCATTCCTGAGCACCATCGAAAATGCACTTCGTGCAGGCGAAAAGGTACAGATCGTTGGGTTCGGCACCTTCGAGGTAAAGACTCGCGAAGCACATGCAGGCCGCAATCCCGCCACCGGTGAGAGCATCATGATTCCCGCTTCGAAGCATCCCAGTTTTTCTGCAGGCAAGGCACTCAAAGACGCACTGAAATAATTCATGCGCCTGGATAAATTCCTCAAAGTATCTCGTATCATTAAGCGGCGCACCGTCGCCAACGATGCGTGCGATACCGAACATGTCACCGTGAACGGCAGACGTGCAAAAGCTTCATACGATGTAAAAGTTGACGATGTAATTGAGATTACGTTTGGCGAGAAAACACTTCGCCTGCGTGTTCTTGACGTGCGAGAGCATGTTGCGAAAGCTGATGCATCGGCACTATATGCGATTATTGACTGAAGACCGACATAAATTATTTTTCTCCCGCATAGAATAGAGCATAGACAAAGGGGAGAGTAAATATGATTGAAAACGCGGCAAAGTCAAACTTGCCGTCCGATGGGAAACTGTCGGGCGGTTCGCATTGCATCAGTCTGGATAATCGTGCACATTTGCAAATCAATGGCGTAAGTGAAGTGATTCGCTTTGACGAGGATACCGTATCCTTGCGAACAATTGCCGGAGATTTAACGGTAGAAGGCAGTGCGATGCATGTCTCAACGCTGAACATTGATCGCGGTGAGATTATTTTAGATGGAAAAATCGACCGAATTATTTACGAAAACGAGCCTGGGCGGAAAAATGGCTTTTTCGACCGCCTGCTTCGATGATCTATCCCTCTACAGCAGAGCTTTTCCGTTTGTTCGGCGGTGCATTTTTGCTTGGCCTTGTATTTGGTCTTTTTTATGATGCCATGCGCATCACACGGGTGTTGATGGGCGTCAGTTACGGCGCGGTGTCAAATCTCAGCCTGCCTATGCCGGTATTTTCCCGCCAAATTCCTACCCTTGGCAAAAAGGTGAGAAATGTACTGATCAATCTCGAGGATTTTGCCTTTTTCCTCATTGCGGCGCCTGCAACGGCAATCTATATTTCAGCGGCAAACAACGGGCAATTTCGTTGGCTTGTGCTTGCCGGAATCGGTGGGGCATTTATTTTGTACCGCCTGACGATTGCCAAGCTTGTCATCGCCGTGTCGGAAACGCTGGCCAGACTGCTGCGTTTTCTGTTGGCTTGGGCTTTTTGGATATTGTTGTTTCCGCTGCGCAAACTTGCGTCCGGACTTGCCTTTTTGTGGAAGCGCTTTGCGAAGCAAGTGGTTTCCTATATTTACTTGCCGCTGTATACCAAGCGGGCAATGCGTCATTGCTTGCGCGATGTAAAACATACATTCGATTTTGCCAAAAGGAGAGATGTACAATGAACGACAATCAACCATCTGCATTGAGCCGTGCATGGAACAATATTTTTGTGCGTCTCATTGTTGTTTCGATTTTGATAACAATGTTGATTCTTTTGGCACGTTTGATGATGCAATATAATGAACTGAAAGAGCAGGCCGATTTACTCCGTGTGGAAATCGACGCTTCGGCAAACAAAATCGAAGCACTCCAAGCACAGCTTGACGCACCGTTTAACAATGACTACGTCATCAAAATCGCAAAAGAAAAACTCAATTTGAGTTTACCGCAAGAAATTATCTTTTATAATGACCTCAACGAATAAGTTGTGTAAACTACACTGTTTGCCGCAGCTGCCGTGACGATCTTGGAATCCTCCGAGAATATCGGCGGCTGCGGCAATTTGCGTAAAACAAATACTTATATAAAACAAAAAACGTAAAAAATTTCAGCTTGATTGAATAAAATAAGATAAAATGAAACGAAAAACACATCTTCTTTTGTTTGCAATTCTTCTTGCCCTTGTGCTGTTGGCATCGGCCATCGCCATTTGTCTGTATAGGAAAGAGCAGGAAACTGCCGCGTCACTGAGAAATATTGAAGAAAAGCTCTCAAGTACACAAGCAGAATTGCTGCAGATGGCGGAGAACCTGTCTGCGCTCAAATCGGAGCGGGACGCTTATCAAGCCGAGCTCGATGAACTTGAGGCAAAGCTGAATGGCGTCTCGGAAGACGCACTTTTGCTTGAAGGCGAACGCGAAGAGCTGGCTGAGCAAATTCGCCTGCTTCGTGTCTCAATCAATGAGAAAAATGAAGAAATTGCATCCCTCACCGAAGATATTGAAAACTATAACCTTATCTATTCGAGCGATATTCGTACGCAAGGCCAGCTGTATAAAGAAATCATCACCGCGCTTGAACAAGAAGCACCGCTGAAGCGTATTGCCAAAGTAGACGAAGACGGCAATCCCGTTGATCCGCCGACGCAGGAAATCATCAGCGAAGATGAAACCTATTATTACGTCTACCCCAAGATCGCACTTTTCTATGAAGATATCGAGCACGGCTACAGTATCAGCTATCAACCGAACGAAACCTTTTTCTCTGCCAGTGTAATTAAAGCCCCCTATATCCTTTGGCTGCTGGGAGAAATCTCGCGTGAAGAGGATACTGCACGTGCCAATGTCGCGGCACTGTGTGCGGCGCAGACTGAGAGCAATTCACCGGAGACCGAGAGCGCAGCATCGCAAACGATGCCTGAGGCAGCTGAAATTACATCAGTACCCGAACAGACCACATCGCCTGAGACAACAGCCGAATCCATTGAGATAACCTCTGCATCCGAGATCACTTCTGCGCCTGAGACAACACAGATACCCGAGTCAACCGAACCGCCGCAGGAAATAACATATCCCGAGTTGGTGTTCGATCCCGAAAAGGAAATCTATGATCTCTCGCGTATCTTCGTCTATACTGAAGATAAATTCCGCGAAGGCTCGGGGATCATCCAAAAACAAGAGTTTGGCACAGAATATACATATCGTGATTTGATCGAGCTCGCCATTCGCAAAAGTGACAATATTGCATTTGGGGAGTTGCGCAATGTGTTTGGATACAGCGGATTTTATCGGTATAACACCGACTTAAAGATAAACAGTGTGCGCCAAAACTTCAACCAAATCACCGCCGCGGATATGGCAACCTATTTGCGGGCTATGTATACCTTTATTGAGGAAGACGAAAATTACGGTGCGCTGCTGGGGGAATGGCTGCGTGGATCGGCGCATACCGTTCTCATCCCATACGCTGTATATCCGACGCCGACAGCCCACAAATACGGCTGGGATATCGATGCCTATCACGATGCGGCCATCGTTTACGATGAGCATCCCTATACACTGGTGATTCTCACCGATTTGGACGAGGGCGGCACAGAGATTGATGCGTACATTCGGCGCGTCGTGAAGCTCGTCCATCAGCTTCACACGCAATTTTATCGCTGAAGGAGAATGACGATGGCAAAGACCTTTTCTGTTTCCGTCTCCCCCGAAACCGCTTCGCAAATGATTCAGGAGGCAGTAGTCGGCGGGAGTTGGACCGGCGAGCTGATTGATATTTATTCCATCGGCAATGATGCGTCTAACACGCAATGCACCGTTCTGGTGTTTGAAAAGCACTATTATCGTGTGGGAAACCGGCTGACGCTGACGGTTACAATTGATAATCTGCAGGGCTGCACCCGTGTACATACCGTCGGTGGGGGCGGAGGGGAAGGGCTTTTCAGATTTGACTGGGGAGCCTCGGAAAGCTTTGAAGATGTGGTGCTTCGCGCACTCGAGAACGTGCGCAATTAAAACAAATACAGCCGAGCGCAAATTGCGCTCGGCTGTATTTGTTTGCGGTTATTTTAGAAAAATACACATACCCAATGTGGATTTTGACGGATCATCGGGAAGTGTCAAAAATCCGAACGCCACAAGATCATGTATCGCCATCATCCGCATGTTGTATAATTCCATCTCAATATTATAACCGATGTTGTCGTGCAGAATTTTGTGATGATACTTTTTGAATATCTGGTTAATCTTTTCATATACGTCTCGACAATTCTGCACCAGTCGATCGTGATTTTTGTGCTCTTTTAAGATTTGGTGTATTTTCCCTAATTTTTCTTCGGTTATCACCAGAAGATCGGGAATCATCTCTCCATGGGCATTTTCGTGAACATATTTTCCGTTGATCTTATCCCAAATCGCCCTTTCGCGGTCTGAAAAAGATGCAACCGGCCGATTCTTTCGCAGGCATTCGCACATCAGAACAACTTCTTCATACTTTGCTTCACCGCACTGATCCCACAGTGAATAGTCACCGTATTTATACGCCCAAAACATATTTTTTCCATCACCGCAGCCATTATGCCCCATCATCGTTTTCTCCGGCAAATTGATTGTTTCGTAGCCAACAAATCCCCAGCACTCACCGTTCGCGCGCGTGGGCGGAGCATAAGTGGTTTTCCCCTTGCTCACGCTTTCGATGAAATAATCTATCACGGCAGGCACCAGCCACCACCTGATCGTATTGTCATCCAGGTGTTCATGCGCAATGTTGAGCTGACGAATATCCCCCTCTGCATCACGGATGAATTCCCCGATCAGACCGCTGCGTTCTTCTGCACCCGCTCGCAATGCCTCATAGATGTCCAGCCGACATTCTTTATCTAAAATAAAGAAATTGGTGATATATTTATTTTCCTGCTTTTCGAGCAGTGTGGCGCGATGGAGAATTTCCACCTCTTCTTCCATATACGGAAGTGCAATCCCCAGTTCAATCGAAAGCTCCTCGATGGTGGAAGGGTTATTGCTTGCATGAAGCAGAATGTTCTTGGGGATTTTTCTTTGCACTGCACGCCAGGGCAGTCCGCTCGGCTGATCCCCACTGGCTGCAAACGAAATATTTTCCGGGCGGTAACTTTTTGTTCCGAATTCTCTTGCCATATCCATACCTTCTTTCAATATTGTTCTTGCTCGGTGAAGGCGCTGCTGCACCGCGCTGACAGAAAGGGAGAGGGATGCTGCAATCTCACGAACGCTCTTTTCCTCAATATAATAGGCAACGACGATGGTGCGGTACTCGTTTTTGATGAATGCCAACTCACGCCGAAGCAAGCCCAATTGTTCGTCGAGAATCATCTCATCCAACACACTGTCTCGTTGGTCTTCGATTTCATCGTCGCCGATATCGAAACCGGTTACCGACATCCCGCGACGGTGTTTTTTATCCGACCATCTCGCATAACGATTTCGTGCGATCTGCCAAACATATGCGGAAAAGCTTGCGGGAACTGTCCCTTTATTTAACGCTGTTATGATATTCAGCGCAATATCTTGCGTTAAATCCTCGGCTTCCACATGATCCCCTGTCTTTTTCAGACAAAAGTAAAACAGATTTTCCATATAATGATCTGTAAATTCTTGGATTAACCGATCGCACATTGCCCTCGTCTCTTGCATTCTCTCGCCTCCTTTCACTTATATAGTGTGGGTTTAATGAATATACTGACAAAATTTATCGCAAAATCTGAAGGGGAGTCGTGCCTATTGGCGCGACTCCCCTTCGGTTGTGATCTTATTACGACCGGATAAATGCATCCACATCGGCGCCATATGCCGTCAGCTTTGCATTGGTTTCTGTGGCATTTTCTCCGCAGAGCATATAATAAATTTTCACTTTCGGTTCAGTTCCCGACGGGCGTACGACAATGGTATCACCGCTCTCCAATGCGTAGCAAAGAACATTGGATTTGGACAGCCCGGTTGAAGAAACCTTCCCGGTCAAAATATCGGTTATCGTCTGCGCCCGGTAGTCGCCGATTTGAATCACCGTATGACCGCCAAAAGCAGTCGGCGATGCGGCACGGAATTTGCTCATCAATGCCGCCATACGTTCGATACCGTCTGCACCCTGCATCACAATTTCTTCAATGTGCTCGGCATAGAACCCATAGCGAGCATGCAGGTCATTGAGAGCATCGTAAAGCGTCATCGACTTGGCTTTATAATATGCGGTCATTTCACAAATCAGCATGGAAACCAGCACCGCATCCTTATCCCGCGCATATGTGCCTTTGAGGTAACCATAGCTCTCCTCAAAACCGAACAGAAAGTCTCCGTGGCCGCTTTGCTCGTGCTGTTTGATAACTTCACCGATAAATTTGAAACCGGTCAGAACGTTGTGCATAACCACACCGTTTTCTTTGCATATTTTGGCGGCAAGTTCGGTCGTGACAATGCTTTTGACAGCATAGGGTTCGGCAGGCATGGTATTGGTATCACGGTAAGCCCGAATCATGTAATCCAGCAAAAGTGCGCCCATACTGTTTCCGCTGATGGTGACGAAACTGCCATCCGCCGCCCGCGTTACAACACCCACACGGTCGGCATCGGGATCGGTTGCAATCACCAGATCGCTTTTCTCTCGTTCGGCAATTTCAATACCAAGATCAAACACAGAAGGAATTTCCGGATTCGGCTTGGAAACCGTCGGGAAATCCCCATCGGGCTCCATTTGCGCCGCAACAGGGAAGAGATGCTTCAATCCCACTCGGTGCAGTACTTCCGGAACCAAACGTGCCCCTGCGCCATGGAGGGGGGTGTAAACGATTTTCAGCTCATCCGCTACATCCGCAATGGCCCGGGTATTGATTTGCTGAGCGAGCACAGCAGCGAGGTACCGCTCATCCACCTCCTCACCGATGATCGCAATCTGCCCCCGCGAACAGGCTTCGGCAAAAGCAACCGATTTAACACCCGTGAAGATGTCAATTTTTTTCATTTCATCGGCGACAACGGCGGCATATTCGGGGGCAAGCTGAGCACCGTCCTCCCAGTATGCCTTGTATCCGTTATACTCCTTTGGGTTGTGCGATGCAGTAATATTGATGCCCGCAACACAATGCAGATCACGCACAGCAAAGGAAAGTTCAGGGGTGGGACGAATATCATCAAACAAATACGTTTTAATGCCGTTTGCGGCAAGCACACAGGCGGCAGTCTGCGCAAACAGGCGGGAGTTATTTCGGCTGTCATAGGCAATCACAGCACCGTCATTTTCACGGCCTTCGCGCACAATCAGCGCCGCGATTCCCTGTGTTGCGTGGGCAACAGTATAGATATTCATACACCCAAGCCCTGTTTTCATCACAGCACGAAGGCCGGCAGTACCGAATGTCAGGGGAGCACTGAAGCGAATACGAAGCTCATCATCGTCCTGTGCAAGCTCGGCAAGCTCGTCATGGTCAGATGCAGAAAGTGCAGCAGAAGCCAGCCAACGGGAATATTCCTCAAGATAAAACGGTTTTGTCATGATAAAATCCTTCCTTTTTTGATCGACTTCTATGCCCAACAATCGGTTATTCGACAGCTTTGCGAAGTGCACAAGCGAGCTGATCAGGGCAGGAGGTGTCTTTGAAGCCACAACGAATTCCTGTGAGACGCGCAATGGCTTCATTGACATCCATACCTTCAACCAAACGGGAAACTCCCTGTGTATTGCCCGAACAGCCTCCGGTGAAAGAGACTTGTTTTACAATGTTATCTTCCACGACAATGTCGATCATGCGAGAGCATACACCCTTCGGCGCATAAGAAATCTTTTTTTCCATAATCAGTATATTCTCCTTAATCAATTTTATTCTGCAATGTGTGCAAAAATACCAACCGCATTATATTGCGGCAATTCAAGCGTGAGGTAAAGCAAAAAGGGAAGCAGCTGGATATCCTTCTCGAAGGAAAGCATGATGTGAAAAGCAAACCCTTCATCAGCGTATTCGAGCGGAATGGCATCAATTCGCCGCAAGCAAAGTCCGTACAATTGTGCCGCCGTGAGCAAAGCTCCGATCGTCTCATCCCCATTTTGCGTAATGCTCAATTCAAAATAACGGAGGTGTGTCTGCGTTGGGCGGGCAAAAGAAATATTTTTCTTCAAAAGCGCAAAACGAGATTCGGGACCATTGTTTTGTGCGAGCGCACAAGAGCAGACAATTTTCAGATCATATCGATCGATCAGTCGATAAAAGCTGATCAATTTCCCGTCCTGTGCGTGTTCGATGGGCAAAATGCAGGCCTCACAGTTACCGCTTGCCACTGCTTCGCAAACAGACTGATAGGTGTCGTGATACTGCGCACGTGCACGCGGCATGACTTGTGTAAATGCGTGAAAAGCACGATCAGCAAAATTGTTTTGCAGATAGGCAATCGTATTGCGTGCAATCAGGGCAATCGGCTCATCCGGCGGAAAGAAATCCGATGTTTTCAATGACAGACTCGGCATGGCGCAGAGCATACGACAAAGCTCCGTTCGCTCAAGCAAAGAGAGCTGCGCAAAACCCACGCGAAGAAATGACATATTCTCCCCAATGGTCTGCGGCGTAAAGGGAACCCCTGTCCCAAATCCCACCAAAACTTCAAGCAATTCATCCACATCTTCGCAGGCATCCGCAATGCTCAGCGCCAACTCCCGCAGATGGGCGCGCCGTGCATTAAGGCTGCCTGAAAAATCAAGATCCAGTCGATTGAGATTTTGTGATACAATATCGGCCGGAACAAATTCGCCCGCGGGGGGATATCTAAGCGTACTCACAGCGACTCAAGCAAATCAAAGCTGTCCTCAAGGAAGCTTTGCAGCTCATCGGCACGAAGCTGACGCTGTGCCAGAACAGCCAGCATATAGATCTGCTTTGCCATGCGGCGTGCGGCATCTGCAGCGTTTTCATCGGTAGCCAGTGCCGAGAGCCGTCTAATCAGCGGAGCGGAAGCGTTGACAATCAGAGTCATGTCCTGCGGGAAAGACATTGCATCCTTGCCGCCCGACATGGCGTACAGACGCATCATCTCTTCCATGCGGCGGGATTCTTCCGAAATATTCAGCATGGCGGGTACGCGCGCTTCCTTGAGATGTTCGAATTTTACGGTAAGCTCTGCATTTCCGCTCACTTCGCGGAACATCGCTTCGAGGGCGGGATTGGCTTCTGCTTTCTCATCACTGCGCAATGCCTGCGCAACATCGGCGTCGATGCGAACGAATTTGACACCGCTCATATTTTGTTCAAGCGTCTGAATGAACTGCACGTCAATCATGCGATCAAAAAGGGCAACCTTCAGCCCCTGTGCGGCAAACATCGAGATATATTGCGCCTGTGTTGTTTTGTCGGCGGCATAATAAATAGTGTTCTCATGCTTGTCTTTACAATCGGCAAGATAATCCTCGATGGTAAGATAGCTGTCATCGGTCAGGTGGAGAAGGAGGGCTGATTTTACGCGGTCATAAAATTTTCTGTCCCGCATACAGGCATACTCGATGAAGGTGCGAATATCGTCCCACAGTGACTCATATTTTTCCCGCTCGGTATTGTAAAGCGCGTTAAGCTTGTCGGCAACCTTCTTGACAATGTGCGCCGAAACCTTTGCAACATAGCTGTTGGTCTGAAGATAGCTTCTGGATACATTCAGAGGAAGCTCCGGGCAGTCGAGCACGCCTTTGAGCATGAGCAAATATTCGGGAATGACTTCCTTGATGTTATCCGCCACAAAAACCTGGTTGTAGTAGAGCTTTACCTGTCCCTCAAGAGAATCATATTCATGATTGATTCGAGGGAAATAAAGAATCCCCTTAAAATTCAGCGGGTAATCGGCGTTGATGTGAATGTGGAAAAGCGGATCACGGTAATCGCCGAACACCTTATGATAAAATGCCTTGTATTCCTCCTCTGTGCAGTCTGCGGGCATTTTCTGCCACAGGGGAGTTGTATCGTTGATCGGCGTCGGCGCTTTGGGAGCGGAACAGTCTTCACAGGTGCAATTCTCATCGTGTGTGTGTGGAGTGGACTCCTCGTCAACGTCTACAAAATACAGATCGACCGGCATGAATGCGCAATATTTGTTAAGCATTTCACGCACACGATATGCAGAAAGATATTCCTCTTCGCTCTCAGCAATATGCAGAACGACATCGGTACCGCGCCCCTCACGGTCACAGGGAAAGATTTCATATTCTCCCGCCTCATCGCACACCCAATGCACAGCAGGCGCATTGGTATACGAGCGCGTGAATATCTCCACTGAATCGCTCACCATAAAGGCAGAATAAAACCCGAGACCAAAGTGACCGATAATCCCGTTTTTATTCGAATCTCCTTCGCCTTCATATTTTTGAATGAAGTCAAGCGCCCCCGAGAGTGCGATCTGACAGATATAGCGCCGCAGCTCATCCTCGGTCATGCCGATCCCGTTATCGGAGATGGTCAGCGTGCGTGCGTTTTTATCCAATGTGACCGTGATGCGAAAATCATCTTCGATATCACGGATTTCGCCAAGTGCTGCGAGACGTTTAAGTTTGGTTACCGCGTCGGTTGCATTGGAAACAAGCTCGCGCAGAAAAATATCTTTTTCCGAGTAAAGCCACTTTTTGATAATCGGGAAAATGTGCTCGGTGTCGACCGAGATCCCGCCTTTTTTATTCTGATTTGTGTCCATGTGATTCTCCTTGCGATGATGCATTTATTTTTTTCGGCTGAGCTTATTTTTGATGCGAACAGCCAAAGCACAGATAAATTTAAACAATTTTTGCAAAAGTCCCTTAATCCAATGATGAACCGAAAGCTTATCATCCTCTGCAGGAATATAAACGGGATCTTCATAATATGCGGAAGTATCGAGAGGAAGTTCTTTTATCTGCAGTCTGCTTTCGATAAATTTTCGGCAGAGCGCACAAATTACAGCAAAGAGAGGAACACCAAAGAACATGCCGGCAATCCCGAAGAATCCACTCATCACCGTAATGGAAATGATTACGCCAAGTGAACTCAGCCCTGTGCTCTCGCCCAAAATCTTCGGACCGATCACATTGCCGTCAAGCTGCTGAATGAGAAGAATCAAAAGAATAAACCAAATTGTTTTCGTCGGTTCTGCGATGAAAATAATAAATGCGCTGGGAATAGCACCGATGAACGGTCCGAAAAAGGGAATGACATTGGTTACCCCCACAATGACTGCAATCAGCGGATAGTAGGGCATATCAAAAACAGCAAAAACAATAAACGAGAGAATTCCGATAATCAGCGAATCGAGAAGCTTTCCGACAATAAAACCGCCAAATGTATTGTCTGTATATTCAGCAAATGAAAAGATACTTTTGCAGCGGGGGGCGGAAAAGAGTGCCGAGCAGATTTTTTTGATCTGCGCAAAAATCCGCTCTTTCGCGGCCAACAGATAGACCGAAATAATCAATGCAAGAAGAAGGTTCTTTGCTCCCGCAACAAGATTGGCGCTGTACGTAAGAACATAGTTGGTGAGATCTTTGAAAAGGTTTCCGGAATTCGTAATAAATTCACGAATTTTCTGTGTTATTTCGTTAACATCAATCAAATCCACGACAGTTTCAAACTCTCCGTTAAAGAGAGGAAAATCGCGGACGAGATTATCCATAAATGCAATGGCCGAATTGATGTAGGAAGAAAAACGAGAGATCAGATCATTATAGCTGGTCATGATTTGGGGAACCAGCAGTTGAAGAAAGAGGAAAATCAGCAAAAAAATCAGCAGATATGTGCAAAGAATTGCCAATGTGCGGGAAACTCTGCACTTGCGCCGATTTTGGGGATCTTTTTTGGTAAAGGTAAATACCCGCCGTTCAAACCACCGCATCAATGGATTGCACAAATATGCGATAATAATACCGAGAAAAATGGGGTTGAAGATAGCAACCGTTTGACCGAGCTTGTCCCATACGGTTTCAAAATTCAAACAAATTGTCAAGATAATTGCAGCGATGGAGCAAACAATACAAGCGTAGATTGCGATTGTCGTATACTTTTTATTCCACTCTAATTTCAGCAAAGACAACACCCCCTCAAAATATAATTTATCTCATAATATTATACTTGATTTTCCTCAATCCGTCAAGGGAAAGCGGGGAATTGTCATAAATTTTACAGATTTTGAGATCTTTGGGCTCGGGTTCTTATTTTGATTTTTTGCATTGATTTTTTGCGCAAATTATGGTATAGTTATAGAAAGTGATATCTTTATTCTACCAACACATGTTTATCAAAGAAATCATCACGGAGCAAAGAGATGAAAGATCAATTCAAGATTTCGGCATATGCCAAAATCAATTTGTTTTTGGATATTACCACACGTCGAGCGGACGGCTATCACTTGCTCAATTCCATTATGCAGCAGATCAGTCTGGCGGATGAATTAACGGTTACGGTGGACAAACCGGGGGAAGAAATTTCGCTTGTCACCGATGAAGGTTTACTGCCATGCGGAGAGAAAAATTTGGTATATCGCGGCGCCAGGGCTTTTTTTGATACAATCGGTGAGAGCCGTTCGTTGACGGTCAAGCTTGAAAAAAATATCCCCATGATGGCAGGGCTTGGCGGAGGAAGTGCCGATTGCGCTGCAATTTTGCGTGGGCTGAATCGGTTTTATGACAATCCGCTTTCCGCTGAGCAGCTTTGTCGGCTTGGTGCCAAACTGGGGGCTGATGTTCCGTTCTGCATATGCGGTTCAACCATGCGCGCAGAGGGAATCGGTGAGATATTGACAGCATTGCCCCCTCTGCCGAGCTGTTATATCGTGATTGCAATGGGAAGAGAGTCGATGCCAACTCCCGCAGCATTTGCGGCGTTGGACCTGCTTTATGATGGATTTGATGCACGCTCACCCAATCTCAGCGGATATCATACCATGCTCGATGCGATTGCTGCCGGAAATCTTACCGCAGCCGCGGGCGGCTTGTATAACATTTTTGAAGATGTTGTCTTCCCTGAGCTTCCGGTTTTGCGCGAACGATTGACGCTTTTTCGCCAAAGCGGAGCAATCGGTACAGGGATGACCGGCAGCGGTGCTGCCGTCTTCGGGATGTTCACCGATCCTGTCGATGCAAATCGCGCCGCTAAGGCAATTCGAGAGAGAGGAACAGACGCTTGGGTTTGTATTCCCGTGCACAGCCCAACACCATAATCAACCGGAGTCCCCCCACAGGAGACTCCTTTACTTTTGTTTTTTCTGTTCATCAATTTTAGGTTCGGACTTGAATTTTTGACAGAAATCGTGTATAATAGTATCATCTATGCCAACGGAGTTTATTGCATGAAACGATATTCACTGAAAAATCAAATTGCCGTCAATATTATCGAAACCGATCGCTTCAAAACGGGAATGCTTTCGGTGAATTTGATTGTTCCGCTGGAAAAGCAAACAGCGGCGGCAAACACCCTTCTGCTACGCGTACTCAAGCAGGGAAGCGCCAATTATCCCTCGCTTGCCGCGATCAATACACGCCTGGACGATCTGTACGCCACAGGAATCGGCACACGGAACTATAAGCGAGGCGAGCTGCAGATTCTCGGTTTTTCGGCTGATATGCTGAACAACACCTACATTCCTGACGGAACAGATGTTCTGGGCGGCGCAATCGATATGCTGTGCGAACTTCTGCTCAGACCATGTCTGGACGAAAACGGGCTTTTTCCGGCGAAAACGGTAGAACGGGAAAAGGAAAGTCAATGCGATGCGATTCGTGCACTGATCAACAGCAAGCACCGCTATGCGAATACCCGCTGTGTGGAAGAGATGTGTGCAGGTGAACGCTTTGGTCTTCCTCTGGCCGGAACGGTGGAAGAGGTGGAAGCAATTACACCGCAAGCGCTGACCGAGCGATATTTCGCGCTCCTGCACGAAGCGCGCATCGAGATCTTTTTCATTGGGCACACCCCCTCAGCGGAACTTTTGCCGAGATTGGAGAATACCTTCGGTGCAATTCCGTCCCCCTCTCCGCAAAAAGCCGAAACCGAGGTCATTCGACACGCCAAATCGGTGCGTGAGATTACCGAAATTCAGCAGGTTGAACAGGGAAAGATGGTGCTGGGATTCCGTTCGGGCTATTCGGTGTGTGATGCCGATTATCTCGATTTTATGACCTTCTGTGAACTGTACGGAAGCTCCCCCACCTCAAAACTCTTTGTCAATGTGCGGGAAAAGCTAAGTCTATGTTATTACTGCACTGCCCAAATGGACTCGTTTAAAGGTCTGATGTTTGTCGAAAGCGGTATCGCACCCAAAAATCGCGACCGCGCCTTTGCAGAAATCATGGCGCAGCTTGACGCAGTTCGCCGCGGTGAGTTTACCGAGGAAGAGTTAAACAATGCCATTCGATCGCTGCAAAGCAATTACAGAGAACTAACCGACAGTCCAAGCGGCGTTGAGGGATATTATCTCGGCCGACTCCTGTTTGGTGTGGATCTGACCATCGAACAGATGCAGGAAGGCTTTGGACACGTCACAGCAGAGGGCGTAATTGCCGCCGCGAACCGTGTTTCGTTGGATACGGTGTACTTCCTGCGCGGCCCCGAGGGAGCTCCTGTATCCGAAGAGAAGGAGGTGGAAGATGACGATGAATGAGCGCACAACCTATCGCAGTGATCTGCTCAGGGAAGAATACACCCTGATTCATCACAAAAGCGGCTTGGATATTTACGTATTTCCTAAGCAGCTGACCACCACATACGCCGTTTTCGCCACAAAATACGGATCAACCGATAACCGCTTCCGACTTGCCGGTGATGACAAATGGGTAGATGTTCCTGACGGTGTTGCCCACTTTTTGGAACATAAAATGTTTGCCAATGCAGACGGCATTGATTCGTTTGAAAAATTCGGCGCCATCGGTGCCTATGCCAATGCATATACCTCGCACCATCAGACAGCATACCTGTTCAGCTGCAGCGAAAAATTCGAAGAAGCGCTCCAAGAGCTTCTGACCTATGTTACGCATCCCTATTTTACGCCCGAATCGGTCGAAAAAGAGCAGGGAATTATCGCACAGGAAATTCGAATGGGGGATGACAATCCCTCTTCACGTCGTTATTATCAGCTTTTGCGGGCACTGTATCACGGACGGCAGATCTACACGCAGATCTGCGGAACGGTGGAGTCCATCGCACAGATCACCCCCAAAACGCTCTACGACTGTTACCGTGTTTTCTATACGCTTTCCAACATGGTTCTGGTCATTTGCGGCGATGTGGATGTTGATTCTGTGCTGGCTGTCGCCGACCGCATCTTACCGGAACAGAAAAAAGCCGAAATTCTTCGAGACCAACCCGAAGAACCGCGCACCGTTGTTCACCGTAAGCTCAGCTGTAAGATGGAGATTGCACAGCCGATCTTTGCCATCGGCATCAAGGATGATCCCTTTGCCTACGCTCCGATTGACCGCGTGCGGCGCAGCAATGCGCTGGAAATTCTCTGCGAAATGCTCTTCAACCAGTCAAGCGAGCTTTACAATTCTCTCTATCGGGAGGGCTTGATTACAGGCGGGCTCGGCTTTGGCTATGACGACAACCCCACCTATGCTTTTGTTGGGCTTTCGGGAGAATCTCGCGATCCCGACGCCGTGCTTAAGCGGGTGAAGGAAACGGTGAAAAATGCGAAGAAAAACGGGTTGTCCCGTACCGCTTTCACCCGCTGCAAGCGTGTGATGTACGCTGAGCTGGTTCGCGAATTCGACTCCACCTCGGATATCGCTGATCTGATCCTTGACGCAGTTTTGTGCGGAATTAAACCGTTTGAGTTTGCTTCTATACTTGACAGTGTTACCTTTGAAGACGTGGAGAAAGTGCTGCACGAAGTTTTCCATCCCGACGCTTATGCACTCTCGGTTGTCTATCCCAAAGAGGAGGAATCATAATGGAACATATCTTTCAAATCGCATTCCCCGGACTCGGCATCGGTGAATTTACGCTCAACAAAGTCGCCTTCACCCTCTTTGGGCTGGAGGTGCGTTGGTATGGTGTGATTATCACCTGCGGGATTATTTTGGCATATCTCTATGCTGCATGGCGCGGCCGCGGTGAGGGGATTAACACAGATGATCTGTTGGATATTGCCATGTTTGCAGTCATCTTCGGCATCATCGGTGCACGCCTTTATTACGTCTTGATGCGTTTGGATGATTTTGATTCATTGAAAGAAGTCTTCAATATCCGAGGCGGCGGCTTGGCAATTTACGGCGGCGTCATTGCGGGCGTAATTACCCTGATTATTGCTTCCCGCATCAAAAAAATTCACCTTTATCGCCTGCTTGACTGTGCTGCTCCCGGCGTTATGCTGGCACAATCGATTGGACGATGGGGAAACTTTTTCAACGGTGAGGCATTCGGGGAGCAGACCGACATCTTCTGCCGCATGGGACTCAAGCTCAGCGGGTGGAGTCAAATGTATTATTTTCACCCCACTTTTCTCTACGAGTCACTTTGGAATCTGCTCGGCTTTGCTCTCATCAATCTGATTTACCGCAAAAAGAAATTTGACGGGCAGATCGCCCTGCTGTACTTTGTATGGTATGGATTGGGTCGGATGTTCATCGAAGGCCTGCGCACGGACAGCCTGTATCTGGGTTCATTCCGTATATCACAGGTCGTTGCTGCCGTCAGCTGCGTGATCTGCGCCGTGCTCTTGATTGTGGGGCTCTCCCGCGCACAGAAACGTAAGCTTGCCGAGGGGGACTATGCCGTAGTTTACGGCCGTCTGCAATCCATGCCGATTGAAGAAAATGCCTATACAGAAACAGCCGAAAATGAAACTGACAATATGATATCGGAAAATAAGCAAAAAAGCGAGGAAAATGAAAATGGCAAAGTTGATTGACGGAAAACTGATCTCCGCACAGATTCGCGGTGAGCTGGCAGAAGAGACTAAGGCGCTGATCGCCGAGACCGGTGTGACTCCCGGCCTGGCGGTCATCATCGTGGGTGACAACCCCGCATCCCAGGTGTATGTACGCAACAAGCGCCGCGCCTGCGAGGAGCTGGGCTATTACTCCGAAGCATATGAGCTCCCCACCGAGACCACACAGGAGGAGCTGATGGCCCTTGTACGCCGCCTGAACGGGGAAGAGAAGATCCACGGTATTTTGGTGCAGCTTCCTCTGCCCAAGCACCTGGACGAGCATGAGGTACTCCTGGCCATCGATCCCAAGAAGGACGTAGACGCCTTCCACCCCACCAATGTGGGACGCATCATGATCGGCGATTACGATTTTCTCCCCTGTACGCCTGCCGGTGTGATGGCATTGCTGGAAAAGAGCGGAATCTCGCCCGCCGGCAAAGAAGTGGTTGTGGTTGGCCGTTCCAACATCGTGGGCAAACCCCAGGCCATGCTGATGCTGCACGCCAATGCAACGGTAACCATCTGCCACTCACGCACAGCTGATCTGCCCGCAGTCTGCCGCCGTGCGGATATTCTTGTGGCCGCCATCGGCAAGGCTGATTTCTTCACCGCAGATTACGTCAAGGAGGGCGCTGTTGTCATCGACGTTGGTATGAATCGCCGTGTCGACGGTAAGCTGACCGGCGATGTAGATTTTTCCTCGGTCGAGCCCAAGGCATCCTATATCACCCCCGTCCCGGGCGGAGTTGGTCCCATGACCATCACCATGCTGATGCAGAACACCCTGACCGCCGCACGCCGCGCGGCAGGGAAGGAAGATTGATTCCCAGAAAAGAAGTGCCGGCGGTTTACCGCCAGCCC
>JAFQVV010000027.1 GCA_017407835.1 Clostridia bacterium
GCCGCGCTGATGCGCGGCACCGCTTTTCTCGTCATGCCTTCAGCTCGTGCAGGCAAATCTCCTCTGTGTCCCCACACAGGCAGAGCGCATATCCTTCATGGAAGGGAATGTGCAGCAGGGTACGGGCAGGGGAAGGGGGCGTGAACTCTCCGTGGCAGATGACCGAGATGTGTGGAAATTCGGCGGCAACTCCGCGGCCTGTCAGCTTGACGTAGCTTTCCTTCGCTGTCCACAGGGCAAAAAAAGCATCGGGGTGAGCGTCGAGATAGGCGATCTCCTCAGGGTGAAAGAAGCGTCGGGCGATACCAGTTGCCCGGATTGCCTTGATTTGCTGCAAATCAATACCGATGGGGGAATCAGAAAAGGCGCAGATCCAAAATCCCCCGCTGTGGCTGATGGAAAAGTGCAGGTGGGGGGCATAGAGAAAGAAAGGCTTCCCCCCCTCGGACCGAGCAAAATCGAGGGCGGGCAGGGGAAGGCTGTGCTCTGTGCAGTATGCAGCTGCCGCGTCTCTCAGCAGCCGGTGTGACTCGCCTTCGACCGACTCGGAAAAACCGCAGTGAAAATAAAGATGGGCAGCCGATGCGGACATCCTATCCCTCCTCCCCAATCTGTTTTCTCCAGTATATCACAGATTCGCATTTCCCGCAAGAGCAAAAAATGTTCAAAATTTTGATTTTCCACTTGTCAAGCGCCATCATTTGTGCTATACTATAGAAAACTACACAGAGTAGGCGAATGCGCGTTAAGTGCCGAGCGGACGGGGAGTTGCCGCACGGACGAAGATCGGACCGCACAAAACGGTCCCGCGGTGCATTCCCCGCATCCCGCTGTATCATAACGGAGCCATCCTCCCGAATGCTGCACAGGATACCTGTCTGAATTTTGGGAGGTATTTTGATGAAAAAAACCAAGCGCGATCTCACCCTTTTCCGCACCCCCTTCACCCCGTCCTACTGGCGTCTTGCCTTCGGTGAGTTCCGCTCGCTGAAAATGCTGACACTGACGGCAATTCTTGTTGCCATCTGCGGCATTTTGGACATTTTCTTTATTCCCATCGTCAATGCAAATGTGCTGCAGATCAAGTTCTCCTTCTTTGCCATTGCCCTGTGTGCCATGGTGTGCGGTCCCGTGCTGGCCATTCCCGCCGGATTTTTGATCGATACCATCGGCTTCTTCCTCGGCGGCAATCTGGCGGGGGGATATTTCTTCGGCTATGCCATCTCCTCCATTTGCTCCTGCCTGATTTTTGCCCTCTTTTTCTATCGGGCAAAGCGGATTACAGTCTTTCGCACAGCGGCCGCCAAGTTTGCGGTGAGTACGGCTGTCAATGTTTTCCTCGGCTCGGTCTGGCGGCAGATTATGGTGGGCAAGGGATATTGGTACTATGTCGGTCTTGCCTCCATTAAAAATGCTGCCCTGCTTCCGCTGGAGGTGGCAGTGTTGGTGATTTTCCTGGGGCGCATGATTCCCCTGCTCAAGCGGGCGAAGATCATTTCCCCCGAGGCGGAATTTTCGATGACGCGGCGGGATATCATTGCAACTGTCGTGATCGGCGTTGTGGGCATCGCTGCGCTGGCCGCTTATGTGGTCTGGAAATTGCAGGGTTGATCGGCGTACAGACCAGCCAAATCTCGGGAACCGTTACCGTTTGCTTCGGTGTGGATGCTTTCCGGCTGAAGCTGACGGTGATGCTCGTTGCCGCCGCTGTAATTGAGAGCGATCTGCTCTGGAATATTTCCGACACGGCCAATGGCCTGATAGCTCTTCCCAACCTGGTGGCGGTGGTACTGCTCAGCGGCCAGGTGGTCAAGATTACCCGAAACTACTACGCCCGCAAGAAGGGCGAGGATGTGGAGCCTATGCTCTCGGCGTATCCCGAACAGAATAAGGAATTTATCGAGGATCTTGATTGATCCGAAGAGAAAATGGGGTGCCGCGCAAATCAGCGCGGCACCCCATTTTTCCGTCTTTGCGCAAAGATGGGCGCATATACTGGTCGGGGAGGGATGGATATGACATGGACAACCGAATATGAGATGCGGAAAGCAACGGAGGGTGAGGTGGAGCTGCGCGCCGAGGCGGTTACATTGCAATTGTGTGAAGAAGGCCGCGGTGCGGCACGTGTGAATCATTTTTATCGTCGACTGACCGAGGCGTGGTTTTCCCGCTGTATCGATGATTTGCCTGCTGAACTGCCGCCCGGGCGATATTTCGCTTCGCTGGTCTGTTGGGCGGAGGAATGTGATGGTGTACTGACCGTGCGCCTGGGGCGTTGTCTTTGCCGTCGGGGACGGCAGATTGCGGCATTGACCGATGAGCACCGCTGGGTATTGCCGAGCGGGTGGATGCTTGCTGCGAGCAAACAGGGCAGAGCGAATTCCCGGCAGAATAAAAAGAAGAGATTTTTGCCGAAAATGTAAAAAATAGGGTGTACTATTAAACTGAAGAAAAAAGTATGGTAACATTTATAACAGTGCATGCTATATGTGCTTTGTGCATTTGATTTATCGCCGATTGCTTTGATGAGGTAAGTATTTGATGAAATATCCAAGCTTCGGCAGGGAGATGAGGCTATCTTCCGGGCGAATGTCGTCCTGTGCAATGGATTCTCCAGGGGAAACGGTCGTCTGCATGGAATTCTACCACATCGGAGAAGGGTGTCCCGCACCGCAATCGCTTTTTTCGCTCAAGACGGGCGGATATTGAGTGGAGGCATACTTTTACTCAATTTGTCAGATGATAATTGCACCGGCCCAGTTGTACATGAAAGAACAGGATGCATAAGTATTTTTATTTATGCATCGGCCGAGGTTCTGGAAAGGCAGATAAGAATGGCAAAACAAGTGATTGATGAAATCCGCATGGCCGAAAAAGAGGCGCAGCAGATCAGTGATGCAATTCCCGTACAGGTTAAGGCAGTATTGGATGATGCTGAGCGGCGCGGACAAATGATTCGTGATGCAGCGGCACGGGATGCCGAGTCCGAAACGGGGGAGCAGCTTTGCCGGCTGCGTGATCGTGCCGAGAATCTTCTGACCCGCCATCGTGCTGAAGCAGAAGATGAAACCGATCGGCTGCGCGAGGAGGTACGTCAGCGAATGCCCGACGCGGTAAAGATGATTGTTTGGGGGATCATGGCAAAATGTCAATAAGCAGGATGAAAAAATTGACCGTTTTCGCCCACCGTACCGATGCCGATCGGATGGTTCGCCGTCTGATGCGATGCCGGTGCGTGGATGTTGAACGGCAGGCGGATGCCGAGATCAATGACAAATGTTTTTCCCGATATACCTGCGAAGCTGAGGCTGCCGAACAGGAAAAACGAGTCGAACAGATTTCAGCCGCAATGGCAGAACTGCATCGGTACTGCGACAAATCGCCTTTGGTCAAGCTCAGGCAAACGGTGGATTCGGCCCAATTCCGACAGGATGGCCGATATACCGAGGCGTGGCGCATTGTGACGCGAACCGAGGAGATTTTGGCTGAGCTGACACGGCTGAAGGGGGAGCAAAACCGCAGCGAAATGACGCTGATGCAGCTTCGTCCGTGGCGGGATTATGACCTTCCTCTTTCGTTGACGGCAACCGAACGGACAAATATCGTGTTGGGCAGTTTTCCGCTTTCCGCTGATCCCGAATATTTGTGCGATTCGCTGGCCGGGGATGGTGCCTGCTGTGAGATAGTCAGCGCAGATTCCCGGATGCAGTATGCGGTGCTGATCTATCATCGGGATGATGCGGACAAGCTCGGCGGGCGTTTGGCTGAGCTGGGATTTCTTCGTTCCCCGATCAAGGCTGAGGGGGCGTTGCCGCGCGTTGAGTTGACAGCTGCTGCCCGTACACTGCGGTGGCTCATTGATGAGCAGAAGGTTCTGCAGGATGAGCTGATGGCTTTGGCACAAAAAACGCCGATGGTGGAAATTCTTTCGGATATCGAGCGAACAACGCTCACGGCAATTCGTACCCGTGGCGATCTGCTTTCCACGGCGAATTGCGTGATGCTTGTCGGTTGGGTACCAGAGGGTGCCCGGCGGCGTGTGGAAGAGATGCTGGACAGCTTTTCCTGCGCCTATGCCCTCAGTGCGCCGGAGGAGGGGGAGGATGTCCCCATCCTTCTGCAGAATAATCGGTTTGCCGCCAATTTTGAGTGGGTGCTGGGGATGTATTCCTACCCCCGATACGGTGGATTTGACCCCACATTTGTGATGAGCATTTTCTATTTTCTGATTTTCGGTATTATGTTTGCCGATGTCGGATACGGCTTGCTTTTGGTGCTCGGTTGTTTTGGCGGCATTGCCCTCTTTAAGCCGGGGCAGGGGATGAGACGTTTTCTTGCCATGTTTGGGCTGTGCGGTATTTCCAGTATTGTGTGGGGTATTGTGTTCGGCGCTTACTTTGGCGATCTGCCCCGCGTGTTTGCCGCCAATATGCTCGGCATTGCACTCCCTGAGCAGGCTGCGCTTTGGTTTGATCCTCTGCAGGATCCGATGTCCTTTCTCGTCTTCTCTCTGGCAGTCGGTGCCGTGCATCTGATCGCCGGCATGGCAGTACAGTTTTATCTGCTCTGCCATGCCGGAAAACCGCTTGATGCGCTGATGGACATCGGCAGCTGGTGGGTACTCTTCGCCGGTCTTGGCCTCCTTTTTGTTCGGCCGAAGCTTGGGGTTTGGATTGCCATCGGCGGCGTACTCTGTATTGTACTCACACAGGGACGGGCGAAAAAAGGCATTGCCGGCAAGCTGTTCGGTGGTGTGGGCAAGCTGTATGATATCATCGGCTATATCTCGGATCTGCTGTCCTACTCGCGTATTCTTGCACTCGGTTTGGCGGCGGGGGTGATCGCGCAGGTTGTCAATATCCTCGGCACACTCAAAGGGGGCACCTTTGTGGGGTATCTGCTCTTTGTTCTTGTCTTCCTGATTGGACATCTGCTGAATCTGGCGATCAATGTGTTGGGGACTTTTGTGCATACCAGCCGCCTGCAGTATATCGAGTTTTTCAACAAATTCTATGAGGATGGCGGACGTCCGTTCCGTCCCGCACTGCCGGTCGAGGAATATTCGGCATCGGATGAATCAAAGTAAATCGGCGCGTTCTGTATGTGCCGCCGAGATGATCAAAGAAATTATAGGATTAAGGAGATATAACCATGACGTTTTTTGATTTTCTTTCTTCGCTTTTGACGGGGCAGAATCTGGCTCTGCTGGGTGCGGGGCGGGCTGTCTTTTTTGCAGGCATGGGTTCTGCGCGTGGTGTGGGTATGGTAGGCGAATCGGTCGCAGGTCTGCTGACCGAAGATCCGAGCAAATTCGGCAAGGCGCTTATTCTACAGGCGCTTCCCGCAACGCAGGGTATCTACGGTCTGATCACTGCATTCCTGATCCTGTTTAAGATCGGCGTGCTGGGCACACCCGTTGAGCTTACTGTCGCACAGGGCGCATATTTCATCATGGCGGCATTGCCCATTGCTGTCGTTGGCTATTATTCTGCCATTAAGCAGGCGCGGGTTGCCGTTGCCTGCATCGGGCTGATTGCCAAGCGTCCCGATGAAGTGGGTAAGGGCATTACCTCAACCGCAATGGTTGAAACTTATGCGATCTTTGCCGTGCTTGTCTCCTTGCTGCTCATTCTTTTTGCACAGGTTTGATCATGATCCCGTGCGGGAATCCAAAGGAATCGAGGAATACCGATGAACGGCGTCGATAAAATTACCGAAAAAATTCTCTCGGAGGCGAGGGAAGCAGAGAAAGCGGCACTTGCCAATGCGCAAAAAAGAGCCGAGGAGATCTTGGCTGTGGCTGAAGCGGAAGCGGATGCCATTCGCAATCGTATCGCCGATGCTGCGGCAAGGGAAGGGGAGGAGATTGTTTCCCGTGCCAAGGCTGCGGCTTCGATGCATCGCAGACGTGCTGAGCTGGCTTTGCGTGCAGAACTGATTGATGAAGTGTTCGATGAGGCATTTGCCGCCATTTCGGCGCTCCCCCGTGAGGAATATCGACAGTTGCTCTGCCAACTGCTCTGCGATGCGCTCAGCGATCATCTGGAATCGCTGGCGCAGAGTGTCTCGCTTCACGGTGATGAGGTCGAGATGCCCGCCTTTTATGAAATTCAGCTCAATGCAGACGACCACCGTGCAATTGGCAAGGCACTGCTTGCCGATGCCCGTCGTGCATTGAAGGGACGTGCGGCGCGGTCGGAGCTGGACAAGCTGACTTTATCCGCACAGACGGTGCCTATCTCGGGCGGACTTATCCTGCAGTGCGGAGATGTTTGCTGCAACTGTTCGCTGGAAACCTTATTTGCCCGTGCGCGTGTTGAGCATGAGGCAGATGTGGCAAATCTGCTCTTTGGTTGAGGTGTACGATGGGAATAAAATCAAGCGATTACCTCTATGCAACAGCGCGTATTCGTGCGATGGAGTCGACACGCATTAATCGAGAAAAATGCGAGCGTATGTTAGAAGCCAAAACGGCCGCTGAGGCAATGGCGCAGATCGGATTTGCGGAAGGCGGGATTCCCGCCGCACGGGAAGCGTGGTTTTCCGCTCGGCTCGGCGAAGCTTATTCCGGTGTGCTCGAGATGATGCCTTCCGCCGATGCCATTCGTTTTTTGCAGTATCCCTATGATTGTACCAATCTCAAAACGGCAATCAAATGCCATGTACGACGGATAGCCTGTACAGATATGCTCATCTCTTTCGCTTCTCTGCCGATTGAACAGTATCCCCGTATGGTTGATAGCAGGGACTTTGGTGGGATGCCGGAACATATGGCCGCCGCTGCATCCGAGGCAATTGAGGCATATACCCGCACAGCTGATCCCCAGCAGATTGATTTGATCCTTGATCGCGCTTGCTTTGCGGATATGTGTGCCGATGCCGATTGCGCTTTCTCGCAGATGCTGATTCGGGCAAAAATTGATCTGACCAATCTAATGACTTTTTTGCGTGTACTTCGCATGGGATTGACCGCTGCCAATCGTGCGATGTTGGAGGGCGCATTGCTTGAGGGTGGGGAGATCTTGCCCGGGGTTTTCCTTTCTGCCATGGCGGGAGGGGAGAGCAGGCTTGCCGAGCATCTTGGCGGATCAATTTGCGCCGAGGTGCTCGAGGAGTTTGATTCGTCTCAGCGAAATGAGCTGCCTGCCCTCGCGGAACTTGAGCGTGCTTGTGACGACGCATGGCTTGCCCGTGTACGAGGGGCAAAATATATTGCGTTCGGTGCGGAGATTCCTGTGAGTTATTTGATTGAATGGGAATATGCCGTCAAAAATATGCGTATTATCTGCGCCGGTAAGGACGCAGGTCTGGACAATGATACCATCCGCGCGCGTCTGCGCAGCTGATGGCGCAGGGAGGCAGAAGAATGCACAAAATTGCGATGATCGGTGATCGGGACAGTGTGCTTGGGTTTATGGCACTTGGTTTTGCCGTGTATGAGGCGATCGATGCCGATGCTGCAGCGACACTGCTGCATACCCTCGCCCGCGATCCGGACAATGCCGTGATTTTTATCAGCGAGCAGTATGCCGCGCAAATTGAGGCGGATATGGCACGCTACAAAGACACCCCTCTGCCTGCGATTGTGACCATTCCCGGGGCGAACGGCGCGACGGGCTACGGTATGCGTGCCATTAAAAGTGCGGTGGAGCGTGCCGTTGGTGCGGATATTTTGTTCAAGGAATGACGGGTGTCGCTGGGACACACGGTTGAAAGAAAGGTCAAACGGTTATGATAGAAGGAAAAATCTTAAAGGTCTCGGGGCCGCTGGTGATTGCCGAAGGTATGCGCCATGCCAATATGTTTGACGTGGTGCGGGTGGGGGAAAAACGACTGATCGGTGAGATCATTGAGATGCACGGTGACCGCGCATCGATTCAGGTTTATGAGGAAACGGCAGGAATCGGCCGCGGAGATATCGTTGTTTCGACTGAGGCACCGTTGTCGGTTGAGCTTGGCCCCGGGCTGATTACCAATATCTATGACGGAATCCAGCGCCCGCTTGAGGCGATGCGGATGGTTTCAGGTGCCAATATTACCAAAGGCATTGATGTGCCCGCGCTTGACCGTGATCGCGTATGGCATTTCACCGCAACGGCCGAGAAGGGGGCAAAGCTTTCTGCGGGAGATGTAGTGGGATATGTGGAGGAGACCGATGTAATTCGTCACAAAATCATGCTTCCGCCCAAATCAGGGGGGATATTGACGGAGATTCGATCGGGCGATTTCCATGTAACCGATACCATTGGCCGTGTGCGGTTGGATAATGGCGATATCCTGTGCTTGTCACTGATGCAGAAGTGGCCTGTTCGTGTGGCACGCCCCTATGCCGAAAAGCTGCCCCCCGTTGAGCCGATGATCACGGGCCAGCGTGTCATTGATGCACTCTTCCCGATTGCCAAAGGCGGAACGGCATGTGTGCCCGGTCCTTTCGGTTCGGGGAAGACGGTTGTGCAGCATCAGTTGGCGAAATGGTCAGATGTGGACCTGGTGGTCTATATCGGCTGCGGTGAGCGAGGCAATGAAATGACAGATGTTCTGCGCGAGTTCCCCGAGCTACGCGATCCGCGCACAGATAAGTCGCTGATGGAGCGAACCGTGTTGATTGCCAATACCTCCGATATGCCGGTTGCCGCCCGTGAGGCATCGATCTATACGGGTATTACCATTGCCGAGTACTACCGCGATATGGGCTATTCGGTTGCGGTGATCGCCGATTCGACCTCGCGTTGGGCGGAAGCACTGCGCGAGATGTCGGGACGCCTGGAGGAAATGCCGGGCGAGGAGGGATATCCCGCTTACCTGACCTCACGTCTGGCGCAGTTCTATGAGCGGGCGGGCAAGGTGATCTGCCTGGGTTCCGACCGCCGACAAGGCGCGTTATCCGCCATCGGTGCCGTCTCACCGCAGGGCGGTGATATTTCGGAGCCGGTGACGCAGGCGACCTTGCGTATCGTTAAGGTTTTCTGGGGGCTTGATGCACAGCTTGCCTATCGCCGTCATTTCCCCGCGATCAACTGGCTCAACTCCTATTCGCTCTACCGGGACCGTCTCTCTCCCTGGTTTTCAGAGAAGATTGCAAAGGATTGGATGGAGCTGACGGGACGCTGCATGAAACTGCTGCAGATCGAGAGCGAACTTGAGGAAGTTGTGAAGCTGGTCGGCGTGGATGCACTGTCGGCCGAGGACAGACTGACGCTGGAAGCGGCGCGTTCTCTGCGTGAAGATTTTCTGCAGCAGAATGCCTTTGAGGGCGATGACAGCTACACGCAGCTGGATAAACAGTATGCGCTGATGTCACTGGTGTTTGATTTCTATGAACAGGCACGCCGGGCTGTCGCAGAGGGGGCTGATGTACAAAAGGTAAGTGATTTGCCCGTGCGCGAGCGGATCGGTCGTGCAAAATCTATCCCCTATGCCGAGTATGCCCATGAATATGCGGCAATTCGCCGTGCCGTGGGGGAACAACTTCAGACGCTGATTTCTGCCGCACAGGCAGAGATGTAATGAGGGAAAACAATGATTAAAGAGTATAAAACAATCGAAGAAGTTGCGGGTCCGCTGATGCTGGTGCGTCAGGTGGACGGTGTCAAATACGATGAATTGGGCGAGATCGAGTTGCCCAACGGCGATGTCCGCCGCTGTCGTGTGTTGGAAGTCAACGGCAGAAATGTATTGGTACAACTCTTTGAAAGCTCTGCCGGAATCAATCTTGCCCAGAGCAAAGTGCGCTTTTCTGGACACGGTGTTGAGCTGCCCGCCTCCCCCGATATGCTGGGGCGTGTGTTCAACGGTATGGGTGAGTGCATTGACGGCGGCGTGCGCATTATTCCCGAAAAATCCCTCGATATCAACGGAACGCCCATCAATCCTGCCGCCCGTTATTATCCCTCCGAGTTTATTCAGACCGGTATCTCTACCATCGATGGGCTGAATACCCTTGTCCGCGGACAGAAGCTGCCCATCTTCTCGGGATCGGGGTTGCCCCATGCTGATCTGGCGGCACAAATTGCACGTCAGGCAAAGGTTCGGGGGAGCGACAGTAAGTTTGCTGTTGTGTTTGCCGCCGTCGGCATTACCTTTGAGGAGGCAGATTTTTTTATCTCGGATTTCAAGAAAACAGGTGCCATCGATCGTACGGTGCTGTTCATCAATCTTGCCTCAGATCCTGCCATCGAGCGGATCTCCACCCCCCGCATGGCGCTGACGGCGGCAGAATATCTGGCGTTTGAATGCGATATGCATGTACTCGTGATCATCACCGATATTACCAATTATGCCGAGGCGCTGCGTGAGGTTTCAGCGGCGCGCAAGGAGGTGCCGGGACGCCGCGGATATCCAGGTTATCTCTATACCGACCTTGCTACCCTGTATGAGCGCGCGGGCAGAAAAATGGGCAGTGAGGGCTCGATTACCATGATCCCCATCCTGACCATGCCCGAGGATGATAAGACCCATCCCATTCCCGACCTGACGGGCTATATCACCGAAGGGCAGATCATCCTCTCGCGGGAAATGTATCGCAAGGGGTATATGCCTCCCGTGGATGTTTTGCCTTCGCTCTCCCGTCTCAAGGATAAGGGAATCGGGGCAGGGAAGACCCGTGAGGATCATGCAGGCACGATGAATCAGCTCTTCTCGGGCTATGCCCGCGGCCGTGAAGCCAAGGAGCTGATGGTGGTGCTCGGGGAGGCGGCGCTCTCTCCCATGGATCGGCTTTATGCGCGGTTTGCAGATGCCTTTGAGGCCGAGTATATCAACCAGAGCTTTTATGAAAACCGTACCATTGAAGAAACCCTGGATTTGGGCTGGCGCTTGCTGTCCATTCTGCCCAAGAGTGAGATGAAGCGCATTAAACCCGAGTTGATCGAAAAATATTGGCCGAGAGACTGAGAGGTGAGAGCATATGGCGGAAATTCGGGTAAATCCTACCCGCATGGAGCTGAAAAAGCTGAAAACCCGCTATGCAACCGCCCGCCGCGGGCACAAATTGCTCAAGGACAAACGCGACGAGCTGATGAAGCAGTTTCTGGCCATTGTCCGCGCCGATAAAGAACTGCGCGAGAAGATCGAGGCGGGGCTTTCCCGTGCCTACGGAAGCTTTTCAGTGGCAGCGGCAGTCAGCAGTCCCGCGATGCTGGAGGAAGCGATGATCCTTCCGCGCCGTCAGGGCGAGCTGACAGTCGGATACCGTGACATGATGAGCGTGCGGGTGCCGACTTTTTCGGTGAAGATGGTTGGTGCCCGGGGGGGATACATCTATGGTTTTGCTTTCACATCGGGCGAACTTGATGGTGCTTTGCATGAACTGGGCGAGATGACAGAGGATTTGATTCGTTTGGCTGAACTTGAGAAAACGGCACAGCTGCTGGCAGAGGAAATCGAACGAACACGCCGCCGTGTCAATGCCCTTGAATATATCATGATGCCCCAACTGCAGGAGGGCATCAAACGCATCACCATGAAGCTTGACGAAAATGAGCGCGGCAATCTCACGCGGCTGATGAAGGTCAAGGATATGATGCTGGCGGCAGGCAGGGATATGGCGCAGGCTGAGGAGGATGAAGAGAAAGAAGCGGAATAGGGGTTTATTGTGTTTCTCTTCCAGGCATAGTAAGTGATATTTACCGTTGGGAGGACATGTGTCAGCATGTCCTCACGACGGTATGCTTGAGATGTCTGTTGACTTTTGTTTTTTGCGATGGTATAATATTACCAATACACCGTGGAGGAAAAAACTCTTTCGTGTGCGGTATATCCGTATGCCATGCAGTTTCGCATTGCCTGCGGAGGAAAGGATATCCTATGGTCTTTTCAAGTCTTCTTTTTTTAGGACTTTTTTTGCCATTGCTGCTTGCTTTGTATTATTTGGGCCCCAAGCAGGTTACATACCGAAATTGGATATTGCTCATCGCTTCTTTGCTGTTTTATGCGTGGGGCGAGCCTGTGCGTATCCTGCTTTTGCTCTTGGGGGCGTTTGTCGGCTATCTCGGCGGAATATGGATTGAGCGGTACCGCGGAACGAAGTGGGCAAAGGCCGGCTTGATTTTCGCCTTGGTGGTGGATATCGGTCTGCTTGTTCTTTTCAAGTATGCAGGATTTTTCGTCTCGAATGTCAATGCCCTGTTTGGAAGTTCCATTGACTTTGCAGGCTTTGCTCTGCCTCTGGGAATATCCTTCTATACCTTCCAGATTCTTTCGTATGTGATTGATGTCTATCGTGGAGAAACGGTGGGCCAGAGATCCTTTTCCAAGCTGCTTTTGTATGTTTCGCTTTTCCCGCAGCTGGTTGCGGGACCGATTGTTCGGTATGTGGACGTTGAGACGCAGATTGCCGAGCGTTCGGTGAGCCGCGAGAATTTTTCCTGCGGTGCGGTTCGGTTTACTCAGGGCTTGGTGAAGAAGGTGATCTTTGCCAACTTTGCCGGCAATGTTGTCGATTCACTGATCGGTGCTGACATGGGCAGACTCTCCGCTATGGGTGCGTGGCTGGGAATTCTGATGTTTGCTTTTCAGATTTATTTTGACTTTTCTGGTTATTCCGATATGGCAATCGGTCTGGGGCACTTCTTCGGTTTTACCTTTCTTGAAAATTTCGATTATCCCTACATTTCCAAAAGCGTCACCGAGTTCTGGCGGCGCTGGCATATGTCGCTTGGCACCTTCTTCAGAGACTATGTGTATATCCCCCTTGGGGGAAATCGGCGGCATCAGCTCTTCAATATCGCTGTGGTTTGGTTTTTGACCGGTTTTTGGCACGGTGCCAGTTGGAACTTTATCTTTTGGGGGCTGTATTACGGTGCTTTTCTTATCTTTGAGAAAAAGGTCATTTTCCGGTTTGCCGACAAGATTCCCTCGCTTTTCCGCCATCTTTATACTCTGCTTGTGGTGCTGGGGGGATGGGTGCTCTTCTATTTCACCGATCTTGCCAGTCTGAAGTCCTTTGCCATTGCGGCGCTTGGACGAAATTTGGACGGCAACAACCTGCTTGCCTTCAATGCACTGACTTCCAATTTGTGGCTGATCATTGCCATGGCACTTTTCTCCACCCCCCTGCTGCGTATTCTCCTGCGTCGGCTGCGCGAAAAAATGCCGCGAGTATACGGTGTGGTTCTGCCCGTTGGTACATTGATCGGTCTGTGGGCTTGCTTTATTCTGCTGATTTCGCAGTCCTATAATCCGTTCCTGTATTTCCGTTTTTGAGGAGGTGGATCAATGTACAAAAAAATTACTGCAGGTGCATTTGTCCTCAGCTTGATCCTGTTTTTTGTGCTGGTTTTCCTCTGCCCGACCGATGAGAGGGCATCTGTGCAGGAAAACCGACCGCTCAAGGAGATGCCTGCATTGACGCTGACCACCTTGTTTTCGGGGGAGTTCGGCGAAGAGTTTGAGGAATATTTGTCGGATAATGTCGGATACCGTTCGCGCTTCACTGCGCTTGGGGCAAAAATTGAGAAATTGCGCGGAATTGTCTCAAATCAGGACGGACAGATTATTGATTTGGCAAACGGAACTCAGCTGGCCCTGCACGATGGCAAAATTATGGAAATCTTTCGGCAAAATTCCAGTGTGCAGACAGCGTATACTGCAGTTCTGAACAGTTATGCCGATATCCTGCCGGCGGACACCAATATGTATTTGATGTTGGTTCCCACGCAGATTGAGTTTGATCAATCTTCCTACAGAACAGTCTCGGACAGCCAAAAGGAGACGATTGATTCGATCTACGGGGCGCTGTCGGGCATTGCCTGTGTGAATGTGTATGATCGGCTGGCGGCCAATTCTGATGCATATATCTACTTCCGCACTGATCATCACTGGACGCAGCGGGGGGCTTACCTGGGCTATGCGGCGTTGATGGAGGCTGTCGGTGAGCAGGCAATCCCTCTTTCTTCCATGGCGGCAGATCGGCGCGGCGGATTCCTCGGCTATCTTTACAACCAGGCAAACGTGTCAGAATATGCAAAATTTGTCGATGAGATTGAGTTTTTCTGCCCCGGTGAGAATTACGCAGTCCGGGCGCGTGCACTGGAAAACGGTGAGTTTGTAGATTATACGGCAAAACTCTACTCTGTTCCCGCCGAAGGCGCGCCAACCGTATATGCATTGTTTATGGGGGGCGACCATGCCTTTGCCGAGATCAATACCGCAGTGGGGAATGGCAAAACGGCATTGGTGCTCAAAGATTCTTACGCCAATGCCCTGATTCCGCTGCTGACAAGCCATTATGAGACGATTCTCGTGCTTGATCCGCGCAGTTACTACGGGACGGTGAGTGATCTGCTTGCCGAACGCCGAATTGACGATATTTTTGTGATCAACTATACCATGACCACGACCTTCTCGGATTTTGTTGCTAATCTGGAGAGAATTCGGTGAGTCGGAACACAGATGGGTATGCCGTGCGGCATACCCATCTGTGCCGTTTTGTCGGAAACTGCCGCAAAATGAAAAAGGCGGCAAGTTTGCCTTGACAATGCCGAATTTTTGCGCTATAATAAAGTGTGAATAATTTTCGGCTATGGCCGGATCAAAACAGGAGGATATTCATGGAACAGGCTAAAATCAAAGCCCTGAAGCAGACCGCCGCCCAGGTGCGTCTCGGTGTGCTTGAGGCGGTTTTCAGTGCCAGCTCCGGCCATCCCGGCGGCTCGCTCTCGATTACCGATATTCTGACCTATCTCTATTTCGAAGAGATGAACATCGATCCCGCGAATCCCAAGATGGAGGGGCGCGACCGTCTGGTTCTTTCCAAGGGACATACCGCACCCGCACTGTACTCGGTGCTGGCAAACCGCGGCTACTTTGATGTGGAACTGCTTAAGACCTTCCGTCAGGTAGACAGTATTCTGCAGGGACATCCCGATATGAAGCACATTCCCGGCGTTGAGATGACCACCGGTTCTCTCGGCCTTGGTATTTCTGCCGCATGCGGCATGGCACTCGCCGCTAAAATCGACGGCAAGGATTACCGCACCTACGCTATGCTGGGTGACGGCGAGACGCAGGAAGGTCAGGTTTGGGAGGCACTGATGTTCGGTGCACACTACAAGCTGGACAATCTGTGCATCGTCATCGACTGGAACGGCCTTCAGATCGACGGTCGTATCACCGATCTTATGAACCCCACGCCCTATGACAAGAAGCTTGAAGCTTTCGGTTGGAACGTGATTTCCATCGACGGTCACGATTTTGAGCAGATCGCCGCTGCATTCGATGCTGCCAAGACCTGCAAGGGTAAGCCTACCGCCATCATTGCCACCACCACCAAGGGCAAGGGCGTTTCCTTCATGGAAGATCAGGCTTCCTGGCACGGTACCGCACCGAATGCCGAACAGTATGCACAGGCTGTTGCCGAAATCAAGGCATCAGTCGCAGAGTAATCACGAAAGGAAGGTATTTGACAATGGCTGAAAAGATTGCAACCAGAGAGGCCTACGGCAACGCGCTGGCAGAGTTTGGCGAAAAATATCCGAATTTTGTGGTGCTGGATGCTGACCTCGCCGCCGCGACCAAGACCGGCGTTTTCAAGAAAAAGTTCCCCGAGCGTTTCTTCGACTGCGGAATTGCTGAGGGCAATATGATGTCGGTGGCAGCAGGTCTTGCCGCTGCCGGTAAGATTCCCTTCGCTTCCACCTTCGCGATGTTTGCCGCAGGCCGCGCATTTGAGCAGATCCGCAACTCGATCGGTTATCCTCACCTCAATGTAAAGATCGGTGCAACCCACGCGGGTATCACCGTCGGCGAGGACGGCGCAACCCATCAGTGCAACGAGGACCTCGCAACCATGCGTTCCATTCCCGGCATGACCATCATCAACCCCGCCGACGCCGTTGAGGCGCGCGCTGCGGTTGAGGCTGCCATCAATTATGTCGGCCCTGTATATATGCGCTTTGGACGTCTGGCTATTCCGGTATTCAATGATGCTGCTACTTACAAGTTTGAGTGGGGCAAGGGTGTTCAGCTGGCCGAGGGTAAGGATGTGACCATCATCGCCACCGGCGTTATGGTTGACATGGCGCTCTCCGCTCGTGCAACCCTCGCTGCTGAGGGTATCGATGCTCGCGTCATCAACATCCATACCATCAAGCCCCTTGACCGTGAGATCGTTCTGGCTGCTGCCCGCGAGACGGGTGCACTGGTCGTCGCTGAGGAGCACAACATCATCGGCGGTCTTGGTTCTGCCGTGGCTGAGTGCCTCTGCGAGGCTTGCCCCGTGCCCATGATGCGTGTTGGCGTTGAGGATACCTTCGGCCGTTCCGGCAAGGTTCCCGCGCTCCTTGAGTACTACGGCCTGACTCCCGCAAACATTGTGGCAAAGGCTAAGGCTGCCATTGCACTCAAGAAATAAATTGATGCCAAATGGGTGTCACGCGGCTGCGTGACACCCATTTTTGCTTTTTTGGACATGGTGTGTTGGGGTAGGGAAGGGAATCGATTATCTTCTTCGTTTTTTCATTATAGAGGAGAAAATGTCAAAATATCTTGCAAAATATCCATGAAAGTGGTATAATGGACAAAATACAAAAAAGCGAGGCAGCTGCAATGCATTTTTTTCAGCGAGACATTGAAACGATGCCGCGTCGGGAGATCGAAGCGATCCAGCTCGAGCGGCTTCGTCATTTGGTCGATTATGTAGACCGCAATGTACCGTTCTATCACAAACGCCTGGCCCAGGCCGGTGTGACAGCGGATAAGATCAAGACGCTGTCGGATATCCAGTACATTCCCTATACGACCAAGGCCGATATTCGTGATACATATCCCTTCGGTCTTTTCGCCGTTGACCGCAAGAAGATCGTGCGTATTCACGCGTCGTCGGGGACCACCGGCAAGCCCACAGTAGTGGGCTATACCAAGCAGGATCTGGAGACCTGGAGCGAGTGTGTCGCCCGTCTGACCATGGCGGCAGGTGCCACCGAGGACGATATCGTGCAGATCTGTTTCGGCTATGGGCTCTTCACGGGTGCGCTGGGTTTGCACTACGGACTGGAGAAGATCGGCGCCACGGTGGTTCCGTCCTCATCAGGCAACACCGAGAAGCAGATCATGCTCATGAAGGATTTCGGCACCTCCGCGCTGGTTTCCACCCCCTCCTATGCTTACTACATCTCTGAGGTGGCAAGGGACATCGGTATTGATCCCCGCACTCTCAATGTGCGCCTCGGTCTCTTCGGCTCGGAGGGCTGCACGGTTGAGCTGCGCGAGAAGATCGAGCAGGCGTGGAATCTCTTTGCCACCGACAACTATGGCATGAGCGAGCTCATGGGACCCGGCGTCTCTGGCGAGTGCCGTGAGCGCTGTGGTATGCACTTTGCTGAGGATCACTTCCTGCCCGAGATTATCAATCCCGAAACGGGCGAGGTTCTGCCTCGCGGCGAGCAGGGTGAGCTGGTGGTGACCACTCTCACCAAGGAGGGCATTCCTCTCCTGCGCTACCGTACCAAGGATATTACCCGCATCCATTACGATACCTGCGCCTGCGGACGCACGCACGCGCGCATGGAAAAACCGACCGGCCGCAGTGATGATATGCTCAAGATCAAGGGTGTCAACGTCTTCCCGAGCCAGATTGAGAGCGTGCTGATCGCCATTCCGCAGGTTGGCGCGAACTATCAGATTGTGCTGGGCACCAAGAACTACATGGACACCTTCGAGATCAACATTGAGGTGACCGATGCGGCGCTGCTTGACCACTTCGGCGAGCTGGAGAAGCTGCAGAAGCTGGTGCATCACAAGCTGCAGACGGTTCTGGGGTTGGATGCGAAGATCAATCTGGTGCAGCCCCGCTCGCTGGAGCGCTTCCAGGGCAAGGCAAAGCGGGTAATTGATAATCGTGTGCGATGAGAGTTGGGGCTTTGCCCCAAACCCCACAAGGAAAACTTTTTGAAAAAAGTTTTCCTTGACCTTTCAAAAACTTTATAACTTACATAAGGAAGTACAGATCATGAAACAATTGATGTTGGGCAACGAGGCGGTGGCCCGCGGCCTTTGGGAGGCAGGGGTACGGTTGGTATCCAGCTATCCCGGGACGCCGAGCACCGAGATTACTGAGTTCGCCGCAAAATATGAGCAGGATATTTACGCCGAGTGGGCGCCCAATGAGAAGGTGGCGCTTGAAGTCGCGCTGGGTGCGGCTATCGGCGGTGGAAGATCCTTCTGCGCCATGAAGCACGTCGGTTTGAACGTGGCGGCAGATCCGCTGTTTGTATCGGCGTACACCGGGGTCAACGGCGGTATGCTGATCGCTGTTGCCGACGACCCGGGGATGCATTCCTCCCAGAATGAGCAGGACAGCCGGCATTACGCGATTGCCGCCAAGCTCCCCATGCTGGAGCCCTCCGACTCGGCGGATTGCCTGAATTTTACGAAGGCGGCATATGCGCTGTCCGAGCAGTTTGATACCCCCGTTTTGCTTCGCACCTCCACCCGTGTGGCGCATTCGCAGAGCGTGGTCGAGCTGTCGGACAGAGAAGAGGTTCCGGTGCGTGACTATGTGAAGGATCCCTCCAAGTATGTCATGATGCCCGCCTATGCCCGTGGCCGTCATGTCACGGTGGAGAAGCGTCTGGCTGCCCTGCGGGAATTTGCCGAGACCACCGAGCTCAACCGCATCGAGCGCGGCACCGACAACAAGATCGGTATCATCACCGCCGGTACCTGCTACAACTACGCCCGCGAGTGCTTCGGCGACAGCGTTTCCTACCTCAAACTGGGCTTGGTCAACCCCATGCCCGCCAAGAAGATTTTGGACTTCGCCGCGTCTGTTGAGCGGGTGATCGTCATTGAGGAGCTGGACGAGGTGATCGAGTCCTACTGCCGCGCGCTGGGGATTGCCGTTGACGGGCACAACATTCTGCCTAACATTGGCGAGTATTCCACCGAGCTGCTGGCCGAGAAGCTTTTGGGCAAGGTGCCCGAGTTTGACGTGCTGGAGGATGCCATTCCTCCCCGTCCCCCCGTGCTTTGCTCCGGATGCCCCCACCGCGGTGTGTTCTATGTGCTCTCCAAGCTTAAGCTTTATGTCAGTGGCGATATCGGTTGCTATACCTTGGGCGCCGGTCAGCCCCTTTGCGCCATGGATACCACCCTCTGCATGGGTGCCTCCATCTCGGCCCTTCATGGCTTCAACAAGGTCCGTGGGGAAGAGAACAAGTCGGTTGCCATTATCGGTGACTCTACCTTCATGCACTCCGGTATGACCGGTCTTGTGGATATCACCTACAACCAGGGCAAGTCCACTGTGATCGTGGTGGACAACTCCATCACCGGTATGACCGGTCACCAGCAGAACCCCTGCACCGGTCTGACCCTGCAGAACAAGCCCACTTATGCCGTTTCCATCGAGGCCATCTGCGCCGCTGCCGGCATTGCCGACGAGCACATCCGCGTGGTGGATCCCTACGATCTGGGCGAGGTGGAGCGTGTGCTCAAGGAAGAGCTGGCCGCTGAGTGCCCCTCGGTGATCATCTGCCGCCGTCCCTGCGCACTGCTCAAGTACGTCAAGGCTAAGCCGGCGCCCCGCGTGGATGCCGACAAGTGCCGCAGCTGCCGCGCCTGTATGAAGATCGGCTGCCCCTGCATTTCCATGCAGAACGGCAAGGCCGTTATCGATGCCGCCCTCTGCGTGGGCTGTGGCGTGTGTAAACAGCTGTGCAAATTCGATGCGATCGGAGGTGCAGACGCATGAATATTATGATCGTAGGCGTAGGCGGACAGGGCTCGCTCCTGGCCAGCCGCATTCTCGGCCGTGCCGCTCTTGATGCCGGCTACGCAGTCAAAGTATCCGAGGTCCACGGCATGTCCCAGCGAGGCGGCTCTGTGGTGACCTATGTGAAATACGGTGAGACGGTGGATGCTCCCCTGATCTGCCGGGGTGAAGCCGATGTAATTCTCAGCTTCGAGCAGCTGGAGGCTGCCCGTTGGCTGCCTTATCTGCGCCGCGGCGGTACTGTGGTGACCTCCACCCAGTCCATCAATCCCATGCCCGTGGTGACGGGGGCGTCGGTTTATCCCGACGCGCTGGTGGAGAAGATCGCGGCTAAGGGCGTGCGGATCATTGCCGCAGATACCCTGGCCATTGCCCGCGAAGCAGGCAGTGAGAAGGCCGCCAATGTGGCGCTCATCGGCCTGGCCGGCCAGGTGCTTGGCTTTAGTGATGAAGCAATCCGTGCTGCCATTACGGCCTGCGTTCCCCCGAAGTTTACCGAGGTCAACCTGAAGGCCTATTCCCTTGGTGCTGAGAATGCCGCTGCTCTGTAAATTTTGCAGAGTTTCGGCAAAGAAGCTGCCTGTCAGATCAAATCATCTCCCAAAATGTTTTATGCTTCCCTTGACGGGAAAAGCGCGATTTGATATAATACAATCAGAAGATTGCTCCGCCCTTTGCGGTTTGAGCTTGTCTGATCAAATTTAGGAGGAACGGTATGATTACGAAACAGATCTCGATTTTCATTGAAAACAGACGCGGCCGCCTGTCCGAGGTAACCGATATTATTGCGCAGAACGGCATCAATATTCGTGTACTGTCTGTGGCTGATACCACCAGTTTTGGTATTCTGCGTCTTATTGTTGATGATCCCGAGCGTCTGGAGACCATTCTGCGTGAGAACAGTATCACCGCTTCAATTACTTCGGTGCTCTCTGTCTGCATTGCCAATAAGCCCGGCGGATTGGTTGCCCTTCTGCGCCTGCTTGAGGATATTCAGATTGAGTATATGTATACCTACATTTCGCAGGAAGGTGACGATGCCTGCATTATTCTGCGTGTCGACCGCAATGAAGAGGCGGTAGCGCGCTTGACCGAGGCCGGCTATCACGGGCCTAAGATGTAATGTGTAAGAGGATGCCGTTTTTGCACGGCATCCTTTTGCTTTTTGAAAAAAATTTGCCGGCAGGGAACAATTTCGCTTTTTTTGCGTCTAATATACCAAGGATTTTTGACAGAAAAGGAGGATTTTCTCAATGCGTCGATGGATTTCCCTTTGTTTGCTTGTACTTTTGCTTGCCGCCTGTGCACCGGTTGAGCAGAATCCCCCCGTGGACGGGGAGAGCATACCTCCCGTTACCACCGAGCCCGTGACCGATGCGCCCATAACTGAGGAGACATCCCCCATGACCACCACTGACTCTTTGACCATTACCCCCGTTACCACCGCCGCCCCCGAGACGACCACCCCCATCAACTGGGACAAAACGCTGGAGAAGTTCTTCGCTGAGCAGTTTGGAGAGGACAAAGCCGAGCCCAAAGCGGTGGAGATCCCCCGGGATGTGCTGTGGGATGGCTCCTTCTATACGCCGGGGAATTGTACCGGATTCACGGTGGAGGAGGGCAACACCGCCTACTGTGCCGTGGACGGCGTCCTTTATTCCGCGGATATGACCCGCCTGGTGGCCTATCCGGTTGCCTCTGACGCGACCTCCTTCACCGTGCCCGACTCGGTGAAGAACATCTCGCAGGGCGCATTTGCCGGCAGCCGCAATCTTACCCGGGTGGAGCTGCCCGATGGGTTGGAGATCATCGGAACATTTGCCTTCGGCTATTGCCAGGCCCTCACTGAGATCCGCCTGCCGAACAGTCTTACCGAGATCTGGTCCATGGCCTTCAAGGATTGCGATGCCCTGACCATGGTGGCCATCCCCGGCAGTGTCACTTATCTTGGTGCGGCGGCCTTTTACTGCTGTGACAGCCTGACTACCGCCATTATCGGCGAGGGTGTCACCACCATAGAGCATAATGCCTTTGCCGACTGCCCCTCCCTGACCATGTTGATGATCCCCGGCACGGTGGAACGGATCCACGGCTATTACTACGGGCATGAGCCCTTCAAAGATTCCCCCTGGTTCGCGTCCCAGACCGATGAGTTCGTCATCGTAGGCGACGGCGTTCTGATCGCCTACAACGGTACCGCCACCGACGTGGTGCTCCCCGCCGAAGTCAAATCCATTGCCGGCGGCATTGTCTGGCCCGATACGGTGAAGTTCATCACCATGCCCAAAGCCATGTACGATCAGCTCTACACCATGCCCCACTGCCTCAATACCGCCGAGATCACCATTATCCCGGTGGAATAAAAAGAAGCCGCGTGCTGAAATCACAGCACGCGGCTTGTTTTATGTGCCTTTCACAGAAAAGAGAATACATATTTGTGAAAGTTTTCGCGGGGAAGGGGGTGCGGGGGAGGGGGTGCCTTTTTCAAAAGGCTCCCCCTCCCCCGCGTAAATTAAACATTTAAATATCCGCTTCTGTCATATACTCGCTGCCGTGCTCGGCAATGAAGGCCTTGCGGGCGGGGAGATTGTCACCGAGCAGTGTGTCAAAGATAATCTCGGTTTCACGGGCGTCCGCGGGGGTGACTGCGATCAGACGGCGGGTGGCAGGGTTCATGGTTGTCTGCGACATCATGGTCGGTGTATTCTCACCCAAACCTTTTGACCGCTGAAGGGTGTATTTGGTATTGCCCAGACGGTGAAGTATCTCTGCCTTTTCGGGTTCGTTATAGGCAAAGAAGGTATCATCCTTGGTGGTGATTTCAAAAAGCGGAGATTCGGCGATGAAAACCTTTCCTTCAGCCAGCAGCGTAGGCAGCAGACGATAGAAGAAGGTCAGCAGCAAGGTGCGAATCTGGAACCCATCCTCATCGGCATCGGTACAGATGATGATCTTTGACCAACGCAGGGAAGCAAGATCAAAGGGGACAATGTCACCCTTCACCTTGCCTTTGAGCTCGACACCGCAGCCGATCACGCGCAGCAGATCAAGGATAATATCGCTTTTGAAGATCTTGTCATAGGTTGCCTTAAGACAGTTGAGGGTTTTTCCGCGCACGGGGATAACGGCTTGGAATTCAGCGTTGCGTGCCAGCTTGACCGAGGACAGCGCCGAGTCACCCTCCACAATATAAAGTTCGCGCAGCTCGGGATCCTTGGAGCGGCAGTTGACGAATTTCTCGACACGATTGGAAATATCCATGTTGCTCGACAGCTTCTTTTTGAGGTTGAGTCGAGCACTCTCTGCACTCTCGCGGCTGCGCTTGTTGACCAGAACCTGATTGGCGAAAACCTCGGCGGCGGTGGGATTCTCGATCAGATAAAGCTCAAGATTCTGCTTGAGATAATCGGTCAGCGCCTCGGCGATGAAGCGGTTGTTGATGGCTTTTTTGGTTTGATTTTCGTAGGAGGTCTGGGTGGAGACCGAGTTGATGACCAGGACCAGACAGTCTTCGATATCGCTGAAGGTGATTTTGGATTCGTTTTTGTTATACTTTCCGTTCGCCTTCATGTATTTGTCCAGCGCGTACACAAAAGCAGAACGCACTGCCTTATCGGGAGATCCGCCATGCTCCAAGTAGGAGGAGCAGTGATAATATTCCAGTGCATTGACGGTATTGGAGACACAGAAGGAGATTTCAGCACGCAGCTTGTAGGGCTCCTTGTCCTCACGGTCGCGACCCTGCGCTTCCATTTTCCAGAGCACGGGGGCAGTCATAGCAGCTTCACCCGCCAACTCGGCGATATAGTCGGAGATGCCGTTGGGGTAGCAGAAGCTTTGCTCGGTAAAGGAGCCGTCGCTCTGTTCAAGGCGAAGCTCAAAGTTCAGACCCGCAGTGGTGACCGATGTGCGGCGAAGAGTGTTGTAGAAAAACTCATGGGGGATGGCAATGTCGGTGAATACCTCAAGATCTGGCTTCCATCGAATGACCGTACCCGTTCGGCGCTCGTTTTTGGCAAGCGGGATGGTTTCCAACTCACCGATCGGTTCTCCCTTGGCAAAGCTGATTTTGTGCAGATTTTCGCCGTCGTAGGAGCGCACTTCCATATATTCCGAGCTGTACTGCGTTGCGCAGGCGCCCAGACCGTTCAGTCCCAGTGAATATTCATAGGCAGCATCGGCATCGTTGTTGTTGTATTTTCCGCCCGCATAGAGTTCGCAGTAGACCAGCTCCCAGTTGAATTTCCCCTCGGCTTCGTTCCAACCGAGCGGGACGCCGCGGCCGTGGTCGTCCACTTCCAGCGAATGATCGGCGAAAGCGGTGACCTTGATGGTTGTACCGTAGCCCTCGCGCGCCTCGTCAACCGAGTTGGAGAGGATCTCAAAGAAGGAATGCTCACAACCCTCAAGCCCGTCCGAGCCGAAGATGACGGCAGGGCGCTTGCGCACGCGGTCGGCACCTTTGAGCATGGTGATCGACTGGTTGTTATACTGTGCTTTGGCATTTTCAGTGGCTTTTTTTGCCATGACAAATCTCTCTTTCGTACAATATTATTGGGATTATTGCATTGCGGGGATAATCACGGTTACACGCAGCGTGCCGTCCAACAGAAGTTGGGTCTGCCAGACGGGGACCAGAAAGCCTTTGCTGTCGGTCCGCTGCGTAAGGGTAAGGGAAGTAATTTCCAGCGCGGAGAAGTCAAAACGGCCGAGTCCGGTACCGCTGCGGATGGCTTCAATTGCGTCATCGGCGGAGAGAATCGGGACTTCGGCGACCGCGCGCAGTTCACTCGGCTCGGCTTCGATGGTCCATCGCCCATCGGTGCGGATGGTGCAGCGAAGATGCCCGATTTGCCAAACCGCCTCATCTTCACTCGATACCGCAGCGGCGGTGTCGGCAGACAGATCAAACCCAAGCGCGGTCAGCCACGTGCGGAGTTCAGTTTCGGTCGGATCCTCGGGGGCGGGATGTTTACCGTTTGCAGTGTGCGAGAGGGTGAAGCTTCCGTCAAGACGGTTGAATTGACACATCAGCCCGAGCGAGTTGGTGAACCAACTTTCGCTGTCGTAGTCGTCGGCGCGGAAATAGGTCATGTCGGCACCGATTGCGGTGAAGATTGAGCGAGCGAAATCCGCTGCTTCGTCCGAGGTGTAACTGGGTGCGGCATAAACGGCGGCGGTTGCGGGAGAAGGTGTATCGGCAACCCCTTCGGCGACTGTGACGGTCACATTGCGCATCGCGTGCCTTGGGATGGCGGAGACCTCAAGATTGCCGTAAGGCTGTGCGGCATATGCGCCGAAAAGAGCAGCACAGGCAAGACCGCTTGCCAGCCAAGGCAGGAGGGGGCAGAATGCCGTGCGCGGTCGCTTTTGCCCCAGGGCACAGATGAACGAAATCAGTGTGCCGCCGAGCAGTCCGCCCAGCGTGTTGCAGAAAAGATCGTCCACATCAAACACGCCGCGGCGCAGAATCAGCTGTGTTACTTCAATCACCAGAGAGAAAGAAAAGGCGGTGAGTGCCATACGCCAAATCCGCCGAAGTGCAGGGAAGCGTATTGCAGTCAACAGACCGAAGGGGAGAAAGACTGCGATGTTCAAAAACAATTGCTCGAAAAGCGAGGCTGACCAACTGTGCCATGCCTGCCGCCAGCTGAAAAAGGGAATCAACTGCAGGCTGAGGTGTTGCACATCGCGGTAGGTAACCAGCGTCAAAATCAGTGTGACCAAAATATCTCCCGCAATGAGCAGGTCAAGAATCAACTTTGAAGGTGAGAGGGGAGCTACCGATTTTCCGCATCGGCGGCGAATATTGCGCATAAGAAGGAAAACCGAGAAGGCGATGATCAACAGCAGCAGAGCAGGGAGCGCGGCCTGCAAAAACCATACGATATACCCACTCATGTTTCGCTTTCCTGCCAACCGCGGCAGACATCCACCCATGCCGCCGCCCCCGATATGGTGAAAAGCGTATCACAATCAAGAGGAATTGCACTGTTGGATGAACCGCAAGCGGGGTAAACCGTGTCAAAGCGGCGCAGGGAAACGTCCAGCCAGACCTCGACGCCTGTCTCGGGCAGAGCGAAGGGGCAGACACCGCCCACTGCATGACCGGTGGCGGCAATTACCTCCTCGGCAGAGAGCATTTTTGCCTTGCAGCCGAACTGCGATTTGAATTTTGCGTTATCAATTCTTGCATCTCCTGCGGTGACCAGCAGAATAGTATTCTCAGCACCGTGGAAGGTCAGAGATTTGGCGATGTGTGCACTGTCACACCCGATGGCTTCGGCAGCCAGTGCTACCGTTGCCGAGGAAACCGAAAACTCAATGATTTGCGTATCCAAGCCGTGTTGAGCCAGTGCATGACGCACATGTTCGATGGACATGATGAAAACCTCCGCAAAAAACACTTCGTATTATTTAATTATAGCACAAAAAACGCCAAAGTGCAAGTCATTTTGCGCATACATTCCCGCAAAGACCGCCGAAGATGTTAACATGATGTTAAAAGAGGAAAAAATGCATTTTTTCTCTTGCAATTTTGCAAAATATCGTGTATAATTAAAATGGATAACGAGGGGCTTACATATCCCTTTTTTCAATGAAAAATAATTTGCATGCAAGGAGATAGAACATGGAAATCAAAAATACTTATGTTCGCAACTGGGTTGAGGAGATGGCTCTTCTGACCCGTCCCGATCAGATCGTTTGGATTGATGGCAGCGAGACGCAGGCTGAAGAACTGCGCAAGCAGGCAATCGCGACCGGCGAGATGATCAAGCTCAATCAGGATAAGCTTCCCGGCTGCTATCTGCACAGAACTGCAGTCAATGACGTTGCTCGCGTTGAGGGCAGAACCTTTATCTGCACCACCAACAAGGAAGATGCAGGCAACATCAACAACTGGATGGATCCCTACGAGTGCTACCACAAGCTCTCCAAGCTCTACCGCGGCTCGATGAAGGGCAGAACCATGTACGTTATCCCCTATTCCATGGGTATCGTCGGCTCTGACTTTGCCAAGTACGGCATCGAGCTCACCGACTCGATCTACGTCGTGCTCAACATGCTCATCATGACCCGCGTCGGCACCGAGGTGCTGGAGGCTATGGGTAATGATGCCGGCTTCATTAAGGGCTTGCATGCCAAGGCTGACATCGACGAGGAGAACCGCTATATCTGCCACTTCCCCCAGGACAACACCATCTGGTCCATCAACTCGGGCTACGGCGGAAATGTTCTGCTGGGCAAGAAGTGCTTCGCACTCCGCATTGCTTCCTACCTCGGCCGCAAGGAAGGCTGGATGGCTGAGCATATGCTCATCCTGGGTGTCGAGTATCCCAACGGTGAGACCAAGTACATCTGCGCCGCATTCCCCTCTGCCTGCGGTAAGACCAACCTTGCTATGCTGATTCCTCCCACGGTTTATGCCGAGAAGGGCTACAAGGTATGGTGCGTGGGTGATGATATCGCATGGCTGCGCGTCGGCGAGGACGGCCGCCTGTGGGCAATGAACCCCGAGAACGGCTTCTTCGGCGTTGCGCCCGGTACCAACGAGAAGTCCAATCCCAACGCACTCCACACTACCATGAAGGACACCATCTTCACCAACGTGGTGCATGATCTTGACAACAACACCGTTTGGTGGGAAGGCCTGGACAACAATCCCCCCGCAAACGCGATCGACTGGAAGGGCAACAAGTGGGACTACACCAAGTATGACAAGAAGGATAAGTCCACCTGCGGCGCACATCCCAACAGCCGCTTCACCGCAAAGGCTGTCAACTGCCCCTGCCTGTCCGCTGAATTCGAGAACGCAAACGGCGTTCCGGTTTCCGCTATCGTCTTCGGTGGGCGCCGTGCGAAGACCGCTCCCCTGGTTTACCAGTCCTTCAACTGGCAGCATGGTGCCTTCGTTGGCTCCATCATGGCCTCCGAGACCACTGCAGCTGCTGCAGGTGCTGTCGGCGTCGTTCGCCGCGATCCCATGGCAATGCGTCCCTTCGTTGGTTATGACATGGGCGACTACTTCCAGCATTGGATCGATATGGGCAAGAAGATTCCCAACGCACCCAAGATCTTCCACGTCAACTGGTTCCGTACCGATGACGAGGGTCACTTCATCTGGCCCGGCTTCGGCGACAATATGCGCGTTCTGATGTGGATCCTCGCTCGCTGCGAGGGCAAGGTTGATGCCGTTGAGACTGCCATCGGTTTCGTACCCAAGGCTGAGGACATCAACATCGAAGGTCTCGAGGATGTTACCCTTGATACCATTCGCGAGCTGGTTTCCATCGATACTGCTTCCTGGAAGGAAGATTTGGCCAACATCAAGGAGTTCTACACTCTGGTTGGTGACCGCGTTCCTGCAGAGATGAAGGAAGAGCTGGCTGCTCTGGAGAAGAGACTCGGCTGATTGGATTGATTTTCGGGGTGTCGTGCTGTGCACGACACCCCGTTCTTTCAATTCGCGCCAAAACACTTGCATTTTTGCGGCTGATATGCTATACTGTGTTTGTAGAGACACAGATCGTTCGACTGGAATCTAATTGAGATTGGGTATGGATTAGATTGTTCGAAAAAATGATGCCTAAATCAAAAACTCAATTAGACGGAAATCTAATTTATGGGGGTCTATCATGGGAGACGCTGTTGCTGGAATTGCCACTGTTGGCTTTTTGATTGTATATTTGATTATCCTTTTGGGCTGCCTTGCTGTTGGTGTGGTGATGTATGTGCTGCAAGGGCTTGCGATCAAGAACATGTCTGAGTCCTGTGGCCTGGGGCACACTTGGATGGGATTTGTTCCCTTCGCATCAAGCTATCGGCTGGGACAGCTGGCCGAGCAAAAACCGAAATTGGGCAAAAAGCCCTGGCCTTGGCGCCATTTGGCATTGGGCGGTGCTATTACGCTAATACTTGCTTTGTTTGTATTGGAGGGCGTTGTGCTTGTGCAGACGGTTTCGATGATATTGGAGAGCGGAAGTGAGCTTTCGGTGGGCGATTCCCTGCAGGTCTACGGAACGTTTAGCGTGGGGATGATTTTCTATTATGTGATTGCCATCGCTTACAATGTTGTGATATATATAATATATTGGAAGATTTTCTCGCTGTTTGCTCCCGAGAATGCTGTGCTTTTCCTGCTGCTGAGTATTTTTTTCAGCATGGCTTTGCCGATTTTGCTTTTTGCCATCCGCAAACGCACCCCCAACCTTGCGCCGGTCCCCCCTTCTGCGGGCGGGAGCGATGCTGACTGGACCTGATTTTACATCTTGAGAGCCGCCGATGTGCCCACATCGGCGGCTTTTTTACGCAATTTTTAATATTAAAGTGGGTTTAGTATTACACAAGCGTTACAAATGCGGAATATGTCTTGCAAAAAATCCCTTGATAGGGTATCATATGCTCACAGGGAAATCTCTGTGGGATGCTGTGCATCCGTGGATCGGGTAGATACCCGATACTGGCTACATCGGGTATGAGCGAACTGCTCGGACCCCGGAAGTGCAGTTGAACGCAGAGCAGTTTCACCTGAAAAAATAATTATTTTTGAAGGAGAAAACCAACCATGAGAAATTTCAAGAAATTTCTTGCACTCGTCCTCGCCATGATGATGGTCGTGGGCGGCATGGTCACGGTATCTGCTGCAGAAGAGACTGCTGCTACGTATGATTACACCGCAGCAGCTGAGGCGCTTGCCGAGCTCGGCATCGTCAAGGGGACTTCTGATGACGTAATCGACTTTGCCCTCGAGGACAAGGTTGTTCGTTACCAGATGGCTCTTCTGGTTGCACGTATCATGACCGGTGAAGTAGACGACTCTTACTGGAATAAGGTCGTTGAGAACACCACTCCCTTCGATGACGTTACCAAGTACTACGGTGCAATCGCATACGTAGCTGATAACGAAATCGTAGAGGGTAAGGGCTGGATCGCAGGCGTTGGCGACAACTGCTTCGATCCCGAAGGCCCCATCACCTATGAGCAGGCTCTGACCATGGCAGTTCGCGCCCTCGGTTACAAGCAGCTCGTATACCCCACCGGCTTTGTTAACACCGCTGAAGAACTCGGCCTGACCGAAGGTCTGGAAGAGCTCGCAGGTGACACTCAGCTGACCCGTGGCCAGATGTTCCAGATCATCTACAACCTGTTCTTCACTGCAGGCAAGGATGGCTCTGACTTCGCCACCAAGGCATTCGGTCTTCAGACCGAGACCTACGTCGTAGTTGCTACCGAGCTGCAGGCGCTGCTTGGTGCAGAGCGTGTTTACCGCGTTGACTACGAGGGCAAGGGCAGAAAGTACGACAAGTACGTTGCTCTGGCTCCCATCAACGAGGACGGCACCTACAACCTCGACGCAGTTATCCACATGACCGAGAAGGAACTCGGCATGGACCAGAAGGAATCCGAGTACAGACTCGGCTACTCCTATGTTGTTAAGTCTTTCGACAAGTTTGCTAACGCCTACATTGTTGAGCCTTGCAAGTCCACCGTTCTTCAGAACTACGGTGATGACAAGCAGATCACTGCAGGTGCTCTGTACCACAACATGGGCAGCAACCTTATCAAGCTTGACGGTACCACCTACAAGCTCGTTGATGAGTACACCAACCTCAACAACAAGACCTACGCAAACCGTAACCCTGAGATCATCGTTCACTCGATGTATGAGGGCGAGACCAGCACCACCGGCGGTTACTACATCTACGACGAGATGTTCAACATTCTCGATCCCGAGAGCGCAACCGGTGAGATCGCTCTGCTGTACAACCAGTGGACCAACACCTACTATGTAAAGGTTGGCACCGGCTACCGTGTAGCTACCGACGCTGACTTTGCAAAGTACGCAGTTGGCAATGACATCAACACCTCTTTCTTCGGTGTTGTTACCGATGTCAGCAAGCTTCTCAATGATGTTGAGTTCTGCGAAATCACCCTGTTCGACGACAACGATGACGGCGTTTGGGATCGTGGTATCTACATCCCCTACTCCTTCGGTTCTTACTACACCTATGATAAGAACGCTAACACCTTTGATTTCGATACCGTTACCACTGTAAAGGGCAACGATATTCAGATCAACAACAAGTGCCTTGACGGTTGGGGTGAAGTCTCCGACGGTACTTATGGCTACAAGACTTATGTTGCTCAGTCCAGCGTTGACTTTATCGGCGACGGTCGTCCGAAGACCGGCGATTACCTCGTTTACTGGTACAATCCTCAGGGTCGTGTATTCTGCACGATCGAGAAGACTGCCATGACCTATGCAAAGGTCACCGCTCTCAACCAGGGCACCTATTCCTATGACAGCAAGACCGAGACCTACTACTGGAAGAACGCTACCGTAACCCTCGAGGGTGAGGAAGCTCCTCTGGTACTGGGCTATCGTCCTTATGTAACTGACAGCCGCTATGTTGAGACCAAGTCTGAGTATGACCTCGTATACTTCGACAAGGATCTCGCACTGTACGGTTACAACAGCGTTATCTACGAGTGCCTTGCAAACAGCACTTACCTGAATCTGGGTTATGTTGTTCTTGCAGGTCGCGTTGTTGACGTTGCAAAGCAGGATACCCGCGCTGTCTCCGGCAGCTGGATGTTCTTTGACTACGGCGTAGAAGGCCTTGACACTGACAAGACCTACACTTATTACACCTACGAAGGTGATATCCTCGGTGTTGACGAAGATGGCAACATCCTCGTAAACGCTTGGGTTGACGGCGAGACCACTGAGGTCGTTGCTAAGATCGGCTCCATCAACGGTTTCGACACCTTTGGCGAACTCGTTGCTGACTATGCTGCTCTCAACTTCCAGTTCACCGGTATCGGTATTCTGGGCGCAGGCCAGTATGAGACTCTCCAGAAGATCATCGTTGCACGCTTCTTCGAGACTCTTACCTATGACCTTGACAACGGCAATCGTCAGATGCTCTACACTGTAACCGACGTTGATGATGACGGCGTTTACAGCATCCGCACCGACGTTGCTATCTACTGGGGTAGCAAGAATGTAAACACCTACATTCAGCCTCAGTACATCTATACTCCCCGCTCTGTTTCCGGTAACTACGCTTCCAACCGTATTTACTACAACGGCCGTTCCACCAACTACAATGCTCCCGGCGGCAGCGCACCCATGCAGCTCCATGAGGAGTCCATCATCGTTTGCATCGGTAACGATGGCGTTGGTACCGCTACCGGTATTCCTACCGACGGCGCAGTTGTAAACAGCGAAGCTGCTTACGTATTCGAGTACAACAATGACATCATCCTCCTCTTCGCTCCCAACGCTTCGTACAAGACTCTGTACACCGGCAAGTGGGATGACGACCACAGAGCTGAGGGTTACACCTACTACATGGTATCCGGTAAGCATATGTCTGCTGGCGCTCTCGCTGACTGCACCACCGGTACCGTTACTTGGGATGCTAATGGCGTAGGCACCTACACCTACAAGAACCTGTTCAACCTGAATTCCGGTGAATTCGAAACCAAGACCGTTGTTGGCGGTCTGGAAGAGTTCAGAACCACCGAAAATGTTCTGTCCTACAACGTTATCACTCCTCTGGGCGCAATCTACGCCGAGAAGAATGGTAAGTGGACTCTGATCAACGAAGTTGTTACCGGCGATCTCGCTGTTGAGAACAACATCAAGACTGTTAAGTACGCTCCCAATGTAACCGATGACCTCGCTGCCATCGTTTACAACACCGATCCTGAGGCTCCTTACGCTCCTGTCATGGATACCTACGGTATCGTTGACAGCCCGAAGGCAGGTACCGTTGGTTCCTTCTTCTACAAGGACGAGAACGGTGTATCCCGCAAGATCGTTGACACCAAGATCGCTCTGAGCAACAACGACCTGCTCTACACCTACACCGACATTAACGGTGCAGTTATCTGGGTTCAGGTTAACACCACCGGTAACGCTCACAGCTACGGCTCCGGCGGTACTGTTTACTTCGAGTACAAGGCCGGTGAGTACTGGCACTCCATCTACCTTGGCTCTTGCGACAAGTACAAGGGCGTTAAGGCAATCAATGAGTATGCAGCTCTCGACAAGTTCGACATTGACGGCCTTGATCTGACCGATCTCGTTGCTGAGTACATTGCTAAGGTTGATGCACAGAGCAACACCGCTAACGTAATGGCACAGGCTGAGGCATTCAAGGCTGCTGCTGACAAGGCTCTGGCTGACAAGATCGCTGCTGATCTGGCTGCTACCGAGCAGGAACTTGCTGACGCTAAGACCGCTGCTATCGCAAAGATCGCAGCTATTGCTGACAAGTACGACGACGCTCTGGTTCTCTCAAACGGCACCACCGTTGCTAACCAGGAAGCTGCTTTCGTTAATGCCATCAACGCTTGCACGCTCGAGGATCAGGCTTACCTGACCCAGATCGATGCTAAGGCTGAGTGGTTCGAAGGCGCTTGCGCAGCTGCTAAGACTGCTGCTGACAAGGCTGCTGCTGATGCTGCTGAGCTTACTGCCGCTAAGACCGCTGCTCTGGCAGCGATCGATGCTGCTGTAGAAAAGACTGCTGATGCTGCCGGTTATTCCACCAGCGCATTCAAGTCTTCCTCTACTAAGTACACCATCGCTGAGTGGTACACCAGAATCACCAATGCAATCAACGCTCAGACCGTTGCTGCTGACGTTGATCCTCTGACTATTGGTACCATCACCAAGTCCATCGAGGATTGGGCTACTTACATGGCTGATTACGTTGCTGAGGCTGTTGCTGCTGAGCTGGCTGCTTACAAGACCACTAAGACCGCAGAGATCGTAGCTTACCTGCCTGATTACGCAACCGGTCTGGATGCTGCTAAGACTGCTGTAGCTGACGCTGCTGATAAGGCTGCTGTTGATGCTGCTGTTGCAGCTTACAAGGCTGCTGTTGACGCTGCAAAGGCTGAGGCTGAGAAGCCCGCTTACGTTAAGAGCGCTGACGCTAAGACCGTTGCTGTCAAGAACATTGTTGACGGTGAAACCGCTACCAAGTTCAACTCCCTGACCATTTACAAGATGGTTAACGGCAAGTACGAAGCAGTTGGTACTTGGACTCCTGCTTCCATGATCACCATTACCTTCACTCCCGGTAGCGAGCTGGCATTCAATCCTGCTATCCGCACCGACGATCTGAAGATTAACATGGCTTATGACGGTGATCGTACCATCACCCTTACCTTCGAACACTTCGACGGTATGGAGTGGGTTGATGGTTACCTCGCAGAGGGCGAAACCTATGGTGTCGAGTTCAACCTCGCTACCGGCAAGACCCTTCTGAAGGACATCACCATCGGCTAATTGAAAAATTAACCACAATAAAAAAGGGGCCCCCGTAAGGGGGCTTCTTTTTTTGCGTTTGGGGCGCTGCCCCAAGCCCTGCCTAAGGGTTCTTTTTGAAAAAAGAACCCTTAGGAAACCCGAAAAACTTCCCACATATTGCCGATCGAAATGCGGCAGTTTTTTGAAGGGGGGCGGGGGAAACTTTTTTTCAAAAAAGTTCCCCCGCATATCCTGTCCCGTTGCCGCATATCCTGTACCACAATACATCTGCCCGACGAAAGGAATATGCCATGGAAAAACAAGCTGCCAACTTTACGCTGTCGCCCCCCGCCGCTCTCTGCCCGACCACCTTGGTCGATCGCACCGCCGCCACCGAGCTGACCGCCGATTTTTCACTGCCCGACTACCTCCCCGAGATCAAACGTCTGCTCCGCGTCACCGCCACCCCACACACCGAGTCGCGCTACCTCTCCGCCAACGCCGCCGAGTTTGACGGCGCGGTGGATTTCCTTGTCTGCTACGCGGGCGGGGACGGCGGGATGTACTCGACACGGCTGGCGCGCGACTACTCGATCAGTATGCCCGTTGATCCCGATCTGGCGGCGCGGGGGATTGATCCATTCCTCGATACCCGCGTGGAGTCGCTGACCAGCCGCGTCACAGCGCCCCGCAAACTCAACGTCCGCCTGCGCTTGCGCACCCGTATGCGCGCCTACGGCGAGGAGGACCTCACCCCCACGGTGGAAGCCGCCCCCGCCCACCTCGAACAGCTGATCAAGCATACCCATACCATGCAAATCCTGCGCGCCGATGATCAGCCCCTCGACCTCGCCGAGGATATCCCGCTTGCCGACGCCGAGGGTGAGACGCGCATTGTCAGCACCGAGGGCGCGGTTGCAATCACCGACGTCACGCCCGAGGATGGAGCGGTCATGTGCCGTGGTGAGCTGATCCTGACGCTGATCACCTGCGCCGAGCCGATGGGGGGGCAGGGCGAGAGCGAACGCCGCGTCTGCCGCATTCCCTTCACCCGCACCGTGCCGCTGGAGGGCGCGCGTGGAGACATGTCGGCGCGCGCATGGGGCATTTGCTGTGATCTTTCCGCCGCCGTTGAGGAGGATCGCATTCTCTGCGACGCGGCGATTCGCCTGACAGTGGAGGCGGCAGCCGAGCGTCCCCTTGCCACAGTTGCCGATCTCTACGCCCTTGACGGCGAGATCGAGAATGCCGCCTACCGCGAGATTGCGCCCGAATCTCTGCTCTGCTGTGGCAACTACGCGGTGCCGATGACAGCCACCAATCCCGTGGCATCTCTGGGGATTGATCCCGCCGCGCGCATCGAGGACGTGAGCGCGGTGCCCCAGCCGGATGAGATCACTTGGGCGCATGGGCGCGCAGCTCTCTCTGGCAGCTGCCGCGTGACTTTGGTCTATGCGCTGGGCGGCGAATACAGCACGGCTGAGGTGGTAATCCCGTGGAAAAAGGAGATTGAGTGCGCGGCAGAGCCGACCGCGCGTGAGCTTGAGATGACCGTCACCCGCGCGTTGGCACGGATCGACGGGGAAGGGGAGCGCGCAGTTGTGACGATCGACGCCGAGCTTTGTGCCGCTCTCCGCCTGGGGCGCGCCGAGCGGAGGAGAATCCTCTCGCATGCCGCCTATTCTCCGCGCGACGGGAAGAAGGGCGGCGCTGTTACCGTCTGCTATCCAGAATCCGATGAATCTCTGTGGTCGATCGCTCGCCGTTATCACGTCAGTACGAGCGCGCTCGCCGAGGCTAATGACCTGCGTGTCGATGAAAATTGCGACACACCCGCGTCGCTGGGCGGCTTGCGCTATTTGCTGATTTCGCACTGACGCTTGCAATTTTCCCTCGTTTGTGATATAATAGGCGAGAAAAACGATTACAAACGAGGAAAATGATGGAAATACAGCTTACACCGTCCATGGCGGTTTTCAAAATCAGCGAAAAAGCCGAAAAATCACTGCGCGCGGGGCATCCGTGGGTGTTCGCCGAAGAGGTGCGGGCCGTGGAGGGCGAGTACGAAAACGGCGCGCTTGTGCAGGTGCGCTCGATGAAAGGACGCTTCCTTGGAACGGGATTTGTCTGCGAGCAGTCGAAGATCCGCGTGCGCGTGATCTCAACCAACGCAAACGATCGCTTTGACGAGGCCTTTTGGGCGCGCCGCATCAAATATGCAATTGATTATCGCCGCACAGTGATGGCGAGCGATGCCGATTTTGCCTGCTGCCGCTTGATTTTCGGCGAGGCGGATTCCTTCCCGGGGCTGACGGTTGACCGCTTTGGACCGGTGATTGTCACGCAGTGCCTCTCGCGGGGGATTGAGGGCATCAAGCCGATGCTCTATCGTCTGCTGATCGCCGATCTGCGCGCCCGTGGCGAGCGCATTGATGTGCTCTATGAGCGAAACGATGTCAAAATTCGCGAGCTTGAGGGGCTGGAGCAGTACACAGGCTTCTGGGCGGGTGACGGTCTTTTGACCGATACCGACGGTACGGTGGAGATCGTTGAGAACGGGGTGCGCTATACGGTGGACTATTTTACCGGGCAGAAAACCGGATTTTTCCTTGATCAGAAGTATAATCGCGCTGCTGTTGCCTGCCTTGCGCGCGGCCGCCGTGTGCTGGATTGCTTTACCCATACGGGGGCGTTTGCCCTCAACGCGGCAGCAGGCGGAGCGGCACACGTGACGGCTGTCGATGTGTCACAGCACGCCATCGATTGTGCCCGCGCCAATGCCGAGCGCAACGGGCTGACCGAGCGAATGGATTTCCTCTGTGCGGATGTGTTTGCTCTTCTGACCGAGATGGGCGAGCGCAAAAGCTGCGATTATGATATGATCATTCTCGATCCGCCCGCCTTTACCAAGAGCCGCGACACGGTCAAAAGTGCCATCCGTGGTTATCGGGAGATCAATCGCCGTGCCATGCAGCTGCTTCCGCGTGGCGGATATCTGGCGACCTGTTCCTGCTCGCATTTCATGCGGGACGACTACTTCCGTGCCATGCTGCGTGAAGCGGCGGCCGATGCGCAGGTCACGCTCCGCCAAATCGAGGCGCGCCAGCAATCCCCAGACCATCCTATCCTGCCCACTGTTCCCGAGACCGATTATCTGAAATTCTATACCTTTCAAGTGGTCTGAACAACAAAAAAACGACACAATCTGAGATTGTGTCGTTTTTTTGTTGTATGTTTAGTTTTGCATACCCAGCAGAGCGGCACCGATGATGCCTGCGTCGTTGCCGAGCTTGGCGATGCGAAATTCGGTCTGGGGCACAACGCCACCGCCGTATTGCTGTTTCTGAATCAAGGGAAGAAGCGGGTTAAGCAGGTTGTCACGCTCGTTCGAGATGCCGCCGCCGATGGAGATGACTTCGGGCTGGAAGATGTTGACAATATTGATCAGCCCGCAGGCGAGATAATCGATATAGGTGTCAACCACCTCACGGCCGGCCTCGTCTCCTGCGCGCATGGCGTTGAAGGCGGTTCGCCCGGAGACAGGGGCGTTTGCTGCCATTTCGATCATGACGCTCTTGCGCCCGGTTTTGATGCATTCCTCAATTTTGTCGCGTGTGAGGTTGATCAGGCCTGTTGCCGAGCTGTAAGCTTCCCAGCAGCCCTTGCGTCCGCAGGAGCAGGGGCGTCCGTTGTGTTCGATGACGATATGGCCCAGCTCACCGCCCGCGGCGTTGAAGCCCGAGTATACGCGATTGTCGATGATGATACCACCGCCGACGCCGGTACCGAGGGTGATCATGACCGAGTTTTTCGTACCCTGTGCGGCACCTGCAACAGCCTCGCCCCAGGCAGCAGCGTTGGCATCATTGTCCAGACAGATGTTCCGGATGCCGGTATGCTTGGCGAGCATGGCGCAGATGGGGGTTTTGTGAAAGGGGAGATTGTTTGCATACATAACCATTCCTGTTTTTCCGTCTGCAATACCAGGGGAAGCGATACCTGCAGAACGGATATCGGCAGGAGTGAGATGGTTTGCTTTCAGCAGATCCAAGCAAAGATCGCCCATATCAGCGATGATAGCTTCGGCAGAGCGGCTTGCATTGGTGGGAACACTTTTTTTGGCTAACAGACGGTAGCTGTCATCGACAAGACCGGCGGCAATGTTGGTTCCGCCCAGGTCGATGCCAAGATAATAGGCAGACATAATTTACACCTCGTTTGATCATTTGATGTGGGAAAAGGTAAGATAATTATAAAACATAATGATGAATTTGTCAAGGTGTTTGGAGAAATACGTAGGGGTGCTTTGAGATAAATCTTGTGCAGAATGGGGAACTTGTGTTTGGGATTTGCGATGGTTTTTCAAATGAAAATTCATTATGGGAAAAATAGGTTTAACTGTAAAAAATCTACATATGTTGCGTGTCCATGTCGAAATAACCGCAGTTTTTCGGAGAATTTTTTCAAAAAAAGTGCAATTTGTCTATTTTGTATAGGTGTAGAATTTTTAGTCTCAAATTTGTGCAAATTGACCATGCTTCTCAAGATTACACAAAGACTTAGACGCAGAAGAAGGCAAATTGGAAGGGTAAATAGAATTAACATCTTTATTTTGTATGGTTGCAAAGTGGAGAAATATGCGAGAAAAACTCCGAAAACATGCCAATTCACAAGGGGATGTTTGCAAAATAACGTAAATGATATTTACTAATCAAAAAAAGCGTTGATCCCTCCTCTTTTTGCTGAAAATATGACGACTTTTTCTTCTCCGTTTGAACGTGAAAAAGAGCAAAATTATGGGTAAATGAAGCTGAAGTGACAGAAGTGTGTATATATTGCCGCCCTTGACAATTTTGGAGGGCTGTGCTATTATATTTGTATGAAAAATTAGGGTATTTTGCGATGTCTTGTTTGTGTCGCGTCGTAAACCCCTGGTTTTTCTTTCTGTGGAAAGGGAAAAATGGGCCTTTTCCCAGACAAATTGCATACCAATAATGCTGTGCGCTTTGGCATCTCAGGGCGTATAGGTAATGTTATTGCGTGCTCGCTTTTCGCTTAAATATGGCCTCCGGTGAATCTGCGTCTCGGGTGGTCGGCGGCGAGGACGCAACAAATAACACGGCTTATTCTTTCATATAAATAGTATGCGCAGGACAGTGCCACTGCATTGTTGAGCGGAGCTATTGAACAGAAAGGTGGAAATGCCCGGTTCTCGGTTTCCGCGCGAAAGAATAAACTTGGACATGGTGCGGAAAACCGCAGGGCATTGTTGATGGCAAGTTTTTGTCCCCCATTCGCAGCTTATCGCCTGCGGTGAGTTTGCGGAAAAATCTTGGTAGGAGGAAAAGTGAATGATGAAAGCGAAATTCAGAAAATTAACAGCTCTTCTTCTGGCTATTCTTACGGTCTTGGGCAGTTCGGTTCTCGGTGTCAGCGCAGTTGACGGTGAGACTTCGGTTACTGACCAGACGATTGATGAAGTCAGAGAGCTGCTTAATGCGATTTCGTATGCGGAGTACTTGGAAGCAAACGCAGATGTTCCGAGAGCTTCAAAGAATATCGTGATCAATGCGGTTGATTACGATAAAGAAAATACGGATGCCGAGGTGTCTGAGAAGACATGGGACGGCCAGACAGGATTGCATTTGCCGAGTTCGGGCACTGTATCCTGGAAGGTTAATATCCCTTCTACGGCAAAGTACAGTATCGTGCTTGAGTATTATCCCGATGAAGGAAAGGTAGCCTCCATTGAGCGTATCTTTATGATCAATGGTAAGGTTCCGTTTAAGGAAGCTCGATATCTGACCATGACCAAAGTGTGGGTAAATGAATATGAAGAGCCCGATGAAGAAGGACGTCTCTTCGTTGCGGATATCGACGGAAATGAGCTTCGTCCGACGATGAATCAGATGCCTGAATGGAGAACATATGAGCTCCACGATGCAGATGGCTTCTATACCGAGTCGTTTGAGTTTGTGCTCGAAGAGGGGGAGAATATCCTCTCGCTGGAGGCAGTCAACGAGCCAATGACGGTTAAGTCCATCTCGCTGGTTGTTCATGAGGATTTGACGCCTTATGCTGAAATTCAGGCTGAGTATGAAGCCAAGGGCTATCAGCCCGCATCTTCTGACAGTGTTGTTACATTGCAGGCAGAGCATCCTACCGCGACGTCGTCGCAGACGATCTATCCCATCGAGGATAGAACTTCTGCCATCACGGTTCCGCAGGATGCTTCACGCAGTCTGCTGAATACCATCGGCGGTGATAAGTGGCAGAACGCAGGTCAGTGGATTCGCTATGAGTTTGAAGTGCCCGAGAGCGGTCTGTATCAGATCGTCCCTCGTTTCAAGCAGGATCTGCTTGACGGTATGTTTGTCTCGCGTACCCTTCGTATCAACGGAGAAATTCCGTTTAAAGAAGCAACTGAGCTTCGCTTCAATTATTCGACCGAATGGCAGGTTGAGCCGCTCAATGACGGCGAGACTGCATTTGAGTTCTATTTTGAGGCAGGCAAAACCTATACCATCGAATTTGAGGTTGCCCTTGGTGAGATGGGCGAGGTTATCCGCGATATCGATGCTTCTCTTGCAAGCATTAACGCTGACTATCTTGAAATTCTGAAGCTGACGGGTGCTACGCCTGACGAATACCGTGACTACGGTTTCTCGCGTATCATGCCCGATACGATCATCGACCTGATCATTCAGTCGAGAACCATTGAGGGCGTTTCGGAAATGCTTACCGAGTTGGCGGGAACCAAGGGTTCCAACACCGCAACACTGGATAAGGTTGCGTTCCTGCTTGACCGTATGGGCGGCAATGAAGATGAGGTCGCAAAGAATCTTGAACAGTTGAAATCTTATATCGGTTCGCTGGGTACTTGGGTTGGCGATATGAAGTCACAGCCCCTGCGTCTCGATTACATCGTTATTCAGCCCGCAGAAAATGAACTGCCTAAGGCAGAAGCCGGTTTCTTTGCTGCATTTGGCTTTGAGGTACAGTCCTTCATTCAGTCCTTCTTCCGTAACTATAACCGTATGGGCGCAATTACCGATACGACTAACGATGCGGATGCGGTTGAAGTATGGTTGGCTTACGGTCGTGACCAGACACAGGTTATCCGTAACCTGATCAATAACGATTTCACTCCCAAGACGGGGATATCCGTTAACCTGAAGCTGGTTGCAGGCGGTACGCTGCTTCCCTCGGTTTTGGCCAACATGGGTCCTGATGTTTACATCGGTCTCGGCCAGAGTGATGTTATCAACTATGCAATCCGAAGCGCAATCAAACCCATCGAAGGCTTTGAAGATTTTGAGGAAACGCTGGTCGACTTCAATGATGCAGCAATGCTGCCTCTGGGTATTGAAGATGCCGAAGGCGTCTTCCATTACTACGGTCTGCCCGAGACGCAAAGCTTCCCGATGATGTTCTATCGCAAGGACATTCTTGCTGAGCTTGGCATCGATATTCCGAAGACCTGGGATGATATTCTTGCCGCGGTTCCTGTATTGCAGGCAAACAATATGACCATCGGTCTTTCCAAGGACTATAAGATGTTCCTGTATCAGATGGGCGGCGAACTCTTTGCCGATAACGGCATGCGCATCAATCTTGATTCGAATGTTGCACTTGAATCCTTTGAGATGATGTGTAATATGTTTACCATGTATTCCTTCCCCTATAAGTATGACTTTGCAAACCGCTTCCGTACCGGTGAGATGCCGATCGGTATCGCTGCTTATAACGGTACATATAACCAGCTGATCGTCTTTGCAACAGAAATCCGCGGTCTGTGGGAATTTGTTCCGCTGCCCGGTATTATGGATGAAGACGGCAACATCAATAACGTTTCGGTTTCCACGGTTTCTGCTATCGTTATGATGGCCGGCTGTGAGAACGAAGAGGCTGCTTGGGAATTTATGAAGTGGCATGTCGATGAACAGTGCCAGACAGACTACTCCAATGAAATGGTTGCAATCCTTGGTCCTTCGGCTAAGCATGCAACGGCAAATGAGACGGCGCTGAAGTCGCTGCCTTGGACTACCGCCGAATTGGAAAATCTGGAGCTGCAGTTCAATAACCTTGCCTCCATCCCGAACTATCCCGGCTCTTACATTTTGGATCGTTATACCAACTTCGCGTTCCTGGCTGCTTACAACAGCAAAGCAGACCCCGTGGAGCAGCTGTTGAGCTACATCCCGACGATCAATAAGGAGATCACACGTAAGAGAAGCGAGTTCGGTCTGCCGACCCTTGAGCTTGGTCAGACGTTGGCCGATCTTCAGGCAGAGCAGCAAGGCACTCCTGCTGAATAAACTGTTCGATTCGATCATTTAATAAAGAAATCTGAAATAAGGAGAGAGCGCAAATGTCACAAAAAACGGCAGCACCGAAAGCGGTTTCCCGCAAGGACATGACACGTGCGCAGTGGACGTGGAAGGAGATTAAGCGCAATAAAGTTGCATACTTTATGGTCGCACCTTATGTCATCCTCTTTACCATCTTTACTGTTGTTCCCGTTGTCTTCTCAATGTTCTTGAGTCTGACCGAATTTAACCTCCTCGAGCCTCCGAGATTCCTGTTCTTGGATAACTACATCCGTCTGTTTCTGGATGATGACATTTTCATTTTGGCTTGCCAGAATACCTTCATTTTCGCCGTTATCGTCGGTCCGGCATCTTACTTGATGTCGCTGATGGTTGCATGGTTTATCAACGAGCTGTCCCCCAAGATCCGCGCAGTTGTTACGCTGATCTTCTACGCACCGTCTATCTCGGGTCAGGTTTACCTGATTTGGGGTACCCTTTTCTCGGGTGACGCTTACGGTTGGGTCAACGGTACTCTGCTTAAGCTCGGTTTGATTACCCAGGAGATCCAGTTCTTCGAGTCGGCAAAGTGGGTTATGCCCCTTTGTATCGTCGTTGCCCTCTGGACCTCGCTTGGTACCTCCTTCCTGTCCTTCATCGCCGGTCTTCAGGGTATCGACCGCTCGATGTACGAGGCAGGTGCGGTTGACGGTATCCGCAACCGTTGGCAAGAGCTTTGGTATGTCACCCTCCCCTCCATGAAGCCCCAGCTGATGTTCGGTGCAATCATGTCGATTACCAGTACCTTCGGTTTCGGCGGCGTTGTTACCGCACTCTGCGGATTTCCCTCGGTTGACTACGCAGCACATACCATTATGCACTGTCTGGAAGACTACGGCAGCCAGCGTTTCGAGGTTGGTTATGCGTCGGCCATCGCGGTCGTACTCTTCGCCATCATGATTGGTGCAAATATGCTGGTCAAGAAAATACTCTCAAAGGTGGGACAATAATATGGCAAAACTGAGAACAAGAAAACATAAAGTTGTCCTGAACCGCTCGGCCGGCGGTGATGCAGGTATCGTATTCCTGCTCGTTATCCTGGGTGCATTCATGTTCCTGCCGATGCTTTATGTCATCATGCAGTCGCTGAAGCCTCTGGATGAGCTGTGGATGTTCCCCCCTCGCTTCTATGTGGTTAAGCCCACCTTCAAGAACTTCAAAGATTTGTTCACTCTGATGAATGACTCTTGGGTTCCGTTCTCCCGCTACATCTTCAATACCGTGTTCATTTCGGTAGTCGGTACCGCAGGTCACCTGTTCTTCGCTTCTCTGGCTGCATACGCTTTTGCGAAGATCAAGTTCCCCGGCGGAAAGCTGATGTTCACCACCATCCGTACCTCGCTGATGTTCCACGCCACCGTTACTTCGCTGGTTAACTTCATCGTTATGTCCTGGTTTGGTTGGATTGATACTTATGCGGCTGTGATTATCCCCGGCTTTGCATCAACGCTTGGCCTTTACCTGATGAAGCAGTTCATGGACACCAACGTATCGGGTGCGGTGCTTGAGTCCTCCCGACTCGACGGTGCAAGTGAGCTGAAGACCTTCTGGGTTATTGCAATGCCGATGGTTAAGCCTGCCTGGCTCACCCTTATCATCTACCGTTTCAAGGATCTTTGGAACGAGGGTGCATCGATCTACATTCACTCGGAGCAGTTGAAAACCTTCAACTATGCAATCCAGCAGATTATGGCGGGCGGTATCAAGCGCGCAGGTGCAAGTGCTGCCTCTACCGTTGTTATGATGTTGGTTCCGATTCTCGTTTTCGTTATTTCGCAGTCGAACATTATCGAGACCATGGGCTCGAGCGGCATGAAGGATTAAGGAGGAAACCAATGAAAAATATCATTCGAGTAATTGCATTGGTTTTCGCTGCAATGATGCTTTTCGCAGTGCCGATCAGTGCGGCTAAGCCCTACCAGACATACACCTATTCCATCGACGGTATGCCGCTGAATTCTCCTGATGCATATACGCCTGTTATGACGGTTGACTCTGCATACATGGGACTTTCCAAGGCATTTGATGATCCGCGTGATCTCTTTGTTGACGATGAGAACAATGTTTATCTTGTCGATGCAAAGAATAACCGCGTAATCGTTCTCGACCGCTACTATAAGCTGAAGTTTACTATCGGTGAGAAGACTTTCATCAACGACCAGGGTGTTCCGGATGAATTGACCGCGCCTTCCGGCGTGTTTGTCACCGAGGATATCATTTATGTTTGTGATACCGATGCAAACCGAATCGTAACTTTCGACCGTGAGGGTAATTTCATCAAGATTATTCCTCAGCCTGAATCGGAGCTCTTTTCCGAGGGAGCTGTCTACAAGCCCGTTGCGGTGGCGGTTGACCAGTACAATCGACTTTACGTTGTTTCATCGACGACTTATCAGGGTATTATTGTTATGACCGATGAAGGCACGTTTACCGGTTTTATCGGTGCACAGAAGGTTGATGCCAATCCGCTGGAAATTCTGTGGAGACGCTTCCAGACCAAGGAGCAGCGTGAATTGACCGCGGAGATTATTCCGACCGAGTTTAACAATATTACCATCAACGACGAGGGTTTCATTTATGTAACCACTTCGTCGATTGATTCCAGCAAACAGCAGTCCGCAATCACATCCAAGAGTGGTGACTATGCGCCTGTTAAGATGCTGAACGCGTCCGGTGCTGAGATCATGCGTCGTAACGGCTTCTTCGCTCCTTCGGGTGAAGTACAGGTTTCGAACAGCGTGACTTCGGATATTACCGGTGCATCTAAGATTATAGATGTTGCTGTCGGTCCCGAGGGGACTTGGTCTATTATCGATGAAAAGCGCCAGAAGATCTTTACCTACGACTTTGATGGTAATCTTCTCTTTGCATTCGGAGATAAAGGTCAGCAGCTTGGCAACCTTTCCTCTATCGAGGCGGTTGTTTATCAGGGAAGTACCATGCTTGTGCTGGACAAGACAGCAGATAACATTACCGTCTTCAAGCGCACCGAGTACGGCGATATCCTTATCCGAGCTCTGGAGCACCAGAACAACCGTCAGTATGAGTTGGCTGTCGATGACTGGACGGAGATTCTGAAGAGAAACTCCAACTTCGATACCGCTTATATCGGCATCGGCCAGGCACTCTATCGCAATGCGGAATATGAGGAAGCCATTGAATATTATAAGTCTGCATACGATACTGCCAACTATTCCAATGCGTATAAAGAATTGCGCAAGGCATGGATTGAGAAATATGTTCTGCTGATTCCTGTGATTGCAATCGTGTTGATTGTGGCCTTCGTGCTCTTCTTCCGTTATGCAGCGAAAGTGAATCTGCGTACCGCGACCAAGGGCGGCAAGCGTACACTTAAGGAGGAGCTGCTCTTCGGCTTCCACCTGATGCTGCATCCGTTTGACGGTTTCTGGGATTTGAAGCACGAAAAACGCGGTTCTGTACGCGCATCTGTTATTTATCTGGTGGTTGTCATTTTGACATTCTTCTATCAGGCAATCGGTACAGGCTATGTGATGAACCCCCGCGGTACATACACCACAGTTTTCTCGCAGGCGATCGCAGTATTGGTCCCCCTCTTCCTGTGGGTGACTGCAAACTGGTGCTTGACTACGCTGTTTGACGGCGAGGGCAGCTTTAAGGATATCTTCATCGCAACTTCCTATTCCCTTGTTCCCCTGCCGCTGCTGATTATCCCTGCTACGATTGCTTCCAACTTCGTCACCACGAGCGAAACCGCGATGATCAACTTGCTCTCGAGCTTCTCCTTCATTTGGGCAATTCTGTTGATCTTCTTCGGTATGATGGTAACGCACGATTACACGCTGACCAAGAACCTGGTTATCTCACTGTGTACGGTTGTGGGTATGGTCTTCATTATGTTCGTGGGTATCCTGTTCACGACGCTGTTGGGTAAGATCGTCAGCTTTATTTCGAATATCGTTATCGAAATTAACTACCGACTATAACGGACAGATAGGAGAAAGATTTAATGAAAAAATTTAGAATTATATCGGCCCTCTTAGCTGCGTTGATGTTGGTCGGTTCTCTTACGGTTTTTGAAGTAAGTGCAGTCACCATGGTTGACGAGGATACTTATCTCGGCAAAAATGGTGTTGAGCATGAAGTTATCAATTACACTACACAGAAACATGCAACCGACGAAGAAAAGCTGAAGACGATGGATGTAATGGTAGAAAATCTTTACGGCTACCGACTTTACGCCGATTATTATTCAGGTGAAGTTGCATGTACCAATCTGGCATCCGGCCAGACGATTTTTACCAATCCTTACAACATTGGTGATTCCAACGGCTCCGCTTCTATCAAACAGCAGCTGATGTCACAGGTTATTATCAAATATACCGATAATGACCAGGAAAAATATTTCTACAGTTATGAAGAAGCCGCTCTTCGCGGACAGATCAATGTAGAAAGCATTAAAAACGGTGTGCGCGTTGAGTACACCATCGGTCGTGAGGAAACTCGTATGCTGGTTCCTCGTATGATCAAAAAGGAGCGTCTGGAAAACGAAATTCTCGCCTACATCGATAATGAGTGGGCGTATGATAAGGTTAAAGCGTTCTACGATTTGCTTGATCCTTCTAAGGAGGAAACCGAAAAGGCGGCAACCGAGCTGCAGAGTAAATTCCCCATCACCAAAAAGATGGCAGTTTACATTTTCGATGTCAGTGCCTCCATGGGTGAGCTGAGAACCGTTGAGGAATACATCAAAGAGTACTGCCCGCTCTTCACTTACGAAGTGCTTGATGATGTACATGCACAGGTTGAGTATGAAGGTGCCGACCGCGCTCCCGCACTCTTCCGTCTGGCTATCGAGTATACCCTCGATGAGGACGGTCTGATGATTCGTGTTCCTTTCAATGGTCTGCGTTTCGATGAATCCGAGTATAAGCTGACGGATGTACAGATTCTTCCTTACCTGGGAGCAGGTGCAAGCCCGAATACCGGTTATACTTTCCTGCCTGATGGTTCGGGTACGACAATCAAATTTGAGGATATCGCCAAAGTTTCCTCAACTACCCTGACCAGTAAGCTTTATGGCTTGGATTATGCTTATCACAATATTTCAGGTGCGCATTTTGAGCAGATGACTCTGCCGATTTACGGCTTGGTCGAGAATGTTGAGAAAACCATCTCCAAGCAGGTTGACAACATCGTTGAAACAGTAGATCCCGAGACCGGCGAGACAATTCAGACGGTGGACGGAACAAAGACGGTTCGTGAGGAATATAAGGAAGACCGAGGCTTTGCCGTTCTCATTGAAGAAGGCGAAGCATTGGCGGAGATTTCCTCTATCCACGGCGGATCACTGCATATGTACCATTCGGTTACCACGCGAATCGTTCCTCGCCCGAAAGATTCGTATAACCTCCGTGATGCAATTTCGGTTGGTTCCAATGCAACTTGGACGGTTGTTTCCGAGCGTAAGTATGTTGGTAACTTGAAGCTTCGTGTCTTTATGCTGACCGATCAGACGATCGCAGAAGAGAAGGGGCTGGAAGATACCTATGAACCTACCCATTACGGTATCCTTGCTGCTGTTCGTGACTATTGGTTTAAGACGGGTGTACTCACTCGCTTGACCGAAGAAGATGTAAAAGAAGATATCCCGCTTTACATCGAATCGTTCGGCGCACTGGAGACGCTGGAAAAGGTCTTGTCCGTTCCTGTCTGGGTAATGACTCCCCTGACCACCTTTGACAATATCAAGACGATGTATGATGAACTCTCGGCTGAGGGTATTACCAACATCAACTTCCGTTTGACCGGTTTTGCCAACGGCGGTTTGTACAGTGAAATTCCCTCTGATCTGAAGTGGGAAAAAGTGGTTGGTGGCAGCGAAGGCTTTGAAGATCTTGTCGCGTATGCGAAGGAAAAAGATTTCGGCATTTTCCCCGACTTTGATTTCTCGTATTCCGATTACAACACACTCTTCGACTCGCTCAATCTCAAGAAGCATGCAGTCAAGACCATCAACAATCAGTATACCTCTAAGCGCTACTACAGTGCGACCTACCAGTCCTTTGAGTCGTACGGCGAGCTGGCAATCTCCCCTGCATATTTCGATTATTTCTATACCAAGCTGAATGCAAAATATCAGGAATACAATCCCGTTGGTATTTCGGTATCCACATTGGCATCCGATTTGAATTCAGACTTTGATGAGGATGAGCCTTACAACCGTGAGGATAACAAGGAATTTACGGTTGATCTTCTCAAGAAGCTTGACGAGGACTATGATCAGGTTATGTCGGATGTCGGTAATGCTTATGCACTGCCTTATGTTGACCACCTGCTTAATGTTCCTCTGGATTCCAGCCGTTTCCTGAAGGCCAGCAATTCAATTCCGGCAACGGGTATTCTGCTCCATGGCTCGATTAGCTTTGCCGGTACGCCGATCAATATGGCGGGCGATATTGCCTACGATTTCCTGAAAGCAATTGAAAACGGTGCAAGCCTCTACTTTACGCTTTCTTATCAGAATACCGATGAACTCAAGGAAGATTTCCAGTTCAGTAAGTATTATTCGATTCGTTATGACATTTGGTTTGATGAAGTGGTTGAACGCTACAACGAACTCAATGCAATTACCAAGGATTTGCAAACTAAGCTGATCGTTGGTCATGAGTTCCTGATCGGTGAGCGTGTACCCGATGCGGACGAAATTGAAGCAGATAAGCAGGCGGTTCTCGACGCCGAAGCAGCACAAAAGGCCAAGGAAGAGGAAGCTGCCCGTAAAGCTGCACTGGAAGAAGAGCGCGCAAAGCGTAAGGCCGAGGAAAACGGTGAGGAGTATATTCCTCCTGTTTCTGAGGAGGTTCCGGAAGAGAATACCGATTCTACCGAGTCTGTGAAACCCGAAGGCTATGTCTACACCAAGTACACCTCTGATGATGGCAGCATCGTTAAGGTAACGTACGAGGGTGGCATCATCTTCTACCTCAACTATAACAACTTTGCCGTCACGATTGAAGATAACGGTCAGACCTATACGCTGTCTGCGTACGGCTATGTTAGAGTAAACTAAGAAAGAGAGGTGTGCATATGACGAATACAAAACCCGCGGTTAAGTCCGCAAAGAAAAAAAAGCGTTACGCTTCTCTTGATAAGCGCAAGGCGCGTGCGGGGTGGTTCTTTGTCCTCCCGTTCGTACTTAGCTTCCTCATCATTTATGTGCCCATCATTTTTGAGTCCATCCGTCTCAGCTTTTTCCGCATTAAGCCGGTTATCGGCGGCGGATTTGAGTTGATTCCTGTTGGCTTCCAAAACTACCAAGAGGCACTTTTCGTCGATCCTGACTTTGCTCAAACGCTTCTGACCGGTCTGCAGCAGCTCGCGTTTGACATTCCCGCAATCGTTATTTTCTCGCTGTTTATGGCAGTGCTGCTGAACCAGAAGATGGTTGGTCGTGCGGCTTTTCGTGCAATCTTCTTTATCCCGGTTATTCTGTCCACCGGTTTGATCGAATCGATTGATGCACAAAACACCATGACCGAGTATATGGATTCGGCAAGCGGTATCAACGACGGTTCGGGTGAGAGTGTTGCCTCAGACCTTGTATCGGCCATTGATGTCGAACGGCTCTTCGCCAACATGAAGGTCGGTAAAGACCTTGTTAAATATGTTGCGGATATGATTAACAATATTTATAATATTGTTAATCGCTCCGGCGTACAGATGCTGATCTTCCTCGCCGGTTTGCAGTCTATTTCTGCCGCGATCTATGAGTCCTGCCAGATTGACGGCGCAAGCGCATGGGAAACCTTCTGGAAGATTACCTTCCCGATGATCAGCCCCATGATCCTGGTAAACGGCATTTATACCATCATCGACTCCTTCACCTCTGAATCAAATCAGGTTATGACGTTCATTGCAAAGGTATATACCCAGACAGACGGTAATGTGCTGTCCTCGGCAATGTCGTGGATGTACTTCCTGATTGTCATGCTGATTATTGCAGCGGTCGCAGGTGTCATGTCGGCATATGTCTTCTACCAGAGAAGGGATTAAGGAGGGGAAAAAATGGACGCACAAAATATGCAAAAAGCCCCCACGGTAATGAAGGAATCCAAGAACAAAATCAGAGTTGAGTTTGAGAGAACTCCGCTCAAGGAAAGATTGAAAGCGAAATTTATTTCGACCTTCTTCCTGCAGAAGTTTGTCTGGTTTATCTTCCGTCTTGTTCTTCTGATCGGTATTTCTTATGTTATCCTGTTCCCGTTCTTCTCGAAGATTTCCGGTTCCTTCATGGCACCGGAGGACTTCGTTGATGTTACGGTCCGCCTGATTCCGAAGCATTTTACTCTGGATACCTACAAGGCTATTGTCAATGATCTTGGATATTGGGATGCATTTATCAACACATTCCTTCTTTCCCTGTCCACAGCTCTGATCCAGACCTTCGTCTGCTGCCTGATTGCTTACGGTCTTGCAAAGTTTAAGTTCAAGGGCAATGGCATCGTATTCCTTGCTGTTATCCTGACGATGATTGTTCCTCACGAAACGCTTCGTCTCTCGCTGTTTATGGAGTTCCGCTATTTCGATATCCTCGGCATCTTCAAGCTGCTTGGCGGTGGTGTAATCGAGTCGCTGAATGTTCTGCCTTTCACCGACATCAACCTCACCAATACCTTCTGGCCCTTGATTGTTCTGTCGATCGGTGGTCTGGGCTTCAAGAACGGTCTGTATATCTTTATGCTTCGTCAGTTCTTCCGCGGTGTGCCGGATGAGCTGGAGGAGTCGGCTTACATCGACGGTTCGGGTACGCTTCGTACATTTATCCAGATTATTCTCCCGCTTTCCATTCCGATGATGATCACGGTGTTCCTCTTTGCCTTCTCTTGGCAGTGGACCGACGACTTCTACACCACGCTGTTCTTTACCACGCAGAAGACGACGTTGATGCCCGACATTATCAGCATTCCGAAATCCCTGCAAACCAACTACGCAGGTCAGAACTTGTATTACTCGGCAATCCGTAATACTTGCGGTCTGATGATCATCTTCCCGTTGATCATTATGTACCTCTTCGGCCAGCGCTATCTCATTCAGGGTATCGAGCGCTCGGGTATCACCGGCTAATCGAAACTTGTCGCAGGATTTATTCTGCACCCCGACAGGGCGGACTTTGGTCCGCCCTGTTTTTTTACATTGGCAGCTAATCTCCTTGGTAATGGGGTGGGCTTGGATGCAAATAGAAAAAGGGCCTCGAAACATTCATTTCGAGGCTCTTTTTCTATTTGTTTGGGACAGAACTGAATTATTTGAGCAGTTTCTCCAGCTCGGCGGGAACGGCATCGAGAGCCGCATCCACCAGGGCTACGTCCTTACCGCCGGAGGTGGCGTTGTCGGGGCGGCCGCCGCCCTTACCGCCGGTAACGGCGGCAGCGGCAGAGGCAAGCTTGCCTGCGTGAGCACCGGCGGCTACCGCGATCTTGCCGCAGCCGGCGATGAAGTTGATCTTGCCGTCGTTGACGGTGGCGATCACCACAACAGCATCGTCAGCCTTGGCCTTGATGGCATCGCTGAGGGTGCGGACGGTATCCATGTTCATGCCGTCGAAGCGGGCGCGAACCAGGCGGACAGCGCCGATCTGGGGAGCGGCCTTGAGCAGATCGTCCACCTGTGCGGCGGCCATCTTGCCGTTGAGGGCATCAATCTCACGGTGAGCGGCCTTCAGCTCGTCCTGGAGCTGACCGGCGCGCATGACCAGATCGTTGACGTTCTGTGCTTTCAGGGTCTTGGCAGCATCGTGGAGAAGGGCATCCTTCTGGGCGATCAGCGCCAGTACGCCACAGCCGGTGACTGCCTCAATGCGGCGAACGCCTGCGGCGACCGAGGACTCGGAGACGATCTTGAACAGACCGATCTCACCGGTGTTGGCACAGTGGGTACCGCCGCAGAGCTCGATGGACTTGCTGCCCATGCGGACAACGCGCACGACATCGCCGTACTTCTCGCCGAACAGGGCCATGGCGCCAAGCTTCTTTGCCTCTTCAATCGGCATCTCGGTCAGGGAGCCCTTGCCGGCAGCCATGATCTCGGCGTTGACCAACAGTTCAACCTTGGCAATTTCCTCAGCGGTCATTGCGTTGAAGTGGGTAAAGTCAAAGCGGCAAACGGTGTCAGAAACGTAAGAGCCTGCCTGCTCGACATGGTCGCCCAGCACCTCGCGCAGGGCATTCTGGAGTAGGTGTGCGGCCGAGTGGTTGCGCATGATAGCGGCGCGGCGCTCGATGTCGATCTGTGCCATGATGGTGTCGCCCACGCGGATGCTTCCTGTAGCAACAGAACAGATGTGCAGGTAAATGCCATCGGTTTTCTTGGTGTCCAGCACCTTTGCCATGACGTTGTTGCCGCAGATTACGCCCTCGTCGCCTACCTGGCCGCCGCCCTCGCCGTAGAAGGGGGTCTTGTCCAGGATCAGGGTGAACTCACCCTCGGAGACCTCATCCACCGTACCCTCGTCCACCAGAATGGCGAGAACCTTAGCGTCGCAGTGGTTCTCAGTATAGCCCACAAACTCGGTCTTGGGCAGGCCGTTGAGCAGATCTTTCGAGGAATCCGACCAGCCGCTGATGTTGCCGCGTGCGGCTCTTGCACGGTCGCGCTGCTCCTGCATGAGGGCCTTGAACTTATCGTCGTCAATGGCAAGCCCTGCCTCGCCTGCGATCTCGCGGGTGAGGTCGATGGGGAAGCCGAAAGTATCGTAGAGTTTGAAAGCATCGTCGCCTGAGAGGGTGTCGGCGCCGGCGGCCTTTGCCTTCTCAATCAGCTCGGAGAGGATAGCCAGACCTGCGTCGACCGTTGCATCAAACTTTTCTTCCTCAATGGCGATGACCTTCAGGATTTTCTCCTTCTTCTCGGAAAGCTCGGGGTAAGCACCGCAGCTCTCGCCGATGGAGACGTTCACGGTGTCCACTAAGAAGGGATGGTTGATGCCCAGCAGTTTGCCGTGGCGGCAGGCGCGGCGGATGATGCGGCGAAGGACGTAGCCGCGCCCCTCGTTGGAGGGAAGTACGCCGTCGGAGATCATGAACATGGCGCTTCTGGAGTGGTCGGTGATGACGCGGATGGAGATATCATCCTCTGCATCATCGCCGTAGGTCTTGCCCGAGATCTCGCAGGTTTTGTCGATTACCTTACGGATGGTGTCCACCTCGAACATATTGTCCACGCCCTGCATGACGCAGGCGAGACGCTCAAGCCCCATACCGGTGTCGATGTTCTTCTGCGCCAGCTCGGTGTAGTTGCCGTTGCCGTCGTTGTTGAACTGGGAGAAGACGTTATTCCAGATCTCCATAAAGCGGTCGCAGTCACAGCCGGGCTTGCAGTCGGGAGAGCCGCAGCCGTACTTTTCGCCGCGGTCGAAATAGATTTCAGAGCAGGGGCCGCAGGGGCCGGTGCCGTGCTCCCAGAAGTTGTCAGCCTTGCCCAGGCGCACGATGTGCGCGGGGTTAACACCGATTTTGTTGGCCCAGATGTCATAGGCCTCATCGTCGTTTTCGTAGATGGAGGGCCAGAGGAGCTCACCGGGGATCTCCAGCCATTCGGTCAGGAATTCCCAGGACCAGGCGATGGCCTCTTCCTTGAAATAATCGCCGAAGGAGAAGTTGCCCAGCATCTCAAAGAAGGTGCCGTGTCTTGCCGTGTGCCCCACGCGCTCAAGGTCGGGGGTACGGATGCACTTCTGGCAGGTGGTAACGCGGTTGCGGGGGGGGATGACCTCACCCGTGAAGAATTTCTTCATGGGAGCCATGCCCGAGTTGATCAGGAGGAGCGACTTGTCGCCTTGGGGAACCAACGGGTAAGAGGGGAGGCGAAGATGCCCCTTGCTCTCGAAGAAGGAGAGATATTTCTCCCGCAGATCATTGAGAGAAGTCCATTGCATAATTGTATACCATAACCTTTCTGGTTGATATTCATAGATATCATATTATATCATTTTTACCGAAAAAAGTCAAGTAATTGCGGGAAATATCCCAATTATCTTCGGTAAAGCAGGAGATGGTTTTCAATAGAATCTGTTTTTATGTGATGTGTGGAATGTCCGTCAACACTGCAGGTTATGGGATCGGCGCAGATACTGCGGACTGTACCGGTGCTTGTGGAGTTCTTTTTGCAAAAATGCCAATATCTGCTGAAAAATTAAATCTTCCTTGCAAAAAGACGAAAAATATGGTATACTAAATATACATATTACCTATGTGTTGGACTACATATTACGCAAGAGGCAGGATGTTTTTATGAATTTACTTCAATTGAAATATGCGGTTGAGGTTGAGCGCACCGGATCTGTAACCCGTGCGGCAGAGAATCTTTTTATGGGACAGCCAAACCTTTCCCGCAGCATTAAAGAACTGGAAGAATCGCTCGGCATGGTTATTTTTCGCCGGACGGCAAAAGGGCTTACCCCCACACCTGAGGGGGAAGAGTTTTTGGCGGAAGCCAAAACGCTTCTTGAACAATTTGATGAGTTTGAGGAACGCTTCTCGGGCGGGGGAGAATCGGTGGCCTCGCGCATGAATATTTCGGTGCCGCGCTCGGATTATATCGTTGAGGCATTTACCCGTGTGATGCGGGATGCTCCGCCTGTTCCTGCCTGTGCGCTTCGTTTCCGCGAAACAAATTCAATGCGTGCAATCAATAATTTAGTCGAAGGAAATTATACGCTTGCGATTGTGCGATATTACCTCAATTTTGAGCCGCAATATTTGTCGATGCTCAATGATCGCGAACTGAGCCATGAAGAGATTTTTACCTATCATCCTGTGTTGCTGGTTTCTGCCGAAAGTCCTTTGGCCAAGCTTGAGCCCGATATGCCCCTGCCGGATGATTTGATTGAGTTGGCGTATGGGGATCCGTATGCGCCGGGAGTGCCTTTTTCGCAGACGAAACGCACGATTTTCACCGATCGTCCGCGGCGTATTTTTGTCTATTCCCGTGCCAGCCGCGATGATGTACTGCACGCCATGCCCAACAGTTTCATTTGGGATACACCCGCTCCTGCTGCCGTGCTGGCACGACACGGTTTGGTTGCCCTCAATCGCCCCACCGAGCGTCGTTATCGCGATCTGCTGATCTATCGCCGCGGGTATCACCGCAGTGAAGTGGAACAGGGATTTTTTGCCGAGCTTGATCGAATTAAAGCAGAGATGGGACAATGAAAATTGTTTATTTTGGCTACGATTTGTTTGCCGATTGTTTGGAGATGCTGCCTTCTCTCGGCGTTGAGGTGATGGCGATCTACAGTTTTCCTTCCGATGGCGTTTGTGATTTCCACGACCGCGTGCGAAGTTTTGCCGAGCGGAGAGGGATTCCGTTTACGGTGAATCGTGTGACCGAACAGGCGTTGGAGCGGCTTGCAGACGAAGGATGCACACTGATGGTCAGTGCCGGCTATGCCTATCGTATTCCGATGCGCGAAGGCGGTTTGCGCGGGATTAACCTGCACCCTGCGCTTCTGCCTTGCGGACGGGGCGCATGGCCGATGCCCATCACCATTTTGCGCGGACTGACCGAGAGTGGAGTTACTCTGCACAAATTGGCGCCTCGCTTTGACGAAGGGGATATTTTGGCGCAGGAACGCTTTGCCCTTGCACCCAATGAGACGCTGATTACGTTGACAAAAAAGCTGCAGGCGGCGGCACCTCCGCTTTTGCGGGAATTTTTTGCCGCCCCCGAAGCGATGTGGAGAAACGCACGCGAACAGGGGGAGGGGGAGTATTGGCAGCAGCCGAGTATTTCCGATATGACAATCACCCCCTCCATGACACTGGCGGAAGCAGATCGCATTTTGCGAGCGTTCGCCGGTGCCGAATGCTTTTGGTGTGACGGGGAGATTTCCCCGCGGCGAATTCGTTCTGCGCGAGTGATGCCAGAGAAACCGTCGATATCCTCTGCGCATCGTTTGCGCGATGGATATTTAGAGATCCTTTCGTGAGTGGTCTGCACGATCCGTGCAGGAGCGAAAAAGCTATTTTGCGGATAACAAAAGAAAAAGCTCTCGATGATGTTGGGAGAGCTTTTTCTTTATGTCCCTTTTGACCGAGAAAAGATTAGTAACTTGTGCCGATCCGATAGGGAAGATTGAGTGTGATATTTTTGGAGCCCGCTACTAAAAGTTCCTTTGTGGAGCTTGCATTCTGCAGATATGCACTAAATGTGCGGGTATACATGGTGGCATAATCTTTATCGCCAACCGGCCACAGAACAACGGGAGCAGCGGCAAGTCGATATGCTGCCACAACGCCGGCATAAGCGCTGGAGCCGGTTGTGTAGCCGTGATGTGCAGTCTGAACAAAATCACTTTCGAGATAATCATCGAACATTTCGGTGGTAATGGTCAGGGCATCATTTGAGGCGTCACCGAGGAAAAGGAAACGCTGATCGGCGATGTCCACGGTAAAGACAAGCGAAGAGGTGTTAAAGTAGCTCAATACATTCGGGGCATAGCTTTCCAGCGTGTAAAGAATCTCGATTTCCGCATCGCGCAAATAAAATTTTTGACCGACATGCGCCTTGATGATTTTGCACCCCGAGAAGCGTTTGGCACAGGAGATCAAGGTCGCACCGTAGCCACCTTCGTCTGCCAGTCCTCCTTCAATGCGTGCATCATCACTGGGGAAGTTTGCAATAAAGTTTTCTAAGGTCACACGCTTGGAAAAGGCCTTGGCAAAATAGGCAAAAGCACCGTAGTGGTCGCTGTGTGAGTGGGTAATAATCCAAGCTGCAATGGTAATATTATTCGGATCGGGGGCGTTTTTGCGCATGAAAGAATAAATCTGTCCGACATCGCGTCCGCGATTGAAGCCGCCGTCAATGACAATATAACTGCCGTCCGCGAGTTGGAAGATAAAGCTCATCCCGTTTTCTGTGGTTGAGCCTCCGGCGGTAAACTCTAAGCCGATCATGGTAAGCTTTGGTTCAACAAGCCGGTTGTAGGTGTTTTCTGTTTCGCGTATGGGCAGTGACGTTTGATTCAAGGATTCAACCGTAATTCGTGTCTCCTTGTAAGCCGCGTAATAGCCGACATTGACCACATATCTGTTATCGGTATAGGTGACAAAAAGATTGGAGACGATTTCGTTGTCTGCGTAGAGGGTATATCCGTTTTGCTCAAGCCGTTTGCGATATGCCGAATATTCTTTTGCCGATGTAGCGGAGATCACAATAAGTGTGCATCCCGTTCCTGCATCGTAAATGGAGCTCAGCTCCCCTCCCGCATAGAGAGGAAGTGCACTGGCTGCTTTGTTGGACGATGCGGTAATGTTGAAATCGGCAGGCACAGCAAGAGAATTTTCGTCAGCGAGTCTCTTGATTTGCTTGATCAGGACATCAACCGCTTTGTCCAGTGCAGTATCGGATGCGGCATTGATGACCAGTTTGTTACCGACAAAACAGATAATGTAATCTCCGTAACCAAGACCGGTCAATGCTTGCTTGGATTCAGCATAGGAGGTATTGCCCAGCAAAATTTCCAGCGAACTGTGATCCGGCTCGGCCCCCGCACGCTTGAAGTCGGTTTTGGTACTTGGCGTGCTTCCAAACTGTGTATGGAATGCTTTGCTTAATTTTTCCGCGGCATCAAGCACATTCTGGGATGCGGAACTGCTTCGAACAATGGTAAAGTTTATCTTGCCATTGTTTACCATGAGAATGTTTCCATCTGTCCCGGCAACAGTTGTCGGAAAATTCGATGTGTCTGCAAAAATGAAGATTGTGCTGCAGCAGATCAAAAAAATAAGGGAAAGAAGCAGCGCAAGCAAAGGGCGAGAATACTTTTTCATGAAAGAATCCTTTCGTTATTGATTAGCGCAGGGAGATTTGTAAATTCATTATATCATGATGATATGTTTGTCAAGGCAGATAAATATAAGACGACAGGGCACCGTGTCGATTGACACGGTGCCCTGTCGCGGTTGAGCGTCTATTTCAAAATGGACTCATACCCGCTGGTCCCAACGGTGTAGGGCAGAAGAAGGGTAATCTTTCTCGCACCTGCGACAAAGATTTCTTTTGTGGATTCCAGATCCTGCAAATACTTGCTTTGCGGACGCTTTTCCATGCTGGCGTAGTCTTTATCGCCGACCGGCCAGAGAACAACGGGGGCAGCGGCCAAGGAATAGAGTTTTTGTACGCCGGCAGAGGTGTTGTTGGCGATGCTGACCTGATAACCATGGTGAGCCACCTGAATAAAGTCACTCTTGAGATAATCGCCATACATGGCGGAGATAATCGCACAAGAATCGTTGGAGGCATCACCCGTGATCAGGAATCGCTGTCCTGCGATATCTACGGTAAATACAAGGGAGGTGGTGTTGAAATAATTATCCAACGATCTGGGTAAAAAGCTCTCGATGGTGTAAAGGATTTCGATTTCTGCGTCGGCAATGAAGAACTTTTGGCCGACATGTGCCTGAATTACTTCGCAGTTTTCATAGTGATCGGCATATTGCAGTACATAGACATAACCGCCTCCTTCGGTCATGTTGTCCATTTCACGTCCCTCGTCACTGAGAAAGTTGACGATGATTCGTTCCAGTGTAACATATTTGCTGTACTGGGCGTTGAATTGTGCGAAAGCACCGTAATGGTCGCCGTGTGCGTGGGTGATAATCCATGCGGCGATGACAATATTTTTGCGGTCGGGCGCATTTTTCTGCATGAAGTTAAGAATTTGGCTTGCATCGATGGAACGGCCGAATCCGCCATCTACGACAATGAATCTGCCGTCAGAGAGCTGCCAGACACCGCACTGACCGTTCTGTGATAGGTAGTTTTCACCGGAATCATACTCAAGACCAAGCTGGGCAAATTTGGGTTCTGTTACCTTTTCATACTGATTTTCTGCTTCCAGACCGGGGAGCGTGGTTTTGGGTTCAATGATGACACGAACTTCGTTGTTATAATCATAGTACCCCACACTGAGGAGATATTGATCATTGATATAGGTTGCAAATTTGTTATCGGTAATATCATTGCTGGTGTACAGTGAGAAGCCTTTTTGCTCGATTGCCTGAAGGTAGGTATTGTATTCGTTAACATCGGTATCGGAGAAAAGGAGGAGCTGGCTGTCATTGCCGGAAGGATAAATCGAACTGAGTGTTGCCTTTTCATAGAGAGGGAGAACATTCAGCTCTTCCTGCTCGGCGCCGGTGATCAAAATATCACCGGGAAGCGAGAAGTTTCCCTCAGTGGCATTTTCCTTAATGTTGCTGACCAACAGTGTGATGGCACGCTCGAGTGCTTTGGGTGCCCACGCATTGATGACGAGCTTATTGCCGACTTTTTTGATGATATAATCACCGTAAGCAAGGCCTTCCAGAGCTTCTGCTGATTCCTTGTAATTGGTATTGCCTACTAAGATCTCAAGGGTGTTGGGATCATGCTCTTCGCCCTTTTTGATCCAGTCTGTGGTGATTTTGGGTGAGACACCTGTTTGTTTGGCTAAGTACTGCAGCAGAACGGTTGCGGCATTGACGGTGGTTTCATCCGCATCTTCACTGCGGACGATGATATAATTGGCAACACCGTCCTTGATCACATCAATGTCTGTGAGGATTGCTTCAGTTTCGGGTGCTTCTGTAGTTTCGCTAATATCGTCAGAGATCGGTGCATCGTTGCAGGCGATCAGTACAGTTGCCGCAAGGAGAAGGGTGAGCAGCAATAAGAGAAATCGTTTCATTTTTTACCTCCTGAAAATCGTGATACTTCGCAAGGAATTTGTTCCTTCTTCAATTATACGAAGTGGGCGGGGGAATGTCAAGTCGATTTGGTCGAATTCGACGAATTGCCCAATAAATGATATATTTTTCAGAGTGCAATATAAGTGCCGCGTGTTGTACGCGGCACTTATCGATATAGGGATAATTATTTCAAAATGGTGTCAAATCCGCTTGTTCCATAAGTATAGGGCAGAGAAATTGTAAATGTGCGAGAACCGGCGACCACAATTTCTTTGGTTGTTTCAGCTTCCTGCAGATATTTGCTGTAGGAGTAGGCGCCGACCACGTGCTTATAGTTGTAGTCGCCGACAGGCCAAAGGACAACGGGGGCGGCGGCGGCTTTGTAAACACTAAGCGTACCATAGGAGCCGGAAGAGCCATTGCTGTATCCATGATGCGAGGTTTGGATAAAATCACTCTTGAGATAGTCGCCAAATGCGTGATAAAGGATAGCGCAGGCCAGTTCATCCGCATCGCCCAAAATCAGGAAACGCTGACCGCCCAACGTGATGGAGAACGCAAGTGAAGCGGTATTAAGATCGGAAAAGGTTTGAGGAAGGATATCTTCCTGTGTGTAAAGAATTTCAAGTACGGCATCGCGCAGGTAGAGCTTTTGACCGGTGTGCGCGGTCAGGAATTTTGATCCTGCAAAGTACTTTTGGGCATTGGTTACAATGGATGAAACCCCATTGGGGGAGACACCTCCCTCAATAAAATCGGACGTGGGGAAATTGCCAATGACCAGTTCAACATTGACTTTTTTTCCGTAAACTTCACTGAAGCGGTAATAAGCACCGTGATGGTCGCCGTGTCCGTGAGTAATGAGCCATGCGGCGATGGTGATGTTTTCGGGATCGGGTGCATTGTTCTTCATATATCGGTAGAGTGTTTGCGTGTCATGCACATTGTTGAAGCCGCCGTCAACGATAATGTAGCTGCCATCGGCGAGCTGCCATACAAAAGACATACCGTTTTGCAGATCAGATTGGGACTCCAAGCCGATCATGGTAAATTTCGGTTCAACTGCCTTCTGATAGGTGTTTTCCGCTTCGGTAATCGGCAATGTGGTGCGAGGTTCGATGGTGATGCGGGTTTCTTCCTTGTGTGCATAATAAGCCAGGTTAACCACATACGCATCGGTAACATATGTAGAGAACTTGTTCTCGGCAATGTTGTTCTGTGCGTACTCGGTATAGCCGTTCGCCTTCAGTGCATTAAGATATGTGTCGTAGGCAGAAGCATTGGTTTCTTCAAAAATCAAAAGTCGAACATCCTTGGTGGAGGTATAGATGGAATCCAAGCTGCCGTTGGGATAAATAGGCAGGGTGTTTACCCCTTCAATTGCGGTGTCGGTTACTTGAAAATTACCCGGCAATGAGAAATTCCCATCGGTAGCGGAAGCGATCATTTCATCGGCCAGTTCGGTGATGGCGCGGGACAGACCGTCGGCACTCCATGCGTTGATGACGAGCTTGTTGCCATCTGCCTTGATAATGAAGTCACCGTAGGTGAGGGTATCCAGTGCATTGCTCGATTCGCTGTATGCAGTCCGACCGATCAGAATTTCGAATGTAGAATGATCGTAGTCGCTTCCGGGCTTAATCCAGTCGGTTGCCAGTATCGGTGACACACCGGTGTACTGTGCGATGAGTTTGCGGAGCCGCGAAGCGGCTTCGACCGTGGCCTGGTCGGCATTATCGGGGCGAACAATCGTATAGTTGGCAACTCCGTCCTTGACAATATCGATTTCGGAAGGAATCGGAGGAGTTGTTTCCGTTGCTGTCGTATCGGTGGTGTCGGGGGGATTGGGGGTGTCGCCGTTACATGCAGAGAGAGCCAAAGCAGCAATCAGCAGAAGGGCGAGCAGGGTAAACAAGCGCTTCATAAGGGATCCTCCTGAGTTTTTTGTGCAAATATAAGGAAAGTACTCTAATTATAGCAAACATGATCATGTTTGTCAATGCCTTTGGTTTAACATCATTATGTTTGTTTTTTAACGATGTAAGCTTTCTTTAACAGCGAAGCGGTGCTTGGCAAAGATGCCAAGCACCGCTTTTGGGGGATTATTTGATGATGGATTCATAGCCGCTGGTACCGACGGTGTAGGGGAGTATGAATCGAATATTGCGTGAACCGGCAACGAAGATCTCTTTCGTAGTACCCAATTCCTGTAGATGCAGGCTCTGTGCGCGTGTGTTCATGCCGGCATAATCCAGTGCGCCGAGCGGCCAGAGGACAACGGGGGAGGCGGCAAGATCATAGACTGCCGTTACGCCCTGGTAGGCCGAGGAGCCGGTGGTGTAGCCGTGATGTGCTGCGTGAATGATGTCGCTTTTGAGATAGTCGCCGTACATTTGAGATGTGATTGTGCAGGCATCATTGGAAGCATCGCCCAAAATTAAGAATTGCTGACCGCCGATTTTCATGGTGAAAATCAGCGATGAGGTGTTGAAATAGGAGAGAACACCCGGAGCGAAGCTTTCGAGCGTATAGAGTATCTCAATTTCGGCATCGCGAATGTAGAACTTGTGTCCCACATGGGTTTTGATAAATTCCGCATCTTGGTAGTTGTCAAGATACTTCATGATTTTGTGGCCGAGGTTGCCTTCGGTGCCGAGACCGCCTTCTTCACGTGCTTCGTCACTGGGGAAATTGCCGATCACGCACTCTAACGTCACACGGTTGGCATAGGTTTCGCTGAATGCAAAGTAGGCGCCGCTGTGGTCACCATGAGAATGGGTAAAAATCCATGCGGCGATGGTGATGTTGTTTTTGTCGGGGGCGTGCTCGTACATATAGTCATAGAGCGCTTTGGCATCTCGCGCACGGTTGAAGCCGCCGTCGGCGATAATATAGCTGCCGTCGGCGAGCTGCCAGATAAAGCAGAGGCCGTTTTGCGCAAGTTCTTCTTCGTACATGTACTCAAGTCCAAGCATGGCAAAGCTGGGGTCCATCACCTTTGTATATTGATTGTCGGCCGAAAGCGCGGGCAGGGTGCTTCGAGGCTCGATGATGCTGCGTGATTCTGTGGCGTAATCATAGTAACCTGCGTTGATCACATAATCATCGGTAATATAGGTGGCAAATTTGTTGTCGGTAATTTCATTTTCGGTATAAAGCGAAAAACCCTCTTTTACCAGTTTGGCGCAGTAAGCATCGTATGCTTCACGCGTGGTATCCCTGATGAGAAGCAGTTGGTTGTCATCGCCTGCGTGATAAACCGTGCTGAATGTACCTCCTTCATAGAAGGGAAGGGCGTTTGCTGTTTCGCTGTCGGTTCCGGTCATTCGGATATTGGAAGGAAGCGAGAAGCTGCCGTCTGAAGCCGTTTTGATGAGCTGTACCGTAAATTCCGAGATTGCCCGATCAAGCGCCGGCTGACTCCAGGCGTTGATGACAATTTTGTTGCCGATCGCCGTAATGATGTAGTCCCCGTAAGGGATTCCTTCCAGTGCCTGTGCAGATTCGGGATGAAGGGTATTGCCGATCAGAATTTCATGTGCGGCGGCATCCGGTTCTTCGCCGCGTTTGGTCCAGTCGGTGGAAATCTTAGGGAAGATGCCGGTATATTCCTTGATGCTTTGGGCGACAAGTACAGCGGCATCAATGGTGTTTTGGTTTGCATTTTCGGGACGTACGACGGTATAATTGGCAACGCCGTCTTGGACAATTGCAATATCCCTGACAGGCGTTTCGGTTTCGTTGATGAGGGGAGATGAAGTGTCGGGGGGATGGGGATGATTGCTGTCTCCGCATGCGGCCAGAAGAGACAGGCACAAGGCAAGCAGAATGAGCAGGGTGTGTGTACGGTTCATTTTAACCTCCTGAAGGGATAAATTGCGGCATATTGTTTTATTTTCCTACATAATAAATATTATACTAAATAAGCGTTTTACTGTCAACCGTTCATGCGCAAAATCTTTAATTCAGCATTTTTATATTTGAAAGGAAATTTGCAAAAAAGCTTGCAATCTGTCGGAATTTACTGTATAATAAATTTGCATATATTGCAAAAATCGATTCAATCAGGAGGAACTCACGATGGCTTTTTGTACGAAATGCGGTACCGAATTGCCGGCTGAAGCGAAGGCTTGTCCCAACTGCGGAACAATGATTGCCGAAGAAGGGGTACAGTCCAATCCCGTCCCCCAACCCGAAGCACCTGCTTCGCCCGCGGCCGCCGATCATACGGCGGAGTTTGATGCAAAGGACATTGCAGACAACAAGGTGATGGCGGTGCTTGCGTATATTGGGATCCTTGTTTTGATTCCTCTTCTGGTTTCGCCTGCCAAGGATTCGCCTTTTGTCCGATATCATGTCAACTTTGGTCTGATTCTTTGGATCGGCGGGATGATTTCGGGTTTGCTGTCCGTGGTATGCATTGGTGTAATCACGGGGATCATTTGCCTTGTTCTTGCCATTATGGGCATTGTCAACGCGGCGAACGGTACGGCAAAGGACTTGCCTATCATCGGGAAAATCCGTCTGCTTAAATAAGCGGACAAAAACGGGCGACTGCTTTGTGCAGTTGCCCGTTTTTGTGTTGTTATTTGTATCGACGCCCGGTCTGCTCCAGATAGAGGTGCGCAGGCAGTGTCCAGTCGGTTTGGATGATATCATAGCCGCGATCAGCCAGCCACCCCCAACCAAGGTCGGGATCTTTGGTCATCGAGATGTCATCCGAGTGTCCGGCGGCGAGAACGGCAGTGTAGTTGTAAACGATTGCATTTGCCCAAAGCAGCAGCCCTTTTCGGTGCATGGCTTCAATATATTCAGGCTGTGCGGTCGGACTTTGCTCGGTACGGAAAAGCACTTCTGCTCCTACCAGATTGATGTTCATTTCGCGCAGCAGATCGGTGCATTCATCAATTTCGCTGATGATGGGCATGTAGGGCAGGTCGGGGGCGATTTCTTCGACCATCTTAAACCATTTTTCCTGTGCCGATGTTTTCACGATGACCTGATCGCGTAATCCGTGACGGCGGATAGCGGCTGTAATTTCGGGCATGGCGGTCCAGAATTTGTCGATGTTAATGATACAGCGCCCCTTGAGCAGCTCAAACACATCATCAATGCTGCTGACGCTGTATGCGGTTGGCGTTTGATCCTGATTGACATAAGTGAGATGGGCGGCTTCCTCTGCCTGCATATCTTTAATCTGTACGTCGGATTTCAGATGTGCTCGCTCCATACCCGGGTGGAATACATAGAGCTGACGGTCGGCAGTGACGGCGATATCGATTTCAACGATATCCGCTCCTTGACGAAGTGCGATTTCGTATGCTTCGAGGGTATTGCAGGGAATGTTTCCTCCCGCCACGCCGCGGTGTGCTGCCAAAAGTACGCGTTCGGCAGCGGCAGTACGCAAATCTGTTTTGTTCATGATCACACCTCTTTTTCGGTTGATGAATAAATCGTTGCGTTTGGTTAATTCTATCTATAAGCATAGCATAAACTTTTTCCAAAGTCCATAATTTATGGAAATATTTTTCGAATTTCCTTGACAATATGATATTTATTCTATATAATCAGAGTGGAACAATCCCCAAATTATAATACAACAATTTTTTAGGAGGAAGTTACTATGGAATTCAAAGGAAGCAGAACCGAAGCAAATCTTATGGCCGCATTTGCAGGCGAATCCCAGGCACGCAACAAGTACACCTACTACGCATCCAAGGCCAAGAAGGATGGCTATGAGCAGATCGCCGCACTCTTTACCGAGACTGCCGAAAATGAGAAGGAGCACGCAAAGATCTGGTTCAAGCTGCTCCATGACGGCGGCATTCCCGACACCATGGCCAACTTGGCCGACGCTGCCGCCGGCGAGCACTACGAGTGGACCGATATGTACGCTACCTTCGCCCGTGAGGCAAAGGAAGAGGGCTTCGATCACATCGCGTTCCTGTTCGAAGAGGTTGCCAAGATCGAGAAAGAACACGAGGAGCGCTATCGCCGCCTGCTGGCCAACATCGAGGAGGGCATCGTCTTCTCCCGTGATGGCGACACCATCTGGAAGTGCCGCAACTGCGGTCACATCGTGATCGGTAAGCAGGCCCCCGAGGTTTGCCCCGTCTGCGCGCATCCCAAGTCCTACTTCGAGATCAAGGCTGAGAACTATTGATTTTATCTGCTGATCCTGATGGCGTGCCGTGCTTTTTTGCACGGTACGCCATTTTGTATGATTTACAAACTATCCATATTTGCGGGGCAAACATATTGTATAATGGAGACAGAAGGATTTGACTTGCGTTGAAAGGGGATGGAGGCGGATGAAGAAATTTGTGATATGGGTAATGATCGGCGTACTGCTGTTGTCCGCTGCCGTGGCTACTGCCATGTGTACGAGAGATAATGACGATGTCCGTCGGACATACGATGAACTGCAGGCAATTGCGGCGAATTGTCAGGCGAATATTTCCGATCAATATTTTAGCGGCTGCTATTTTGAAGATGCGCAGACCGATCCGCGACTCTATGTTCTGCTGACCGATTTGTCCGCTGCCCCCGAGATCAAAAACGAGCGGGTCAAATTTTGCGAAGTGAAATATTCACTGAAAGAACTCGAAGCGTATCAGGATGCAGTTTGGTCGTATTATCTGGATAAAGGCTGTTGCGAAGCATGGATCGCAGTGAAAGAAAATAAGGTGCAATTTGGTTTTGAAAAAGGAACCGATGTAAGCGCGTTGTATGCGTTGATTCCGAAGGATGCGGTTGAATATCATTTTCCGGGGGAAGGGGACAGGATTGAGCTTGTATCCGACACCACAAAAGATGGAAATTGATGTAAAATAGGGGAGCCAGGCGAGGGCGCACGGCTTCCCTTTTGGCATTTCTGACCGATGAACCTTATGCGGCATCTTGACAAAAAAGCGGGATAATGGTACAATGCAGGAAGAGATCGATAAAGGAGTGATATTGTGCTGACCGAAACCGCGCCTGCATCATCCCCGGGCATGACTGCCGATTATATCCTGTGCACCGCCCTTGACGTGGGAGAGGGATTGCTCAAAAACGGCGCTACCGTTCATCGCACCGAGGATACGGTGGAGCGAATTTGCCGCGCTTTCGGTGCTGTGCACGTGGAGGTGTTCTGTATTCCTTCGCTGATTCTTGCCGCTGTGCGCATGGCGGACGGTACATATTCCTCACAAAACCGCCGAATTCATGCCAGCGCAAATAATTTCTATCGTTTGGATCGCTTCAATACCGTGTCCCGCGGGCTGTGCAGCGGTCAGATTACACTTGAGCAAGCACAGGCGGAAATGCAGGCTATCAAGCGCAGTGATGCCTATCCCGCATGGATGCAGTACATAGGTAACCTGTTGGGGAGCGGCGCCTTCTCCCTCTTCTTCGGCGGAAGTCTTCTCGATGCTGTCTCCGCCGCGCTGATCGGCTGCATTATCGCGGGGATTAAACGCTTCCTTCCTCGGAACGTCAACCCGCTTTCCTCTACCCTGGTTTGTGCCTTTACGGCAGGGGCACTGTCTATGCTGCTGACTTGGGCGGGATTGGCCCACAACTACGACAAGGTAATGATCGGTACCATCATGCTGCTTATCCCGGGGATGTCCTTCGGTACCTCGCTGCGGGATATGCTGGGGGGCGATATTATGGCGGGGCTTCTGCAGTTTCTCGCTTCTATTCTGCTTGCCGCCATTATTGCCTTCGGGTATGTCATTGCCATCTTTCTGTTTCAGCCTTTGCTCTGAGGAGGATTACCGTGGAAACATTCAAAATACTCATCACCGCCCTGTTGGGGACGGCGGGGTTTTCTATCATATTTCATATTAAGTTTGGACACATTCTCCCCGCGGCCCTGGGCGGTGGGCTGACCTGTGCTGCCTATCTGTTCTTTGACGGGCTGGGGTGCGCCCTTTTTCTCTCGAATTTTTTGGCTTCCCTTGTGGCAGTCCTCTATTCGGGAATCCTGGCCCGTTTGCTTAAGACACCGTCCACCATTTTCGTGGCACTCTGTATCATTCCCCTTGTCCCCGGGAGCGGCCTGTTTTATTCCATGCGCCACCTCATCGTGTGGGACAGGGAGCTCTTCTTTACCCACGGTCCCAATGCCATGCAGATCGCTCTCGGTATTGCTGCCGGTATCGTGCTGGAGTCGGCGGTGGTGCATTTGTTCGGTCTTGTCGGGAAAAACAGCAAAGAAAAGACGTGATCGGACTTTTCCTTGAAAATGTTGATATAGAAAACAGGATAGAGACGCGCATCTGCGTCTCTATCCTGTTTTTATCAAGCAATCAATATTCATACCGCCCGTGGTACCAGCCAACTACACTGCCGCGTTTGACAATGGCGGCATCGGGCGTGGTTTTGACAAGCGACAGCGGTTCTCCTGCGGCAACGGGGAGTTGATAATCGGTGCAATCCTGACAGAATAACTCGCCTCCGTCGGTGTAGAGATCACCCTCGGGGATGTACAGACGACGGCCTGTGCGCAGGTGCTCGATGGCATGATAGCCGGTGCGCGGCGGTGCATTCTCAAGCAGGGAAACAGCATTATCCCCCCAATGAATGCTGATGGAATCGGTGGAGGCGGGCTGATCGTCCAGCGCGCGGATGAGGGGGAGGTCGTCGACATAGGTTGAAGTGAATGCATCGTCTGCGGGATCGAAAATCAGCGCGTTGAGCTGTCCTTCACGCTTGAGACCGCAGCCGCCGTCGATGCTGACCACGTGATGGATGGGGGAAATGAGGGGATCGTGGGAAGGAATAGCTGCTCTGTACAGCGTGGCGGGCCAGTGACCTGCAATTACCCAGCGCGAGAAGCACATTTTTCTCTCGGTCAGATCGCCGAGAAAATTATCGTATTTCAGACAGCAGTAGGCATTTTTATCGGTGAGGGAAAGCAATTCCTCCTCGGGGCAAGGGATGCCGCCGTGCACGAAGATATGTCGCTCTCCTACCAGAACGGTTGGCAGAGAGGCAAGAAAATTCAGTTCATCGGCAAAGGTTTCGCACACCGATTCACGCACAGACGGCAGCATGTCCCGATCGGTGCAGTCGGCGCCGATTGCTCGGCACATTTCGGCGAAAAGTGAGCTTCCCCAATAGCGGGCGAAGGTTTGTGTGGTCGAGAAAAGGATGTTGTCGCGCTCGTACGTTGGCTCAATCAGCTGTTCCAATCGCCAAAGATCATTGTTACCCATTGTCACGGCAACACGGTCGGATGCGGAAGATAAATCCATTGCCATGTGTATAACACCCAGACTGTCCGGTCCTTTTTCGATCAAATCGCCGAGCAGAATGAGATAGTCAACCCCCGTGCGATAACAGACTCGCGTCAGCAAACGCTGTAGCAGGGCAGGGTGACCATGTATGTCGCTGATCACAATAACCCGACTGCCGGGCGCGAATTCGATAGGACGGATGGTGGTTTGCATAAAATTTTCTCTCCTTGGAACAAATTGCAAAGATACTTATCTATTCTATCACAAAAGGCAGAAATTTGCAAGGGGGAAATTTTTTGAAGAAATATGCAGAAAGTGTTGACAAATGTCTGTGGATGTGATAGAATGAAAACAGAAGACAAATGTCATCACTTCGGGAGGGATATCATGAACGACAGAAAAAATGCACGAAGCCTTGAGCGGCTGCCCGATGCCGAGCTTGAGGTTATGCTGGTTCTTTGGGGTGAGGGGCGCCCGATGAAGGCGCTGGAGCTTCGCGACCGTCTGGCTGAGCAGCACGGCTGGCAGAAAGCAACGGTGCAGGTGCTGCTGGGACGTTTGTGTACCCGCGGCTTTGTGGCCACCGAAGACGAGCGCAACTACAAGCTCTACCGTCCCCTGGTGAGCGAGGAGGATTACCGCGCTGCCGAATCGAGCACGCTGATGCGCAAGCTTTGCCGCGGCTCGATCAGTACGCTGGTTGCATCGCTGATCTCGGCAAATGAATTGGATGAAGCCGATCTGGATGAATTGGAAGCCATGCTTCACAGCGGAAAGCGGGGTGACGGCAAATGACCGAAATCCTGCGCGCCCTTTTTTCTGCCGTACTGACCGTGTCGCTGGGCAGCTCGGTGGTAATTTTGCTTATGCTGCTCTTTCGCCGTCCGCTGCGCCATCTTCGCGCAGGGGGACGATATTTGCTTTGGTTGGTGATCATCCTGCGGTTGGCGATTCCCCTGACGATGCCGATTGCGGAGATCGGACTGACCTTAGATCTCCATACCGCATCGCAGAATGAAAGCGAAGCGGAGGATGTACAACATGACATATCATCCGAAACTGTTCTCCCGTCATCGGCTGCTGTTGAAACGCAGAACCCACTTCCGTCGGTTGAGATGCCGTTTGAAGCAGAGCAAAACCCTCTGCCGCAGATGACAGAGACAGCATCAGGTACGGTTTCGCTTGCGCCTGCAACGTCAACATCGGCTCCCCTTTCGCCGAATGAGCCGATTCTCCCTGATCTGTCCGAGACACCGACTGTCGAAAATCCCACAGCGCAGGAACCGGCAATCGAGTGGCAGCTGCCCGATTTTTCAACGATTTTGGCGTGGGTTTGGTTTGCTGCAGCGATTGCTGTGTTTGTGATACGCTTGGTCAATGCGGGGATGCTCAATCTTCATCTGTCCCGTTTGGGGATGGATGCCGATGATGAAACACTTGCCCGCGTACAGCGGTTGGCGGAAAAATTCGGTGTGCGGCGATCCCCCGCTGTTCGTGTGTGCGATGATTCGGTGGGACCGTTGGTTTACGGCCTTGTTCGTCCAACCGTTCTTTTGCCCGAGGGGATAGAGGATCGCACGGCCTTTGTCGGTGTGATGGCGCATGAGTTGGTGCACATTCGCCGCGGAGACCTGTGGCTGAAGCTGATCTCGCTTGCTTCCCTCTCCATACATTGGTTCAACCCGTTGGTGTATTGTGCGGCGGCCCGTTTCGCGGAGGAGATGGAGTTGTCCTGCGATGAGTTGGTTCTGCGCGACTGCGATGCCGATGCACGGCGCGGATACGGCTATCTGCTGCTCTCTATTTTGCGGCGAGGTCAAAAACAGCCCAGTGGTCTCACCACCCGCTTCAATCCCGCCAAGCGTGCGGTGAAGGCTCGGTTTGAGAGTATCCTTGACCTCTCCCCCAAGCGTGCGGGGAAGGTGTGGATCGCACTTCTGCTGGCGGTGTGCATTACCATGGGTACCCTGGTGGCCTGCCGCATCGGCGGGACCGATCCCGCGACCGACGGTCCCTCCGAAACCGATCTCCCCGAGACCGATGCTCCGGTGACAACTGCGCCCAAGGAGATCCCCACCTTGAAGTTCAGCCCCATCGCCCCCGCCGAGAGCCGGCTGTTCCCGGTGGAGGAGCTGAGCGCGGTGCCGGGCACCATGGTGGGCAACCTGAGCACAGGCTTCGTGGAGGTGCGGAACGAGTCGGGTGTTGTGGATTTTTGGATCCAGACCAGTGAGCTCTACGATCACAATATGCAGGATAACGGTGCTGCCCTCTTCCTCACCGATGCCAACGGCCGGGTGGCGCTGATCGCCCTCATCAACCGCACAGGCCAAGGCGGCAGCACATACGAGACTTGTGAGGTGGTGGAGAATGTGGTGGGTGAGAATCTCATCCCCCTGTCGGTGCGCCACTTCAAGTTTGAGAAGGAGAAGATGTCCCTTGTCACCTACTCCGACGGCGAGGAAAAGCACGCCCTGCTGGTGGGGGGCACCCTCAACCACGACGCGGGATATGCCCTCTATACCTACGGCCGATTTGATCTTGCCGCCGACGAGACTCTCTTCCCCTTTGACCTGGACGGGGACGGTATTTGTGAGCTGATCTGCATGAAGGGTGACCGGGTGACGGCACTCTACCGCATGACAAAAGACGGCCTCTCCTGCGCCGAGCTGAGCGAGCCCCTTTATCTCATCCGCACCGAGTACGGTCTGCGGCTATGGGACGGCGGATCGCTGTGCGTCAACTATCGGGCGGGTGCGCTGTCTCGGGTGGTCAGCCCCACCGAGACGGGGGCGATCCCCCTGCCCATCACCTACGCCGAGCCCGAGATTACGCCCCATTCGCAGATCCGGATGGATTATGAAACGGCCCTGGGTAACGAGGCTCTGGCGGTGGCCACGGGCACTACCTTCGGCTTATATCGCATCTACAACGGGCTGACCTACCTCGGCCGCTGGATGATAGATCCCCTCACCCTGGGCCAGGGGTTCGTGGGCAGTATGCTCAACTTCGTGGTGGATTCGATTCCCGACGGCAATTCCTGCGCCGCGTCGGTGCACGAGTTTGCGGGCAGACGCTTCGTTCGCGTCGAGTGGATTGACGGTGGGGGAGAGGCCTGGGTGGAATACTACCCGGAGGACACCATCAGCGGTCCCGACCGTCTCCTGCGGGCCAAGCATGTGATCCACGCCGACTTTGAGGGAGACGGCAACCGTGAGCTGATTGCCGACAACACCCTCTACTTCTCAGTGAACGGTACCATCTTCACCTCCGATCTAACCGGCTACGGTTTCTCCCACAGTGCTCTCACCTGTACCTTCGATACCAAAGAGGGCAGCGTGACGGCGACCTATTATCACGGTGCACTGGTGCCGGGGAGAAAGCCGATTGTCTTGCCTGATGAAACCACAGGGCTCGTCCAGCCCGATCCGGACGTCTCCGAAACCACTCAGCCGGTGGTGAGCAATGCCCCCAAGCTGACAGGGGATGTCTACTTTTGGGGTCCCTGCAACCCTGAGGGAACCGATTATCTGCTCCTGCAGCTGACCGCCGACCGCCGCTACTATGCCATCTTCCCCGAGGATGGACGGCTCAAAGAAGAGACGGGGCTGACCATGGTGTATGAGGACGGCTTCTCCCTTTACCAATCCTATTACAGCTCGGTAGGTTCGCGCCACTATACCTGGGACGAGATGAAAAGTTCTTTCTCGGGCTATCAGTTCGGCGATCTCCAGTATGGCGACGAGCTCTTCCTCATTGAACGCGACCGGTATGAAGAGTTCTACCTCGAATCCCTGGTGCGGATGAGTGCCGAGCTGAAGGATACCTCTCTTTCGGCCAAGGTCACCCTCACCACCCCCTTCCATGAGACGGGGGAGGATCCCGATATTCTGCGGGTGCGCATCGTCAACAAGAGCGATCAGGCCATCACCGTGTCGGCGGCCTACCGCCTGGAGCGGCGAATGTCTGATCTGACCTGGGCGGCGGTTGCCTGCAACGGCACCCCCACCTTCTCCCCCGCCCGCTATACCATCGCCGCAGGGGGCGAGGCCATCCTTGATCTCGATCTGTCGGTCTATACCGCCCTCACCGATTCCACGGCACGCTACCGCATCATGCTCCCCATCCGGGGGGCGAACGGGGAGGAGATCGAGCTGCCCTGCAGTTTCTACGGCCGCGGGATTGGCGCGGTGTCCCACACCGAGTCTCCCCGGGATTGGTTCCTGCACGTCCACGATGAGGGATACGGAAACATTCCCCTGGACAGCTTCACCTATTCCATCGGCGTCACCGAGGATTTCTATACCGCCATCGATCAGGCACAGCGCGAGCAGCCCAAGCCCTGGCGTTACCTCACCTTCACCGAGGATAGCGTGACCCTATGGATACCGCTGACCAACAACAGCAGGGAAGAACTTGAGCGGAAGCTGGCCTACTCCACCCTGACCATGCTCATAGACGGCGGTGTGATTACCCTCACCGACTATGGCTACACGGTGCGCTATAGCGAGAGCCTGGCCAAGGTGACCTATCGGCTTCCCGGCGTGTTGGCGCGCGGAGACTATATGCTGACTCTGGTCTTTGTGGATCACCCCGCGGCGGAGGTGTTGTCCTACCGGCCGATGACCGATCCCGAGGCCGCTATTTTCACGGCAGCCACCGTGGGGGGCGACCCTCGGATCTATGTTTTCGAGGAAGGCTTGACCTTCACCTACACTTCCCGCGGTCAGGATAACCTTGGCACCCAGTACACCCTCAAGCTGCCTGCAGGTCTTACCGACGGTCGGATCATATCCGCCGGTAGCGGCGCGGGAAGCGGCGAGTTGATGATCTATGTCGCCGCCCGGAACGGGGAAGGGAAGACAGTTTACCTGTCCTACTACCAGTACTGCGGCGATCCCCTCCACTTCAATCAGGTGTACGAGATGAATGAAACTCAAGCAAGAGAGCTGCTCGGCGATCGCATTGTGCCGCAAGAACCGACCGAAGCCGAGTATCTCATCAACGGATTTGACATCCATACCATCGGCCACTATCCCGAAATTGAGGCGGCGATCCGAGTCAGCGCGGGGAGAGAAACCGGCTTTCTGACGAGGGAGGATTTTCTCCGGGTGACCAGCCTGGATCTGCGCGGGGCAAATGTTCGGAATATTTTTCCCCTCCGGGCATTGGTCAACCTCACCGAGCTTGATCTCGGGGAGAACGGCATCACCGATCTTTCCCCGTTGGCAGAGCTGAATCATCTCACGGTGCTTAGGTTGGACAACAATGACATCTCCGATCTCTCCCCGCTTGCGGGACTCCGAAAGCTGACCACACTATACTTGAACTACAATCACATTGCGGATATTTCTCCGCTGAAAACGCTGGTCAATCTCACCGAAATCACGTTGGCGGAAAACAGCATTGCCAATCTGTCCCCCCTTGCCGAACTGAAAAAACTGACTGAGATTTCGCTGGACGGAAATGAGATCACGGATGTTTCGCCTTTGGCTGGACTCAAAAATCTAAAGGCGCTTTACCTGTCGTGCAATCAGATCGAGGATGTTTCTCCTCTGTCCGATTTGACGGGGCTCACCTCTCTGCAGCTGATGGACAACAAGCTCACCGATATTTCTCCCCTCGCGGGTTTGGCTAACCTCACCGGTGCTAACCTGAGCAGCAATAGCATCAGCGATATCACCCCCCTCGCGGGCTGGCGGAAGATTGAGCGCCTTTCTCTTTCGGCCAATCCCATCACCGATATTTCGGTGTTGCGTGATCTGACGACATTGCTGCAGGTGATGGTGGTGCACTGCCCCGTGGAGGATTTCTCGCCCCTCGATCACGTGGATTATGTGGAGCCCTACACCCGGGGCGGCACAAGACCTGAGTAAAACAGTAAGCAAAATCAACCCCAAAGGAGCTGTCCCGGCAGGGACAGCTCCTTTTCTGTATTTCTGTGCGTTTTCTTTGAGCCGCCATACCGTTTTTCCATGAAAACGATCAAATAGGGGTATATTATTTGATGGTCGTCGATTGAAAGCGGGAATGATTATCTAATGCAATGCTAAATGTCCTCAAAATGGGCAAAAACAAAGGAAACCGCAGCAATTGCTGCGGTTTCCTTTTCGCTTTATTCCACCGTGCGGCGGCCTTCTAAGGCGCGGTAGAGGGTGATTTCGTCGGCAAATTCCAGGTCACCGCCCATGGGGATGCCGTAGGCGAGGCGTGTCACCTGAATGCCGAAGGGGGCGAGCAGACGGGCAATGTACATGGCGGTGGCCTCCCCCTCCACGGTGGGATTGGTGGCCACGATCACCTCGGTGATCCGGTCGTCCTTGAGACGGTCGAGCAGCTCCTTGATCTTGAGCTGGTCAGGACCGACACCGTTCATGGGGGAGATCACCCCGTGCAGAACGTGGTAGCGTCCCCGATACTCCTTCACCTTCTCCAGCGCCAGCACGGCACGGGGATCCTCCACCACGCAGATGGTGGTGGGATCGCGGCGGTCATCGTCGCAGACGGTGCAGATCTCCCGGTCGGTGAGGTTCTGGCAGATGGGGCAGAGGTGGATCTTTTCTTTCGCATCAAGGATAGCTTGGGCAAAAGCCGCGGCATCCTCCTCGCTGGATTCCAGCACCGAGAAGGCAAGACGGAGGGCCGTTTTGCGCCCGATCCCCGACAGCCGCTGGAACTGCTCGCAGAGTGTCTGCAGGGGTTGGATGTAGTCAGCCATGCCGATCAGAACAGACCGGGCATATTCATGCTGCCCGTGATCTTCTGCATCTCTGCGGCACTGGTCTGATCTACGCGCTTGATGGCCTCGTTGATGGCGGCTACCAACAGATCGGACAGGGTTTCGATATCATCGGGATCCACTACCTCGGGCTTAATGTCGATGTTGAGGATTTCGCGTTTGCCGTTGATCTTCACACCGATCACACCGCCGCCGGCAGAGATTTCATACTCTCTGGCGTCGAGGTCGGCCTGCAGGGTTTCCATATCCTCCTGCATCTTTTGTGCCTGGCGGATCATTGCGTTCATATTCTGGGGGCCGCCGCCCATTCCCTTGGGAAGTCTGGCTTTCATGGTTGTTCTCCTTCTTTATGGTTGTATGAAATTAGTTTTCTTCGATTGCGGTGAAAATATCGTCGTCGGGCAGTTGGATATCAGGGGTGGATACCTCAAAGCGCAGACCTGCGGGGGGAGCGGAAAGCTGATCCGCCAAGGCTGCGAGCAGAAGATCACGATTGACAGGACGGTCGATCATGGTCAGCATAAAGGGGTTGTTTACCCGCACGATGACGCAGCCCGCACTATCCTGCGCAGCTTTTGCCCGCTGCAGAAAGCTGCTCAGTGCCGGGTCCTTCTGGCGCAGTTGATCGATGACCTCGGGCCAGGCGGGGAGGGTGTGGAGTTGTACCGCCCCGGCAGTATCGCCGGTGGCTGCCGGTGACGGTTCGGGGGTGGGTGCGGCAGACATTTCTTCCTTGGCGGAAATCGATGGTTCGGCGGGGACGGGGATAGCTGTAGGTGCCGCCTGCTCGGTGGGGATGGGGCTGCCCGCCGCCAGAAGAGCCAGCCGACGCTCCAGGTCGGCTATCCGGTTCAGCAGGGCATCGGCCGAGCTGTCCAGGCGGGGATCACAGAGACGGATCAGGGCAAGCTCTGCACACATCCGCTTGATGGAGCCGCTCCGCTGCATGGCGGCGAGGGCGTTCTCCAGATGTTTTGTATGATTGAGAATGGTCTCCCGGTCAAACCGGGCGGCGAGGGCAGAGAGCTGCTCGGCCTCGTTGGCGGTGAGATCCAGATACCGGGGAGCATCGGGGGTGGAAAGCATCACCAGCATATCCCGGTAGAAAGCGATAAGATCCTGCCAGAAAATACTGATGTTCCGCGACGAGGTGACTACCTCATCGACGATTGCAAAGAGCGTTGCGCAGTCGCGTTGGGCAATGGCGGAGACGGTCTCTGCCAACTGCTCGCGGGAGGAGGCCCCGGTGACCTCGCGGACTACCGCTTCGGTAACTGCCCGATCGCCACCGGCGCAAAGCTCCAGCAGACTCAGGGCATCGCGCATGCCGCCCTGGGCGATGCGCGCGATCCGAATCGCGGCATTTTCCTCAAGGGGAATATGCTCGGCGTTGGCCACGGCGGCCAGCCGCTCGGTGATCACCGGTACCGTCAGCCGACGGAAGTCGAATCGCTGGCAGCGCGAGATAATGGTGGCGGGGAGCTTGTGCAGCTCGGTGGTGGCGAGGATGAAAACAACATGGGCGGGCGGCTCCTCCAGCGTTTTGAGCAGGGCGTTGAAAGCACTGCCCGAGAGCATATGCACCTCGTCCACGATATAAACGCGATAGCGCAGGGAAGAGGGGGAATAGACCACCTCATCCCGAATGTCGCGGATGTTCTCGACGCCGTTGTTGGAGGCGGCATCCATTTCCAGTACATCGGTGGCTGAGCCGTCCAGAATACTGCGGCAGGCTTCACACTCGCCGCAGGGATTGCCGTATCTGGGGGACAGGCAATTGACGGCGCGGGCAAGCAGCTTTGCGCAGGTGGTCTTACCCGTTCCGCGGGATCCACAGAAGAGATAGGCATGAGAGAATTTGCTGTTCGCCGTTTCGTATTTGAGAATGGAGGTGATGTGCTCCTGCCCGCATACCTCGTCAAAGGTCATCGGGCGCCATTTGCGGTAAAGTGCGCGGTGCATGGAATTACCTCCTTGTGATTTTTTTGTATACACCCCCGCATGGGAAATACCGCACAGCCAAGGAAGGCGGGGTGTCGGGGAGGAAAACTTCGGCGTCTGAGATAGTTTCCGCCCTGACTCACGCGGGAGCGCGAAAAGGCTGGCAGAAACCCAAAACAATTGGCAGAAACCAAAGAGGCTGAACATACGAAAATAGTGCGGACTCGCCGCAAATGCTGCGGACACTATCCTGTACCGATAAATCGAACAGTTATTTTATGCGCGAGATGGAGGAGGGGGCTTTGCCCCCTTCCTCCCCCCGATCCCCCTACCACCCCCGTAGGGGCGTGGCGGCGGGAACAGGCGATAGCTGCCTGTGTTGTTGGAACGAAAATAGTGCGGACTCGCCGCAAAATGATGCGGACACTATCCTGTACCGATAAATCGAACAGTTATTTTATGCGCGGGATGGAGGAGGGGGCTTTGCCCCCTTCCTCCCCCCGATCCCCCTACCACCCCCGTAGGGGCGTGGCGGCGGGAACAGGCGATAGCTGCCTGTGTTGTTGGAACGAAAATAGTGCGGACTCGC
>JAFQVV010000028.1 GCA_017407835.1 Clostridia bacterium
CGCACGTGTGCGGCACCACAACGGATTTTGTTCTTTTGTTCAAAGTAAGCAAAAAGATATCCCACCGATTGGCGGGATATCTTTTTGCTTACTTGTTCTTGAGCAGGTCGCGGATTTCGGTCAGCAGTTCTTCCTGTGTAGGTGCCTTGGGCTTGGCTGCCTCTTCGGCTGCCTTTGCGGCGGCAGCTGCCTCCTCCTCTGCTTTCTTTTTCGCTTCAAGCTTCTCTCGGCCCATGCTGATGAGCTTGACAAAAAGGAAGACTGAGATGGCGATGAGGAAGAAGTCTACGATGTTCTGAATGAAAGCACCGTAGGTGATGGCGGCCTCGGAGATGCCTGCTGCCTCGTCGGCGGGAGTAATGACATACTTAAGGTCGGCAAAGTTTGCACCGCCGGTCAGCACGCTGACAGCGGGCATGATAATATCGTTGACCAGCGAGGTCACGATCTTACCGAATGCACCGCCGACCACAACGCCGACGGCCATGTCCACAACATTGCCCTTAAATGCGAATTTTTTAAAATCAGCCCAGAGTCCCATAATCAAGTTCCTTTCCTTCGATGAAATTTGATAAACTTTGATAAATCCATTATAGCATGGTTTCGGGGGAGCGTCAAGGGATTTTTCACAAGTTTTCGGCGTTGCTCTCGGATTTCGCCTGCAGTTCAAGATAGCGGTTGAACAGTGCGGTCAGCGTTTCGAGCACATCCTCGTTCTGACGAAGCCGCAGGCTGATATATGCCTCGGTAGCGCTGACAAAGCGAAGCCGCCCGGTATATTCATCTGCCAGATCGCTCCAGAGGGCGATGTCGGCGGCGATGGGGACGATCTGTACCTCGCCGCTGCGCTGCATGACCTTCTTCATCCCTGCCTGCTGTGCCAGTGCGCGAATCAACGCAATCTGCAGGAGATTGTTCGCGGCGCGGGGGGGCTCGCCGAAGCGGTCGATGAGCTCGTCGCCCAGATCGTCGAGATCAAGCTGGCTTTCGATGAGGGCAATGCGGCGGTAGAGGTCCATGCGCTGTGCCGAAGACTTGACATAGCGCTCGGGCAGAAAAGCATCGTAGCTGAGATCCACCGTGCAATCGACCTTGGGCTTGATTTTCTCGCCCCGCTCCTCCAGAACCGCTTCGTTGAGGAGTTTTAGGTAGAGGTCGTAGCCCACCGCATCGAGATGTCCGTGCTGCTCAGCCCCAAGCAGGTTGCCCGCACCGCGGATCTCCATGTCCCGCAGGGCGATGCGGAAGCCGGCACCGAACTCGGCGTTTTCGCGAATTGCCTCCAGACGTTTGGTTGAGATCTCGGAGAGAGTTTTGCCTTTGCGGTAGGTGAAATAGGCATAGGCACGGCGGGAGGAGCGGCCGACACGGCCTCGGAGCTGGTGCAGCTGAGACAGCCCGAAGCGGTCGGCGTTTTCCACAATGAGGGTGTTGGCGTTGGGGACATCCACTCCCGTTTCGATGATAGTGGTGCTGACCAGAATATCAGTCTCCCCCGTCAGCAGGGACTGCCAGATGTCCTCCAGCGTTTCCTTGTCCATTTTGCCGTGGGCGACGGTGATGTGTGCGTCGGGCAGTGCCTCGGCGAGCCTTCCCGCAACTTGATATATTGACTCGATGGCGTTGTGCAGGTAGAAGACCTGTCCTCCGCGGCGAAGCTCACGGCGCAGGGCTTCTTCAATGATCATGTCGTCATGCTCCAGCACATAGGTCTGCACCGGCAGACGGTCTCCGGGGGCCTCATCAAGGATGGAGATGTCGCGCAGACCGCCCATGGCCATATTGAGGGTGCGAGGAATGGGGGTAGCGGTGAGGGTGAGCACATCGACATTGCCGCAGAGCTGTTTGAGCTTCTCTTTCTGGGCTACCCCGAACCGCTGTTCCTCGTCTACAATGAGCAGGCCAAGATCGCGGAACTTCACATCCTGCGAGAGCAGGCGATGCGTGCCGATGATGAGATCGGTCTCCCCGCGTGCCAGACGGCGCAGAGATTGCGCGATTTGCTTGGGGGTGCGGAAGCGGGAGAGCATATCCATGCGCACGGGGAAGGCGCGCATCCGGGAGAGGGCGGTCTGATAGTGCTGGAGCGCGAGGATGGTGGTGGGCACCAGAATGGCGACCTGCTTTCCGGCGAGAATCGCCTTGAAGGCGGCGCGAAGGGCAACCTCGGTCTTGCCGAAGCCCACGTCGCCGCAGAGCAGGCGGTCCATGGGGATGTGATTCTGCATATCCCCCTTGATGTCGGCGATGGCCCGCAGCTGGCAGTCGGTCTCCACATAGTCGAAGGACTCCTCAAATTCCCGCTGGCACTCGTCGTCGGCGGGGAAGGCATAGCCGGCCTTGCGCATTCGCGCGGCGTAGAGGGCAATGAGATCTTTGGCCATATCCTTGACGGCGGCCTTGGCGCGTGACTTGGCACGATCCCACTCGCCGCCCCCGAATTTCGAGAGCTTGAGCAGTCCGTCATCGGCGTGTGCACCGATATATTTGGACACCATATCCAGCTGGTTGACGGGGAGGAAAAGCTTATCCTTTCCCGCGTAGCGGATGTTGATATAGTCGCGCGAAACACCGTCCACTGTGAGGTTTTCGATGCCCATATACTGGCCGATACCGTAGGCGGCGTGAACCACATAGTCCCCCACCTGCAGATCGGCGTAGGACATGATTTGCTCTCCGGCATTTTTGTGCTTCTTGCGGCGTTTCAGCTGCCCGGGCAGGCGGGATTTTCCGCCCTGCAGCTCGGGATCGGTGGAGAGCAGAGCGATGCGGGGCGTGGGAAGCTCATAGCCCCCGATGAAGCTGCCGCGCACGAGGACAACCCGCCCCCGGGGCAGGGAAGGGACATCCAGCGTGCTGCCGTCCCCCCCGATAAGATTGGGGATCTCCCGCTCGTCCAGCATGGTGTGCAGACTGCGCATGGCGGCATCATTCTCGCAGAGGAGAAGAATGCGATAGTCCGCGGAAATATATTGCGTCAGATCTTCGCAGAGCAGGGAAAAGTTGTCGGCGTAGGAGACGGTTTGCTTGGAGCGGAAACCGAAGAGCCCCCCCAGCCGCTTGCCCGCCATGCCGCCCCCGAAGGCATCAAAGTGTACCGTTACCGATTTTGCGCAGTACGCATCAAAAGCATCGGCATCGTGGCCGTAGTCGGCGTATTTGGGGGAGATCAGGCCGTTCTCCAGCAGATCCAGGACGCTCTGGTCGCTGTGCCAGGAGGAGGCGTTCAGCCGATCCCGTACCCCGTTGGTATCTCGGATGAGGCAGATCCCCGCCGCACCGCCCGGCTCTGCAGCACTGCGGTAGCTGAGGTGATCCAGCAGGCAGGCTCGCTCGGGGTAGACCAGGGAGATATATTTGTCCAGGAAGTGGAGCTCCCCGCCCCCGTCGATGGCGGCAAGCTCACCCGAGAGGGAGGTCTTGGCCGCTTCGTCCTTCACTTGGGCCGACAGCGCCAGCACGGCGCGGCGCAGGCGGGGGCGAAGATTTTCGTCGCAGAGCAGCTCTCGGGCGGGGGGGAGCTCGGCTTCCACAATGTTTTCGGTGATGCGCTGGGTCTCGGGGTCAAAGAGCCCCATGCGGTCGATCTCGTCCCCGAAGAGTTCAATGCGCAGGGGATGTGCCCCGCGGATGCGCTCGCCCCCCGCCGCGGTGAAACGGCCCCGGGGCGGAAAAAGGTCGAGAATGCCGCCGCGGACGGCGAACTGCCCCGCGCTCTCCACCTGCTCCACCCGGGCATAGCCCGAGGCAACCAGTGCCGCAGCGATATCGGTCGGCTCAATGCGAGTGGAGAAATCCAGCCGCAGGGTAGCATTCAGCAGGCGCTCGGGGGGGATGGTGTAGCCGATGGCGGCATCGGGGGTGGTGAGGATCACATCGTAATCCCCCGCAAGAATGCCGAAAAGTACCCCGACACGCTCCTGCTCGGTTTCGTGAGAGGCCACAATGTTGTAGAGGTTGAGATCGCGGGCGCTGTAGAAGGCGGCGTTCAGGTCAAACGAAGCGAACAAGTTGCGCAGACGTACCGCCTCCCGCTCCTCGGCGCAGACCATCAGCACCGGGCAGGAGAAGCGGTCCCGCAGATCGCGGATGAGGGAGATATACAAGGCACCCGCCGCCCCCTCGCACAGTCCTGTGACTGCGATGGGCAGGGGCTTAGGCTTCCACTGTGCCTCCACCGCATCGAAGAGCTGCATATACTCTCGATCGGCGCGGATGAGATCGCAGAGAATGGCACTCATGCCTCTACCTCGGGGCGGAAGCCGTTGCAGGCCTGCATGGCTTCATCCGGCTTGCCTTGCAGAAGCAGCTCGATCCCCCGACAGACGGTGGGGAAGGCTGAGAAAAGAGCCTTCTGCTCGCTCGGCGAGAAGTTTGAGAGCACCCATGCCGCCAGATCATAGTCGGGGTGGGGCTTCTGTCCAACCCCCACTTTGATGCGTGGGAAGTTGTCGGCGCCCAGCTGGTAGATGATGCTCTTGATGCCGTTGTGGCCTCCGTCGCTGCCCTTGCCCCGCACCCGCAGGCGCCCCACTTCAAGGGAGATGTCATCGAAGACAACGATAATGTTCTCGGGGGGGATTTTGTAGAAATCGGCGGCTTCTCGTACTGCCTCGCCCGAGGCATTCATGAAGGTCTGGGGAAGCATCAGCAGGGCGCGGACGCCGCCGATGGTGCACTCGCCCACCAGTGCCTTGAATTTGGCGCGGTCGATGCGCACATTCTCCTTCTGGCGCAGGTATTCCAGGGACAGAAATCCCGCGTTGTGGCGGGTGTTGGCGTAATCACCCCCGGGATTGCCCAGACCGACGATCAAATGCGTGATGGGCGCCGTCGATGTCTGGCGCGGCTGCTCGATTTGCTTGAACAGGTCAAAAATATTTGCCATGGTTTCCTCCGTAAGATCCATTTGAATGGCTGTCGGTGAACAGCACAAATCGACGGGAACGAAGGGGGTGCCCCCCTCCGCGCCCGTCGCGGGTAGTTTGATTGGGTATATTTTAGCACAAATCCGCCGCGAAAGCAAGGGCTTTTTGCGGCGGATGAAAGTTTTTTGCGGGAGATCGGATAAACGGGTGCCGAATATCAGAAAAGAGAGAAACTGTGTGATTGGAGAGAATTATCTTTTGGCGAAGATGGGGAGCCGAACCCCTGACCGCTTGAATGTCATGGGCGGCAATGAAATCGGTCGATTGACATCTCCGAAAGTGCTGAACAAAAAGGATTTCTTGTACCCGCGCTGCCATGTCCGTTTTTATCTGCAAACAATTATGATTTTGTTTCAGCTCAGTTCACGGGGATCGTAGTTCCCTGTTTCAATAATTTCGCACCCAAGGAATACCTCGTCCGCACCGATTTTGTAAACCACCTTATGTGACGGTATCAGATACAGTCTGTCGGAAAAAAGCTGTACGGTTACATAGGTTATTCCGTTTTCCGTCTTTGCATCAATAACACGATGTACCGCTTCATATCCGCGCGTATCTGCGTACCTTACGGTGTCGGCAGCTTGGGTATACATACAGCGATAGAACCAATGATCCTCTGTCGGCTTGTCAATCGTAATGCCGAACTTTTCCGAAAGAAGCTTCTGCATTTCATCAAAGCCGATTTCCATATCTTCATCCCCATAGAATTTGCAGATATAGTTGGACGGAAGATAACCGTTACTGAGGTCCCATTCTCCATAGGGAGAAAGCTCCCACGACATCATGGTTAAATATGCATCAACTGCCTGCACGGCAGGAATGTGTCCGAATTTATCTAAACCTTTCGTTTTCGGTTTCATTGTATCATCGAGAAACACGTCTACGGTTTCCCTCACAATCTTTGTGTATATGCCCGGCGGAAGTGTTTCGGGAAGCGAATTGCCGGTGACGGTAAAGGTGAACTCAACCGTTGTACCGACCGAATTAAGCTCAAAAATTCTTGTCAGCGAATAATCCTTAATTCCGAGCCCGTTGTATTCGGGAATGTCCGATTCTCCGCCGAGCAGATTCCAAAGAAATGAGTAGGTTCCGTTGTATTCTTTGCTTAATCCCAACCTTTCCCAATCTGCAATATCGGTGATGGTTGTAAAATTTTCCCCGAGGATTTCTTCTATATAGGGAAGATACTCGCTATAGGGTGAATGCGCATAGCCGTGCTCATCGCGCGCTTTTTGGAACAGCAAGTAATCGTAGATGTTCCACCAAGTGGCGGCATGGTCGGATTCTGTGATATCGAACAGAGGTTTGCCTGCCGTTTCCGCATTGTACACCTCATAGAAGGTATAAACCTTTCCGTTTGCATAAAATGAGTAATCCGTCATCAGAGCACGCTTTGCTTCTTCCATGTCCTCAATAAAAAGAGCATCTATAAAGGTTGGCGGCACGTTTGGACTATAGTAGTCACGCATGTCTGATTTTGTCAGTCCCATTTTTTGGACCAAATAATACAGAATTGGCGGACTTGATGCTTTATCATTTTCATACTCTTTGAAGAATGCATCGGTTGCGGCTGCAAGCTCGTTGGAACGCTCGGCAAAAACGCTTCCGTCACCGGGCGTAAAACCGACAATTCCCGAAAAAGCCTTGTATCGAAGTGCCAGTTCATCATCGCTGTTTTCTGCGATAACGTATATAGAAACTGAATTAAGAATTGGCAGGATGATCTCATTATAGAAATCCGCATAATCGTCATCATTGTGCATCGATATGCTGATATGCATAGATAAATCATCAGTAAACTTCAGAAGATATTTATATTGCTCCGAGGAAGGAAATACACTCACATGATACCCAATATACTCGATACCACTATCGGTAACACCGCTGTATGGAGTGTCTGGATTTTTGACTACACCGTTTCCGCTCGGGTCGGATAATATGGATTCGGTAAATGCATCAAAAGTTTGATTGGACTGTATCACACGTTCTCCAATCCGCTTTTTACTGTCAGAATCATGCAGTATATTCCCACTCTTGTCATCTGCCGGTATGCCCCACTCATTCGGAATGCTGAACGATACTTGGTACGCATTGCCATTGTCAGCATTCAGTACTTCGGTGTATTGTGTCCATCCGGCGAAAGCGTGTATGATTGAATCATCTGTAACCTGATGCATACCGAGCATCTTTCCTGCAAGATGTTGATAGGATGGCGCATCACATGACATAACATCAAAAAATAGGAATGTTCCCGTTGTGCCACGCGAATATCCCAAACTAAACTTCATCGTAAATTCCGATTCTTTTTCGGAGGAATTTAGAGATCGAAGTTTTGCTGCTTGGGTCATAGTGAGCGAATTAACCGTATATGTACCCACATAACGTCTGCCGTTGATTACGTCCTCCAACTGAATCTCTGCGCTTTGGGTGCTGATCGAAATCCTGTAGTGACACTCTTCTCCATTTTCTGTGTCAATGTATTCCCATACGCCGTTAAATACCTCATCCAGGACTATCGGTTCGGGATCTGCATAACCGTCAGTATTGGGAACAAAGGTTAAAGGAAGCGGATCGTTTACCGTAAGTGAAGGAATACTGCTGCTCTCGCATACAAAATGAACAAATCCCCCGTATTCATACAGCTTGCCTTTCACCTCGGCCTCGGGATAGATGGTAACTTCACCTTCGTTTGCATATCTTCCGACGAGTTTTGCTGTGAAATCTCCCGTTTTCTCGTCATACTGATAAGTACCCTCATAACCCATAGGACCACCGGTTCCTACAAGACCGGAATTTGCATATATTGTTCCGTCACTTTGCATATAGATTGAGTGATGCAAAAAGTCATAGTTGAAGTTGCCCTGTTTAAATCGGTATGCACAACAGGTAAACATTCCGTCAAGATTGCCGGTGTACGGTTTTCCGTCTTTGAGCACCTTGTCTTTTGTGAAAGTTTCAACTTCTTCTACCGATTCAATATATCCACCCTTTGAAGTGACGCGGTAAGTACGAAGAGCCTTAAAATTTCCGCTTGACCACCATTCATTGCCAACACCCATAACATAGTACAGCGTTCCGTCATTTCCTGCGTGAATCGTTGCACCGTCCGGATAGCGAGGTTCGATATTCCTTCCGTATACACCGGCAACGGTGATAAAGTCACGTTCATCTTCGAGAGACAGTTCTGCGATGTATTCGGTCATTCCTGGGTTATCATCGCTCGGCTTTAGATCAATTATTTCAGTTTGCATAGAATCAGAAGTTTCAATCGAAACGATAATCTGCGTTTTATCGTCGGAATACGCAAGCTCGCGGATGTATTCGCCGTTCTGCATTGTCATGGATGCCAGCAGTGTGCCGTCGTATGCCAATACGTTGTTCCAGAAAGCATACACAAGTGTATTGATGTCGTCGCTGTGACAGGTTGGAACAGAACCGGAAAAATGGTGTTCAATTGTCTGCGTTTCGGTGTTGATTACGGCAAAAATGCTGTTATGGGGATTCACATGCCCTTCAGCGATCACATATTTTCCAATGTGTCTCCATTCGCTGACAGCATTAACCAAAGAAGATATTTCCCACAAATCGTACTTTATGCCGTCGTATTCGAAGACGTGCCACTGCTCGGGAACGTCTGCCGAGGATTCGGGGGGATCTGTTTCAAAAGCATGAGTGTCCGTTGTATTATCTGCGGTTTCTTCCGTCTCCTTGCCATCATTATCTGTGATTGTAGCGTTGGTACACCCCACCGCAGCCACAGTGAGTGCAAGTAGAAGGAGCAAACATGTCCATCTGTTTTTCTTCATTGAAATCCTCCCTTTCGTCATTGTTTTTCGTTTTTATGTTGCTTGTATTATATCCTTGCTGATTTAGACGTGAGATTACCCAAAAAGTTCCATCATATTCAAGTTAATCGGCTTAAATTCGATATCGCTGCAGGTTTCTTTCCCCGTTTCCCCGCTCTTGTAGAGCCGCAAATTAAGACGAGTAATTCCTTCTTTGTTGCACCAAGAGAAAGGGGCTCCTTCATGTCACCGGTCAAAAAAGCCCCACCGGGGCTTTTTCTCCCTGCTTCGACTCCCCTTATCTCCACCGTCAAAAAAGAAACCATGTCATTGGATGAGGGCATCAGTTGATGAAGAAGGGGAGTCTTCTTGCATTTTGCGCCGCACTTCGATTATGATTTTTAGATGTGCGGCGCAAAATGCTTCGGTCACCGGTCGAAAAAGCCCCACCGGGGCTTTTTCTCCCTGCTTCGACTCCCC
>JAFQVV010000029.1 GCA_017407835.1 Clostridia bacterium
CTCAATATTGCCCACCGTTGCATATACCGCCGCCGCTGTGATCGGGCGCGTGTTGTCCCCCTCGACCGTGTCCGCCGTGTCAACCGACAGCCGTCCCGCATCGTCGATCTTAAGGTTGTCCCCAACCTTGGCGATGCCTGCCACCGTCTCAGACATGATCGGCACGTCGATCGGGTTTTTCTCCAAATATGCATTGATCGCCGCCTCGACCTCTTCGGGATCGATCTCTGCTGCGTCCTTCAGCTGTGCCAGAATCTCGGCATATACATCGGGGCGCGGTGGGGGCGGCGTTTGCCCCTCAACATAGCAGGAGGGCGTAATGCGAACCGCTGCACAGCCGGTGGTCAAACGCCCGCCCGCCGCATCGACACCAACCAGCCCGACATGAATATATACCTCTCCCCCGCCATCGGGGGCAGTGAGCAGCTCGGGCGGAAAATCGCAGGTCATGCTTTCATCCAGCGGAAAATAAATGGGCAGAAATCCCCTTCCCTTGCGTGCAAAAACGGCGTGCGGGCGCAGCCCGTCCCATGCATCATCCACGCTGAATTTTGCGCGCAGATACAGCTTGGTATCCCCACGCGGGAATGGCTCTGTGCATGTATAGCCAATCTCCTGTCCCTTGACCGTAAATTCAATACAGCGAACCGTCATACCGGTACCTCCTCATCACAAATTTTCTTCAACATCGTATGGTTTTCGCAGTAAAGCGCAAGATGTTCTTTTTCTCTTGTGGCTAAAATCATCAAAATAACCTCCTTTTTGTGCAGATCCATCCCCCGTCCGCCGAGCACGCCCCGACGCGCCCACAGTGCACGAAAAGCGAAAGTCCCCGTCTCCCGCCCGCACGCACCACCGAACAGACGATCTGCCGAATGGATCTGCATTTTGTTGATTTTAAATCACGTCCATATCATAACACGGGCAATTTTGTCTGTCAATATACTTCGGGCAGGCACACCAAATTTGTTGACTTTTATTCAACATCGTGCTATACTAATGGCAGAAAAATGCGCAAAGGAGACTTTCGTCATGGGCATCGGCACCCGCATCAGGGCGTGCAGAGAGGCAGTTGGGCTGACACAGCAGGCACTTGCCGATCTGCTCGGCTATTCCTCCCGGTCCTCCATCGCCAAAATTGAGTCGGAGGTCAATGATATTCCGCACAACAAAATCGGCGCCTTCGCCGATGCGCTGCACACAACGGCAGCCCACCTCATGGGGTGGAGCGATCCCACCGCCCCCCGCGAAAATGCACTTCCTCTGCTCGGTACCATCGCCTGCGGGGGACCGATCTATGCTGCCGAGAACATCGAGGAATATCTCCCCGCCCCCGACGGCATCACGGCAGACTTCTGCCTGCGCTGCCGTGGCAACAGCATGATCGACGCACGGATCTGCGACGGCGATATCGTCTATATCCGCACGCAGAATCGGGTGGAGAACGGGCAGATTGCCGCCGTGCTCATCGGCGAAGAAGCCACCCTCAAGCGGGTTTACTGCACCGACGGCAGCATCACGCTCGCCGCTGCCAACGAAGCCTTCCCCCCCATGGTTTTTGTTGGGCAGGAGGCTGAGCGCATCCGCATCCTCGGCCTTGCCGTTGCGTTTTGGAGTCGAATTGGATAAAAAGAAACAGGACGCTGTGCCGTGGCACAGCGTCCTGTTTCTTTTTCTTATTCTTCCTCTTTGGCTGCTTGTTCAATCTTCCTTTGCTGCGAAGCACTTCCCTTTTTTCGCTGCCGAACACATTCGGTCAGCAAATACTCGATCTGCCCGTTGACCGAGCGGAAATCGTCTTCCGCCCAGGCGGCAATGGCGGCATAAAGTGCGGGTGAGAGCCGCAGCGGAATTTGCTTTTTCTCGGCCATCGTGCAGGCCCTCTTAATACAAGCTGCCCGAATTGACGATGGGCTGTGCGTCACGGTTGCCGCAGAGCACCACCAGCAGGTTGGAAACCATCGCCGCTTTCCGCTCATCGTCCAGCTCCACCGTCCCGCCCTTCTCCAAACGCTCGAGTGCCATCTCTACCATGCCCACCGCGCCGTCCACGATCATCTTGCGCGCGTCAATGATCGCTGATGCCTGCTGGCGCTGCAGCATGACCGCCGCGATCTCAGGAGCATAGGCGAGATTGGTAATGCGTGCCTCGACGATTTCAATGCCCGCATCATCCACGCGGCTTTGAATCTCGTCGCGGATACGGGAGGCCACGATCTCGCTGGAGCCGCGCAGACTGCCGTCGTCGGCCAGCCCGTCGCCGGTGGTATCGATGCCGGGCGCCACATCGTAGGGATAGATGCGCACGATGTTCCGGAGTGCACTGTCACATTGCAGCGAGAGATATTCCTTGTAGTTGTCCACATTGAACACCGCTTTTGCCGTGTCCACTACCCGCCACATGACGGCAATGCCGATCTCCACGGGGTTGCCAAGACAGTCGTTGACCTTTTGGCGGCTGTTGTTGAGCGTCATCACCTTCAGCGACAGCTTTTTGTTGACCATCTCCACACTCACCGAACCGTTGGCATTCACGGTGGGCGCCGCCACCTGCTTCACATCCCCGCTCTGTCCAAGCTTGGTTTTGGCCGCGGGATTAACCGCAGTGCAAAAGGGATTGACAAAATAGAAGCCCTCCCCCTTGAGCGTGCCGACATACTTACCGAACAGCGTCAGCACCAGCGCCTCCTGAGGCCCCAGCACCTTCAGACCGGGGATCACAATCCAGCCAAGACAGAGATAAACGACGCAGACAATCAGCAGAGCAAGTCCCGCCGCCACACCCTCGTCCATCATCATGCCGCCCACGATCGCACCCACAGTGGCAATCAAATACAACACAATGGTCAAAATCATCACAGCCATACCGTTTTTCTTACCCGATAAAACTTTCTCCTGCATCAATAAAAACCTCCCTATATTTGGTATCATTATGATATCACAAATATATCTCCCTGTCAAGTCCTATTGAAAAAATCCCGGTCCGCACGAATTCGTGCGGACCGGGAGCGCAACCTTCGGCCTATTGTATTTCCTGCTCAAGGTTTTCAAAAGTATCAGTATCAAAAAACTCGGGCAGCGTCATACCCAATCCGTCGCAAAACATTTTCAGCGTAACAATGCCCGGATTACGGCTTTTTCCATACAAGATATTCTTTACTGTCGACGGCGCAACACCCGATGCGGTTGCCAGCTTATTGATCGTCATCTTCTTCTCCTCGCACAAACACAATATTCTGTTTTTTACCGCTGTATACGTATCCATATTGCTCCCCTCCCCGGAATGATAGACTAATTATAGTCTATTTATCTTGGCAAAGTAGGCTATATATGATACAATACAGGCTATAAAAAGCCCAAAGGAGGTGAAAATATGGAAAAACATAATGGGAAAGCTACCGCATCGCTGGTTTTGGGTATCGTGAGCATGATCGTATGGCTGATTCCGCTGTTCGGATATCCGGTATCCATTATCGGTCTTGTTATGGGATGCTACGGCTTAAAGAGCGAGAAGAAATCCATCGGAACCGCCGGATTGATCCTGTCGATTATCGGACTTATCCTTTGCGTTGCCAATTCCGCAATCGGCGCATACATGGGTGCAACCGGACAACTTTTCTGAGTCTTATCCCCAGCATTGTTTCGTTTCAGCCCCTTCTTTATGGAGCGGATTACGGGGCTCAAGAACCCAGCTCCGACTCCGTCGTCGCGGGAGTTCGCACACGCCTTCGTACTAACCGTTTGCTTTTACCCGAACTCCGGGCAGCTTTTCGGCTCGTAACCACACGATGAAAAAGCAGCACACCCTGCAGGTGTGCTGCTTTTTCATGGAGCGGATTACGGGGCTCGAACCCGCCACCTCGACCTTGGCAAGGTCGCGCTCTACCAAATGAGCTAAATCCGCAAAGTGGCGACCCGAAGGGGACTCGAACCCCTGACCTCTAGCGTGACAGGCTAGCGTTCTAACCAACTGAACTACCGGGCCA
>JAFQVV010000030.1 GCA_017407835.1 Clostridia bacterium
CTTATTTAGAGCATTTGCTGCTCTTGCTTACTTTCAGACTTTTCGTCTGTGAGTTACTCTTTGTAAAGAATTGTCGAGTTCGTTTCGCACATTTGTGCTTTGTACTCTTGTTGTTGTTCAATTTTCAATGACCGATCTCTTCGCCACGCCTCAGGTCCTCCCTCGGCGCGACTCGATTATTATACCACATCCCCGAACCTTTGTCAAGAGCTTTTCTAAAACTTTTTGAAAGTTTTTTCGCCCCGCAAAGCACCGCTTCTGCGGCAACCCCCGCTCTCGCGGTGAGCCTTTTTATTTTACTATATTCTTCGCCTTTTGTCAAGGGCTTATTCATAAAATTTCACTTTTTTCTAAATTTTCTATATAAAAAAATGGGTGCAGGATGAATTTCCTGCACCCATCTTCTCGCAAGCCTCGTCATTCGCCGAGAGGAACTCCGTTTGCATCAGTATTGATATTGCCAACTAAAATCAAAATACCTTCGATGAAACCCCAAATTGCGCCAATGCCGCACAGGAAATTGAGCAAAATCTGCGCGATTGCCTTGCCCGTGTAGCCGAGGTAAAAATTATGCACACCGAAGCCACCCAAGAAAATGCCCAGCAGACCTGCCGCCAATTTCGACTTGGCAGGCGCAGCCTGAGGTGGATTGACCATCGTTCCGCACTGTACGCAGGCAGCTGCACCGCTTTGCACGGGAGCACCGCAGGTGGGACAATGATTTTTCCCCGTCCCCACAGCGAAACCGCAATTCACACAGAAGGCGGCGCCGTCCGCGATTTGCTTTCCGCAATTCTTACAATACATATATGTATACCTTCCTTTCGGTATTTTTGTTTATCATAGCACAAGCGGATTGCACTGTCAAGGGATACTCGATAATTGTCAGAAATTCTTCATTTGTTTGCATCACCTTACACGCATCGAACAGCGGTGCCCGATGCGGTAACCATCAGCATCCCGTTATCCGAGCCGAGCACTTCATAGTCAATATCCACACCAACGATAGCATTAGCGCCCAGTGCAGCTGCGCGCTGTTCCATCTCGGCCAAGGCAGCCGAGCGGGCATTGAGCAGCTCCTCTTCGTAGGTTGCCGAGCGTCCGCCAAAGAAATTGGACAGCCCCGCAGTAAAATCCTTGACAAAATTCACGCCCGAGATCACCTCACCGAAAACAATTCCGTAGTAGTCAACAATGCGGTGTCCCTCCACCGAAGGGGTTGTGGTTACGATCATTTCTCTTCCTCCCAAATTCAAAATATTGTATCAGATCCCGTAAATCTCGCCAAACTTCTGCTCAAGATAGTCGGTATAATAGGCAGGATCAAACGCCCCGCCCAGGGCGGAGGTCAGCAGCTCGCCCGGCTTATGCAGACAGCCGTGCCGCCAGATGTGCTCGCGGTTCCAAGCATTGATGGGAGAGAAGTCCCCGCTGCGCAGGCAGGCATCCACATCCACCGTCTCCTTCATCTTCGCCAGCAGCTGCGCACCGTAAGCACTGCCCAACGCATAGGAGGGGAAATAGCCGATCAATCCGCCCGACCAGTGGCTGTCCTGAAGAATGCCCTCTCGGTCGCAGGGCACCTCAATGCCGAGATATTCGCGGTAAAGTCGATTCCACTCGGCGGGCAGATCGGCCACAGCAAGCTCACCCGCCATGACACGCTTCTCCAGTTCATACCGCACCATCACGTGCAGACAATAGGTCACCTCATCGGCCTCGGTGCGGATCAGCGACGGTTCCACCCGGTTGACCGCCCGCCAGATCTGCTCAGGGGTATAGGATGCCAACTGCGGAAAAGCGTCAATCATGCGCGGGAAGACCAACTCGACAAAGGCGCGGCTCCGACCCAGCAGATTTTCATAGAATCGGCTCTGGCTCTCATGAATGCCCATCGAAACACCGCCGTCCAGCAGGGTGTACGCCATCGAATCGTCCGAATTCATGTCATAAAGGGCGTGACCGCCTTCGTGAATCACGCTGTACATCGAAGAAGCAAACGTCCCGACCTTAAAATTTGTAGTAATGCGCACATCATGATGGGAGCCGAGACTGGTGGTAAACGGATGTTCGGTCGTCCCCAGCCCACAATGGTCCATATCAAGACCGATGGTCTCCATCAGCGCAAGAGCAAATTTGTGCTGAGCCGGTTCATCAAAGTGTCCGTACAGACAGGCATCATCCACCTGCGGACGGACAGCGATCTTCTGCAGCAGAGGAACGATGCGGCTGCGCAGAGCCGAGAAAAAGGCATCGCAGTCAGCCATGGTCAGCCCATCTTCAAAATTATCCAGGCAATAGTCATAGGGATTTTTCTCGGGCGCACAGTACCCGGCGAAACGGCGGTTTGTGTCAAAGATTTTCTCCAGATAAGGGGCGAACATGGCAAAATCGCTCTTTTCTTTGGCGGTGTGCCACACATCCTCAGCCTCCACCACTAACTGCTGATATGCCACATATTCCTCAATAGGAATTTTCTTCATCTCTCGCACACCTTTGAGCGCAAGATACACGATGCGTTTCTCGTGCACATCAAGTGCATCGGGGTTGGCATCGAGAAACTCCAGCAGCTCCAGCGTCTCGGGCGAAGTGGAGAGACGGTAGCTCTCCTCGCTCAAAACGGACATGGTCTGCGCACGGTTGGCAGCAGTCCCCTTCGGCGCGGTGGTTGCACCATCGTAATAGAGGAGGGACATGGCGTGATTGTAGGCACTGAGTTTCGCCTGCAGGGCAGTCAGCGCGGCTTTGGCTTCATTGATCTGCATGGAAAATCCTCGCTTTCGTTTGGTCTTGGGTTTATGATAGCATATTTTGCGGGGAAATGCAAGGGGGCTCCGTCAGTCCGCACAAAATCAGAGTTCTCTTTTTTCGATTCGACAAACTTGAATTTACCGGTCCAAACTGTTATCTATCCCCAGTGTAATGTATTTTTCAAGAATGGCATTGACTGCTAACCTATCTTCTTCCGACAGCACCAAACTCTTTCCGCTGACATTTTGTTCCTTGGAAGAATAAATTGACATATCTGACAAGTCGTACTTGTTTAGTATTCCGCTGTCAGAAGCGTAATATGTCCAACGACCTTTTAGGTTAATGACACAATCATTTTCACAATCAGCAGGTTCTTCTTTCCAAGTGCCATTGTTGATTATTTCCCATAAGGTGTTTGCATCATCTTCGGAAATCTCAACCGACAGATTAAATGTTTCTCTACCTATTTCGCCAACAGAGTTTTCTGTTACTTCAAGAGTATGCGTATTTTCTGTCTTATCCGCTTGTGCCTGTTGGCTATCATTATTGCAGCCAAGCAAACCAAGCACACAAACTAACGCTAAAACTAATGCTATCAACTTTTTCATACAATCACACTCCTTTGTCAAATTCAAATTTCACAAACTCCTTCACAACTCCATTATACAACACAATTGTGAACAATTCAAATATCCCCATCTTACAGACTTATTCGCTGCAGTTTTTTGATGGGGATAGGGTATGGCGAATGCTGCGCTTCGCCATACCGCCGAGTTTGGCCGGTTGCCGGCCAAACGTCGCAAAAAGGGGAAACTTTTTTGCAAAAAAGTTTCCCCCAAAAATAAATCCCCAGCAACCCCCTTGACAAATCCGTAATTTATGTTATAATGAAAAAAAGGCTATGACGGGAAAGAGTAGCGCACGGCAAACCGGACAGAAAGTCGCCGGCTGATGAGAGGCACACGGACTCCGTGCATGAATACATCCCCGAGCTGCGCACCGAGCCGGAGACGGGGTAGGCTGCGACGGGTACGCCCGTTACGGCGGATGGGTATGGCAGTACCCGCTGAGCGGAGGTGCGTGAGCGCCCCCGGAATAAAGGTGGTACCACGGGTTCTCCCGTCCTTTTGGGACGCGGGGAATTTTTTCTTTTCCCGCAAAAATAAAACTCAACATAAATCGGAGGAACAACACATGCAAATTTACGAAGAACTGCAAGCCCGCGGTCTGATCGCACAGGTCACCGACGAGCCCCTGATCCGCGACCTCATCAACAACGGCAAAGCAACCTTCTATATCGGCTTCGATCCCACCGCAGACTCCCTGCACGTGGGGCACTTCATGGCCCTCTGCCTGATGAAGCGCCTGCAGATGGCGGGCAACAAGCCCATCGCCCTCATCGGCGGCGGCACCGCCATGATCGGCGACCCCTCGGGCCGCACCGATATGCGCTCCATGATGACCAAGGAAACCATCGCCCACAACTGCGCCTGCTTCAAGACCCAGATGGAGCGCTTCATCGAGTTCGGCGAGGACAAAGCCCTCATGGTCAACAACGCCGACTGGCTCCTTGACCTCAACTACATCGAGATGCTCCGCGACGTGGGCGCCTGCTTCTCGGTCAACAACATGCTCCGCGCCGAGTGCTATAAGCAGCGCATGGAGAAGGGTCTCTCCTTCCTGGAATTCAACTACATGATCATGCAGTCCTACGACTTCTACGTTCTCTACCAAAAGTACGGCTGCAACCTGCAGTTCGGCGGCGACGACCAGTGGTCCAATATGCTGGGCGGCACCGAACTCATCCGCCGCAAGCTGGGCAAGGATGCCAGCGCTATGACCATCACCCTGCTCCTCAACTCCGAGGGCAAGAAGATGGGTAAGACCCAGTCGGGTGCCGTTTGGCTCGACCCCAACAAGACCTCCCCCTACGACTTCTACCAGTACTGGCGCAACGTGGGCGATGCCGACGTGCTCAAGTGCCTGCGGATGCTCACATTCCTGCCCCTGGAACAGATCGACGAGATGGACAAGTGGGAAGGCAGCCAGCTCAACCGTGCAAAGGAAATTCTCGCCTTCGAGCTGACCAAGCTGGTCCACGGCGAGGAGGAAGCACAAAAAGCAGAGGCCAGCGCAAAGGCCCTCTTCTCTGCCGGCGGCGCCGGGGAGATCCCCACCGCCTCCATCGCCGAATCTGACCTCATCGACGGCGGCATGGACATCCTCACCATCCTTGTCAAGGCAGGTCTCGTTCCCTCCAAGTCGGAGGCTCGCCGCGCCGTTGAGCAGGGCGGCGTCACCGTGGAGGGCGAGAAGGTCACCGACATCAAGACCGTCTACACCGCAGAAGCCCTCACCGCCGGCATTCTCGTGAAGCGCGGCAAGAAGAGCTTCAAGAAAGTCGTCCTGGGCTAAGCGCCAATTTTAGGGCAATACACCAATCCCCCGCGATGCAAGCATCGCGGGGGATTGGTCTCTTTTTTGCGCGGCGGTTGACAGAGAAAACGAAAAAGCGTATAATATTCTTACCGATGACAGAAAGGCAGACACACCATGAAAGAGAAAAATCTCCGCGCCGTGATTTTAGATGCCGCCACCCTGGGTGATGACATCTCCTTCGCGCCCCTGACGGCGCAAACCGCTCTCACCGTCCATGCCCTCACTGCCCCGGAAGACGTCACCGACCGCATCCGGGACGCCGAGGTGATTATCCTCAATAAAATCAAGCTCAACCAACAAAACCTCGCCAGCGCCGACGCCCTGAAGCTGATCTGCGTGGCCGCCACCGGCTATGACAACATCGACGTGGACTACTGCCGAAGTCGGGGCATTGCCGTCTGCAATGTGCTGGGTTATTCCACCGACAGCGTGGCACAGCTCACCGTGGCTATGGTGCTGGAGCTGATGCTCCACCTGCCCGAGATGACGGGCTACGTCAGACGCGGTGCATACACCGCATCGGGAGTGGCCAACCGCCTCTCCCCCGCCTTCCATGAGCTGGCAGGCAAAACATGGGGCATTGTCGGAGCCGGCAATATCGGCAAAAAGGTGGCGCGCATTGCGGACGCCTTCGGCTGCCGCGTGCTGGTCTGCCGCCGTCGACCTGACTCCGATTATCCCACCGCCGACATCGATACCCTCTGCCGTGAAGCCGATATTATCTCAATTCACACCCCTCTTACCGACGAAACACGCGGACTCATCTCCCGCCATCGCATCGCCGCCATGAAGCGGGGCGTCATTCTCGTCAACGTCGCCCGGGGTGCGGTAGCGGATGAAGCCGCACTCGCCGATGCCCTGCGTGAGGGGCAGATCGGGGGGCTGGGGGTGGATGTCTACTCCGCCGAACCGATGCCCGAGGATCATCCGCTCTTTGCCGTCCGCGAGCTGCCAAACGTCTGCTTCACTCCCCACATGGCATGGGGCGCGGTGGAATCCCGCCAGCGCTGCATCAATGAGATGTCAGAGAATATCGCCGCCTTCCGCCGCGGAGAGATCCGCTGCCGGGTGGATCTGCTCTGACCATGCGGTACACCAATACCGTCATCGCGGAATTTCGGGAGCGCCCCAACCGCTTCATTGCCCGGGTGCAAATGGGAGACACCCTGCACACCGTCCACGTCAAAAACACCGGGCGCTGCCGGGAGCTGCTCGTCCCGGGACGTCCCGTGGTACTGGCCCGTGGGACGGGGGAGAAGCGGAAGACCGCATATGACCTTATCGCCGTTGAGAAACCCGGCCTTGGCTGGGTGAACATCGACAGCCAGGCGCCCAATACAGCAGCCCGCGAGTGGCTGCAGACTCTCTCCCCCGAACTTCTCCGGGCCGAATACTCCTTCGGGGATTCCCGCCTGGACTTCTATCTGGAAAAGGACGGGGAAAAGTTCCTCATTGAGGTGAAGGGATGCACTCTGGAAATCAATGGGCAGGGATATTTCCCCGATGCCCCCACTTCCCGTGGAGTCAAGCATCTGCGGGAGCTGACACGGGCGACCGGGCAGGGTTACACCTGCGCCGTGCTCTTCGTCATCCAGATGAACGGCATCTCCCATGTCCTCCCCAACCGTACCACCGATCCTACCTTCGCCAATGCCCTGGCCGAAGCCGAGGCTGCCGGCGTGCGGATCATCCCCCTCCCCTGCGCCGTCACTAAAGATACCCTCACCGCCGCTGACCGCGGCGATGCCGCCCGCGCCCTGCTGGGCGAATGGAAATAAGAAAGTCCCTCCAAACCGAGCAACTCGGTTTGGAGGGACTTTCTTATTGGCAAACGGCGTCCCTTATCTTTCGCACATTTTCGTGCACAGGCTGTGTACCGTCAAGGCGGAGGACTCTGCAGGGCAGGCTCTCCAGCCATTCCTCAATGGCATCGGGCTTTCTTTTCTCGGCGTAGGCGAAAAATTTCTCCTCCTGCTCGTACATCTCCCCACCGGGGAGAATCTTGTTCCCAAACTTATCCGCCGCACGCTGACGGATCCGCTTCATGCGGATATCCAGCGGAACTTCGAGGTAAACCACAAGATCATAGTACCCGTTGATCTCGGCATTCATATTGCCGTTGACGGTGGAGAAAACAAAGCGGGGATTCCGTCGAATGTCCGCTAAGAGCAGTTCCTCCACCTCCTCCCGCGTCCTTGCCGTCGCGTAAGGATTGTCCGCAGAGGTAAAATAATATTCCTCCACATCCATATGTTTGCATCCCATATCTTCCGCCAGCGCACGGGCAAGGGTGGTTTTCCCGCTCCCGTTCAGCCCGCACACGCAAATGCCGTATTTCATGCCGCAGTTCCTTTCTATTTCTCCTGTACCACACCCACATATCCGCAGGCCTCGATGAGCGCCTGCCCCTCGGGGGAGAGCAGCCAATCCAGAAGTCGGGGCACATTGGGGTTGGTATTGTCGGCGCGATAGATGGCGTAGAACTCGGCCACCACGGGATAGCTCCCGTCACGGATGTTGTCGGCGTCGGGATAGACACCGTTGAGAGACAGCATCTTCACCCCGTCATTGCCCACCATCCCCGCCATATAGTAGCGGAAAGAAAAGCCGATGGAGCCCCCCGTCACCGCGAAGATGGATTTTCTTCCCATGGGCTGACCGGACATAAAAGCCTCCATCATGGTCTGGCTCCCGCTCCCCGCAAGCCGGGTTACGGGATTGATGATGCGGTTCGTCCCACCCACTTGGGCCCAGTTGGTGTATTCCCCGCTGTAGATTCCCCGCACCTGTTCCACGGTGAGATCATCCACGGGGTTGTCCCGATTGACGAAAAAGACAAACGCCTCCCGACCGATGGGGAGATAGACCAGCTCCACCCCCGCATCGGCGGCATATTGCTTCTGCTCGGCCGAGGGAGCGGCGCAGAAGAGGACGTCGCAGTCCCCGTCCACCACAGCACGGTAGCCCCGCACGGTGTTGCGATACTGCATCTTGCTCTCGGGGGCAAAATTCTCCCCGTAGTAATTATCGTCCGAAAATTCCCCACCCTCATAGGTCACCGAACCCTCGGGGTAGAGGGTATTGATAACGGCAGCATACACCGGCACCAGAGCCGCCGCTCCATCCAGAACAGGCAGCTCTCCTGTCAGTTCCAGAGAGGCTTCAATTTGCGGCAGATCCGAATCGGGCTCATGGGGGAGATAAGCCCCCACATCCACCATCTGCGCGCGGGTGGCATCACTGAAATTGTTGGCCAGCCGACGGGTGAGGAGCAGATACATACTGCCGTTGAAGGCGGCGAAAAGCCCTACGCAGAGCAAAAGAACCAGACATTGCCCCAAAACACGTCTCCCCTTCATTTCACCACATCTCCTTCGCAATGAAATAAATGATGGAGCAATGCTCGTAAGCATAGATGGCATATGCCAGATGTACCGCCGTCAGTGCAAGGCAAACACCCAGCACAGACAGCAAAACTATCCTGAATGTACGTTCTTTCATATCCACCTCACATAAAAGCCACCGCAACAAACAACAGCACGGTAAAGGCAATTACTACAGCGGCAAGCAAACCTGCGATTACCGAAGAAATAATGAGCATCAATCGTCGACTGCGCAGCTCCTCGGCTGAGATCGAATTCGGCACCCGTTTGTTCTGCTTTTTTGCGGTACAATAGCGCACCAGGCTCACGGCAAAAAAGAGGATCGCCGCCGCAGGAATTCCGTAAAACGCAAGTTGTGTCAGAATATAGGTCATTTCATTCACTCCCCTCTCACTCGCCGAAAACCTCACCCGCAATCCGTGCGGCCTCTGCCGCATCACGAGCGTAGAAGTCGGCGCCAACCAGCTCGGCATACTCGAGTGTGAGTACCGCTCCGCCGACCATCACACGGCACTCGGCATCGGCAGCGCGCAGGGCATCGATGGTTTCCTTCATGGCACCTACCGTTGTAGTCATCAGCGCACTCAGCCCCACCAGCCTGATCTTTCGGTCCAGTGTTGCCCGAACAATCTCCTCCAGCGGCACATCGCGCCCGAGATCGATTACCGTATATCCGTAATTTTCCAGCAACATACGTACAATATTCTTGCCGATGTCGTGAATGTCTCCCTTCACCGTAGCAAGCAGGATCTCTCCCCGCGTCTCGGTACTGCCGCTGGGTACGGTGCGAAGCAGATCAAAACCTTCTTTTGCCGCATCGGCAGATGCCATCAGCTGGGGCAAGAAAAGCTTGCCTTCGGCGAACCGCTTGCCAACCTCATCCAGTGCGGGAATAAGATGCGCATTGATGATCTCCATCGGCGGCAAATCGGTGAGCAGGGCGCGCACCGCCGCCGCAGTTTCTTTTTTGCGTCCGGTCAGGATAAAGCCCGCCAACCCCTCGGGAGCGGCATCGGGTGCCGCACTTGGGGCGGGTGCCGCCGTTTGGGCGAGCATTGTCGGTGCCGCTTCAATAAACGCCGCCGCACCCACATCCTGTCCGCAAATCACGCGATATGCGGCAACGGCACTGCGGTAAGCCGCCGCGAGGGGGTTGAGAATGGGCATATCCAATCCCGCGCCGAAAGCGGCAGAAAGGAAAGCCGCATTGAGCGTTTCGCGCGCAGGCAGACCAAAGGACACATTGCTCACACCAAGCACCGTCCGAAGCCCCAGCTCACGCTTGACCATCGAAACAGCGCGAAGCGTCTCGCGCACCTGCGCCTGATTGGTCGATGCTGTCAGCACCAGACAATCGATGAGTACATCCTCACGCGGAATACCGATCGCCAGCGCACGGTCAAGAATACGCCGCGCAATGGCAAGACGCCCCTCTGCCGTATCGGGAATTCCGTCCTCGTCCAGCGTCAGACCAACCACCGCAGCACCGTAGCGGCGCGCAATGGGCAGAACAGCGGCAAGGCTTTCTTCCTTGCCGTTGACCGAGTTGATGATCGGCTTACCGCAGTAAACCCGTACCGCCGCCTCGATCGCGGCAGGATCCGAGCTGTCGATCTGCAGGGGCAGGGGTGACACCGCCTGAATCGCCCCCACCAATCGACGCAGAACAGCCGGCTCGTCCAGCTCTGGCATTCCCGCGTTCACGTCGAGCAGGTCAGCCCCCGCCTCCTGCTGTGCAATCGCCTCGCTGACCACATACGCATCATCGTGATTGCGCAGTGCTTCCTTGAGCTTCTTTTTGCCCGTGGGGTTGATGCGCTCACCGATCACCGCAACATTCGCCCCCGAGAGCTCAACCACGCGTCCCGTTCCCGTAAAAACGGTCCGACGAACGGGCAGACGGGGTGCGGGGGAAGTCTTGTCCAACATTTGCCGCAGACCGCGGATAAATGCGGGAGATGTACCGCAGCATCCGCCGAGCACAGTAACACCTTCTGCCGCCATGACGGCGCAGGCATCCACAAATGCCTCGGGGGTAATATCATAAACTGTCTTTCCTGCCGTGATGCGAGGCAATCCGGCGTTCGGCTGTACCATCACGGGGACTGTCGCATAGTCGAGAATCTCCCGCACCGGCGGCAGTGCCTCCACCGGACCGAGCGAGCAATTGAGACCAATGGCATCAGCGCCGAGGGCAGAGAGCGTCACTGCCGCCGTGGCAGGATCGGTGCCGAGGAAGGTGCGCCCGTCGGCCGAGAAGGTCATGGTGACAAACACCGGCAGATCGCAATTCTCTTTTGCCGCCAGCAGAGCCGCCTTTGCTTCAAGCAAATCGGCCATCGTCTCGATCAGCACCAGATCGGCGCCCGCCGCAGCACCCGCACGGACAACTTCGGCAAAGAGGGCATATGCCGCATCAAAGGAAAGGGTACCCAACGGTTCAAGCAGTGCCCCGCTCGGTCCAATGTCCAGCGCCACCGCCACATCTCTCTCGACCGAATCCGCCGCCTCGCGTGCCAGACGAACAGCGGCCGCAACGACACCCTCCACCGACAGAGAAGCATCTCCCTCCGCCAGCTTTCGCGCATTTGCACCGAAGGTATTTGCCGTAATCACGTCAGCACCTGCCGCCACATATTCGGCATGAATTTCGCGCACCACATCGGGGTGCGTCAGGTTCAGCCGTTCGGGCAGATCTCCCGCGCGCAGACCGCGTGCCTGCAGCATCGTTCCCATGGCACCGTCAAACAATACAAATGATTTTCTGCAATCTTTCATGGTTATTTCGCTTCCTTCTTTTGTTTCAGGCGCATCCTACGATCGCCGTAATGCTTTTTCGGGGCAGCATCATGCCCGAATCGGTCAGGGTAAGCCCAAGCTGACGGGGGGCATCAATCACAGCAAGCAGACGCCCCTGTATCTCCAGCGGCAGATCGCCGTACCCGGGGCTGTAACGCCAGGTATCATGTGCAGGCATCAGTCTCTCGGCGGCATCGGCGGCTTCTTCAACCAGCAGGCTGCAAGCGGTGTCAAAATACATCGCCGCAATCGGGTCAGCCGACAGTCCCGCCAGCGCCCGCTCAATACCCAACCCCAACGTCACTGCAAACAATATACAATCCCGACAGCCCGCCAGATGGGCTGTGATATCCTTTCCCGGCAGTGTCAAGGTACTCCCCGCAAGGGAAAGGGTATCCTCCCCCCATGCCAGCGGGAACCGCCGCCAGAGGACACGGGGATCGGCGGCCGCCGCCGCGCATGCGATGGCATCCTCAGCCGCTTGGCGCAGATCCTCGGTCTGGGCCGCATCGGGGCAGCCGAGGGTGCGCAGGAGCGCATCGGGGTGCAAGGTCAGGGTAGTCCGATCCAGCGCGATCAGCCCGCCTGTCTGCTCATGCATGATCCTCACTCCTCAAAAATTTTTCTTTGATCCGCATCATCAAGTGCTTCCCCGTCCGTACAAACGATTGAAGTCACGGAATTTTCCGCGGTCAATCGTCGACAATTGCTCCCGCGTCAGGCGGTAGCTCCAGTTGCCGCCGCTCTTGCCCGGCGTGTTGAAGCGCGTATCGCTACCGTAGAAGAGCAGATCCTGCACAGGGAGCACCAGCAGTCCCGCGTGGCTGGCAAACATCGTGCGCAAAATTGCATCGGCACTGCCATCCCAGTCGCTCCCTGCATAACCGCAATAGGCAAACAGACGGCAGCGATCGGTCTCGGGCATCTCCCAAATATAGCCGAGCAGCGTGTTATTGTCATGCGTACCCGTGTAGGCCACACAGTTGTGGGGGTAATGATGGGGTAGATGCGGCGTGTCTTGGTCGCCCAGAAAGGCAAACTGCAGCACACGCATCCCCGGAAGGCCGCTATCACGAACCAATGCCGCCGCATCCGGCGTAATATCCCCCAAATCCTCGGCGATCAGCAGCTTGTCGCCGCACACCTCACGCATGGCGCGAACAAACTCCATTCCGGGCCCCTCAAGCCATCTTCCGTTCCGCGCCGTCCTCTCCCCCGCGGGGATGGCATAATAGGACGCAAGCCCTCGGAAGTGATCAATCCGCACACCATCAAAGCATTCGGTCATCCATCGCATCCGCTCACGCCACCATGCGAAACCGTCGGCGCGCATCTTTGCCCAATCGTAGAGGGGATTGCCCCACAACTGCCCATCGGCACAGAAATAATCGGGGGGGACACCCGCCACATCGGTTGGCATATGCGCCTCATCCAGCAAAAATTGCTCGGGGGCTCCCCAAACATCTGCACTGTCATGCGCCACATAAATCGGAACATCGCCGATCACTGCAATGCCGCGGCGATTGGCATGGGCTTTGATTTTCGCCCACTGCGTAAAGCACATATACTCTGCAAATCGCCATGTCCGCAGTGCGGTCGGATCAGGTTCGTCCACCGTCCACTCGGTCCACGGTATATACCCGTTAGCTGCCCGCAGTGCCATGAAGCGGCAGAACGACTCGATCTGCGGATGATCGGCAAAAAATGCATCCATTGCTCCGTCATCCCCAAACCGCTGTGCGGCACGTCCGAGCAGCTCCATGCGCTCACGGTGAAGGCGATCAAATTCACAGCGGTAAGGCGTCTGCTGCGCCGCCGCCCCCAGTTCACCCGCCGTGATCAGCCCCTCGCGATAGAGCGCAGGCAGATCAACAAAAAAGGGATTGCCCGAGAAAGCACCGAATGACTTGTAGGGCGAATGGTACGCATCGGGCAGACAAAACGGAAGCACCTGCCAAACGGAAAAGCCACAATCCGCCAGAAAGTCAATCCACTCCAGCGCTTCATCCCCAAACGAGCCACAGGAAAACTCACCCCACAGCGAGGAAATATGCATCAGTACACCACTTGCACGCTTCATTCGCACTCTCCCTTTCTTCGCATCTTGCTATGGATATATTATGCCGCAAACACGGGAATTTGTCAAGGTCTTGAACTCCGGGGCTTTGCCCCAAACCCCACTCAAGGGGGATTTTTTGAAAAAAATCCCCCTTGAGAATCCCCCAAAAAACTTGCACAAACCCTCTTTTTTCAAGTTTTCACGGAGGGGTTTGGGGAGGTGCCTTTTACAAAAGGCTCCTCCCCAAGGTCTTTATACTTCGCCCCGCCGCAGCTGGCCGCAGGAGGCATCAATATCGCTCCCCAGCTTGCGGCGCACCGTCGCGCGGATTCCCCGCTTCTCCAGCACCGCCGCAAAGGCTTTGATTGATCGTTCATCCGACGCCGAAAACTGTCTCTCCCCAACCGGATTGACGGGAATCAGATTCACGTGAATCGGCATTGTCTCGGTACGGCTGCGCAGCCCGCGATTGAGCCGCTCGGCCAGCCGCTCAGCCTGTGCGGGCGAATCGTTCTCCCCCGCAATCAGGGTGTATTCAAACGAAATCCGCCGCCCCGTTTTTCGCCAGTAATCGCGGCAGGTCGAGAGCAGCGTATCAATTCCCCACTTGCGGTTGACAGGCATCAGCGCCGATCGCGTTTCGTCATCGGGCGCGTGGAGGGAAATGGACAGAGTAATGGGCAATTCCTCCTCAGCAAGCTGCGCGATTTTGTCACACAAACCACAGGTAGAGAGCGAAATGTGCCGATATCCGATATTCAAGCCGCGTGCATCTCCCACCAGACGAAGAAAACGCAGCACATTGTCATAATTATCCAGCGGCTCGCCGATGCCCATCAGCACAATGCCGCCAACGCGCAGCCCGCTGTCCGCCTGCGCCGCAAGTATCTGGCCGATCAGCTCCCCCGCCTCAAGATCACGCACCTTGCCGCCGATGGTGGACGCGCAGAAAGCGCACCCCATCCGACAGCCGACCTGCGAACTGAGGCAAATGGTCACGCCATGCTTGTAGTGCATCAGCACGCTCTCCACACAGTTGCCGTCAGACAGCGAAAACAGATATTTGATTGTCCCATCCAATGCCGAGACCAGCTTACGGGAAACACCGGGCAGATGATAGTCTGCCGTCAGCTGCTCGCGCAGGGCAAGCGGCAGATTGGTCATATCGCAGGGCGCCACCCCGCGGTGGAGCTGATCAAAGATCTGCCCCGCACGATATCGCGGCTGTCCCAGCTCTGCCATGCGGCACTCAAGCTCGGGCAGCGTATAAGAAAGAAGGTTCATAGTCAGCCTTTCAAATTCTTCATGTTGGAAAGTTTAGGCGGGGTGCAGGGTGCCCGTCTCAAAGGGCAGCCCTGCCGGGGCGTGGGGCAGCGCCCCACCCTTACCTCCGCTCCATTGCGCAGAAATAGAATCCGTCGGTTCGATCTGCATCGGGGGTAAGCGTCCGCTCTTCGACCACAACAAATTCGGGATGCGCGGCGAGAAAGGGCGCGGTTACGCCCTGATTCTCGGCAGGAAGCAGCGTGCAGGTCGAATAAACCAGCCGTCCGCCCACGCGAACATAGCTCGCCGCTGCTGCCAAAATATCGGCTTGGATGGCGGGCAAACGCTCCGCCGCCTCAATCGACTTGTAGCGCAAATCCGGCTTTTTCCCCAGCACGCCCAGTCCGGAGCAGGGCACATCGCAGATGACACGGTCGGCACAACCGACCAATTCCTCCACCACCGTGCGCGCATCCCGCGCCGCAGTTTCAATGATGGATATCCCCAATCGCTCCGCACCCGATCGCACAAGCGAGAGCTTATTCTCATGTAAATCGGCGGAAATTACCCGCCCACGATTGCCCATATCAATCGCCGCCCCGAAGGATTTCGCCCCCGGGCAGGCGCAAAGATCCAGCACAAGCTCACCCGCCTGTGCCCCCAACGCCGCCACACAGCGCTGGGATGCCTCATCCTGCACAAAGCAGTCGCCCTCAGCAAAACCGGGCAGCTCGGTGGGGTTCATCGACCCCGATAGCCGAATGCCGCTCTCCGCGGCACATGGGGATGCCGCAATGCCTGCCGCCGCAAGCCGCGCCAGATATGCGTCGCGGCTGACGCGAAGCGTGTTGACACGCAGAGTCAGGGGCGGCGTTTTCCCAAACGCCGCCAAGATCGATGCCGCGCGGGAAAGACCAAAGGCTTCAATGAAGGCCGAACAAATTGGCTCAGCTGCCGAATACACCACCGACATCGAGCGGGCATCTGTGGGATCGGGGAAAACGAATTCATCTTTCTGCCGCCCGTAGCTGCGCAGAATTGCATTGACAAATCCCCGCACGCGACGGGGAGCAAGCTCGACCGTCTCATTGACCGCCGCGTGTGCGGGGACTCGATCGAGATAACGCAGCTGATAAATGCCCAGCCGCAGAAGAGCGCGCACCCGCGGCTCAATCTCCCGCGCCGCCAGACCATCGATGATGGCATCCAGCGTCAGCGCTCGCTCAATTACACCATAAACCAGCGTGGTCAGCAATGCACGGTCGGCAGAGGAGAGCTTGTGCCGCCGCAGGGCATGGTCAAGGGCAATGTTCGGATACTGCCCCTTTTCAGCCCAGTCAAGCAGCAGCGCAAATGCCAGCGCACGGGGCGACTTTTCGCTAATCTGTTCCGCCATGTCAGCGTCTCCTGCTGTTCGCCATGGCAAGCAAACGCAAAAACTGCACCAGCGCCACAGCCAGCGCGCCTACATAGGTCATCGCAGCTGCCGTCAGCACCTTGCGTGCCGATTTCAGCTCTTCTTCCGAATAGGCTCCGCTCTGCCGCAGCGCCGCCATGGCACGATTGCTGGCGTTAAACTCAACAGGCAAGGTCACCAGCTGAAAGAGCACCGAGAAGAAGAAAAGTGCCAAGCCCAAATCAACCAAAAATCCAAAACTGAAAACCAACCCCATCAGAAACAGCGGTATTGCTGCACTGGAACCGAACTGTGTCACAGGAATAATCATCGTGCGCAGCTTCATCGGGAAATATCCGACTGCGTTCTGCACCGCGTGCCCCGCTTCGTGCGCGGCAACTCCCACCGCCGCCGCACTCGCCACACCGTAAACCGGCTCGGACAGGCGAATCACCTGTTCTTTTGGAGAGTAGTGGTCGGTCAGCTCACCCTTCACCTGTTCGATGCGCACATGATGCAAGCCGTTGGCATCGAGAATACAGCGCGCCGCGTCATATCCTGTCTGCCCGTGCAGCGTCGCAACCTTTGTATACTTGGCAAACGTCGTTTTCACCGACATCTGTGCCCACGCAACAAAAATCATGACGGCAATCAACAGAAAATAATACATACTTATCCTCCAAATTTGAGGGAAATCAACCCCAGATATCGCCCGCCTCAACCCGTCTGCCGCGGATAAAATCAGCCGCTGTCATGCGTCCTTTCCCCTCGGGTAGCAGGCGAAGCGCATAAATGCTGCCCACAGCACACGCAATCTCAACCCGTCCCTCGCCCACGGCATCAATTGAGAGAATCTCACCGACTCTCTCGTGGGGAGTCACCTCATCGGCCACCATCGATGCAATGATCTTGACTCGTTTACCGTTCGGCATCGCCGCCGACGACAGCGGAATGGGGGAGAGTCCGCGAATACGGTTGTGCACCTCCCGCGCCGGGCGGGAAAAGTCGAGGAGGCAATCCTCCCGCTCAATCTTTGCGGCATAGGTAGCCAGCGCATCATCCTGCGGCTGGGGCACGATTGTCCCTGCCGCAAGCCCTTCCAGCGTCTCCAGCAGAAGTGCCGCGCCAACCTCGGCCATGCGGTCATGAATATCCTCAAAATTGTCATTCTCGCCGATTGGAACAACGCGTTTGAGCAGCATATCGCCAGTATCCAATCCCGCTGCCATATACATCGTCGTAATTCCCGTCTCGCTGCAACCGTCGATGATGGCACGCTGCATCGGCGCCGCCCCGCGATACGCGGGCAGCAGAGAACCGTGCACATTCACACAGCCAAGCGAAGGATATTCCAGCACATATGCAGGCAGAATTTTTCCATAAGCAACAACCACAATCAGCGTGGGATCAAGTTCGCGCAGTGTCTCGGCAAACGCATCCCCATCCTCGGTGCCCGCCTTGAGGGTGGTCGGCTGATAAACAGGCAAACCCTGCTCCTCGGCATAAACCTTCACCGGCGGGGGCATCAGCGTATATCCCCTGCCCTTCGGCTTGTCAGGCTGGGTGACAACCCCCACCACACAGGTATCGCTCTCACAGAGCGCGCGAAGGGTTGCGCAAGCAAAATCGGGGGTGCCCATAAATAGAATGCGCAGTTTTTCGCCCATCATTCCACCTCGTCAGCAGTGAGCATCCGAATGGCTTTATCGGTAAACAAAATGCCGTCCAAATGATCCAGCTCATGGCAAAAAGCACGGGCCAGCAGATCACTGCCCGAGATGTCAAATTCCTTGCCGTAGCGATCAAGCGCACGAACCGTCACATGGCGGGGACGGTCGGTAATTCCCCAGCGACCGGGCACAGACAGACAGCCCTCGGTTTCTTGCTGTTTGCCTGCGTGGGCAATAATGCGGGGATTGATCAGCTCAATCACCTTGCCCTCCTCGCACTCAACCACAACCACGCGGCGCAGCACGCCAACCTGAGGGGCAGCCAGCCCACAGCCGTTCGCCGCACGCATCGTCTCAATCATATCATCCAGCAATGTGCGGATGCGCGGCGTTACCGCCTCCACAGGGCGGCATACCTTCCGCAGAACAGGATCTCCATCCTTCACAATATTCAGCTTTGCCATCTCTATACCTCTCCATCAAATTTGCGCCGCCCCAAATCAAAGGCGTGCAAGAAAGTTTTTCGGGATTGTCAAGACCCTTTTTCCAAAAAGGGTCTTGACCGGGGTTTGGGGCAGCGCCCCAAGCCTCATAAATTCGTCGGATTATAATCCACCGTCAGCACCGTCTTTGCCGGCGCCTTCGCCGTGAAGCGCGCATAAAGCTCGGCAAAAAATGCACGGCTTCGGCGGTTGAGCTTGCACTTGAGCACCATCCGCATCCGATAGCGTCCCTCAACGCGGTAGACGGGCGCCTCAAAGGGACCGAACGCCACATACGCTACGTCCGAGAACTGCCGCTCGGCAATCTTCGGCAGACCGCGGCGCAGCAGATCGGTCGCCAGCATCAGCGCCTGCTCATCCGCCGAGGTCAAGGTCAGCAGAACCACGTCACAGAAGGGCGGGAAAACCAGCGCGCGGCGCAGTCTCTCCTCCCGCGCATAGAAAGCGGGATAGTCCTGTGCACAGGCGAGACGGATCACCTCGTGATCGGGATTGTTGGTCTGGATAATGGCGCGCCCGCGCTTCTCGGCACGTCCCGCGCGCCCAATCACCTGTGTCAAGAGCGAAAATGTCCGCTCCGCCGCACGGTAATCATCGACATACAGCGACATATCCGCCAGTAAAACCCCCACCAGCGTCACATTGGGGAAATCATGCCCCTTGGTCACCATCTGCGTACCGAGCAGAATATCCGCCTCCCCGGCACGGAAGCGACCGAGCAAATGATCGTAAGCAAGCTTGGTTGAAGTCGTATCGGTATCCATGCGCAGAATACGTGCATTGGGATATCGTCGGGTAAGCTCGTCCTCAAGCTGCTGTGTCCCGTAACCCATAAACGACAGATGCGACGACGCACAGGCGGGACAGGTTTTGGGCACATCCATCCGCGTACCGCACCAATGGCAGACCAGATAACCGCCATCGGGATGTCTGCTATGTTTGTGATACGTCATAGACACCGAACAGTTGGGACAGGTCACCGCTCCGCCGCAGGAACGGCAGGACAGGCTGGTATGATAGCCCCGTCGGTTCAGGAAGAGAATTGCCTGCTCTCCCGCCGCCAACGTCTCGGCCAGCGCGCGGTCGAGCTCGCGCCCGATCGGGCCGATATTGCCCGCGCGCATCTCCTCGCGCATATCGGAAATCGTCACGTCGGGAAGCACCGCTCTCCCATACCGCTCGGTCAGCGGCACAAGGGTATATATCCCCTCCTTCGCCTTGCGGTAACTCTCAAGCGATGGCGTCGCCGACGCCAACAGCAAAAGCGCCCGCCGCTCGGAACAGCGGTAGCGCGCGATATCCCGCGCATGATATTTCGGATCGTTGTCCGATTTATAGGTGTGCTCCTGCTCTTCGTCAAGAATAATCATCCCCAAATTGGGCAGAGGGGCAAACACCGCCGATCGCGTACCGATCACCAAATCGGCCTCACCCGCACGGATGCGGCGATAGGTATCCAGCCGCTCACCCGCCGACAGCCCCGAATGAATAACCGCCACCCGCGCCCCGTAATAAGCACAGAAAATGGCAACCGATTGCGGCGTCAGCGCAATCTCAGGCAAAAGCAGAATCACCTGCCGCCCGTCACGCAGAACTTGGTCGATCATGGAGAGCATCACACGGGTTTTCCCCGATCCTGTCACACCGTGCAGCAGGGCAGCCGAAGCTTCGCCGCTGCGATACAGCGAAACAAGTGTATCAAATGCAGTCTTTTGCGCCGTCGAGAGCTGATTATCCTTCGGATCGCGGGTGGGTGCCGACGGCAGATTCTGCCACAGATTGATCCGCTCTTCCACAAGCATCCCGCGCTCGACCAAAGCCCGGAGCTGTACACGGGAAGCCGCCGCCGCATTCAGCAGCTCTTCCTCCTCGCGGCCCCCGCCCAGGCAAAGCTCGGCAATAATCGCCTTTTGCCCTGCCGAGCGGAGCTTAGCCCCCGAGCAAATCTCCTCGGCTGACTTTTCCGCCAGCGCAGGTGCCAGCCGCCACAGGGAGGCGCGGCGATCGGTCGGCTCACGCAGCTCTGTCTCGCAGATCAGCGTGCCGTTCCGCGTCAGGCGCATCAGCGTCTCTGACACCTGCGGACCGAATTTGGCACGCAGCGTATCATACGCCAAGCTGTTTCGCGCAGATACCGCTTCCCACACCATCCGCCCGGCAGGATCATCGGGCGGGACAGCACCCGCCACCGCGCGGTAGCGGCGCACAAACTTCCCCAGCGCAGCGGCGGGAATCATGGCATGAACAGCATCCCCCACGGTGCAGAGCGTCTGCTCCTTCATAAACAGACATAGCCCGAGCAGTTCCGCGTCAAGCGAAACGCAGTCGTCACAGACTGCCAGCACGGGCTTAGGTTCGATATTGCCTGTATATTGCTCGGTCAGCGCAACGGTGAGCGCAATGCGCTCACGGTTCCCACCCCCGAACGGGACACGCACGAACAGTCCGGGACGCACCTCCTGCCGCAGAGGGGCGGGAATAAAATAGGTATACCGACGGTCAACGCGCCCCGGCACACCAAGCACATGGACTTCGGCGTATACGTACTCCATCGTTTGGCTTACTCTTCTTCGCTGTCCTCAGCGTCTTCAGCCTCTGCGTCGTTTTCGTCGTCATCCTCATCGGCGAACAGTGCCGCCAGATCAATCGGTGCCGGTGCAGCCTCTTCGGCGCGGGCAGCTGCCGCTGCACGGATCTCTTCGGGATCGCGTTCAACAATCACAACTTCACCCTTATAAATGCGGTTGATGGCATTTTTGACCGCCTTCTCATCGCGGTACTCGCGCTTGATCATCGAGGACAGACTCTTGTCGGTCTGTTTGTCGGCAATCAGCTTTTCTGCCGTCTCGCGCTGCTTCATGTACTCATCTGTCACCAGACGTGCACATTTGGCGGTGGCGATAACCAATTCATAGCGGTTGTATTTGCCTTTGGTCAGTTCTTCAATGGAGGGATAAATCATGGTGTTTCTCCTTTATCTTTGCTGAAATAAAATCAATATGCATAGGATGGGGGCGGGCATCTCTGCCATAGTCTTCCCCAAAAACGCCGATCTCACTCGGCGAAATATCGTTCGGCAGCTTGCTCATCCCGTGCCGATTTGAGCTGTTCGGCGCGGACAATGGCAAGAATATCGGCAGCTGCCTGCGCAGCCCCGCCGTCTTCATTGCGCACGATGTAATCATACCGTCCGACAAGCGGAACCTCGCGCCGTGTCTGATCGAGTCGACTGAGAATTTTCTCCTCCGTCTCGGTACCCCGTCCGCGCAGACGTGCTTCCTGCACCGAAAATGAGGGGGGGAGCAGCATAATGGCAACCGCCTCGGGGAATTTTGCCTTAACCTGCATCGCGCCGTCCACCTCAATCTCCAAGATCAGATGGCGTCCCGATGCCAGCACAGCTTCGGCCTGGGCGCGGGGGGTGCCATACCCGTTGCCGACATAGCGCGTATATTCAAGCAGCCCATCCTCCGCCACCAGACGGTCAAACTCGTCATGGCTGACAAAATGGTAGTTCACACCGTCCACCTCACCCGGGCGGGGATCGCGGGTGGTCATCGACACCGAATACGCGAAATCGTCACGATCCCGGAGCATATGGGAGAGCACCGTGCCCTTCCCGCTGCCGGCAGGACCCGAGATAATCAACAACAATCCTTTTTTCACGTCTGCACCTCGCAGTCTTATTCGTCGACAGCAGGGGTATCTTCTTCCTCTGCCGTCTCCTCTTCCTCAACGCTGTCATCCAAACGGTTGGCAATGGTCTCAGCTTGAATGGCAGAGAGAATAACGTGCTCCGAATCGGTCACAATTACCGCACGGGTGCGGCGGCCGCAGCTGACATCAATCACACGTCCATCATCCCGCGCATCCTGAATCAGACGCTTGATTGGCGCCGAATCGGGGGCGACCAACGCCACAACGCGGTCAACCGCCACCATATTGCCGAAACCGATATTGATGAATTTCATATGTTTTCCCTTCTTTGTCCATGGGGCAGTCTCAAAACAGCCGCAGCGGCTTATTCAATGTTCTGGATCTGCTCTCGGATTTTTTCCAGTTCGCTCTTCACCTCAACGACCATATGTGCAATCTCGGTGTTTGAGCATTTTGAGCCGATGGTGTTAATTTCCCGGTTCATTTCCTGCATCAAAAAATCAAGCTTTCGTCCCGCAGGCTCGGGGGCTGCTGCAATTGTCTGGAAGGCATCGAAATGACTGCGCAGGCGAACCAGTTCTTCATCAACCGCCACACGATCGGCAAAAATTGCGCACTCGGTCAGAATACGATTTTCATCGATGGTAATGCGATTATCCTCAAGCACATTGCGCAGGCGGGCAAGCAAGCGATCGTGATAGGCAGCAATTTCCTCCTTCGACCGTGCTTCAATGCGATCAACAATCTCACCAATGCCCTTGAGCTTTGCGTGCAGATCTTTGGCCAGTCGCTCACCTTCAGCCAAGCGTCCCGCCAAAAATACCGAAATCGCCTCATCCAGTACCACCAAGACATCTGCCCATGCGGCATCGGGATCCTCCTCCACTGCCTGTACGTTAAACAACTCGCGGTTGGCCGCCACACGCATAGTGGAAATGTCATCCTTGAGCCCGAAGCGATCACGCAGCTTCTCCAGCGCGGCAATATACGATGCGGCATACGCCTCATCGAGCAGAACCGCAACCTCGGGCGAGTCAACCGTGTTGATTGAAACATTCACCTCAACCTTGCCGCGGCTGATCCCCGATGCAAGCAGATGGGGCTTGATCTTTTCCTCAATAAACGAATAACTGCGGGGTGTCCGCACATTGCAGTCAAGATAGCGGTTATTGACCGACTTAATCTCAACAGTAATATCCTTGCCCGCGCGGGTTTGTCTGGCGCGGCCGAAGGCGGTCATACTTTGCATGGGCGCTCCCTCCTCACAAAAATGGATATATATAATTATTGTACCGCAAAAGCACAGATTTGTCAATGTTTGCGTGCGCATTTTTTTTATTTATTGGGCAGCAAAAAACGGAGGGCGCGCATATTTACTCGCCCCCCGTTGCCGTATTTTAGGAAACCTGCTCAATCAACCGCATCTCCACCTGATGCGAAGAAATATCAGCGCTTTCTATCCGCACACGCACGCAATCGCCGACACGGTAGATTCGACTGCCGCAGGTGAGCCGGTAGTTTTTCTCATCAAAGACAAAGAATCCGTCCAAGCTTGTGATGGGAATCAATCCCTCACAGGTGTTTTCCAGTTCTGCAAACAGTCCAAACCCCGCCACCGACGTAATGCGGGCATCGAAAACCTCGCCCACGTGTGCCGACAGGTAGATGGTCTTGTACAGATCCTCAATCTCACGCTCTGCCATCAGTGCACGCAGCTCATTTTCGCTGGACGCCTTTGCTGCGTGCTCGGCAAAGGATGTCAGCCGATCAAGCTCCCGCCCCGCTGCCTTGCCCGACAGCGCGGCGCGAATGATGCGGTGCACCGCCAGATCGGGATAACGGCGAATGGGTGAGGTAAAGTGGCAATATTGCGCGATGCCAAGCCCAAAATGCCCCAGCGGCTGCGTGGCATAGCGCGCCTTCTGCAGCGAACGCAGGAGAACAATCGATACTGCATCCGCCATGTCTCGCTCGGCGGCAGCCGAGAGCACACGGCGCAAATCGGCAGCAAGCGCAGTCGGCTCAAGGCTTCCCTGCCCCAGCCGTCCCACGGGCAGCCCCAGTCCCATTGCATATTCAGCAAACGCCTGCATCTTTTCGGCCAGCGGCTTCTCGTGCACACGGTATACACAGGGCAGTCCGCGATCGCTCAGCCAGCGCGCCACACCTTCGTTTGCGGCGAGCATAAACTGCTCAATCATCCGCTCGGCATCACCGCGCTCACGGCGGATGATGTCAACCGGCTCGCCCTGCTCATCAACAATAATTTTTGCCTCGGCCATATCCAGCTCAAGCGCACCTCTCGATGCAGCGCGAGCGGCAAGCAGGCGGTAGAGCTCCCGCATATCCGCCAACGTCGGCAGAACTGCGGCATATTTCCCGGCAAATTCGGACTTCTCTCCCCATGCAAAAAGATCATTGACCTCGCTGTACACGCCCCGCACGTTGGAGCGAATAATCGACTGCACAATCTCACATCCGCGCAAACTTCCATCCGGGGCAAGGTCAAGCAGTGCCGACATCGCATAGCGATTCACACCGCCGTTGAGCGAACAGCATCCGTTGGAAAGAGCCACCGGCAGCATCGGCACCACCTGATCGGTAAAATAGACACTGGTGCCCCGCGCCATTGCCTCGCGGTCAATGGCAGAACCTGACCTGACATAATACGACACATCCGCGATGTGCACACCGAGCTGCCAGCCCTGCTCGGTTCGTTTGAGTGAGATAGCATCATCCAGATCCTTGGCATCGGCAGAATCAATGGTAAAGATGATGTCGCCCCGCAGATCAACTCGTCCCCGCGACGTAATGCGTCTGGCGGCAACCTCCTCCGCCTCGGTAAGCACATCGTCGGGGAAGATAGTGGGAATCTCATGGGAGAAGAGGATCGCGGCATAATTGGCAGCCCGCGACTCTTTCGCACCGAAAATGCGCAGAACTCGACCGCGTGCGACATGTTCTCCCGTCGGATAATCGGTCAGCTCGAGCAAGATTTTATCTCCCCGCACGGCACCGAAAGAATCGGCAGAGGAAATCTCAATCTCGAAGGCAAACTTCTTATTTTCGGGCACCGCATACAGACGGCGCACCGTTTTGCGGCCGCGAATATGCGCTTCCACGCAAAACTCGGCAATCAAGGTTGTTGTGCGGCGTTCGATCACTTCAACCACAGCTGCTTCATTCCGCTCGTTTTCGCCGCCGAATTTCTTCTTTGATTCTGCGCGATAAGAAACGAGGTCGCCGTCAATTGCTCCCCCTGTCATACATGCGGGAACAAAAAGATCTTCGGCAGGCGCATTTTCTTGAGATACCTCAGGCGTGATAAAGCCAAATCCGCGCGAAGTCCCGTGAAATATTCCACGGCAAACAGGTGAATCGGGGAAAGCCCGCCGTGAAGATGGATGCCGATGCCCGCCCATCCGTACCGACGTCTGCTTATGTCCTCCCCCACCACGGTGATTGCGGCGGGATCTTTCGGTTTTATTTTTGTTTTTTCGGCTTGCCTTGTGGGCAAACGATGTTTTTTTTGCCATAAACAGTTCCTTTATATCAGATATATTTTTCTTTTTCCAAACGAACGCAAAAGCCGCTTTTGGATAAGCATACCCAAAAGCGGCTATGTCATGCCGAAAAATCCGAAGATAAACTTACAGACCCTGGATAATATACATGACCATGACCAGCACAGCAAAAACAATGGCAACGATCGTTGTCACCTTGGAGAGCATCTTATCCATCGTGCTTGCCTTTTCCTTGCCGAAGAAGGTCTCAGCACCGCCGGCAATGGTGCCGGACAGACGCTTGTCCTTACCGGATTGCATCAGAATGGCAACAACAAGGAAAATTGCCATGATCAGAAGAATGATCCCCATAATAATCTCAAAGATATTCATAATCGCGTAAAACTCCATTTCTCCGCCGCACATCTATCACAAATCTCAACGATTACTTCCGACGGAGAAGCAATCGCGCTCATATGCGGACAATTCCGCACACGCAAAAAAACTGACGTATGGTTATTATAGCACAACCGCACGACGATTGCAAGAGGGTTCTTGCATTTTTTTGAAATTTTTTCGTCAATCTGTTGACATTCGCCGCAAATTGCGGTATACTATATACTGTTCGCAGGCGTAGTCTAGTGGTAAAACCCCAGCTTCCCAAGCTGGTGCTGCGGGTTCGATTCCCGTCGCCTGCTCCAGAGGCAGTGCCGATACCCAATCTTGGGTGTCGGCACTGCTGCTTTTTTGTTTTCCGCACAGAATTAAGGTTAAATATTGTGATTTGGCAAAAAAAGACGGGAGGAATTCTTCCTCCCGTCTTTTTTGCGTCATGCCTCCCGATAATGAACACAAATGATCGGTGTCTCCCCAATCCGGACGGGATAGGGCAGCAGACCCTCCTCGGCAATGGCAAGCAGCTGAGCTGCGGTGTATGCGCCAAGTGCACCCTCCCCTGAGAACTGCTCCCGACAGTCCACATGAGCGGGAACCCGGTTGGCATACCCCGCCCGACAGGTCGAGAGCGGCCCCTCCAACAAGCCATACAGCCGCTTCCCTCCCTCGTCAATGGCACTCTCCCATTCCTTTGCCGCCGCGAAGGTGAGGGCGGGGATGTCAAGCCGCACCCGGCCGTCTCCCTCCCGCCGCAGGATGTGCAGCGCCTCAAACTCGGGAATCAGCTCGTATATATGCGGATTTTCCGGTCGAATGGCGGGGTTGAGAAAGGATGCATACAAGCGTGCGGCATCCTGCAGGGTGCAGGTGTAGGGGAATCGGCCGTAGGCAAAATGGGCATCCCCGAATACCGACTGAAAATCGCTGAGCCGAACGTCGTTTTTCCCTGCATCCCGCCCCCAGCTGACCTGTGCAGGTCCCGAGGTCACATAGCGGGGATCCACCATCCTCGTCTCGTCCTCCACCGTGGCCAATGCCAGCCAGCGCCCACCGTTTGGACGCTCCGGAATGTCTCGGTAGGGCAGATCACCTTCAACACGCCACTTGACCTTCATGAGCATCTTCATCAATGTATGGAGCAGCAGTGTCACCCGCTGTTTCTCGGTCATGGCAGCGTACTCCTCTCCATCTGTCAGGGGGCAGATCAAGGACCAAGCCGCCTCCCACACCCGAGGAGCCAGCTCTGCCGCAATCTTCTCTTGGGCGGGAATATCCCCGAAAGCCGCGCTCCTCTCCTGCATAAAGCAGCGGGTAAAGACAAGCCCGCCCTCGGTTCGCCCCATCAGCTCCCCCTCCACCAGCTTGCAAACCAAAGGCTCTACGTAAGCTGCGGGCATCCCCATGGTGTCGGCAATCTGCCGAAGCGAAATCGGCTTTTCATAGGCCAACCAGAGAATGTTGCTCTCAATTGCCGAGCCTACCAGCGAAAAAGGCTCGTTCCGCAGCCCAAGCCCCCCCCAGATGCCAAGACCGATCTTTTTCGGTGCATAAGAAATCCGCGCGTATTTTTCCATTTTATTTAATCCCTCTCTGATTTGTGTCCGAGCACCAAAGAGCCGCGATTTCACCGTTCCCTCAGCTATCCCCAAGTCGCGGGCGATCCGCTCCACCGACTGTCCGTCCATGTAGTACCGCACCGTCACCTCCCGAGAGATGCCGATCAACCTGCCCACCTCGCGACGAACCGAAGCATACTCCTCCGAGCGTACCAGCTCCTCCTGCCGTTCGCCGAGGAGATCCTGCGTGTCTGCCAATTCTCCTCCGGGGAACTGCACAACGCGATTCCGATACTTCCGTCTGAGGAACTCGTTGTATTTGTTTTTCATTACTGCAGAAAGAAAAGCACGCGGATATTCCACTGTTTCGCCCGCTTCCCATTTCATCAGCAAGACCAGCATACTGTCCATCACCAGCCCGTCCACATCCTCAGCATCCCGATAACGGGTGGCTGCCAGCGCATAGAGATCGTGCAGGTATTCGGCGCACAGCTGCTCTCTGTTCTCATTTTTCTCCATCATTAAGGGACCTCCTTTCTGCCCCGTGGGGCTGTATTCACCCATTTAGTTGCAGAAAATCGCTGCGGTTCACAATTTAAGAAAAATTTTTCTCTCATCCAAAAACAGGGAGATGCGTCTCGGCATCTCCCTGCTGCACCTTATTCGTCTTTTCTGTTGCCGCGCTCACTTGCGCGACAACCCCTTGTTTTATTTGTCGTCTTTGTCGTCTTTATAGGTCCCCGATACGGGATCGAAGCGGCGGCGCTGCTCTTCAAGCTGCGCTCTCTCCTCTTCCTCACGGCGGCGTTTCTCCGCTTCATCGCGCTTGGCTTTGGCGGCGTTTTCTTCCTCGCTCTTGCGCTTCTTCTCAGCGACCATCGCCTCAAGCTCCTCCACGGTGGGATTGCCTTCCATCACAGCGGCAAACTGTTCGCCATCCATGATTTCATTCTTGAACAGGAACTGCGCCACAAAATGCAGCTTATCCATATTTTCTTGAAGCAGTTTCATTGCGCGGTCATACGCATCGGTCACAATGCGTTTAATTTCGGCGTCAATGCGCGCGGCAGTATCCTCCGAATAGTCGCGGGTTGCGCTGAAGTCGCGGCCGAGGAATACCTCCCCGTCATGATCCGAGCCGTAAACAATCGGACCAAGGGTATCGCTCATACCGTATTTGGTCACCATGCTCCGCGCGATCGCCGTTGCACGCTGAATATCGTTCGACGCACCCGTAGAGATGTCGCCCAAGATCAGCTTCTCGGCAACACGGCCACCCAAAAGCCCCAGAATATCGGTTTCCATATCGCCCTTGGAGCGGTAGGAGCGATCCTCTTTCGGCAGAGACAGGGTATATCCGCCTGCACGACCGGCGGGAATAATCGAAATCTGATGCACGCTCTCCGATTCATCGGACAAATAGCCCACAATGGCATGACCTGCTTCGTGGTAAGCCGTCAGTTTGCGCTCTTTCTCGGAGACAACCTTCGACTTCTTGGCAGGACCGACAATCACCTTGGTAAAGGCTTCTTCGATATCGTTCATACCGATCAGCGACTTGCCCTTGCGTGCCGCCAGCAGAGCCGCCTCATTGAGCAGGTTGGCAAGATCGGCGCCGGTGAAGCCGATGGTCGACTTGGCGATAACCGACAGATCAACCTCTGCCTCAAGCGGCTTGTTCTTGGCATGGACCTTGAGGATATCCTCACGGCCCTTGATATCGGGATAGTTGACCGTGATCTGACGGTCAAAGCGACCGGGACGAAGGAGTGCGGGGTCGAGAATATCGGGGCGGTTGGTTGCCGCCATCACAATAATGCCGTCGTTGGAGCCAAAACCGTCCATTTCAACGAGCAACTGGTTAAGGGTCTGCTCGCGCTCATCATGGCCGCCGCCAAGACCTGCGCCGCGGTGACGGCCCACAGCGTCAATCTCATCAATGAAGATGATGGACGCCGGGCTCTTCTTTGCCGTGTCAAAGAGATCGCGGACACGCGATGCACCGACACCGACATACATTTCCACAAAATCAGAACCGGAGATGGAGTAGAAGGGAACGCCGGCCTCACCTGCAACCGCCTTTGCCAGCAGGGTTTTACCCGTACCAGGAGGGCCCACAAGCAGTACGCCGTGCGGGATTTTCGCCCCCAGCTTGGTAAACTGCGCGGGATCCTTGAGGAATTCCACAACTTCTTCAAGCTCCGCCTTCTCCTCATCCGCGCCCGCCACATCCTTGAAGCGGACCGGGTTTTTATCGGCGGATGCAAGACGAGCCTTCGACTTGCCGAAGGAATTGATCTTACCGCCTCCGCCCTTGCCGCCCATGCTCTGGTTGACCATAAAGAACCAAAGGCCGATGCAGAGACCGATGATCAGAATATAAGGCAGGAAATTCAGCCAAGGGGAGATAACAGGGGGAGCCACGTAATCATAATCGGTGAGCACACCGCGCTCCCGCTGATCACGGATGGTATCACCCAAATCCGCATAAAACAGATTGATGTCGCGCAGGTTATAGGACAACTCCACGCTGACCTCTTTTCCATCGCTTGTTGTTTCTTTGACCTTCATGGTCAGGACATTATCGTCATCAATGACAAAACTGCTGACCTGCTCGTTCTCGAAATACGCCACGATATCCGAATACTGCAGCTTGGGCATGGCCCCACGCGAAAGCATGAAACTCAGCATAAAGATAATCGCCGCGATGAGCACGATATAGAAGACGATAATTTTGAAATTGACTTTCATTCAAACCTCCCCTCGTCGGCACACAGCCGAACGTGATGATACAATATAAGTTATTATGCCGCGCAATATGCGCATCATGCGAGCCGCCGCAAGACAGCGGACCGCAAATTTTTTCAAATTTATTTTTATTTGCTGTAAACCGCCGGAGACAGAACCCCAACATAAGGCAGTGCACGATACTGCTCGTCATAATCAAGCCCGTAGCCCACGACAAACTCATCGGGAATAACCTGTCCCACATAATCGGGGTAAAAATCGCGCAAATTTTCATCCCGACGGTCGGGCTTGTCAAGCATTGTACAGGTCTTGACGCTGTGCGCCCCCTTCAGGCGCAAATACTCTATGAGATAGGACAGCGTACGTCCGCTGTCGATGATATCTTCAACCACAATAATGTCCACATCGGGCAGATCCTTGCGATGGAGATCGAGAAGAATATTCACCTGTCCGCTGGATGCTGTCCCCGAGCCATAGGAAGAAACCTTCATAAAATCAATCTCCACGGGAAGCGTGATTTTCTTCATCAAATCTCCCATAAAGACCACCGAACCTTTGAGAATACAAAGCAAAAGCAGCTTGTGCCCCGTGTTTTGATAGTCGCGGTCGATCTCGGCGGCAATGCGCGTAGTGATACGATCGATTTCTTCTTCGTTGACCAGGATCTTGAGAATGTTGGCGTTCATATTGTTTATCCTTTCCTTATTCCGACTTCCGCATCGGCGGCGACGGGTATGCCACCGCGACAGCAAAATTTCCGTCTGACAGTCCGTCGCGCAGACCGACAGCAGGCAAAAACACAATTCCCTCCTCGTCGCAGAGGATGGGCAGGCGGTCGCGCAGCTCGATGGGTACGCGCGCCGTCGAGAGCAGTTTCTTCACACTGCGGTGATGACCGCCCATCAAAATCCGATCGCCCGACGCACGGGTACGCCAATAGGGCTTTCCGATTATTTTATCAAAATTTAACTGCCGAGTGATAAATAATCTGTAAATATTTGTCTCACAGAGCCAATTATTTTCTTTTTTCTGCATTTCTTCGGCAGAGAGAAGCCACACAACCGCCCCCAGCTCGTCAAATACCGTCTCACCGCACACCGCCTCCGCTCGCCAATCTGCGGGAATCGCAGGCAGCCGCACACCGTCGGGCAGAAAGGCAAGCACGCCTCCCTCCAGCCGCGCACGCACAGACGCCGGCAGGGAGACCTCGCCCACCCCCGTTGGTTGGACAAGCAGCCGGTCGATTGCGACAAAATGCGTCTGCTCCAGCATCCCTTCTCCGCCGCAGGCATTGAACAGCCGCACATACAGCCGCCGCCGCATTGCCGTCGGCTGCGCGGCAAGCCACGCCGCATCGGCTTGATCGGGCGCAGGCAAACTGCGCCAAAGCCGCTCGGCGGCATCGGCAAGATATGCCTCATCGGCGCGCAGCGCCTCGGCAGTGTCGGCTGCACGGCGAAGCAACGCGGGATTACAGTCTGCCAGCACAGGCAGTACCTCGGCGCGCAGACGGTTGCGCAGGTATACTGTGTCAGCATTGGTTTCATCGGTTAAGTAAGTCAATCCGCGCTCGGCGAGATATGCCTCAAGCTCAGCGCGGGATGCCCGCAGAAAAGGGCGCAGCAAGAGTCCGCCGCCGAATGGGCGCATGGGCGGAATACCGCACAGCCCTCGCAGTCCACTCCCCCGCGTCAGCCGCATGAGCATGGTTTCAAGGTTATCCTCCGCCTGATGGGCAGTGATGAGGGCGGCATAGCCGTGCTCCGCCATCAGCTCGGCGAAAAACGCATATCTGACCTCCCGCGCCGCCTCTTCCAAGCCCTTGCCGCTGACCGCCAGCGCAGGCACATCCACACGTCGGGTATGGAAAGCGACACCTGATTCAGCACAGATCGCTGCACAGAAGTCGGCATCCTCAGCTGAGCGGGGACGAATAGCATGGTCAAGATGTGCCGCCCCAAGCGGCCTGCCGACCGCCGCGCAGTGCTCGGCCAGCACGGCCAGCGCCGCACGGGAATCGCCGCCCCCCGAGAGTGCCAGCAGAACAGGCACCCCCGACGGCAGATTGTCTTCAATCAGCGAAGCATCAAAGTGCGCAAACATCACGCACCGCCGCCCGTCCCGCTGTCCTTGACGATGGTACGGAACTTGGTATATTTGCCGATCCAGCCCATCTCCACATTGCCTGTTGAGCCGTGGCGGTTTTTGGCCACAATAACCTCGGCAATGTTGACCTCCTGATTGGAGGGATCACGGTCGGTCTTATAGTATTCGTCGCGGTAGAGGAACATAACGACGTCAGCGTCCTGCTCAATCGCACCCGAGTCACGCAAATCAGAGAGCATCGGTTTTTTATCGGTTCGCGATTCGGGACCACGCGAGAGCTGTGCACAGCAGATAACCGGCACGTTCAGCTCTTTCGCCATGATTTTGAGGTTACGCGAAATATCGGCGACCTCCTGCACACGGTTGTCGGTCTTGCGGTCGGCCTGCATCAGCTGCAGATAGTCGATGACAACCAAACCGAGGTTGTCAACACGGCGAAGCTTTGCCTTCATCCCCGTGACGGTGATTCCCGTGGTGTCATCGATGAGAATATCACAGCCCGAGAGCGCCGACGACGCCTCGGCCAGATGATCCCAGTCCTCGGGCTTCAGCTCACCGGTGCGCAATGCGTAGCTGTCCACCATTGCCTCAGAGGAAAGCACGCGGGAGACCAGCTGCTCGCTGGACATTTCCAGCGAGAAGATGCACACCTTTTTCTTGGTCGCCTGTGCGACATTGGTGGCAATGTTGAGGGCAAACGAGGTTTTACCCATACCGGGGCGCGCACCGACCAGAACCAGGTCGGAGTTACCCATGCCCGCCAGCACGTTGTCCAGCCCCGAGAAGCCGGTCTTGGTTCCCTGCAGGGCGTTTTTATCAATCCCCAGCTGATGCAGGCGATCGAACACACCCAGCATCACATCGCGGATGTGGACAAAATTCTTGTTGTCCCGTCCCTGCGCAATCGAGAATATCTTGCTCTCGGCGGTGCCGATGATCGACGCTACCTCGTCCTGCTCGCTGTACGCCGATTCCAAGATTTCCCCGCAGGCGGCAATCAGCTGCCGCAGCGAGCTTTTGTCCTTAACGATCCGGGCATAATCCTTGACATTGAGCGCGTTTGGCACCGTCTCGGCAATGAGACGAATATATTCCTCTCCACCCGACTTGTCGTAGATGCCCTTCTGCACCAGCATATCAATCAGCGTCACGATATCGATCTCGCGGTTGCGCAGGAAGAGCTCCTGCATGGCCAGATAGATCTGGGTATGCTCGGTCAGATAGAAATCGGTAGCAGACAGCATATCGGCAATTTCATTGAAGCTGTCGGGATCAATGAGGATGGAACCGAGCAGAGACTGCTCGGTAATCAGTGAAAACGGTAATTTTCGGGTCAGCTCTTCAGGCATGATGAGTCCCCTTTCGGTCGAACATTATTTGTCGGAAACAACAACGTTGATCTTTCCCGTGATCTCGGGATAGAGCTTGACATCAATATGATAAGTACCAAACGCCTTAATGGGATCGGCGAGTACCATTTTGCGCTTGTCAAGCGTCAAGCCGTGCTGCTTCTGCAGAGCTTCGACAATGTCCTTGGTGGTGATTGAGCCGTAAATGCGGCCATCGGTCCCCGCCGATGCCGTCAGCTTGACCGTCAGCGCCGCGAGCTTTTCCGCCATATCGCGGGCAGCCTGCCGCTCAACCTCGATTTTATACTGGGCGGCGGCTTCTTTGTTCTTCATTTCGTTGATCGACTTTGCGTCAGCAGGAATTGCCAGTCCCTTGGGCAGCAGAAAATTGCGTGCATATCCGTCCGAGACATTGATCATCTGATCTTTCTTTCCCTGTCCCTTGACATCCTGTGTCAGAATAACTTTCATGTTGTATACCTCCGTAAATTGAAGAAGAATTCGGTTTTATTTTCCGCATCAACCTGCGTCCAGATAGCGATCGATGGCGGATTTGAGCAGATTCATCGCGTCGGTAACGCTGTGGGTATCGACCTGTGCACCCGCACCGTCGAAATGCCCGCCGCCCCCCATCGACTCCATAATCAGCTGTACGTTGATTGAGCCGTCCGAGCGCGCCGAAATGTGCACTGCATCCCCAATACGCACCAGCGCAAAGGAAGCCGCAACACGGCGAACCGTCAGCAGCTTATTGGCCGCCTTTGCTGCCGCCACACGGTCGGAGGCCTGCCCCTCTCCGTCGAAATAGGAAATCGCCACACTGGAGCGGTAGATCACCACATTGGACTCAAAGCGTGCCTCGCGGATAAACTCGTCCAGATCGGCCTTGAAGAAGGACTGCACCTCACCCGGATTTGCCCCTTCACTGCGCAAATAAAGCGCTGCAGAGAAGGTTCTCGTACCCGTGTTGGAGGTGAACTGCTTGGTATCGAGCAGCATACCCGAGAGCATGAGGTTTGCCTCTTCCTTGAGCAGACCGCCCTGCGGCAGGCACTGCTCGAGAATCTCGGCAATCAGCTCACACGCCGAGCTGGCAGAGGGTTCAATGTAGGAGAGCGTCGGCTTGCGGTCGGTGTCGGCTGTCTTGCGGTGATGGTCGATCACGGCAATATTGTGCACGTTTGCCGCAATCTCGGGCGCCTCGACAATTTCAAAATTGTTGACGTCAACCACAATCAGCAGGGTATCCGAGCGCACCAAATCAAGCCCGGAGGCGCTGTCGATGAATACATCCTCATACTCCTCGGTCTCGGATATTTTGCCCAGGCAAGCCTGCACATTGGCATCGGTACGGCTGAGCACAATTTTCGCCTTAACCCCGCAGAACATACACAGACGCGCCACACCCACACAGGCACCGATGGCATCAAAATCGGGGTAACGGTGACCCATGATCAGCACGTTGCCTGCCGCCGAGATCATCGAGCAAAGCTCACCCGAGATAATGCGCGCGCGAACCTTTGTGCGCTTCTGCACCATCTTGGTGCGTCCGCCGTAGAAGGAAACACCCTCTTCGGTTTTAATGGCAACCTGATCGCCCCCCCGCTGCAGAGCGGTATCCAGCGCCGCACTTGCGTGCTGTGCGCGTTCCTCCAGCGTGTCGCCGAGTGACGAAACGCCCATGGATACGGTAACAGGCATACCGTTCTCACCGATGCGGACGTTGCGAATTTCATCAAAAATCGAAAAGCGGTCATTGATGCAGCCCGCCAGCTGCTCCGCCGAAAAGATGAGCACATAGCGATTGCGGTCGGTTTCGGTCAGGATGCCGTTCATATCGGCAGCCCACCGCTTCAGAATCCGGTCAACTTCATTGGTTGCAGAGCGCAGGCTCTCACGCACATACTGCGCCAACTCCTCCAGATTATCGAGCATGATATGCGCAACAACTGTCCGCTCGGCAGCGGCTTTCTCGGTCAGCGCGACCAGCGCCGTATCCTCGGTAAAAACAACCAGCCAAAAGCTCTTGGTAGGCACAGGCATGCGATATACCTTTGCACGGAAATAGCGGGAACTCATGCAGAGCGAAACTCCGTCCTCTTCCGTCCGCGCATCATGAATCAATTCCCCCATGGGAACAGAACAAAATTCGGTTGTATTCATGCCGTAGAGCGAATCTCTCCGTCCGGACAGTGCCAGCAGTGCACGGTTATACCAAATGATTCCCCCCGACTCATCCGAGATTAAGAAGGGAGCATCAATGCTGCTCAGCATTTCCATCATCATATTGCCGAGTGCGGGCAGCTTAGTCTCTCCGGCAGCACGATGCGGCAGCCGGGTCCGTTCAAAAATAAAGGCGGCAATAATCACCAAAAGATAAATAAACAGCAGCGCAGCCCCGCTCACCACAGGCGAAGCCTCGGTCAGCGCGCAGATCAATATGTGCAGCAGGAACAAAAACACGCCCACACCCACACAGCCAAAGAAGAGTATACGCGAGGACTGCAGAACAGATCGCTTAGATTGTTTTGACATAGCCAATTCCTTTCTTACGACCGAAGAGGCCGAAATTGAGGGGATTTCAATCTTGTTTCTTGTTTCGCAGGGCACTTCCCGCTCCGATACAGGCAAGAAGCAGCAGACAAATGCTGATATTGCAGAACAGCAGCGCAAAAATCACAAAGATAATGAGCATTGAACTTGAGCGGCGGAGCGCGGTAAGCACGGCACGCACACCAAGCCCCACAAAAGGCGGCTCAAGGAGAACAAATAAATTCAGCGACAGTGCTTCTGCCATCCCGACACTGCTCTCTATCCCAAAGACACTTGATCCCAGACAAGCCGCAAAAAAGATCACCGCAGACATACGACTCATCGTCAGGCGGCTGACTGCAGGCGGGAAAAGCTTTTCCAGACCATGCGTGCGGAAGAGCATCAGGGCAAAAACATGACCGAGCCAAGCGGTAATATTGCAGAGCAGCATCACCATAGCGGGAGAAAGAATGAGCAAAAGCTGACTGATCATCGCCGCACTCTGCTCGGTATAGCCGTACTCGGCCGTGCCGAACGAAAACGAGCACGATGAAAACGCGGCTGTGCATGCATCATTGAGCAAAGCAAACAATACCCCGGGATTGGTTGTCCCAAATGCTGCAGCAAGTGATCGGAAGAAAAAGGGGAGAAAAACCGCACCCAGGCAGGCAGAGAGACGAAGCACAGCCGCCGTGCGGGGCATCCCTCGCCCCAAAAGCCGCCAAAGCAGCACAACCGGTACGAAAAAGCACATCGCACTCACGGCAGTGAGCAGGTCGCGCGTCAGAAAGAAGCTCAGCGCACCGGTTGCGGGAATCAGCGCCAAGGTCACGGGCAGCGGTGAGAGCGTGAGCAGAAAAGCACCGCATCCAACCCCCGCCGCCGCGCAGAGCAGCATGGAGAGACGAATAAAGACAAATGCAACATCAGCAGGGATGTCGGCATCCATGTGCACAGGTGCGGGAGCCGCCAGCACAAAGGTCAAAACGGTCAGCACCGAAAGCACAACAATCGAAAGAACGCGAAGACGGGGAAGGTGATTTCCACCGAACAGCAATTGCGCCTTGCTTGTCCTCAATTCCATCCCCCTTTCACAAACCGGCCATATTATGCCTATTATAGATTATATTAGTATAGCATACTTTTGGGAATTTGTAAACAGATGAATTTTAAATTTTCCCAAAAAGAGAAAAAATCGACACTGAACCGGGAATATACATAGCAAAGGGGCGCGCCAATTGGCGCGCCCCTCCCCCGTTCAGCGGGAAATTCGCTTGAAAATTATGCCTGTTTTTTGGCCGAACGCACTGCCAGCTTGATAACAATCATTGTCAGCAGCATCATTCCGATGGCGATGGGCAGTGCAATCCATGCATTCTGAATAAAGCCTGCGATGATGTACGCCACAAACGAAACCGCCGCAACAGTGATGGCATAGGGCATCTGCGTCGAGACGTGGTTGATGTGGTCACAGCGAGCACCCGCCGAGGACATGATGGTTGTATCCGAAATGGGCGAGCAGTGATCGCCGCAAACAGCACCGGCAAGGCAAGCGGACATACCGATATAAAGCAGCTCCTGATCAGCGGTAAAGATCGAGGTAACGATGGGAATAAGAATACCGAAAGTACCCCACGATGTACCGGTGGAGAAAGCAAGGAAGCAGGCAACAAGGAAGATAACGGCGGGCAGGAAGTTGGCAAGCCCCTCAGCCGAGCCCTTCATCAAAGTTTCCACATAAACGTCTGCACCCAACAAACCGGTAGTATTCTTAAGCGCAGTGGCAAAGGTCAGAATCAGGATGGCGGGAACCATGGCAACAAATCCCTTGGGAATACAAGCCATAGCATCCTTGAAGCTGATGAGGCGGCGGGCAATCAGATAGATGATGGTCACGACAAGCGCGATCATGCTGCCCCACGGCAAACCGACCGTCGCGTCGGTATCGGCGAATGCATCAACAAAGGATACACCGTCAAAGAAACCGCCGACATAGATCAAACCGATCACACAGACGACGATCAAAACAGCAATGGGAATAATCAGGTCAATGACTTTTCCCCGGCCGTTGTCGACACCGATATCACTGTCAATCTCATCATGCTCGGCCCCCGAGGTGAAGAGATCGCCGCGCTCGATGGCGTTGAACTCATGCTTTGCCATGGGACCAAAATCAAACTTCATCACAGCCAGCGCGATGACAAACACAAGCGTCAGCAGCGAATAGAAATTATACGGAATTGCACGGATAAACAGCTCGATACCCGAGTATCCGGTACCCTCGGCAAACTTGGAAACAGCTGCGGCCCAAGAGGAGATAGGCGCGATCATACAGATGGGAGCCGCGGTGGCATCGATGATGTACGCCAGCTTTGCGCGGGAGACTTTGTGCGCATCGGCGACGGGCATCATAACCGAACCGACGGTCAGGCAGTTGAAATAGTCATCGATAAAAATCAGCACGCCGAGAGCAAAGGTTGCCAACTGTGCACCCACACGGGTTTTGATGTGCGTTTTTGCCCAGTGTCCGAAAGCCGCCGAAGCACCGGTCTTGTTGATGAGGGCAACGAGGATGCCCAGAATCACAAGGAAAATGAAGATACCTGCGGTACCCGAGGCAGCGGCGATGAGGCCGTCATTGATCATAACATCAATGGTGCCCGCAGGGCTGAAGGAAGCAGCCATGACCGAGCCGGCCAGCACACCGATAAACAGGGAGGAGTAAACCTCCTTGGTGATCAGGGCCAGGGCAATGGCAATAACGGGAGGAAGCAGGGAGAAGATGGTGGCATACATGGAGGGACCTGCGGCAGCATCTGCCGACTCACCCTCGGCGAACGCGGTGATGGCAAAGGTCATCAGGGCGAACACAAGGGCAATGGTAAGGGCAACCATCATGCGGGAACCGGGTCTGCGTGTTTTCATGCGTAAATCCTTTCCATGAAAAAACAGGCATCGACCGCGGACCACGCAATCGACACCTGTTCACAGCATCCAAACCGCAGCACTCCACGACCGTGACAGTCCGCGGCGTATTTCGACGCGGCCCAGACGGGAGTTGGGGGGCTTCCGTCTTCGGCAAATGCGCCTCTCTTTCCGTCCATGCCGTCCCGGGGCCAATACCGAAAAGACCTTCGCACTCGCACCTCTGCTTTTTCATTATCAATAATTGGTAGCTATATCATAGCACATTTTGCTCACATTTGCAAGACAATTTTTTCAAAATTTCGTCATATTTCTCACCATCCTGCCGATATTATGAGGTTTTTTCAAAAAAAGCTTGCGCCCCTCCCTGTTTTGTGCTATACTATAGTACAGAGAATTTTGTCCTCCGTCACGAGGACTCACCTTACCATTACAGGAGAATACCATCATGTCAAGAAAATTGCTTGTTTGTGCCCTTGCACTTTTGCTGGCGCTCACCTGTCTCTCTGCCTGCGGTGACGATCCCGTTCCGCCGGTTGACGGCACCGAAAGTACCACACCCCAATCCACCGGGCCGATTGAAACAGAACCCGCCGAATCAAATCATCTGCTTTCCGACAAATATGATCCCCGTGTCAACAGCATTTATCCTGTTGCCGGCACCTTTACCGATCAACTCGATGCCGACACCTTCGCCCAGGTTATGACCATGGCACAGTCCTTTGACGCTCCTCCCATGCTCCGCAACATCATCACCATCATGGGGCTGACACGGGACGATATCGTGCTTTACAGCGAAATGAACGGCGATCTGCTGCTGCTGGAGAGCGAGCTGATCGACGGACTTTTCCTCGAAGGGGAAGCCATGCGTGAAGCACTGCGCGGTGATCATACCATCATGGCGGGCGGTGTTCCCTACACCGTTTACGAGCTTGCCGCAATGTCGGCCGATAGCCTCACAGCCCTCGGTATCCCCGAGGATGAGCTCAAAGCTTTCCTGGCATCGGTGCCTGCCATCGCCGAGCGTACAGGTGAAAATCTCCCTTATGAGGTCGAGGCGCTCATCGAAGCATATACCGCAGACAATACCTGATTACTTTCAGCTTGCATCCATACACGCCGAAGCGGCGGGGGCAGGAACCTGCCTCCGCCGCTTCGTGATTTTCGTAAAAGGAGATGTTTTCCATCAAATCACTCAAAGCTCTGTATAAAGTCGGGCGCGGTCCGTCAAGCTCACACACCATGGGCCCCGAAAAGGCCTGCCGCCTTTTCCGCGCTGAATATCCCCTCGCAGCGGCTTTCCGCGTGATTCTGTACGGCTCGCTTGCCGACACGGGGCGCGGACACCGCACCGATACCGCCTGCATGGAAGCATTTGAGCCCATCCCCTGCACGGTCGAGTTCGAGCGTGACCGCTCGATCCCGCTCCCCCATGAGAACACCATGGATTTGATCGCCCTTGATACCGATGGCGGTGAACTTGGGCGAATGCGCGTCATGTCGGTCGGCGGCGGTGCCATCTCGATCGAAGGGCGGGCTGATCTCGATGAACCCGAGGTTTACTGCGAAAACACCTTCAGTGAGATTGCCGAATTCTGCAAAAATCGCAACATCCGCCTCTCGGATTATGTTTTTTCCTATGAGGGTGAGGAGATCAAGGCCTTCCTGCTGCAGATCTGGCAGGTCATGAATGACGCAATCCACGACGGTCTGACCCGCCGCGGCATCCTGCCCGGCGGACTTGATGTTGAGCGCAAGGCACAGTATCTCTTCAATCAGCGCCACATCGATGAAAGCAGCGAGACGCGGGAAAACCGTATCGTCTGCGCCTATGCCTTCGCCGCATCCGAGCAGAACGCCGACTGCGGCACAATCGTCACCGCCCCCACCTGCGGTGCCTGTGCCGTCCTGCCTGCGGTACTCAAGTATATGCAGGAAAAGAAGGGCTTCTCTGACGAGCAAATCATCCGCGCACTGGCGGTTGGCGGTCTGATCGGCAATCTGATTAAGCAAAACGCCTCGATTTCGGGTGCCGAATGCGGCTGTCAGGCAGAGATCGGCTCTGCCTGCTCAATGGCGGCCGCCGCGCTCTGCGAGCTGCACGAAATGTCTATCGACCAAATTGAGTACTCCGCCGAGGTTGCACTCGAGCATCACCTCGGCCTAACCTGCGATCCCATCTGCGGGCTGGTGCAGATCCCCTGCATCGAGCGCAATGCTGTCGCGGCAATGCGAGCGATCAACGCCCTCTCGCTGGCAAATTTCCTCTCGGAAACAAGAAAAATTTCATTTGATATGGTCGTACAAACCATGTACGAAACCGGCCGCGACCTCTCCCACCTCTACCGCGAAACAGCCGAAGGAGGCTTAGCGAAAAGCTACCGATGAAAAAAACGAAACAGAAATCCAACACACTCCGTATCCGCCGCGCATGGGGCGGAACACTCAATCTTTTTTTGGCAGGCGATCTCTATGCCGCCGTCTTTCTCCCACTCTGGCTGGCATCAACCGAGGAAGGCATTACAGAAGGAGATGCTCAGCAAATCATCTCCTCCTGTCTAATCCTTTTCTTATTGACACTGCTTCTGCGGTTGATGGCACTCGGTGTCGGGCGCCTGCTTGACAGCCGTATCCTCGGCGAGCTGGACGAGCATCACCTGCACTGGCAGGGACGAACCCTGGCGCTCAGCGATATCCGCGAGATCGGCTATCGCACCTTCCCCTGCGCTGTACTCTTTCGCACACGCCCATCGGGGGTTCTCCTGCGGCTTGATGAGGAGACCATGCTGCTTGAACACGCACCGTATGCAATCCGCTATGCGATTGCCGCACGCTGTCCCAATGCACGCCGCCGTCTCTCAATCGGACTTTGGGTTTTGCTTGGTGCTGCCGCATTTTGCTCGGCAGCGGTCACCGTTTGGCTGGCGTGGTGAAGAGACAAGCTTTCCGACTCACCTCCCTGAAAAAATGTTTTCCAAACAGCACTGCGGCACTGACGCCGCGGTGCTGTTTGGCGTAGAGAAGATCTTCCCCTGTGTCAGATGTGTAAAAATAATGTAAAAACCGAGCAAAATCTTTGACAAACGCCGCACGGTCAGGTATAATAGGTATAATGAATGACCCAACGAAAGGATATCGCCATGTCCGCCAAATACACCATCGGCATAGATTTCGGCACTCTCTCCGGACGCGCCATTCTGGTTGATGTTGCAGATGGCCGCGAGGTAGCTGACTGCGTGCTCGATTATCCCCACGCCGTCATCGATACCACGCTTCCCGGCACAAATCTGCACCTGCCGCCCGATTTTGCCCTCCAGCATCCGCAGGATTATCTGGATGTGCTCGATACCGTCATCCCCGGTGTTCTTCGGCAATCGGGCGTTGCCCCCACCGATGTCATCGGTCTGTGTATCGATTTCACCGCCTGTACGCTCGTGCCCATCAATGCCGAGGGAACGCCGCTCTGTTTTCTTGATGAATTCAAGCAAAATCCCCACGCCTACGTCAAACTCTGGAAGCATCACGCCGCCCAGCCCTATGCCAACCGCATCAATTCCCTCGCCGCCGAGCGTGAGGAGCCATGGCTGGCACGCTACGGTGGAAAAATTTCCAGCGAATGGCTCTTCCCCAAGCTTTTTGAGATTGCCGACTGCGCACCCGAGGTCTGGTCACGCATGGCATACGCCATTGAAGCAGGTGACTGGCTGACCTGGCTGCTGTCGGGACGGCGGACCCGCAATTTCACCTGTGCGGGATACAAAGCGATCTACACACGGGAGGACGGCTTCCCCTCCCCCGATTTTTTTGCCGCCCTCTCTCCGTACATGGCAAATGTCTACGAAAAGCTTGATCTTGACGGCACGCCCATTCTCTCGGCGGGGACACAGGTTGGGAGCTTAACCGAAGAGATGGCACAGCGCCTCGGCCTTTGCGCCGGAACCGCAATTTCTGCCGCCACCGCCGACGCACACGTCGCCGCCCCGGGACTCGGCTGCTGCCGTGCGGGGGATATGTTCGGCATTTTCGGCACCTCCGCCTGCTTTATGCTGCAGGCAGATGAAGAAAAGCTGATCCCCGGCATCTGCGGCGTCATCCGCGACGGGCTGATGCCCGGTACATACGGCTACGAAGCAGGGCTTTGCTGCCTGGGTGACCACTTTGCCTGGCTTGCCGAGCAAGCCCCTGCCGAATATACCGCCGAGGCAGAGGCTCGCGGCATCCCCGTCATCAAGGTGCTGATCGAGCGTGCCGCTCGGCTCGCGCCCGGTGAGAGCGGCATTCTTGCGCTGAACTGGTGGAACGGCAACCGCAGTATGCTGGTTGATTCCGATCTGTCGGGACTTTTTGTCGGCATGACCCTGCAAACCCGCCCCGAGGAACTGATGCGCGCCCTCATTGAAGCAACTGCATTCGCCACCCGCGCAATTTTTGAAACATATGCCGCCCACGGTATGTCGGTGCACCGCTTTGTCGCGGCAGGGGGAATTGCCCGCAAGGATCCATTCACGATGCAGCTTTACGCCGACGTGCTGGGCATCGACATCCGCATCGCAGGCTCAACACAGATTCCCGCCCTCAGCAGTGCCATTTATGCCGCGGCTGCGGCAGGAAGTGCCGCCGGCGGATATGACACCATTCACGAAGCCGCCGGGGCGATGCATCGGCTCAGCGATATCGTCTATCACCCCAACCCCGCCGCCACCGCCGTTTACGATAAACTATACGCAGAATATATTCGCCTGCACGATTATTTCGGGCGGGGAGGGAATGACGTCATGAAGCATCTTCGCGCCCTTCGCTCCGAAACGATGGCGAAACGAACCAACCACAACATCCAACCGTGAAAGGATTTTCCCGCTTATGAAAGAATCGGCACGCAAAATAGACAATCTCCTTGCCCGGATTTTCAAAATTATCGGCAAGATCTTGAAATTTACCTTTTATGCCATCATCATCGGCATCAATGGCATCTTGATTTTTCGGATGCTCTCGGCGGGCGATCCCCGTGTGATGGAGACCTTGATGGTCAACGATCGCACCGCCGCCCTCTGGGAAGCATCCGACGGAGAGATGGAAGTTCTCACCCAAAAGCAGTATCTGCTCAGCGAGGATGGGCGCTTCGCACAAAGCAACCTGCGCTGGATGCCGGACATCAATCAGCTGCAGATCACCGTGCGCTACAACAACAGCACCGTGGAAGGACTGGTGGAGGATTTCCTGATGCCCGAAACCCAGTTTGAGGGTGAGGAAGTGGTGATCCCCGATCCGCCCAATGACGACGAAGACCTCTTCGACATCACACTGGTTAAGGTCATCAAAACATCCGAATCGGACCAATCACCAGATGAGGAATCGCTCAACGACAACGCACTGGATGAAGAGGAAGCCGAAGTTTACCGCCAAGAAGTGCGCTACACCTACTCAGCCTCCCTGTCGGCCGAAAAGCTGGTCTACAATTACCGCCGTCTCATCTTTGATGACATCGATCTCTCGGATGCTGCTGAGCTTTATCTGGAGTTCTATTACCGTGACGCCGTGGATTATGCCGCCGCACCCTATACCGAGCTGCTGATCTGGCGTGCCGGCGACGACCGTCCCTACGAGCTGACCAAGCATGATATCAAAGCCCTCGAGCAGGGTGCCGTCAACAATGATTGAACGCATTCTCTGTCGGTTCACGCCCCCCACCAAGCGACGGATGCCCATACTCCTCTCCGCCCTTCTGCTGACGCTCGGATTTGCCGTTTGGATTGCCGCGCCCCAAACGGGGTTGTGGACCTTGCTTCGTCTGGCGGCGATTGCGGCACTCACGGCAGGACTGTATATCGCGGTACGCTGGTGCTTCCGCAGCTACACCTACACGCTGGAGCAGCATGAGAGCGGGCAGATTGACTTTGTCGTCACCGAGCAGAACGGCCGCCGCCAAATTACCGTCTGCCGGATTGCCGCCGACGACCTGCTCTCCCTGCGCAAAATCGACCGCAAGGAAAAGCGCACCGCCATCCCCGCAAGGCGATACGGCTATTGCAACACCCCCCGCCCCAAAGCCGCCTGCCTGCTGACGCTCCGTGATGCAAACGGAGAAGCCGCCATCCTTTTCACCCCCGATGAAGCCATGTTCGGGCTGCTCAACGCCCTGCTCCCGAAAAGGGACGAGCGAAATTAAATTCCTGCGACAGATTTTCAAAAAGCCCTTGACAAACAGGCGAAAATGGGATATAATATTATCCGCGGGTTCTGCAATGGCCGCCCGCGGGTACATGGAGAAGTACTCAAGTTGGCCGAAGAGGCGCCCCTGCTAAGGGTGTAGGCCGGGTAACCGGCGCGAGAGTTCAAATCTCTCCTTCTCCGCCAGAGCGAGAAAACGTCGAAAATTGCGTTTTCTCGCTTTATTTTTGCCTATTTATAGACAAAAATTGCTATTGTTTTTCATTTGGGTACAATTTGGGTACGTTTTGTTGTAAAATTCAGCGGAGCTGATATACTCCTGTCAAATAGAAAGCCGAAAAAAGGAGTATTTAACTGTGTGGATTCCACTCTGCCCGCGGAAGTGTGGTTTTTTGCGTCACCGCAGCAAAATGAATTGGCAAAAAAAGAGCCCCCTTCTGTCGGAGCTCCATTCGCCTGTGCGAAATGATTCAACGATCATACACCATACATGATTGCGAGGAAATCCTCCACAACATCTGCGAAATGTACGATCTCCACGTGAAGTTTGTTGCAGATCTCCACAAACTGCCGTACCGACTCGACATCATCGGATAAGTCGTCATAGCTCTTCATCAACTGAACGCATCCGTCATATGCGACCGCAGCGGCAATACCATAGCACGTTCGTGCCTCGCTTCCCTCTCCGATCTGTTGTTTTACTGTAACATAACTGAATGTACTCATTTTCCTCATTCTCCATTCTTTATTCTAATGTGCAGCACATCCGCAACCGTCACCCCATGTACGGAGCCATGTTTTGCATCGTTTCCAATGCCGGATTAGCCTTTCCGGGCTCGATTGAACTGTGTGATTCTTCACCGACACAAATTGGATGACGCTTTTGTTGTATGTTGTCGCCCATCGAACAACATTAAATGACAGGAATTGCCCAAAGTCACGTAGAAAAGCTGCGCTTTGCCTCTGAGCCAAGCGCAGCTTTGAACTACCAAGGTTTAATACAATCTGTCGAAGTATTCTTCTAAGTGCTCGACAGTTCCGTTGCGGTGAATATCAAAGGAGAGCGTCAAGCGGTAGGTATAACCATAAATTGTGTCTGGGACATATTCTTGAAAATAAAATTCATTGCCAACTACAGACAAATCTTCCCATCTTGCAAGTTCATCCCATCCTGAGATTTCTCCTTCTTTCAAAAATGTGATGTCTATATTATCAATTAAAGTTACACCTATTTGGCCAACTATTTCGATTACACATTCTGCATCACCTCCAACATAATCGTGGCTCATGAAAATTTTTTGTGTATTAAGCCAATACGGAGTTGCACCACCAATTGATTGTGCATTGGAACAAAAAACGACACTCAAGAGAATAATCCACGAGCACGCAAGCGTATAGATCCTCTTCATATTAAACTAAAACCTCCTGTTTAATTGTTTCTACTTATAAAACGATTAAACAGGAGGTTTTACTACAAGATTATGAAATATTTTTTGCAATATTTTGCATTGTTTTTATATTTATTACACCTTCGACTGACATAGTTTTCCCATCATATATCCAAACTAAAATCGAGTATCCATTTTCATTCTGAATCAAGTACGCCAATTCCCCATTAATCTCCAACTGAGTTGTATTTCCTTGTTCCATATCAAATTTCAGCAGAGAATCTTTTGTTTCGTAAAAACAAAGTTTAAAATATTCTGAACCATTACTAAATTTGTAACGGTTTATCGCAGACGACTCGGATCTATCAACCAATTCAAATCCATGCGGCACGTAGTTCATCGTGTACTCACCCACAAAAATCGCTTTACTATCCTTATCAACATCCACATCCACAGCCACATACTTCTCAAAAAATCCCACCAACGTATCCACCACCGCCGCGCGCACCGGTGGTGAGAACATCATCGCACCAAAGCTCAAACAAATAACAGCCGCGACACACGCAGCCGTGCCGCGCACGATCGTCATTACTTTGATCGGCTTCCGCCGCATCTTCTTATAATAAGCCCGCTCATGCTTTCGATGTTTCTCCGACGGCTGCGCAGGTTGGCTGTCTTCGGCCTCAATCTGCTCCATTTCCTGTGCAAATGCCTCCCTAAATGCATGCGTCAGGATCACATCAAATACGGCATCGTCTACCTTCCGGTTAATCATACCTTTCCCTCCACGATTTTTTCGTTCACGATCTTCTCTTTTAAGATCCGGTTAGCACGAGAAAGGCGCGCACTCACCGTTTTTTGATGCAAATTCAACACCGTTGCGATATCGCATACCCTCAGCTCACTGACATATCTCAGCATACAGACATCATGGTATGTCTCGCCCAGCTCATGGATGCACCGAATCAGGCGATAATAGCCTTCCATGTTCAACACCATTTCAAGCGGCATATGCTCGATATCCTCATCATACATCACAGTGTTTTCAACTTCAGTGACCTGAAACTTCTTTTCATGCTTCAGCCAGTCTTTGGCCTTGTTCGCTGTAATGGTGCAAACAAAAGATTTTGCGCTCCACTCTTTACTCAGATCGACCATATCCAAATTTTCGATAACGGTCAAAATCGCTTCATGCACGATATCTTCATCCATCGAATACTGACCAACATAGCGCCGTGCCGTACTCCGCATTGATGCATAATAGCGATTATAGACCGTCTCCAGCTTATCCTGTTCTTCCTCAGTCTCCAACATAGATAAGTAAACAGTCAAAACCAGCATCTTCAATTCTCTCCAGACGTAAATGTTTTTTCAAAATGTGAATGTCGATAGGCAGTAAGCAAAGGCGGGATGCTTTCGCAAATAAAACGCAGCTCCGCGGTTGAACAGCTCGTCAGGAGCTCGCTCATTTCCTGATGATAAATTGGAGCAGCTGCAACAAGATTATCGCACAGCAGCATATCCATAGACACATTTAATGCATTCGCAAGTTTCATATATGTATCGAATTCATGCTTGCCTTGACCACATTCGATATGGCTTATTGTTGTATTCGACATGCCGATCTTCGCCGCAAGGTCAGCCTGTGTCCAGCCATGCTTTTCTCTGAATCTACGAATACGCTTTCCAATTGCAACATAATCCACCATAATATTTCCTCTAACTGTTTTGATATTTATATTGTACAGGCAAATTTGAAGCAAGAAAATACATTATTAAGCAATATTGCCTTTGTATTTCATTTCCTTCTCATATTTCACAAATTATTTACATTTCGAGTCAAAAATCCCGTCGGATGATCCCACAATCATCCGACGGGATTTCGTTATTTTATTGCTATTCTACCGAAAAAAAGTTATTCGGCAAGTCTCCCGACGCCCTTCTCTCCCTTGATCTGCTGCATGGCTATATCAAGATGCTGCACCGCAGCCTCAAGGCAAGCTTCTACAAAAGGCGTGATCTTCACCCCCATCGCCGCAAGCTGTGCCAGCACCCATGCCTTTTTGTCGATGGGCTGATTTTCGGCCAGCTTTTCCGCCGCCGCTACCAGAATATCCAAGATCCACACCAGCCCCTTGTTCTTCAGCCAGGGAATGATTACCGCCCCCACCGCAATGGAAAGACCTATGATCACAACGCCCACCAAAATAGAAACTGCATAATCCATATCCTATTCCTCCTTCAATAATCTCTTTTCATCTTCGAATTTGCGGCCGTCCCATTTGTCGGCAGCAAATTCACTCCATGCCGATTGACGTTCTCGACCGTCGACTTGGTGCAGTAGGCGATCACCGTGCCGAGAATGGTGGTGATCGCCGTCTGGGACAGGCTCTCGGCGATCTCGTATCTGCCCAGATACGCCAGCCCATACGAGCACCACACCCATGCAATCGCGTTGATGAGAATCACCAGCACAATCAGCTTTGTGTAGCTGTCAAGCCACGATTTTTTGTTGACTTTGTTCGTAATTTTGCGCGTCGAATTACGCTTGTTATCCATCAGCCGCCCCCCGTCATGGCGCGGTGCAGGAACACCACCGCCATCTCGCGGGTGCAGGGCTCGCGCAGACGAAGGTTGCCCACCTCATCCCCGTAGAGGATGCCGTTCCGCTTCGCCCATTCCACCGCTTCCCGCGCCCACTCGGCGGGGATGCTGTCGCCATCCTCCCGCACGTCCGGGATTTCGGTGCCAACCTCCCCCACCTCGTTGGGGATGCCCAGATATGCCGCAGGATCGAGCACAACATTCGATCCGCTCCTCACCTCAAAATGCAGGTGATCTCCCGTGCTACGCCCGGTGGTTCCCATGATGCCCAGGATATCCCC
>JAFQVV010000031.1 GCA_017407835.1 Clostridia bacterium
CGGAGGATCTTGGCGAGGTATTCCAGCTTCAGAGGCTCCATGTACACCTTGTCGGCGATGGAGGTATCGGTCATGATCGTGGCGGGGTTGGAGTTGACGAGGATGACCTCGTAGCCCTCCTCTTTGAGGGCAAGGCAGGCCTGGGTACCTGCGTAGTCGAACTCGGCGGCTTGTCCGATGACGATGGGACCGGATCCGATGACGAGAATTTTATGCAGATCGGTACGCTTAGGCATGTTCTTTTGCCTCCTTCATGAGGGTAATAAATTCATCAAAGACATATTCGCTGTCCTGGGGACCGGGGGCGGATTCGGGGCAGAACTGTACGCCAAGCACTCGGTCGGCGGGAACGGCCACCCCTGCGACAGTGTTGTCTGCCAGGTTACGGTAGGTCACGGTGAGGGGCGTGCCGGCGATGGTATTCTCATCCACAGCCCAGATGTGGTTCTGGGCGGTCATGACGATCTTGCCGGTGACGGTGTTCTTGACAGGATAGCCGCCGTGATGGCCGAACTTCAGCTTGGCAGCACCGGCACCGTAGGCCATGGCGATAAGCTGACAGCCGAGAGCAATACCGAAGATAGGCAGCTTGCCCTTCAGCTCCCGGATGAGCTCGGTTACCTCGGGCAGATCAGCGGGGGCACCGGGGCCGCCCGCGACAACCACACCATCGGGGTGCATACCCAGCACCTCAGCCGCGGTGGTGTTCCAAGGCACGATGGTGACGTTGCAGCCACGGGCGTTGAGTTCGCGGATCACATTGAGCTTAATGCCGCAGTCGATGGCGACCACGTTAAACTTGTGGTTGGAGGTACGGGAGTACCAGCGCTTGCGGCAGCTGACCTGGGCCACGAGATCATGCTCGGCGGGAGCGGCGGCAAGGTGGGCCAGGGCGGCTTCGCGGGGAGTGTCGGCATCGGTAATGATGACGCGGCAGCTTCCCCCGTCTCGAATACTGCGGGTAAGGGCGCGGGTGTCGATTCCCGAAATGCCGGGGATGTGGCTTTCCTCCAGAATTTCGCCCAGCGTTTTGGTGTAGCGGAAGTTGCTGGGGAAGTCGTTATATTCACGGACAATGAGACCGCCTGCGGTGAGGGTGCGGGTCTCAAAATCGTCGTCGGCGATACCGTAGTTGCCGATGAGGGGATAGGTCATGACCACCATTTTCCCGGTGTAAGCGGGATCAGAAACGATCTCCTGATAGCCCACCATGGAATTGTTGAAGACGATCTCCGCGATGCGCTCACTGCGGTCGCCGAAGCCGTAGCCGTAGTACTCGGCGCCGCTCTCCAGAACGATCTTGCGGTCATAGGGTTTTAAGATTGCTGCCATACGATACCTCCGTTGACTATGGTGTATTTGCAGACGCCGAACAGGGTTTGTCCCGCAAAGGGAGTGGCTTTTCCCATCGAGGCAAACTTGCTCGGGTCGACGGTAAACGATTCATTCAGCGCAAATGCGCACAGATCGGCGGGCTGTCCCACCGAAAGAGAAGCGCCGATGCCGAAGCGGCGGGCGGGGGCGATGCTCATCAGGTCGATGAGCCGCTCGAGGGGGATGATGCCCGTTTTGACTAAGTGAGTGTAGCAGACGGCGAAGGCGGTCTCCAGTCCCACCACGCCCATGGCACTCTTCTCAAGGCCGCGGGTTTTTTCCTCGGCCGAGTGGGGGGCGTGATCGGTGGCGATCATGTCCACCGTGCCGTCGATGATGCCCTCGATCAGCGCCGCACGGTCGCGGGCCGAGCGAAGGGGGGGATTCATTTTGAAGCGGCCGTCCTCCTCGAGGTCGGCGTCGGTGAGGGTGAGGTAGTGGGGACCTGTCTCGCAGGTCACATCCAGCCCCTCGGCTTTGGCGGCGCGGATGAGATCCACGCTCTCGGCGCAGGAGATGTGGCAGACGTGGTACTTGACGCCCGTCTCGCGAACCAGCTCGAGATCGCGCTTGATCTGTCCCCACTCGCTCTCGGAGCAGATGCCCCGGTGGCCGTGGGCGGCGGCATATTCGCCGTCGTGGATATAGCCGCCCCGGAGAAGGTCGTTGACCTCGCAGTGGGCTGCCACGATTTTGTTCAGTCCTGCCGCCGTCCGCATGGCTTCGCGCATGACGGCGTCATCCTGCACCCCGGAGCCGTCATCCGAGAAGGCAACAGCCTCGGTCATCTCGGCAAGGGGAGCGACTGCCTGTCCTGCCCGGCACACTGTCAGGGTGCCGTAGGGGTGGACATGGACTGCCGCATCCCGGCGGATGATGGCGGTCTGTTCGGTCAGATGCTCGGCTGAGTCGGGGGGGGGGTTAAGGTTTGGCATGGAGCAGACTGAGGTGAAGCCGCCTCGTGCAGCTGCCGCCGTGCCGGTTGCGATGGTTTCTTTATAAGAAAAACCCGGCTCCCGAAGATGCACATGAACATCAACGAAACCGGGGAAAAGAAACAGATCACGAAGGTCGATCGGCGCGGTGTCGGCAGGAATAGAAGAAACGGGGGCAGTAATTGAAACAATACGCCCATTGTCGACCAAAACGTCCTTGCGGTCGAAGCCGTTTTCACCGTAAACCTGTGCACCGGAAAGCAAATAACGCATTCGAAAATCTCCTTCCTCCAAAAAATGCCTAAATCTTATATATGATACCACAAACCGATGGAAATGTCAAGAGGAAATTTTCCCTTTCTCCGGGCTGCGGGGAAATGTACCATATTTAATATGCTATCTCTTATTATACCACAAAAACACGCATTTGACAAGCTGATGGGACGAGTTTTCGCAGATTTGTGGACAAAAACAGAGATTGCCTTTACAGATATGCCTTTTTTTGCTATAATGAAGAAAAGTTCCGGGATTCTGCGAATATACCGAAAGGATATTATTTATATGTCGCATATTTTAATCTGCCCCGATTCCTTCAAGGGGAGCATTTCCGCTCCCGATGCCGCCGCGGCACTCTGCCGCGGGATCACTGCTGCACGGCCCGACGCTGCTCCCATTCCCATGCCCATTGCTGATGGGGGAGAGGGAACGCTGGATGCCCTTTGTCCGCCGGATGCCCGGGTGGTGGTCATGGTGCATGATGCTCTGGGGCGTTCCGTCACGGCGCAGCTCGGCCTGCTGGGGCAGGATACCGCCGTCATTGAGATGGCCCAGGCCGCGGGGGTGACGCAGCTGGCTGAAGGGGAGCGTAATCCTCTCCTGACTTCGACTTACGGTGTGGGAGAGATGATTTTGGCCGCCCTGGATCGGGGATGCCGCAAGCTGTTGATCACGGTGGGGGGCAGTGCCACCAACGACGGCGGCAGCGGCATGATGGCGGCACTTGGTCTGCGCCTGCTTGATGCAGACGGTCGGCCGATACAACCCTGCGGCGGCAGCTTGGGCGAGATTGCCGCTATTGATGTGTTGGGGTTGGATCCCCGTCTGGCCGAGTGCACCGTAACGGTGGCCACCGATGTGACCAATCCCCTCTGCGGGGAGCGGGGAGCGACGGCGGTTTACGGGCCCCAGAAAGGTGCCGATACCGATGCCCTTGTCCGGCTTGAGGCGGGGATGATGAACTTGGGCCGTATGGTGGACGAAGCCGTGGGGCGTTCGGTGAGCACTGTACCCGGCTGCGGTGCCGGGGGCGGTTTGCCGCTTGGATTGATCGCTTTCACCCCGGCGAGGATCTGCAGTGGAATTGATGCGGTGCTGGATACTCTGGATTTTGATGCAAAGCTGGACGGCTGTGCCTTTGTCATCAGCGGCGAGGGGCGTACCGATGGGCAGTCGGCCTGCGGCAAGGCAGTGGCGGGGATCGCCCGCCGGGCACAGGCGAAGGGCGTGCCCGTGTATGTGCTCTCGGGTTCGCTGAAGTGTGATGACACCGCCCTGGATGCCCTGGAAGCGGCGGGTGTACGCGGCGTCATGAGCATTCTCGATGCACCCTGCACACTGGAGGATGCCATGCAGAACGCCGAGCCCAGACTTGTCCGTGCGGGGAGCAGGTTGGCGCGGATGCTGATTCCCGCCGATCCGCGGGAAGCGGGACTCCGCCATGCCGTGGCACATCTGTGCCGGAGCGGCGCGGCGTGCGTCAGCATTCACCCCGGGGATGCCCCCCGCACCTTCGACGGATCAGGGATCGCCCCCATCGTCCGGGCCATGCGGGAGGACCTGCACATTTTTGAAGGATGCGCGGTGGCTGATAAGATCGTGGGTTTGGCGGCGGCGTACCTCTTCGCCAACGGCGGCGCGGCGGCGGTGCATGGCAATGTCATGAGTCGTTCAGCTGCGGATTGGCTGCGTGAGCGGGGGATTGTGCACAGCGCGGATGAGGTGGTGGAGAAGATCATCAACCGCCGGGGGGACGGTATCTGTCCCATGGAACAGCGTGCCCTTGCCTTGGTGGATCCCGCTCAGGCGTGGGATGTCTTCAATGCGCTGGTAGAATAAACAAAAAGGATGTCATGTGTGTACACGACATCCTTATTTTATGATGGGATCAGTCGGTGAAGCGGATCGACTTGGCCCAGCGCAGCATATTTCCCCGATAGCTGTCGGAAAGGTCGGCGGATACCACAAAGCAGACCTGCCAGAAGGCATCGTCGGTCTTGTGCAGAGTGTTGAAGTAGAAGAAACTGGCTCCGTCCGCATTGATTTCGTAGGTCATGCAAAGCATACCGTCCTCTTCTTCGATGGCGACACCCGCTATATTGGGATTTGTTTCCTGCACCAGCGCACCGTATTCAGCCACGGTCAGCTCACCAAACCCTTCCGCCAAATCGAAAGGATCCCGCAAGGCGAAGACCGCCGCTTCGGGGGAGAGATAACAGGCATCAAAGCCCTCTGCGGTGTGATTAGGGGTAAAATCCTCGGTGAGGGTAATCTGCAGGCCGGCTTGGGAGAAAATTTGGGGTTGCGGATCGTTCGCCGTACCCATGCTGAGACGGATTAGCGGGCCGAGGACAAATATTCCCAGAAGCAAGCCGATGGCGATGGCGGCAAGGAGAACGGTCAGTCCCCGGCGGACACCGATGCGGCGATGCTGCAGGGCGGCTTCGTCGGTGTTGCTGTTGAAGAGAAAGGCGTTTCCGTTGGCGGGGTTGAGGTGACAGTGCCCGGACAGCGAAAGATCCTCCTCCCCCGCAGGAAGGGGGTATTGGTCGCCGCAGTAATTGCGGGAGGTGTGATCAGTGATGGCGAAGATGCGCGCCGCGCCGCAGGGGATGGGAAAGGATGCGGTTTCTCCGTTTTTGAGCTTACCGAGGAGACGGCAGGGGATGCCCGTGATGGTCAGTTCGGGGGCGGTGGAGTCTTCGATGTAGATCTTGATGGGGATTAGACAGGCTGCGGCATTCTTCTCTCGGGTGATGATCAGTGTGCGCATGAGGAGATCCTTCCTTTCTTTGAACTGACTTTAGTATAGCATAGCCGCTATTCCATGTCAAGTTTGAGTCTCGTGCAGGAAAAATATTGACTTTGGCGCAGATTTGTGCTATACTGTAAGATAACGGATTATGACCAAATTCGCCCCATGCGGGCATAAGGAGTACAATTATGGAGAATACCCAACGCAATCTTTCCGAGCAGGAAATTATCCGCCGGCAAAAGCTGACTGCACTGCAGGACGCTGGCGCGGATCCCTTTCAGATTACCAAGTATGCCGTGACACATCACGGCGCCGATATTAAGGCCAACTATGAGGCCCTTGAGGGACAGGCTGTGTCGATCGCCGGGCGCATCATGGCCAAGCGCATCATGGGCAAGGCTTCCTTCTGTCAGGTGCAGGATCTGTCGGGCACCCTGCAGGTTTACGTTGCCCGTGACAGCATTGGCGAGGAGAACTACGCCGGTTTCAAGAAGATGGATATCGGTGATATTGTCGGCATCAAGGGTACTGTTTTCAAGACCAAGACCGAGGAGATTTCGCTGCACGCGACCGAGCTGACGCTGCTCTCCAAGAGCCTTCAGCCCCTGCCTGAGAAGTTCCACGGCTTGACCAATGTGGATACCCGCTACCGCCAGCGCTATGTTGACCTCATCACCAACCCCGAGTCCAAGGACACCTTTATCAAGCGCTCGAAGATTATCGCTTCCATCCGCCGTTTCCTTGACGACAAGGGATTTATTGAGGTGGAAACGCCCATGCTGGTTTCCAATGCCGGCGGTGCCGCCGCACGCCCATTTGAGACGCATTTCAATGCGCTGGACGAGGATTTCAAGCTCCGCATTTCCCTTGAGCTCTACCTCAAGCGCCTGATCGTCGGCGGTTTGGAGCGTGTGTTTGAGATCGGCCGCGTCTTCCGCAACGAGGGTCTGGACACCCGCCACAATCCCGAGTTTACCCTGATGGAGCTTTATCAGGCCTACACCGATTACCACGGCATGATGGACCTCACCGAGGAGATGTATCGGCATGTTGCCATGGAAGTGCTGGGCACCACCAAGATCACCTACAACGGCGTTGAGATGGATCTGGGCAAGCCCTTTGCCCGCATCACCATGCTGGATGCTGTTAAGCAGTATTCGGGTGTTGACTTCAACGAGATCAAGACGCTGGAGGAGGCTCGCGCCGTTGCCAAGGAAAAGCACGTCGAGTACGAGGAGCGTCACAAGAAGGGCGACATTCTCAATCTCTTCTTCGAGGAGTTCGTGGAGCACCATCTGGTGCAGCCCACCTTCGTCATGGATCACCCGGTGGAGATCTCGCCCCTCACCAAGCGCAAGCCCGAGAACCCCGACTATGTAGAGCGTTTTGAGTTCTTCATGAACGGCTGGGAGATGGCAAACGCTTACTCCGAGCTCAATGATCCCATCGACCAGCGTGAGCGCTTTGCCGCACAGGAGGAGCAGTTTGCCGCCGGCGACGAAGAGGCCAACCACACCGACGAGGACTTCCTCAATGCCCTTGAGTTGGGTATGCCTCCCACGGGCGGCATCGGCTACGGCATTGACCGGATGTGCATGCTCTTCACCGATTCTCCTGCGATTCGCGATGTGCTGCTCTTCCCCACGATGAAGACGATCGAACAGTAATCATTTTTCGCAGCAGCAAGCTGCAGCCATAGAAAAGAGATGCCGCGCCATTGGCGCGGCATCTCTTTATGATTTCTTCTTCCTTTTGGTTAAGTGATCGATCAAAGCCTCTGCCATTGCGTAGTCATCGTCAGCCATATCGCTGAGTTTCAGGAATATTCCCTCCAGCTGTTTGGGGCTTCTTTCGCCTTTGAGGATATAATCGGCAGAAATATCAAGACATCGACAGAGCCGGAGCAGATTCTCCGGTCGAATCCCTTTTTTGCCAAGTTCAATGCAGGAGATCGATTGCAAGCTCAAATTCATTGCTTCTGCCAGTTGTTCCTGTGTCATTTGCAGTTCTTTTCTGCGTTTTGAGATTCGGCTTCCCATATCCATTAAAAATTGTTTACCTTCGCTCAACATTATCCCCCCATTCTTATTACAACCATTATATTAAAAACGGCGGAAAATTATAATCAATTATGGATATAAACTATTGACAAAATAAAACTATGATTGTATAATAAAGTAGATTATTAAACCGAAAGGAAGATGTGCGGGAAGAATCCGGTGATACAAGGTTCACGTCAGTGAGCAATGCTGAAGTTTGGGGAAATGTTGAGAAGGAAGATATAGGCGGGAAATCTGTCAAGTTGTTTTGGGCGTAATTCTCGATTGACAGCGTTTTATGCCGAATTGGAAAGGAATGATGATTTATGAAGATAAAAGAATTACTTTTGGGTATTTCGTGTTTTGTTATGATGGCGGCTTCGATGACAGGGGGAACATTGGCTTACTTCCGGGATGCTGACGGCAGTGTCAATGTTATGACCATTGGCAGCGTGTCCATTGAGCAGGAGGAATTTGAGCGGGATGCCAACGGAAACCTGAAAAGCGGCGTTACCCATGCCAAGTTTGCGATTCCCGTTGTGGGGCCGATTGCGTGGGATGAGACAGAGCTGGAAGTGAACGGTACCGGGTGCAGAGTATTTACCGACGAACTGAAAAATGTTTTGGATCATATCGTTACCGTTGAAAACACCGGGAAAAGCGATGCCTATGTGCGCAGCATTATTGCCATCGAAGCACCAGGTTACGATGAGGAGGATTGGATCCATGTCAACCTCAACGAAAATGGGGTGACGTATACCGAGTGGATTCCCCTGCAAATTGACGGGAAAGAATACATTTGCTGTACCGCGACTTATACCGAAAAGCTGGCTCCCGGCATCAAGGCGCAGCCTTCTATGGTGCAGCTTTTCTTAGACCATGCGGCGGATAACGACTACTGCGCAAAATTCGGCGGGAGCTGGGAAATTCTTATCAAGTCCCAGGCGATGCAGGCAGGTGGCTTTTCCGATGCGGTAACAGCACTGAACACTGTATTCGGTGAAGTCAGCCAAAACAATAATCCATGGGAAGATCTTGTAATCATTACCGGAAACGAACCGGAAAGACTCATCGAGGCTTTGCACAGCGGAAAAGAGATTGTGTTTGTGACGGATATTGTGGAAATCCCCGACGCGTTTGACGGAAAGGGCGGCAAGATCACCATGAAGGGTGTTGGACAGGGTTCCTATGCTTACCTGGGCTTTGTTCCGCCGATGGGTGAGGATACCACGGTGGAGGATCTGACCGTCAGCGGTTATGGGTTTGTGGAGGTCGGCCACTACAAAAAGGGTGGTGGAGATTACACCGTCAACCGTCTTGTACTGGATAAAGTGATCGGCACGTTAACCATCAATGACCATGCCGGAAAGATCACTTCCGGATTTACGCAGTATGGCAACGCGGTCCTCAATGACTGCATTATGACCGGCACCACCGCTTTTGCGGAGCATTCGGATATTACCACTGACATCGGGTGTGTAAACAAAACCAATACCGTCGTCAATCGCGGGAAATACGGCAGTATGTATCTGCAGGCGCAGGCCCATGTGAAGCTCTATGATACCGAGATCGGGGAGATCTATTCTGCCGCCATCACAACAAGCAATTTGGGAATGCTGACGATTGGGGCAGGTACCCATGTCGGCACACTTTATCTTATCCCTCCCGGGAAATATCCGTATGCCCTGACCATTGAGGAGGGGGCAACCGTAGATGCCATTATTTATAAGGGTGTCACCTATACCCAGGACGAGTGGCTTGCAAGATAAAAGGTGCATTTGTCCGATATATACATCAGTCCCGCCCCGGCAAATTGCAGAGGCGGGGCTGATGTATGATTGATCTGTCGAAACGTAGGGGGCACCACAGTAAAAAATCATGGGTAATTTTTCAAAAAGCTATTGACTTTATTGCGTTAAAGTGATATGATATATACATTAAATGCGATGAGCAGAAACAAGTAGGCTTGGAAAGAACCTGGAGAGAGTTGCCGGTTGGTGCGAGGCAAAGGGCATGACCATGCCGAATTCCTTCTGTTAGCAGTGCGCTGAACAAAAGTAATTTTCAGTAGGATGCAACGGGTGTTCCCGTCACAGAACTAAGGTATGAAAGTACCTGATAAGGCCGCTGTCGTGAGACTGCGGTGAACTGAGGTGGTACCACGGGAGTATAAATTTCTCGTCCTCTGTATTCTTGATCGGAATGCGGGGGGCATTTTTGTTTTTCTCTTCCTCATTCCCAAGTGATTTTACCCATTAAATTCATGGTTTGAGCGGAGCTCGGACAAAAATCGGAAAGGATGATAACAATGGCACAGAATTACTACCAGAAAGACATCGAAACCATGCCCGTGGAAGAGCTGAAGAAACTTCAGTCACAAAAGTTGGTCAAGCAGGTCAAGCACGTTTATGAAAACGTCCCTTACTACAGAAATCTTATGGATGAAAAAGGGGTAAAGCCGGAAGATATCCGGGGAATCGAAGATCTGCACAAGCTCCCATTCCTGACCAAAGCCGACCTGCGCGATGCGTATCCTTACGGACTTTTGGCAAAGCCGCTGGATGATTGTGTGCGCATTCAGTCCACCTCGGGCACGACGGGGCGTCGCGTGGTTGCATTCTACACCCAGAATGACATTGATCTGTGGGAAGATTGCTGTGCACGTGCAATTGTGGCTGCCGGCGGGACCAAGAAGGATGTGTGTCAGGTCGCATACGGTTACGGGCTTTTCACAGGTGGACCCGGTCTCAACGGCGGTTCGCACAAGGTGGGCTGCCTTACCCTGCCCATGTCTTCGGGCAACACCGAGCGACAGATTCAGTTTATGATGGACCTCAGTGCGACCATTATCTGCTGCACCCCCTCCTATGCCGCATACATCGGCGAAACGCTCAAGGAGCAGGGCTATGGTCCGGAGGATATTCCGCTGAAAGCCGGCATTTTCGGTGCGGAGCCCTGGACAGAGGAAATGCGCCGCGGAATTGAAGCAACCCTCGGCATCAAAGCCTATGATATCTACGGTCTGACCGAAACAACCGGTCCCGGTGTGGCATTCGAGTGCAGTGAGCAGACCGGTATGCATATCAACGAAGACCATTTCTATGCCGAAATTATTGATCCCGATACGGGAGAGGTTCTTCCCGAGGGCAGCAAGGGCGAGCTCGTTTTCACTTCTCTGGATAAGGAAGCATTTCCGCTGCTCCGTTACCGCACCCGTGACATCTGCGTACTGACCCGCAAGCAGTGCTCCTGCGGCCGTACCCTCATCAAGATGGCAAAGCCCATGGGCAGAACCGATGATATGCTGATTATTCGCGGTGTCAACGTATTCCCGAGCCAGATTGAGACGGTACTGCTGAACGAAGGCTATCAGCCCAACTATCAGATTGTAGTGGACAGAGAAAAGAATACCGACACCTTTGATGTCCATGTTGAAATGACACCTGAGCAGTTCACCGATAAAGTGAGCGAGGTCCTGGCAAAAGAAAAGGCACTGGCCAATGCCATGAAGACCATGCTGGGCATCAACCCTGCAGTGCATCTGGTTGCCCCCAAGAGCATCGCAAGAAGCGAGGGCAAAGCAGTTCGTGTGATTGACAAGCGCAAGCTGATATAATCCAAGCTGATATAATGTTGAAAGGAGAATAACTATGGCAATCAAGCAATTAACCGTTTTTCTTCCGAACAGAAAAGGTACGATCGTTTCGGTTACGGATATTCTCGCCCGAAACAACGTGAATCTCCGTGCACTTTCCATTGCAGAGACCGAGGAGTTCGGCATTCTCCGTCTCATTGTGAATGACACGGCAGCAGCTGAAAAAATCCTCCAAGAGCAGCATTATCTGATCAAGTCGGTTGATGTCGTCGGCGTCAAAATCGGCGATGCGCCCGGCAAGCTGACCGCCGCACTCGATGTTCTTGACAAAGCTGACATCAATGTGGAATATCTCTACGCGTTTATGGCGCGCACCGAAAAGCATGCTTACGTTGTACTCCGTGTGGAGAATAATGCAGCGGCAGAAGCCGCACTTACCGCTGCAGGCTTCAAGCTGATAACCGAAGCCGATATCTGCAAGCTCTGATTTTCGAGCGGTAATTGTAATCTTTCCTGCATGACTGAGATCCTCCGCCCCAAAAGCGCAGGATCTCAGCTGTTTGAGGTGATAGGTGATAGGTGATAGGTGATACGATGTATTTTGATGATATAAAACTCGGGATGTCGGTGGAAATTGCTCCCGCTGTTATCGAAAAGGAAAAAATGGTGGCTTTTGCTCGGGATTATGACAACATTCCGCTTCATACCGATGAGGAATATGCCAAAACCACGCCTTTCGGTAAACTCATCGCCCCCGGCGTGATGTCCTTTATGTCGGTATGGGCAAAATATCTGGAGGTTGACTTTTTCGGCGAGGAACTGCTTGCAGGCAAATCCACCAAAATCGAATGGCTAAAGCCGGTTTATGCGGATGATGTTTTGTGCGGAAAAGCAACTGTAACCAATCTTGTGAAACGGAATCCGAAAAATGGGTTGGTCGAGATATCCATCGATGCGTACAACCAAACAGGCGCGCTTGTGCTAAGGGATGTGACCGAAGCGATTGTAAAATGCAGAGCGGTATGATGCACAAAGAAAAACAAGGCGCAAATTGAACAAAAAACAATGAAAAAATTGTAAAACCCCTTGACTTTTGTAATTTGCTGTGCTAAAATATATGCAAATTTGAATATCACAACAACGACTGTGACGAAGACGGTCGGAATGCAGGCTGTACAGAGAGTTGCCGGTTGGTGCGAGGCAATGGCAGTGCTTTCCTGTGACCTATCACTTCCGAGTCGGAGGACCGAAAGCGAGAGCAAGTAGACTCCTTCCGTATTGCTGCGTAAAGGCAAAGGGCTTGTCAGAGCCCGGAAAGTGACGGAATATATCTTCCGTAATTTGAGTGGTACCGCGGGTTAATAACTCGTCTCAAAGTTTTTTGAGACGAGTTTTTTGTTTTATTCAGATTTGTAATCGTCAAAAAAGTGTCGAAAATGAAAGGAGACCAAACCATGGATTACAGTTTGAAAGAGGTTGCAGGCAGAATTAAAGACCTGCGCGAAGCGAAAGGCTATACACAGGAGGAGCTTGCCAAGCTGACCGGTGTATCGGTTGCAGACTATCAGCTTCTGGAAAAGGGCGATACCGATTTCAGTTTTACATTTATCTATAAATGCGCAAAGGCGTGCGGCGTTGAGGTGGTGGATCTGCTTGAAGGCCGAAGCACGACACTGACTTCTTTTGCCATCACAAGAAAGGGCGACGGGCTTAAGATCGTGAAAAAGCACGGGGTGGTTTACAACAACCTGGCGCCGAAATTCAAAGAAAAACTTGCCGAACCTTTCTTGGTGAAGTTCCCCTATCTTCCCGAAGAGCAGGATGCCCCCATAAAGCTCAACTCTCACAACGGTCAGGAGTTTGACGTCATCGTAAAGGGTTCGCTCAAGGTGCAGGTCGGCAGCCATGTGGACATTCTTCACGAGGGCGACTCCATTTTCTATAACAGTCTTATTCCTCACGGTATGATTGCCGTAAGCGAGGGGGGATGCGAGTTCCACGCCGTCGTTCTTAATCCTCAGGACGGTCAGGTGAGCGAGGAGTATCCCGAAGTGCCGTTTTCTGCTGCCAAAACAGCCGAAAAGGAAGCAGCTGTTACTACGGTTGCCGATAATTTTGTTGAATCGTTCTACGATGAAAATGGCGTATTCAACGGCATTTCCTTCAAGAATGATGATCAGTTTAACTTTGCGTTCGACTGCGTTGATGCGATTGCGGCCAAAACGCCCGACAAGCTGGCCATGATGTGGGTGGCCAACGACAAGAGCGATCGCAGATTTACCTTTGGCGATATGAAGAAATATTCCGCAAAGACGGCGAACTACTTTGAGTCGCTTGGCATCAAAAAGGGTGATACCGTCATGCTTGTGCTGAAGAGACATTATCAGTTCTGGTTCTGTATGCTCGCCCTGCATAAGATCGGTGCTATCGCAATTCCCGCGACCAATCAGCTCGTTGAGCATGATTTCACTTACAGATATAAGGCTGCAAAAGTGAAAGCCATTGTATGCACGGCGGACGGTGACGTATCGGTCGAAGCGGAAAAGGCGACCGCTGAGTTCCCCGGTATGATCAAGATTTTAGTCGGCGGCAAGAAAGACGGCTGGAATGATTTCAATGTGGAAATGGAGCGTTTCAGCACCCACTATTCTCGCACCGAGCATACTCCCTGCGGTGATGATCCCATGCTTATGCTCTTTACCTCGGGAACAACCGGATATCCTCGCATTGCAACCCATTCCTACAAGTATGCCTTAGGTCATTATCCCACCGCGAAGCATTGGCATAACGTAAATCCCAACGGTCTGCACTTCACTATTTCGGATACCGGCTGGGGTAAAGCGCTTTGGGGGAAACTCTACGGTCAGTGGCTCTGCGAGGCGGGCGTGTTTACCTACGACTTTGACAGATTCCATTCCGAGGACATTTTGCCGATGTTCAAAAAGTACGGGATCACCACGTTCTGTGCACCGCCTACCATGTATCGGTTCTTTATCAAAGAGGATCTGTCCAAGTATGACCTTTCCTCCATTGAATATGCAACGACGGCCGGTGAAGCGCTCAATCCCGAGGTGTTCAATCAGTTCAAGAAGGCGACCGGACTTACCATCATGGAGGGCTTCGGTCAGACCGAGACTACGCTTTCCATCGCAAACTTTGTCGGCTCTACGCCCAAAATCGGTTCTATGGGTAAACCCAGCCCGCTTTACGATGTTGTTGTGCTGGATCCGGATGGCAATGAATGCAAGACCGGTGATACGGGAGAAATTTGCATTCGGACAAAAGATCATCTTCCCTGCGGTCTCTTTATCGGCTATTATCTGGACGAAGAAAAGACCAATGAAGTTTGGCATGACGGGTATTATCACACCGGAGACCAGGCTACAATGGACGAAGACGGATATCTTTGGTATGTCGGCCGTATTGACGATGTGATCAAGTCATCCGGTTACCGGATTGGTCCGTTTGAGATCGAAAGCGTGATTATGGAGCTGCCTTATGTCCTGGAGTGTGCCGTCACGCCGGTTCCTGATGAAGTTCGCGGTCAGATTGTCAAGGCGACCATCGTTCCGGTGAAGGGGACTGTGTGTACCGATGCGCTGAAGAAGGAAATTCAGGAATATGTAAAGACGCATACAGCGCCGTATAAGTATCCGAGAATTGTGGAATTCGTTGACGAACTCCCCAAGACCATCAGCGGTAAGGTAAGACGTGTGGAAATCCGTAAAAATGATATGGAAAAAATGAAGAAATAAGGCATGGGAGGTGTCGCATGGGCAATGCGGCACCTCCCGTTTTATGGTTGCCGATTTTGCCGACACCGGCAGGATTGGCGCAGAATTCCCGCTGTTTGGGCAAGGCATACTGCACACGGGAAAAATTTCTCTCAGCGGTTGAAAACGGGAACTTTTTGGATATTTTTTCGTCTAATACAATATATTGGGGAGGTGTGAAAATGAGAAAAAAACGGCTAATTCTGATTTTTATGATATTGTGCGTCCTGACTGTGGCATCCTGCAGGCAAACTGATGCTGACAATGGTGCCAAGGGATACGGTGATGAGACGGGAAAGGCCTACACCGACACCGAGTGGCTGAAGGGAGAAATACATCATATCAGCGATCGCCAAACGCGGGATTTTGATGTGCAGTATGTTCGTGCCGGCGTAAAATCCGGGCACATCGTGTATCCTGCGGTAAAGATTATTCGCTCTGTGGAAGAGCTCAATCAGTATTTGCAGAACGAAACTTATATGCCCCAAGCTCTGATGGAAGCGTGTGAGAAATATGACAGAACATATTTTGAGGAACAATTGCTTATCATGCTGCTTCTTGAAGAAGGCAGCGGTTCAATCCGTCATGAGGTGGAGAGAATCGGTGTTGATGGGGAAAATACTGTTATCGAGATTAAATCCATCGTTCCTGAGGCGTGCACCTGCGATATGGCGTATTGGCACATCCTCATCGAGCCGGAGACAGGCATGGATATTGCCAACGACGATGATGTGGTTGTTTTCCTTGACGGCAGAAACGCAACCGAAAAGCTGACCGTGATATACTACGAAAAGGGGTATGCGAATATTTCGGTAACCCTCAAAGAAGGCTGGGCGTATGACATTGTGGATGAAGCCGACTCGGTCGAGTTTTCGGTCAGCATCTATCCGGCAGGTCAGCCGCAGAATAAGCTTCGTATTGCCTACTTCAATGGATTCGGCGTATGCGGCACAGGGTTGAAGCAGGAGAAGATTCGGCTCGGCAACTATGATGCGTGGATGGGCACATATGATGATAACCGGGTGTGGGACTTCATTTCCATGCTTGATACATTCGGCGATTACGCCATTCTCAACGAGGGCGGTGAGAAATGGTGGAAGGAATACGGCGAGGAAGCGATGCAGATTCTTGCAACCGTGACAATCGCCGATGGATACGTTTCAGAAGCCCAGGCCGTTCAAGTTGCCAGAGATAAAGCCGGTTCAACTGACGAGGGGGCGGAAGTGCATTATGATTCTGCGGAGAATGTGTGGAAGGTTACACTTTCCGGGAAGAACACGACGGGTGACGATACCTTTGTGATTGATGTTCACGGAAATATCATCGAGATAATTGGGGAAAAGTGAAGGGGAGTGCCCCACAGATTCTGTAGTGTACCCGATGATAAAATGGGATCATGTTTGTATAATAGGAGGCCAAAATGAAACGAATAATATCCCTCATGCTTACGCTCGTTCTTGCAATGGCTGCCTTTGCTGCATGCAATACACCGCAGTCGGATGATCTAATGCAAGACGTAAAGGCTAACCCCGATACCGCGCAAAATGTTGAACTTTTCGATGTGAGCGATGCTGCTGTTGCCGATTTTGCGGTGCGGCTGTTCAAGGAAAGCATGGTGGATGGCGAGAATACGCTCATCTCTCCGCTGTCGGTTCTGGTGGCACTGGCCATGACGGCCAACGGTGCCGATCACCAAACGCTTTCGCAGATGGAAGCGGCGCTGGGGATGCCGATAGAACAGCTCAATTCATGGATCGGCACCTATATGAAAAATCTTCCCCGGGAAGAAAAATACAAGCTCAGCCTTGCCAATTCTATCTGGATCAAGAATACGGATTCCTTCACGGTCAATGAAGATTTCCTGCAGATCAATGCGGATTATTACAGTGCAGGCATATATAAAGCGCCGTTTGACGATTCAACGCTGAAAGAGATCAACCAATGGGTTGAGGACAACACCGACGGAATGATCAAAGATATTCTCGACGACATTCCCGGTGCGGCGATTATGTACCTCATAAATGCGCTGGCGTTTGATGCGGAATGGCAGGAAATCTATCACGAAAATCAGATAAGAGACGGTCAGTTTAGCACCGAGGATGGAACAAAGCGGGAAGTGGAGCTGATGTATTCCTCGGAGAACAAGTATCTTGAGGATGACAAAGCGATCGGATTTATTAAATACTATAAAGATTGCAAGTATGCTTTTGCTGCTCTCCTTCCCAACGAGGGGGTGACTGTTTCGGAATATATCGCCTCGCTTAACGGTGAACACCTCCACGAAATGCTTGCAAATGCAGAGCAGAGCGTTGTCAGTGTGGCAATACCGAAGTTTGAAACCGAATACAAGGTGGAGATGAAGAATATTCTGATCAATATGGGGATGTCCGATGCCTTTGATGACACCCGGGCAGATTTTTCGAAGATGGGCGGCTCGGCTGAGGGCAATATCTGTATCAGCCGTGTGATTCATCAGACCTATATCAATGTCGACGGCAAGGGGACAAAGGCAGGTGCGGCAACCGTTGTGGAAATGAAAGCGGAATCTGCAATGGTTGAGATGGAACCGCCCAAAGAAGTCTTTCTCGACAGACCGTTTGTGTATATGCTGATCGACTGTGAAACCAATCTCCCGTTTTTCATCGGAACAATGATGGATGTGAAATAGTTTTCTTTTAAGGCAAAGGTTTGGCGCATATTCAATGCGCCAAACCTTTGCCTTCTTTAATACCATTTTCTCCTTTAACGACGGGGGCTTATTTACAATTAAAAATATTATTTTTAGATATTTAAAGATATTTTATTCTTTTGTAAACTGATTGTCTTGATCATCATGTATGGTTGTGGTATAATATGATAAAATAATGACGGTATGATTTTATCTGTTTTTGTGAGGTCGAGTATGCTGTTCAGTTATAAAAAATTATGGAAGCTGCTGATTGATCGGGATATCAAACGAAAAGATCTATGTACGATGGCAGGTATCAGTTCGGCGACGCTGGCAAAGATGACCAAAGGGGAAAGTGTAACGACCGATTCTCTTTTGAAGATTTGCATCGCGCTGCACTGTGATATTTCCGACATCATGGAGATTGCCCAGGACATTCCATCCCAGAGAGGACACGAAAAAGAATAGCCATGTATATGATCAGAGAATATACCGGGCAGGATGTGTATACTGCCCTGCAGGAAAGACTGCACTTTATCTTTGCGGAGTTCGATAATATCTTTGTCGCCTTTTCGGGGGGAAAGGACAGTGGACTATTGCTCAATCTGACCTTGGATTTTCAGAAAAAATATTACCCGAACAAGCGCATCGGCGTGTTTCATCAGGACTTTGAAGCCCAGTACACCGTAACAACCGAATATGTGGAACGAACATTTGAACGAATTAAACATGATGTGGAGCCATATTGGGTGTGCCTGCCGATGGCCACGCGAACGGCACTGAGCAGCTATCAGATGTACTGGTATCCCTGGGACGATACCAAAGAGGATGCGTGGTGCCGTCCGATGCCAGGGCACGACTATGTGATCAATCTGCAGAACAATCCCATGACAACCTATCATTATCGGATGCACCAGGAGGATCTTGCCAAGCAGTTTGGGCGTTGGTATCGCATATCGCATGGGAACAAGAAAACCGTTTGTCTGCTCGGTATCCGTACCGATGAGTCTCTGCAGCGTTACAGCGGTATCCTGAATAAGAAGTACGGATACAAGGACCAATGCTGGATCACCAAGCAGTTCAAGGATGTTTGGGCGGCGTCCCCGCTCTACGATTGGTCGAACAGCGATGTATGGCATGCAAACTATTTGTTTGGTTATGACTACAACAAGCTCTACGATCTGTACTATATGGCAGGTCTGAAGCTTGATCAGATGCGGGTGGCGTCCCCGTTTAACGATTACGCCAAGGACAGTCTGAACCTATACCGCGTGATTGATCCCGAGATGTGGGCAAAATTGGTGGGGCGCGTCAAAGGAGCCAATTTCGGATCCATCTACGGCAAAACAAAAGCACTCGGCTATCGCAATCTTACCCTCCCCGAGGGGCATACATGGAAATCCTACACAATGTTTCTCCTTGACACCCTTCCGGCAAGGCTTCGGAATAACTATGTCAAGAAATTTAAGACGTCGATTGAGTTCTGGCACAAAACGGGCGGCGGACTGGAGGAGAATGTCATCCGGGATTTGCTTGATCACGGCTATAACATTCGCCGCAACGGCATCTCCAACTATACAGTCATGCGCAATTCCCGCATTGTGTTTATCGGAGACATTCCCGATCATACCGATGATATCAAATCCTCCAAAGACATTCCCAGCTGGAAGCGGATGTGCTACTGCATTCTGAAAAACGATCATAACTGCCGTTTCATGGGGTTTGGACTTACCCGTGAACAGCAGAAAAAAATTGATGTTCTCAAACGCAAATACAGCAAGGTAGGTGAGTAAAATGGCATATCAGAGTCCTGTATATAATGTGATTGCCGTACCAATCGAAAAGATCGTGCCGAATACATACAACCCAAACGCTGTGGCACCGCCTGAGATGAAGCTGCTCTATGACAGCATCAAGGAAGACGGCTACACCATGCCCATTGTTTGCTATTATGTCAAAGAAAAGGATATTTATGTCATCGTGGACGGGTTCCACCGCTACCGCGTGATGCTCGATTATCCTGACATCCGTGCGCGGGAGAATGGAATGCTGCCGGTGGCGATCATCAACAAGAGTCTTGACAACCGTATGGCATCTACCATTCGTCACAACCGTGCGCGCGGCTCGCACGATGTGGATTTGATGAGCAACATCGTCAAAGAACTGCATGAGCTGGGACGCTCGGATGCGTGGATTTCCAAGCATCTCGGTATGGACAAGGATGAAATTCTCCGTCTCAAACAGATTACCGGGCTTGCTGCGCTGTTTAAGGATGTGAAATTCGGGCAGGCATGGCGTCCGGTGGAGGATGAATTATATGTACCCGAACCCATGGCTGAGTGTGCGGAAATTGCGGAAGAAACAGAAGATCTGCTGCCGGTATAAGGGGGGGAACATTGATGCATTTGTATATCAAACAGCGAATTTTTACATGGGGAGATAAATTCTCTGTCTACGACGAGAGCGGAAACGAAAAATATGTTGTGGAAGGAGAAATTTTTACCTTCGGAAAAAAGCTTCATTTATACGATCTTGCAGGCAAAGAGCTTGCCTATATTGAGCAGCAGCTTCTCACTTTCCTGCCCAGATATATGATTTACCGCGGGGGGGAGGAATTTGCAGAGGTGGTCAAGGAATTTACCTTTTTTCATCCCGAATACACGGTGAGTGGCCCGGGCTGGTGTGTGCGCGGTGATTTTTTCGATCACGATTATGAGGTGACGGATGGCACTGCAGTGGTTGCATCGGTAACGAAAGAATGGTTTGCGCTGGGCGATGCGTATGAGATTTCTTTTGGTGATGGTGTGGATGAAATTGCGGCATTGGCCGTGGTACTGGTCATCGATGCCTGTATTGATGCGCAGCGGAATTGAGGGGGTATACCGTCAGGGAAATGGCGAGCAGGGGGCAGCGATGCTCTGCAAATTGAGAATTTGTACGGATTTGCTTGGCAGAATACAATAGAAGAAGGGGGTGTTGCGCAAATGGGCGCGACACCCCTTTTGCAGGCCGGTCATCGACAGACAAAAAATATGCGATAATTTTCTTCTGCCATGCAACGCAGGTGCATTTTTTTCTGTACTAAAGGGTGAAGGGCCTGATCAAAGCCGAAGGAGGTACTGATGACAGACGAAAAAATCATCGAACTATACTTAGCGCGCGCCGAGGCTGCCATAGAAGAAACCGATCGGGCATACGGACGGTATTTTCGCTCGGTGGCTTATGGGATTCTATGGGACGAAGAAGATGCCGAAGAAACGGTAAATGATGCTTATCTGAAAGCATGGAATATCATCCCGCCCGAACGCCCCAATTACCTCAAAGCATTTCTTGCCCGTATTACTCGGCAGCTGTCCATCAATCGGCTTGAACAGAACACCGCCCAAAAACGCGGTGCGGGACAGTATGCGCTGATTCTGGACGAACTTGCGGAATGCATTCCGGATAATGACAGCGGTGAAGATGTGGAAGATTTGACTGCTTTGCGGGATACGCTGAACAGATTCTTGCGTTCTTTGTCGGCAGAGTCACGAAGCGTGTTCATCCGTCGGTACTGGGACACACAGCAGATTGCAGAAATTGCTCGAGACTGTGGGATGAGCGAGAGTAAGGTGAAATCCATGTTGATGCGGACAAGAAATAAGTTGAAGAGGATATTGCATGAGGAGGGGTATCGTATATGAAGCCGAGAAACATCGTAAATGCGCTGAACGATATTGATTTCGATATGATCGAGGAAGCGAAAATGAAAAACAAAACAGCCCAAAACAAATGGCTGAAGTGGGGAACTGCTGCGGCTTGTTTTGTATTGATTCTTGCGGCAGGTGTGCTTGTTTATCCGAAACTGAATGATTCCGGTGTCATGATTGACGGAATCGAGAGAAGATATAAGGAAGTGACGGTCACTGCCGGTGAATCTGCGATTGAATGGCCGTGGGAATATAAGACAATGGCAGAGAAATATACCCACATGGTACTTGACGGTGTGGAATACAGAACAAGAGCACAGCAAGTCAGCCAAGACTATCTGGGGGATGTTCTTGGTATCTGCAAAGCAGACGGATATGACACCTACACAGACAAGCGTTTTACCGAAGAATTTGAGGTTCGTGCTGTTAAAGGAATTGAGGGAAACAATGTTGTGGCGGTAAACATGGAGGGTGAATTTATTGCCTTCCTGCTCAACGATAATCCGTTCCCGGCAACGCTGGGTGAATTCATCCATACCTATTCGCTTGCCGATACCTTGCCGCTTGACAAATTCAGCGAGATGGAAGGCTATACGACGAAGGGGTATTTTCTTGTAAACGATGATGACTATATTTGGCAGATATTGTCCGAATGTGCTGATGTCTGCCGGATTTCCGATGACAATTGGAGTCGCGGCGATCATCAGAATTATTTGGCTTTTTCTGTCACGTCCGATGCGCTGGGGATTTATCAACGAGAGCTTTGTGTGAGTGAGGATGGATTTGTCTGGACAAATGTGATGGAGTATGCGTATATTTTTGAGATTGGCACGGATGCGGCAGAAAAGATCATCGCCTATGCAAAAGACAGTTCCGCCGAAACCGTGTCTGAACCATACCACAAATCTATCTCAGGGACAGTAGTCGAGATTGGAGACGGATACCTCCTCATTGACGATTCGGTATTATGTGTGGATCCCGAGGAAGGGATGGTGTTTTGGGTGCCGACAGATGATCTTCGTATCGACCGATGTGTGCATTCTCCCTACAGCACCATTGCGGTAGGAGACTTGGTTGTGGTGGAATACACCGGAACAATTGAAGTGAAAAACGAAAATATTGTTCTCGGTGCATTTTCGCTCAATGAGGGAATCATGACGGATGTCGGGATATTGATTCCGGAATGAAACGAACGGGGGTGCCGCACAAATCAGTGCGGCACCCCCTGCATTGATCAATTGACAAACGGGATTGTTTTGTCGGGCGGAATAATGGTGAATTTATTTTGCGGAGATAAGTGTGGATATCGTCTTTTTTTGCTCTTCGGTGGGGGGGAGGAGCTTGCCGTTATTCAAGAGCACGGTGATGCAGTGCAGCAAGAACCATCCATCCGAATGAAAAAGAAACTGCAGCTCATATTGCTTGATTTTTTTGAGATGTGCGGGAACCGAGTTCAGCACAGCGTCGACATAGGGCGCTTTGATGGCATCAAATTCATCTTTATATTTGCATTTGATTCGTTCGCCGATGGCAAGCAGCCTGCTGCGGATATCCTCACTGCCAAGGATGATGATTTGCCAAGCGCTGCGGAAATGTCCGCCGTATTCGCCGGCTGTCTTGATTTGCCCGCGCTCGGCAAGCCAGGCATAGTCTTCTTTGGGCAGCACCACTCCCGACCTCTCTCTTGCATAGAGTGTCATGGTGCGCATCGCGGCCTCGAAATCTTTTCCGTTCGTGAGAATGCGTTTTATTGACCACGCACTGTCGACTTGCCAGAAGGAGAAATGGTTACCGCCGATTCGCATCGGCCCGCACCAGTTATGCATATATACATAGTCGTCGGGCAGAATCATGTAATCGGGAACGACTGCTGCATGGCAAATATTGTGTGCACCGTCGGGACGGATGGTTGCCGCTTCCTCAAAAGAAATATGCAGGTCGATCAGACCTTCCCCCGATTCCGCGGCAATATAGGGGATGAGTGTCCACAAGAGGAAATTGCGGTCGGCGCGGGGAATCGTGTCAAGCGCAACCGATGTGTCGGTTTGTTCGCAAATGATATCGGGATCATCAAGAATACCCGAGGAGATCAGCTCGTCATAGAGATCGTTGGCGAAGCGTTCGGCGGCACTGCGGTACATGTTGTTCTGCATGATCAGCAGCTCGGCGGTTGGTTCGCTGATGATGAAATTCACGATATATTTGTCTTTTTGTGCACGAAGAAAACCGTATTCCGCCAGATGTTCGACTTCGGGCGCAATATAAACGGGGGAAACACCGAGATCGTCGGCAATTTCATTGATGGTTTTGGGCATATTGCGGACACAGTAACAAATATTCTGCGAGAGCGTTGAACGGAAAAAGTCATCTAAGTTTTTGGTGCCGATAGAGCCATTGATGCCGTATGTGTGGAATTTGATGGGGTTGAATTTCAGCTCGCTTGTTTTTCTCATGGTATCCATACCTCGTTTCAGTTCTTTTTTTGCTTCAAACAAGTGCCATTTGACTGTGCCGAGCGGAATATTCATCTGTTCTGCAATCTCAGTCTGTTTGCGATGATCGAAATAATATGCAATGATAATCTGTCTCTGCAGAGCAGAGAGATGTGCAATCTCCCCCTGCAGACGATGGATAACGGCCATATTGTCATCGCCATCAAGTGTTGAGTCGGGAGCAGCAAGCCATTCCGCTGCCTCATCAATGGATATACCGATCATACCCTTTGCCGACGCACGGTAATAATTGTTGAGCGTATTGTGTGCGATTGTCCAAATGTATTTTCCGATGTCGGCAATATCCTCCTTGACGAGCAGCGCGCGGAATGCACGCAGGACGATTTCCTGCGCCAGGTCTTCTGCATCGTGCTCGTTTTTGCAGCGGTTGAGGGCGAAGCCGAAAATGGGTTTGAGATATTCGGTGATGGTAATTTCTGCATCATGTCTGTTCACTTGTTTGTACCTCGGTTGAAAGCTTTCACCTATATAGACACGAAACGTCGAAAAGGTTGGAGATTATTTGAAAAAACTGAATTTATTTTGTGGGAGACGATTGGGTGATTTGATAACCATTCGTGGTATGGAGAATGGTGGCTTGGTTAGTGCCCAACATATGTTCCAACTGTCGCAGATGGGAGACCAAAATCCAGCGGATGCGGCAGGCGGAAAAATACTCGAGCAGATCGAACAAACTTTGCGCTCCTTCGGCGTAGGCGGTGCTCTGAAATGTCTCGTTGAGCAAGACCAGCGCGCCTGCCTGAAGAGTATCTGCCATACGCGCCAGTTCACGCACTTCTTGTTCAAATCGTCCGGCGTCATTGCCTGCGCAGAATTCCTTCTCCGCCTCCGAGAATTGGGCGGCGATTTGTGTGTACAGGGGGAGCTTTGCCTGTGTGCAGGGGACGGGTAGGCCGACCTGTGTCAAAAGCTGCATGGTACCGACGGCGCGCAGGAAGACGGTTTTTCCGCTTCCGTTTTGGCCAAATACGACGGCCCCTGCCGCTGATGCGGAAAGGCTGAGATCATGGGGGACGACGTGGCTTGCATTGGGGCTTGTCATGACGAGATGGAGATCGTACAAATCGGCAACAGTCATTGCGGGTGTGGTGGAAATCTGCGGGAAACAGAAGGGGATATTGCGCTCGGTGAGTGCATAGACATACTGCAGTGCAGTCTCGTAAATCTCCAATTCACGGTCGATTGGTGAGAATTGTGCGAAGATTTCTTGGCAGATGGTTGCGAGGAGTTTACTCAGGTCCGACAGCGCGGTAATGGTCAAATCCCCCCAAAAGCTGTTTTGCGTGGGATATACGCGTGTGCAGGGGTGAGACGGCTCGGCTTTTTTGAAGAAGGGAAGTCCTTTTTTCTTGAGATCGGAATCGGTGATGCGGATGTGGCGGTGATCGATGAGCGCATAATGGGCGATGCGGCCTTCTGCGTCGAGAGTGAATTGGAAGTCAAGAAAACCGTTTGTGCTGAAGGTCTCGTACTTGCTGCAGGCGGTGACCAGCGCATGAAATGCAGGATTCTCGCAGTATGTTTGGCAGGTATCGCGGAAATCGGTCAGGCCTTTTGCCCGCAGGGGGCGGGAGGTGAGCAATTCGGCGAAATGCTCAACAAAGTGCAATGCGCGTTTGAGGCATAATGCCTGTGCCTGCAGAATGTTTTTGGCCGATGCATCGGAGGCCGTTTGCGTCAGGTGGAGATGATAGTCATCTTTTCCTGCGTTTTTTTGTGCGGTGCGCAGATCACGGAATCGAGAGAAAAGGGAAATCAGATCGTGCAGAAGCTGCGGATATCGGATAAAGTCATGCAGAATATCCTGACGGTACTCGATGGTTTCCCGATCGATGACCGGCACGCAGAGATGATCGAGAAAATGTTGGCGCTTGGGGGTGTCGGCACAGATATATGCCATTGTGCGGTCGAGCGACAGATGGTAGATCAGTCGTTTATCTGCCATGTGCGGAGAAGATGCAGTTGTATGCAAAAGACTAATTGCCATTGGAGCACTGCCTTTCTGCCAGAGAGCTGCGATCAAGCCGATATTTTTTGAGGATATCGGCCGCATAGGCGGATATGCGGCCCTTGGCTTTGAAAATACGATAGGTACGCTTGTTTGCATCGGTCGGATCAATTTCTGCTGAGAGTATGGGGAAATCGGTTTCGGTTATCCCATGGAAGTGTGTGACGCAGAGGCAAAAATGGTTTGATGATCGAATTTGCTCGGCCAGTGCCTGCAAGTATGCAAACCCGCGCTTGTCATCGGTGCCGCTGAAGGTTTCATTGAGAAGAAAAAATGCCATTTTTTGCTCGGCGCTCTCAAGCATTGCCCGGGCTCGCTGTATTTCTTCATCAAGTCTGCCAATGTGATCGAATCGCTCATCGCGCGGGAAGTGAGATGCCATATGGGTAAATGGATAGATGTCCGCTTCTGTCGCGAAAATCGGACAGCCGGCAAGAAACAGGACTAAATTGATGCCAATGGCGCGCAGATAAGTGGTTTTTCCGCCGCCGTTTGCGCCGGTCAGGAAGACCACCGATTCTCCTGCAGAGAAATCGGCATGGTTGGGGACAATGGTGACATCACCTTTGGCGATGAGCGAAATGTCATACACATCGCGGGCGATATACTGCGGTTTGTCGGCAATGGCAGGTATGCAGTGCGGGATACCCAGCTGCGCGGTTCTTTCGAGGAGGGTGAAAATTTCGGAGAGGAATTCCAGCTCGGGAAGGTATTTTGTCGGTGCATCGGTATCAATTTCGGCATATGGGGCAAAGATGGCATCAATTTCATCCAGTTCTGCTTGATGCAGACGGCAGAAGGCATCCGAGAAGGAGGTGTCAACGGTAACCGATAATTTTCGCCGATCAATGACCGAAAAACCGAGTTCTCGTGCGGTATGTGCGATCTGCGTGTATTCGTCCACGGCAGCCCGATTGGGTGTCAGCCAATGCTTGTCTGAGAAGGAAAGCATGCCGCAGCCAATCGTTTGCAGTGCTGCGCTTGCTTTGGTGCAGTTATGCTGCATGTCGGAGAGGGTTGTCTGCATCGAGGTATTGGCAAAAAAAGCAGTGAGGTCAGCAAAAAAAGGATGACAATTCCCCAGTGCGGCAAGACTTTGGCAGGCGTTGATGTAGGCGGAGAAGACATGGGGGAGCAGATAACTGCGCTCAAGGGGGAGCTTGGCTCGGCGCCAGCAGCTGAGCGCACGCGCTTGGGTGTTCAGTGCGGACATGCAGATACCGATGGTTTGCATAATTTCCCGGCGTCGGGGGGAGGAAAACAGCTGCTGCCGACGACGAATTTCCGTTGTGCTGCAGGTGTGGTTGAGGACAGCTATGGTGTTTGCGCTGAATATTTTATCCATTTGCAGATCATGCGCAAGGGAGGGGGGGAAGCGTTGCTCCCCCGTATGATGCAGTAATTTTGGTGCGGCTGTCATATGGCACACTCCAAATCTCCCGTCAGACGGGCCAGGGAATAAACTTCCATGCCATTGACGGTATCGCCCGCACCGACAATACGTTCATTTCCGTGTCGGCTTTTGTGACGGATCTCCATCGAGACAGGATTAACCAGCAATATGCGTCTTGGCGTTTTGGTTTCCCATATATCTTGATACTGATGGCGAAAATTATAGACGGGCAGGGATTTGGCTCTGTCGTCAAAGGTGAAATTGGCAAAGCCGGCAAATGAAACAAGTGCGGCAAAACGGCGGATGAAATAGAGGCCGTTTTCTTCGAATGTCAGGACTGAGGCGCGGCGGGGAACACCGAAAAGTTTGAGTGCAAACACCTGCGTGGGGGTTTCGATATAACAATCGCACCTGTTCCCGTATTTACTGCCGAAGAACCAAAAGGGGTGGGTAGGATGCAGGGAGAAATTTTTTCGCCTGCATATTCGACAGATCGAGCGAGCACATACCACTCGTTTGGCGAAACAGCGAAGATAAGGGAAGAGAAGATATATTGCCATAAAGCCGAACAAAACATACCAAAATGTCATAGAGGAATCCTTTCTTTCGTGGGGCGGAAAACGACTGTCACTTCAATTTTATTATATCACAGAGAACTTTTGTCGGTCAACCGTGTTCAACCATGCGGATATCAATACAACTTTGAGGAGACGAACAGCTGAAGCGGAAGGCCTTTTTGCGGAGTTTGACGATTGCGGCGATTGGTGTGCTTGATATCGACAGTCCGAGCAAAGGTGGATTGGGGGATGAAGACTGTGCCGGTCCGCAGGTGTTTGCGGCGCACCGAATAGCGTCATTGCCGCCAATCAGCGCGGCTCCTCCTTTTTGTCTTGGTTAGCGGGACGGAAGGAGAGCTTTTTCCCCTGCTGCGCTGCTGCGCCGACGGGCGCGCTGCGCATGGTAGATTTCTTCGGCGGCGATGCGGGTACGGGCGACCACATCTTTTTGGCGGGGGAAGCAATAGTACAGGCAATCCCGATCGCCGATGCAGATGATGTCACCCAGCTCATACCAGAAATAATCCGAATAAAGGCTGTGCGAAGCGAGGGGGGAGTGATGGTAGTCGAGCTGACCGTCACAGCCTGTCAGCCGAAATCCATCTCGGTCATGGATCAGGCGGCCTTCACCTACCATATAAATGGCGCGATAGTCAACCATCATGCCAATCTCCACTTCGGTGTCAAGGCGATAGCTGCCGTCGGCGACGGCGGCGGCAATTTGCTCGCGCTGCCAGGCATACCAGTCGGGGATGTGGGTAAAGGTTTCCTCACCGTCGAGTGCGCGCAGCTCGCCCAACGGAGTCAGCTCATGTCGTTTGCCGCAATGATGGCAGGTCAGGGTGGTTCCCTGTCCCTCCATTTTGCCCTCTGTCCCGCAGGCAGAACATTGATAGAGGATGCGGTTGAGTCCGTCGGCGCGGAATGATTCGTTGATCTCAAGTCCATTGGCCTTCTGCCATGCGAAGTGATCAAATGTGAATTCCTTCTGCAGCAGATCGTCGATCTCGGCGACCGAGAGGGACTCGATTTCTTCTGGGGTGAGCAAGCAGCGGACGTGCGCACTGACCGGGACCTTTCGCTTTTGCAGATTATTATAGAGGGGATCATAGGAGAACGCACCGTCAGCGTGGATGGTGACTACCGGTACTTTGAGGTGTTTGAGTAGGATGCCGAATTTTTGCGGCAGGGGTGTGGCACAGCCGTTGAAGCTGTAGCTTGCCTCGGGGAACATCAAAACATTGGAATGTCGGCAGAAAAGGGCGTGGCGCATATCTTTGAGCAGGACAGGATCGCTGATAAATTTTTGGGTGGGGATACAGCCCAGCCAATGCATCAGCCATGGTTTGCCGACAAATCCGTCTGAGGTGCAGACGATGCTCAGCGGCTTGGGATAGAAAATGCGGAAGGCGATTTTGAGATCGATGAAGCTGGAGTGGTTCATGAGAATAAGACAGGGGGTGTTTCCGACAGCGTCCATGCGCTCGGTGGTATAACGGAATTGGGTATGCATCAGTTCCGGAATGGAAATGACGCGGATGAGTGAGGAGAGAAGAAGGCTGGGGCGCATCGGTTTACGATGTGTGGGGCGAGGCATTGCCATGACCTCGGCATAAGTGCGCCGGAGAGTCTTGATCTTCATGTATATATATCCTTTCCGAACCCTTGCGGGGAATGAATATATTGTACTATATTTCGACAAAAAAAGCAAGGGTGGGCGACCAAGAATAAATTTCCGCTAAAATGCTTGATTTTCTCCCGACTGTGCAGTATAATAATATAGTATGCAAATAATTCATCCTTTGAGGTATATTGATGGAATTACGTAATATTATGACTTTTCTCAAGATTGCCGAAACGGGTAGTTTTACCCGTGCTGCGAGTCAGTTGGGATATAATCAGTCCACCGTCACTGTGCAAATTCAGCAGCTTGAGCAGGAATTGGATGTTAAGCTGTTTGACCGTGTGGGACGGCATATCAATTTGACCGAGAAGGGATATGAGTTTCTCGGCTATGCCAATGAGATTGCACGGGCTGCGCAGAAGGCGAAGGGCATTGCGCAAAAGGATAAAACGGCAAGCGGTGTAATTCGTGTGGGGGTAGCGGAGGAGTTTTTGACTTCGACCTTCAATCAAATGCTCCGGCTTTATCATACACGGTTCCCCGGCGTGGAGATTGAGATCCATATTCGTCGTCCGGATGTGCAGTTGGCGGCACTTCGGGCAGGTGAGCTGGACATGGCGTTGATTCTTGACCGTGCGGTTGAGGGAGAGGATTATGTGCTTGCCTGGGAGCGCCGTGACCGCGCGATTTTTGTTACACAGCCGGCGGAATCTCCCGTATCAAGCACACCCCTTTCGCTTGAGGCGCTTTGCGCTCAGCCGTTGATTTTACCTTGCCGCGGCAGCGGCTTTCGCGATTTGTTTGAACGCATGATTGATGAGGCGGGCTGTCAAACTGTGCCGGCGATCAGCAGCAATCATCTTGATACGGTAAAGTATCTGCTTGAAGGCGGAGAGATGATTGCACTTCTGCCCGAATATGCGGTGCGGGATGAGCTGCGCGACGGCAGGCTCGAAGCTTTGGCGGTAAATTGCCCCGAGATGACGCTGCGCTCCCAGATGTTGTATCATCGCAGCAAGTGGGTTACCCCGTCCATGCAGGAGCTGATCGATTTGATGGCCTGTTATCGGGGTTTGAATTTGTGACGGTATGATTTTCTCCCAGGTGGGGGATGCTATATCCGCTTGATTTTGGCTTGTAAACAAACTGTGAATTGTGAAAAACCAAGGAACTTTTTCGCGCTTTGCGCGTCTAATACCATCGTGCTTAACCGTCGGTATATATCCGTCGGTTGGACAAATAAAAAAACAAACAAAAAACGGAGGATTTATTCCATGAAGAAGTTTACCACCCTGCTTGCAGCTCTGCTGGCTGTCCTGATGATTTGCACTGCTTGTGCAGCCAACAATAACCCCGATGGTGCTACCACAACCGATCCTGCTCAGACGACCGATACCCCTGCTACCGATGCACCTGCGGTTTCTCCCATTGAGGGCGATCCCCTTGAGCTGGTGATCGATCTGGTTACCGATGCAAAGGTTGAGGTTATGTGCGAGAATGCCGAGCTGGCTGCTGACAATGTGGAGTGGCTGCTTGGTCTGACTGCCGATGATTACAGTGCAAATGTCGAGAAGGGCGCCATTTCGATGGCAATGATGAGTGCACAGGCACATATGGTCGCTCTGCTTGAGTGCAAGGATGCTGATGCTGCCAAGACGGTCAAGGAAAAGCTGCACACCCAGTTTGACATTCGCCGCTGGGTTTGCGTCATTCCCGAGATGTGCTACGTGATCGATTCGGGCAACTATGTATTCTTTGTTGCTTCCACTGTTGATTATGCCGAGCCTCTGCTTGAGGGCTTCACCACCCTCGCTGGCGGCAATGTCGGCGAGCGCCTCGATGTTGAGGGTGCAACCGGCAAAATTGAGATCGAAGGCTAATCGCCGCGCTCTGCTGATATGCTGTTTTCCAGTATAACCTTTTTGTATGCCTTCCTGCCCATCCTTTTAATCCTCTATTTCGTGGTGCCGAAGGGATGGCGGAATGCCGTTTTGCTTGCCGCGAGCCTGCTGTTCTATGCATGGGGTGAGCCTGTTTATTTGCTGTTGATGCTTGCCTCGATTACCGCAGGCTATGTGTTCGGTCTTTTGATTGATCGCTTCCGTGACCGTCCGCGTACGGCAAATTTATTGACTGCGGCGTCGGTTTGTGTCTGCCTTTCTTCGCTGATTTTGTTCAAATACAGCGACTTTTTCCTCTCCACCGTCAATGCGGTGGCGGGAACCGAGCTGAAGCTGCTTGGGTTGGCACTTCCTGTCGGTATCAGCTTTTACACCTTCCAGATTCTCTCCTACACGGTTGACGTGCGTCGGGGAGATGCACCGGTGCAGAAAAATCCCTTTACCTTTGCGACCTATGTTGCGCTCTTCCCGCAGTTGATTGCGGGACCCATTGTGCGCTATACAACGGTTGCCGAGGAGTTGAACTGCCGCTCAACAGGACGTGAGGACGTTGCCTACGGTATGGCGCGCTTTGTGGTTGGCTTGGGGAAGAAGGTTATGCTGGCAAATGTGCTGGGCGAGGTCTGCAAGATCTACCGCGAGACAACCGAGCTCAGCGTGCTTTTCACTTGGCTATACGCCGTTTCTTATGCTCTGCATCTCTATTTTGATTTCTCGGGCTATTCGGATATGGCCATCGGTCTTGGACGCATTTTTGGTTTCCACTTCCTCGAGAACTTCAATTATCCCTACATTTCTCGCTCGATTACCGAGTTCTGGCGGCGTTGGCATATTTCGCTCGGCTCTTGGTTCCGCGACTATGTTTATATTCCGCTGGGCGGAAACCGAGTCTCCCGTCTGCGCTGGGTGTTTAACCTCAGCGTTGTCTGGATGTTGACGGGCTTTTGGCACGGTGCGGGCTGGACCTTTATTTTGTGGGGAATTTGGTTTGGTATTTGGTTGATTCTTGAAAAGCTGTGGCTGGGCAAGTGGCTGGCCAAGATGCCTGCCGCACTCTCATGGATTTGGACAACCATTCTTGTTGTACTGGGCTTTGTGCTATTTGATGCCGAAAGCTTGTCGGTTGCGCTGACGCGAATGGGGAATTTGTTCGGCGTTGGGCTTCCGCTTGTTACCGACACGGCGCTTTATTACCTGCGCAGCTACGGTGTCGTTTTGTTGGCTGCCATTATCGGCGCAACACCGCTGCCCAAGCGAGCTTGGATGTGGCTGCGTGAGAAAGCAGCAGGTGAACGTGTGACGGCGTTTGTTGAACCGTTGGCACTTGGGGCACTTTTGATTCTCATCAGTGCATATTTGATTGACGGCTCATACAATCCCTTTATCTATTTCCGTTTCTGAGGAGGTGCGGTTGATGTTCAAAAAACTTCGCGATTGGCTGACAGTTGCTGTTTTCGTGCTCATTATCGGCGGTTTTGCTGTGGCCAACCTCTTCTACGATGCGGGTACGGTTTCGATCAGCGAGCGCAGACAGCTCGCCGCCTTTCCCGAGTTGAAATGGGAAACCATAAAATCGGGAAAGTTTATGTCAAGCATTGAAGATTACCTCTCCGATCATTTTATCGGCCGAGATGATTTCCGTCGGCTCAAGGCAAATTTCCTCTTCAATGTGCTGCAGCAAAAGGACAACCATGAGATCTATGTCGTGGATGGAAGCGCATCGGAATACAGTGCGACGTTGCCCGAGGCTTCGCTTGAGCAGATTGTTGACAAGTTCGGCATTCTGCGCGACAAATATCTGGTTGGCTGCAATCTCTACTACAGCATTATTCCCGACAAGAATTATTTTTTGGCTGAAGCAAACGGCTACCCCGCTTATGATTACGATGCTTTCCGCGACATTCTTGCCGCGGGAATGGAGGGGTATACTGAGATTGATCTTTTCTCGGTGCTGGAAATCGGAGACTACTATCGCACCGACCTGCACTGGGATCAGGCTCAGCTGCAGGATGCGACCGATGCGCTTTGCGCAGGGCTCGGTGTGACGGCGCCCGATCTGTCTGAGATGACGGCGCACACGCTTGATCCCTTCTGGGGTGTGTATTACGGGCAGTCGGCGCTCTCACTCGCGCCCGATAAGCTGACCTATCTGACCTCCTCAGTTCTGGATGGCTGCACTTATGAGGTGCTCAACGAAAAGACGCTTGCGTTTGAAGAAAAACAGATCTACAACGAGGCGCAGTTTGGGGGAATTGACCCCTACAGCACTTTCCTTGAAGGACCTGTTGCGATGGGTAAGATTACCAATCCGAACGCGTCATCTGATCGTCGTTTGTTCCTTTTCCGCGACTCGTTCGGCAGTGCCATTGCCCCCTTGCTGGCAGCAGGCGGTGATTATGCCGAGATCTGGCTTATTGATGTGCGTTACATCTACGCGCAGCTGATCCCGCAGTTTGTGGAGATTGGGGCGGGCGATGATGTACTGCTGCTCTACAACACCAATATTCTCGAGAATAGTACGCTGTTCAATATCAAATAAACCATTTGTTTTTGGGCTGCCGCTCTGATCTGTGCGGCGGCCCGTTTCCTTTTCACCCACGCCGCGGTTGGGGCATATGCTTGGGGTAAAGGCGTTTTCTGCGGCAAATGGGGAAAGAATGTTTCGTGGAAATGTAACATTTTTCTTCATATGAAAAAAACACTTGCCACAGACAAGAAAGTATGGTATACTATCTTTGTGTCGTGTTTTGTACCGAAGGAGGTGCTTTTATGCGGAATGTTGCGATACATACACTCTTTGATTTGACCAAAACCCGTGCTGCTGATCGCTTTGATGGGTTGAGCTATCCATGGGAGGTTTTGTCGGGGCTGCGTGAATATATTTTGGCGCTCGGCAAAACGCTGCCCGAGGATCGTTTTGCACAGGTTGCAGAAGGGGTTTGGGTTGCTCATTCGGCGGTTGTGGCAGAAAGCGCCTATCTCGGTGCGCCTTGTATCATTGATGAGGATGCAGAAGTGCGGCACTGTGCGTACATTCGCGGTTCGGCAATTGTCGGTCGCGGTGCGGTGGTGGGAAACTCATGTGAGCTGAAAAACTGCATCCTGTTTGACGGTGCGCAGGTTCCCCATTTCAACTATGTCGGCGATTCCATTCTCGGATACCGTGCGCATCTGGGCGCGGGTGCGGTAACGTCCAACGTCAAGGGGGACCGTTCGAATGTAACGGTTAAGGCAGATGAGCCCATCCCGACGGGGCGGTACAAGCTGGGCGCCATGGTGGGAGACGGTGCCGAAATCGGCTGCGGCGCGGTCCTCAATCCCGGATGTGTGATCGGCAGACGGACGCAGGTTTATCCGTTGGTCAGCGTGCGGGGCGTTTTGCCGCCCGATTGCATTGCAAAGTCGGCGGACTGCGTGATTGAACGGAAAAACTGACAACAATCATTTACCAAAAGGAGTGACTGGATTGGGAAGATTATTCGGAACAGACGGCGTGCGCGGCATTGCCAACACCGAGCTGACCTGTGAGCGCGCAATGGCAATCGGCCGTGCGGCTGCTATGGTTTTTGCGGATGGCTGCAGACGGCGTCCCGTTGTGGCGGTGGGCAGCGACACGCGTATCTCGTCGGATATGCTGGGCTGTGCTGTCATGGCAGGGCTTTGTTCGGTTGGCGCGGATGTCATCGACCTCGGGGTTATCCCTACCCCTGCGGTTGCATATCTTGTCGGCAAGTACAAGGCAGATGCAGGCATCATGATCTCGGCGTCGCACAACCCTGCGGCATACAATGGCATCAAGATCTTCAGCGGAGACGGCTATAAGCTGCCCGATGAGCTGGAGGAACAGATTGAGAGCCTTGTGCTTGACCGTGATGCGGAGTGGCCTTCCCCCATTGATGGTGGTGTAGGCAAAATTACCCGTGCTGTCAATGCAGCACTCGACTATGCGACACATGTGCGCAGCAGCGTGCTTTACTCGCTCGATGGACTTCATATCGCCATTGACTGTGCTAACGGTGCATCCAGTGTAACGGCGAAGCAGATCTTCGAGGGGCTTGGCGCGCAGGTTGACATTCTCTTCGACACACCCAACGGGACAAATATCAACGATGGATGCGGTTCAACCCATATGGAAAAGCTCTCGGCATATGTGCGCGAGCATGGGCTTGATGCGGGTATTGCATTTGACGGAGATGCTGACCGTTGTCTGGCGGTGGATGAAAATGGAGCATTCATCGACGGTGACCAGATCATGGCGATTTGTGCGGCTGATCTCAATGAGCGCGGACGCCTTTCGCGCAAAACTGTAGTCGGTACGGTGATGACCAACCTTGGCTTCCAGCGCTTCTGCGCCGATAACGGACTGCGCTTCCTGGCAACCCGTGTTGGTGACCGTTTTGTGCTGGAGGAAATGATTCTTGAGGATGCAACATTCGGCGGTGAACAGTCGGGACACATCATCTTCCGTGACTTTGCCACAACAGGTGACGGACAGCTGACGGCGGCTCAACTGCTCTCTTTGATGCGCCGCTGCGGCAAACCCCTCTCGGTCCTTGCGTCGATGATGACCAAGTATCCGCAGGTGATGCTCAACCTGACGGTAACGCCGGAGGGCAAGCTGCATTTCCACACCGATAGCGAGGTGCGCGAGGCCATCGAGCGTGCCAAGGCTGCTTTGGGTGAGCGCGGGCGTGTCGTTGTTCGTCCTTCGGGAACCGAGCCTTATCTTCGCGTGATGGTGGAGGGCGAGGACGAGAACGAGATCAAGCAGATCGCGGATTCGGTTGCCGAGGTTATTTTGGCAAGACTCGGCAATTAAGGTAAGCGAAGCGCCAGACTGCACGGTGTGCAGTTGACGAGGTGAGAGATTATCGAAAATTCGGCGGACGTCTCTCCGGCAGAACGACCTGCCGCAGGCTGCCACAAATATACGGGCGACCGTAAAACAAAAGGCAGTACAAAGGGGGAAAATCCCGCTTGACGGGGAACAGACTAACCTTTGACGGGAGTCTGTCATTCTATTGAGAAAAGGATACTATCGAATATGTGCGGAATTATTGGATATACCGGGACGAAGCCTGTTTGTCCCATTCTGATCAATGGTCTTCGCGCGCTTGAATATCGCGGTTACGACTCGGCGGGTGTTGCACTCTCGGGGCGTGCGCTGACAACGGTTAAGCGTGCGGGACGTATTTCGGTGCTGGAAGAGGCGCTTGCCGCCGGTGCGGCAGGTGAGGAATATCAGGGCGCAACCTGCGGGATTGCGCACACACGTTGGGCAACGCACGGTGCACCGACCGATGCCAATGCCCATCCCCATGCCACCGACCGACTGGCGCTGGTACATAACGGTATCATTGAAAATGACCGCGTCCTGCGCAGTGAACTGGAGGCAGCGGGCTATGTGTTCAACTCCGAGACCGATACCGAGGCTGCTGCGAAGCTGATTGACAGCATTTATGCCCAAAATCCCGATCCGATCGCTGCATTGCGTGCGGCGACTGAGCGTTTGGAGGGTGCTTATGCGCTGGCGGTTGTTTTTGCTGACCGTCCCAAGCAGATTTATGCCATCCGTCGTGACAACCCGCTGATTGCGGCTGCCACTGCAGAGGGCGCATTCCTCGCGTCCGATATCCCGGCACTCCTTCCTCATACCTGCGATTACTATCGTCCCGATGAAGATGAGGTGGTTGTGCTCGATACTGAGGGGGCTGCACCCAGTGTTCGCTTCTTTGGGCGTGACGGTGAGATCAATCATCCCGTTTGCACGGTCGACTGGAATGTTGAGCAGGCAGAGCGCGGCGGTTATGATCATTTCATGCGTAAGGAGCTGGGCGAGGGGCCCGATGGCGTTCGCCGTACCCTGACACCTCTGGTACACGATGGTCTGCCCCTCTTCAATTTGCCTTTGCTTGACCGCCTTTGCGATATGCGCAGTCTGCGCATCGTTGCGTGCGGTACGGCAATGCACGCCGGCTTGATGGGACGCTACTATCTGGAGCGTCTGGCGCGTATGCCCGTTACGGTTGAGATTGCGTCCGAGTTCCGTTATCGCTCGCCGATTCTCTCTGCCGATGAACCCATTCTGCTGCTTTCGCAGTCGGGTGAGACGGCGGATACGCTGGCGGCTCTTCGTCTGGCACGTGCCAACGGCATTCCGACGGCGGCGATTGTCAACGTCATCGGCTCCTCGGTTGCTCGTGAGGCTGATGCGGTGCTGGCTACCCACGCCGGTCCCGAGATTGCGGTTGCGAGCACCAAGGCGTATACTACGCAGGCGGCGATGATGGCACTGCTGGCTGTTGCAACAGCATGGCATCGGGGATACCTCACCGAAGATCAGGCGCGCGAGATGACCGCAGCTCTGACCGATCGACTTCCCGTCGCACTGGAGCAGACCATTGCGCTTGAAGATCAGATGATCGAGCAGGCAGAGCGTTTGGCTCCTGCCCAGCACGCCTTCTATATCGGTCGCGGACCCGACTACGACGGAAGCGTTGAAGGTGCGCTCAAGCTCAAGGAGATCAGCTACATTCACAGCGAAGCGTATGCGGCAGGCGAGCTGAAGCATGGCACCATTTCGCTGATTACCGAGGGGACGCCTGTTGTTGCACTCTCCACCGACACGACCACGGCGGCCAAGATGGCGTCGAATATGCGTGAGGTTCGTGCAAGAGGCGGCTATGTGCTGGTCATCTGCACCGAGGCGACCAAGGGTGAAGTTGCATCCTGCGCCGATGCCTGCATCGTACTGCCTGAGTCCGATCCGATTCTGGCACCCATCTGCGGTGTGCTGACCGAGCATATGATTGCTTACCACACGGCAAGAGTGCTTGGCTGTGATATCGACAAGCCGAGAAATCTGGCCAAATCGGTTACGGTAGAATAAGTTTTTGTCCCGCACGGCGAATGTCACTGCGACGTTCGCACGTGCGGGACCTTTTTGTTTTCTGCGGTCTTTTCTTGTCCATCGCTGCATATACTGCGGTACATGAAGACAAAGGCAGGTGCAAAAATGCAGGGACTTACACGAGCGCAGGTTGAGGCGGCGAGGGCGGCGCATGGTGAAAATAAGCTGACGCAGAAAAAGCGGATGCGCTTTTGGCGGCAATTCGCCGCAAATCTGGGCGATCCTGTTATTCGCATTCTGTTATGCGCTTTGGCGATCAATTTGCTCTTTCTGTTTCAGGGTGCGGACTGGGTTGAGACGGTTGGCATTGCGGTTTCGGTTTTTCTTGCGACCTTTATATCCACGATGTCGGAATACGGCAGTGAGGCGGCGTTCGCTCGCTTGAATGAGGAGAGTGAGGGCAGGGTATGCCGTGTGCGCCGTGCCGAGGGCATGGTTGAGCTGCCCATTCGCGAGATTGTGGTGGGCGACATCGTTTGTGTCGGTGCGGGGGAGGGAATTCCGGCCGACGGACGTATTCTTGGCGGACGGTTGGGGGTAGATCAGTCTGCGATGACGGGCGAGAACCGAGAGGTGGAAAAACGCCCGGCAAAGTTTGGAGACGGCTCGCCCGCTGATGGGACCATGCTCTTAGCGGGGACTGTAGTGTTGACCGGAGAGGCGGAATTTGTTGTGACAGCAGTGGGGGATGCCACCGTGCTCGGCGGTATTTCCCGTGAGGTGCAGAATGACACCCGTCCGTCTCCCCTGAAAATCAGATTGACGCAGTTGGCGGCGACCATCAGCCGTCTTGGATATGCGGCTGCCGCGCTGGTTGCGCTTGCGTATTTGTGCAATACCTTTTTGATTGACAGCGGCTTTCGGGGAGCGGTGATTCAAATGAAGCTCACCGATTTTGCTTATCTTTCCTATCACTTGCTGCATGCCCTTACCCTTGCGCTGACGGTAATTGTTATGGCTGTGCCCGAGGGACTGCCCATGATGATTGCTGTTGTGCTGTCGGCCAATATTCGCCGCATGGTGCGCGATCATGTGCTTGTGCGCAAGCCGACGGGAATCGAGGCGGCGGGGAGCATGAATCTCATCTTTACCGACAAAACGGGGACCTTGACCGAGGGGAAAATGCGGGTTGTCGGTTTTGTCGGTGCTGACGGAGAGGGGACGCGTCTGCCGCGGGGTGCGGTGGGAGAAGCGGTTCGTCTGCAGACAAAATGCAACTGTGATGCCGTTTGGGGAGCGCGTGATTTAGTGGGGGGGAACGCAACCGATCGGGCGCTTTGCCTTTTCGTGGGGCGCTGTGGGCATATGGAGGTAAGGCCGATCGACAAGCTGTCTTTCAACAGTGAGCGAAAACTGTCGGCGGCAGTGGTTCGCACCGATGGGCAGGTGCGCACATTGATTAAAGGTGCACCAGATTTGCTATTGTCTCATGTATGCGGGGCGATCAATGCAGAAGGTCGGACGTCTGCACTTGACCGATCGGCATTTGGAGAACGTCTGCGTGCGGCATCCGCGGGAGGCAGGAGACTCATTCTTTTGGCAGAGGCGAAGGGGGATTGTTTGGCGGGGCTGCGTCGGGGAGAGATCCCCGAGTTGGTTCTGCATGGTGTGCTTATTCTGCGAGATCGTCTTCGCCGCGAGGCACCGGGGGCGGTTGCGGCACTGCGCGGTGCGGGAATCGGCGTGGTGATGATCACGGGAGATAGTGCCGAGACGGCATCTGCAATTGCACGGGAGAGCGGCATTCTGGGCGGGGAGCGAACCGAAGTGCTGACCAGTCAGGTCATGGCGCGGCTGACCGATAAGCAGCTGGCGGCGATTCTGCCGCGTTTGGCGGTGGTTGCCCGTGCCCTGCCTGCCGACAAGAGCCGATTGGTACGGATCGCGCAGGCTGAAGATCTGGTGGTCGGCATGACGGGGGATGGTATTAACGATGCACCCGCGCTCAAGCTTGCCGATGTGGGTTTCTCGCTGGGGAGCGGAACGCAGGTGGCGCGTGAGGCGAGCGACATTATTGTGTTGGACGATAATCTCGCCTCGGTGGTGCGTGCGGTGCTGTATGGGCGGAACATTTTCAAAAGCATCCGCAAGTTCATCGTGCTTCAGCTGACCATGAATTTCAGCGCAGTCGGTGTTTCGATGATCTGTCCTTTCCTGGGCATTGACGCGCCGGTGACGGTGGTGCAGATGCTGTGGATCAATCTGATTATGGATACGCTTGGCGGGCTTGCCTTTGCAGGTGAGGCGGCGCATCCGCGTCTGATGCGAGAACCGCCCAAACGGCGGGATGAGCCGATTCTTTGCGGTTACATGGTCAATCAAATCGCGCTGTTGGGCGGCTTTACGGTGGCGCTTTGCATTGCATTTTTGAAATTACCTGTGGTGACAGCTCGTTTCCGTTCAGCGGAGGACGATATTTATTTGCTGACTGCTTTTTTTGCCTTGTTCATTTTTGCCGGGGTATTCAACTGTTTCAACTCACGCACCGATCGGTTGAATTTGTTTGCCGGGTTGGGAAAAAATCCGGCATTCATGGGGATTATGCTTTCGGTGGCGGTCGTGCAGATTCTCTTCGTTTACTTGGGTGGGAGCGTATTGCGCACCGCGCCGCTGACAATAGAGGAACTGACAGTTCCGCTGGTGGCGGCGGCAATGGTGATCCCTGCCGAATTTTTGCGCAAATTGCTCTGGCGGGCATGGAAGGGAAAGCAGGGATACTGATGTTGGCAAAACAAAAAGAGGAAGAGACGAAAATCGTCTCTTCCTCTTTTATACCGGCCGAAATTAGCCAAGCTTAGCCTGGTTGATCTTGATGCCGGGGCCCATGGTGGATGCGAGGACGCAGGACTTAATGTACTGGCCCTTTGCAGCTGCGGGACGAGCCTTGATGATTGCGCCCATCAGGGTGTCGAAGTTCTCCTGGAGCTTGTCAGCGCCGAAGGAAGCCTTGCCGATGGGGCAGTGGATGATGTTGGTCTTGTCCAAACGGTACTCGATCTTACCGGCCTTAGCCTCGGTAACAGCGCGAGCAACATCGGGGGTAACGGTGCCTGCCTTGGGGTTAGGCATCAGGCCCTTAGGACCGAGAACCTTACCCAGACGGCCGATAATGCCCATCATGTCGGGGCTTGCGATAACCACGTCGAAGTCGAACCAGTTTTCCTGCTGGATCTTTGCAACCATGTCCTCGGCGCCAACATAGTCGGCACCTGCAGCCTTGGCGGCATCAGCCTTGTCGCCCTTCGCGAAAACGAGGGTGCGAACGGTCTTACCGGTACCGTTCGGCAGAACGACAGCACCGCGGACCTGCTGGTCAGCGTGACGGGAGTCAACGCCCAGACGGACGTGCAGCTCGATGGTTTCATCGAACTTTGCCTTAGAGGTCTGGCAAACCAGAGCCAGTGCCTCTGCGGGGTCATACATCTTGTTCTTTTCAAGCAGCTTTACGCTGTCGGAATATTTTTTGCCCATTTTAGCCATTGTTCTTTACCTCCTTAGTCCTCGACCACAACACCCATGGAACGGGCGGTGCCGGCGATCATGCTCATAGCGGTCTCAACAGAGGCAGCATTGAGGTCGGGCATCTTGGTCTCAGCGATTTTCTTGACCTGCTCGCGGGTGATGGTTGCAACCTTGGTCTTGTTCGGGGTAGCCGAACCGGACTCGATGCCTGCAGCCTTCTTGATCAGCACGGGAGCGGGAGGAGTCTTGGTGATAAAGGTGAAGGAACGGTCTGCGTAAACGGTGATGACAACGGGGATGATCAGACCGATGTCATTCTTGGTGCGCTCGTTGAATTCCTTGGTGAAGTTGGGGATTGCAACGCCGTACTGACCGAGTGCGGGACCAACGGGGGGCTGGGGAGTAGCCTTACCTGCAGGAAGCTGCAGCTTGATATAACCAATAATCTTCTTTGCCATAATGAAAAATTACACCTCCAAATGTGGTACCATATACGGGAGAAATGAAGAATTTTTCTCCCTCCCACGAATGCGGATATCAGAGCTCGTTGTCGGCCTGAATATCCTTGGTTTCCAGACGGATAGGCATATCGCGGCGCTCGGTTTTGACCAGTACCGTGACTTCCTTTCTGTCGTCCGAGAATTCCTGAACGGTTCCGCGGTAACCCTCGAAGAGTCCCGCGCAGATTTTAACTTTGCTTCCAACGTCGAAGCTGACGTTGACGGTGCGCGTCTCAACTGCCAGAGCCTCAACCTCTTCTTCGGTGAGGGGAGTGGGACGTGAACCGGGTCCGACGAAGCCTGTGACGCCGCGAATATTGCGGACAACATGCCAGCTTTCGTCGGTCATGGTCATTTTGATGAGCACATAAGAGGGGAAGACCTTCTCCTCGGTCTCGCGCTCAACTTCGCCGTCGCTTTCCACAACCAACTCGGTGGGAATGCGGACGTCATAGATCAGATGGGAGAGATTTCTGTTCTCCACGATCTTTTCCAGGTTTGCCTTGACCTTATTCTCGTATCCCGAATAGGTGTGCGCCACATACCAACGCGGGCCGAGGTTCATTTCATTGATATCACTCATGATCTAACCGCAGTTCCGATCAGAACAGATCGCCGAGCCAGGTGATTGCCTGAGAGAAACCGAAGTCAAGCACACCGATCAATGCACCGGTCAGCGCAACAATCACAACAACCACGACGGTGTTGTTCTTGACCTGCTTCCAGGGGCACCAAACGATTTTCTTGAGCTCACTCTTATAGTCGCGCCAGAATTTCTTCAGACGCTCGGAGAGCTTTACTTTGTCTTTCTTCTTTTTCTCGGGCTTCTTTGCTGCGTCGTTCTTTTCGGGGGTAACTTCGGTGTTCTTTTCGATGTCTGCCATAGTACCCTCCTGCCCTTACTTCGATTCTTTGTGAAGAGTGTGTTTGCGGCAGAACTTGCAGTACTTGTTCATCTCAAGTCTGTCCGGATCATTCTTCTTGTTCTTTTTGGTGTCATAGTTGCGCTGCTTGCACTCTGTGCAGACCAACGTAATCTTGACGCGCTGTTCATTCTTCGCCATGGATGTCGGCACCTCCGATTCATTGAATTTACCGCGAATGCGGTGATTTAGTGTACCTCCCTCAGAAAAGGGGTGTGCGGGCGCAAAAATCGCACGAAAAAAAGCCCTCTTGCAGAGGTAGTATTATTATAACAGATACCCACTGCTTTGTCAAGGCTTTTTTTGCTTTTTTACAATTATTTTGGGGAGATTTTTCCCGATTCGGGCAGGTTGATACGTTCGACTGCGGAGACCTGCAGCTGTTGATTTAGGGTGAAAATAGCACCGCACAGCACAAGAGGCCCTTCGGCGGGCTGGAAGCGGTGTGGCATATGGGTGCGGAACCGGGTGATGACTGCATCGGCATCGGTGCCGAGAATGCCGTCGGTGGGACCGCACATGCCGAGGTCGGTGATATAGCCGCTGCCCCGCGGCAGGATGCCCTCATCTGCCGTTTGCACATGGGTATGTGTGCCGAAGATGACAGCGATGCGCCCGTCAAAGGCGCGGGCGAGGGCGAGTTTTTCTGCTGTCGCTTCGGCGTGGATGTCAAGCAGGGCGAAATCGTAACTTCCCTCGGTGCGAGACAGGATTTTCTCCACCGTTTCAAAGGGATCGGCGAGGTTATCCATGAAGACATTTCCCATGATATTGATGGCGAGCATCCGCCAGCTGCCGGCGGAGATGATCGACCATCCGCTGCCGGGTGCGGCGGGAGGGTAATTGGCAGGGCGCAGAACGCGGGACTCTTCCTCAAGCAGAGGAATCAGGTCACGTCTGCCCCAAACATGGTTGCCTGTGGTCAAAAGGTCCACGCCCGCATCCAGCAGGCGGTGTGCTTCTTCTCCGGAGAGTCCGTGGATTTCACTGGCATTTTCGCCGTTGGCGATGACACAGTCAATGCCGAGACGGCGGCGAAGGGGCCATAGCTCCCGTTCAAGATAATCTACGGTGCGCAGGCCGACGATATCGCCCAGTGCAAGCAGTTTCATGCGGGGACCTCCTTACTTAACCGATTTTCGAAGAAGCTTAGTTAAAGCGGGGACATGATCAAAGGCGAGGGCGAGACAGCTGTAGAGAATAGCGCTGACTGCAGTTTGCATAAGATTGGGCAGAAGCTCGGCGACGGGCGCGATCCAATTTCCGCTGATAAACAGCGCTGCCCAGATATAGTATCCGCCGACACAGATAAAGGCGGAGGGAACGATAGCCAACAGATTGCAGGCACAGAGAATACGGGGACGATTTGCGGAGAAGCACAAGGCGGTTAATCCCTTAATGAGCAGGGAGGCCAGTGCCCAGGCGGGATATCCTGTGAGCAAATCGGCCAGACAACCGCCGATGGCCGCAGCTGAAACAGCGTATATGGGTGGGAGAAAAGAACCGCAGAGAAAAACAAAGGTGTCGCCTAAATGTACATATCCGTTGACGGTGGGAATGCGCGGAAGAAATGCGGTGGCGACAAAAATCAATGCGGCGAAAACAGCCGATGTGCACAGGCGGCGCAAAGAGGTGCGGGAGGGGGTCATAGGGAATCCTTCTTTCTTCCATCATTTGTTGTGATACAGACGAGATAATTATAATCCATAATAGGGGCGTTGTCAATCGGCAATCGAACGAATTTTTGGGGAGAGAAAAAATATTTTTGCCTTTTTTGAAAAATCCTCTTGCATTTTCCCGCGGGATGTGTTATAATACTTCCGTTGTATAGAGGGGTATAGTTCAGTCGGTAGAACACCAGTCTCCAAAACTGGGTGTCGTGGGTTCAAATCCTCCTGCCCCTGCCAAGAAAAAAGCCAAGTCGAATATCGACTTGGCTTTTTTCAACGAAATTTGCCGCTGGCGGAACGAGTGAAATACGCTGACGCGTGTGAAATTGCCTGCGGCAGTGAAATACGCCTGCGGCGTGTGAGGGAACGAATTTTATTTCACATTGCGACCGAAGGGAGCAATATTTCACAATTTCCGAAGGAAATTATTTCACATTCGCCGCAAGGCGAATATTTCACTAAAAAAACAAACGATTTTATGATATAATAAGCTCAAGAAAGGCGGTATCGCCTCCATCAACACGGCGAAGGAGAGTGTAAAATGAAAAAGAAACATTTTATTCTTATTTTTATAGGAATCATTGCTATGATTTTAACTTTCACTCTACAATGCTTATTTAGTGAAATGACGGGAGATTTTGGTCTTTCTTGTGGAATGTTCTTTTTGTCAATATTCTTTTTGTTTGGTTATAAGAACGCATTAATACCTATGGAGAGAGGCGGGTTCGTTGTAAACACGACAAAAAGATACTATCAATCAAGAGACGAACTGCCCAAATATCAAAACCTTTGCAAAATACTTTTTATTATAACAATTAGTTTTGGAGCACTATCCTTTATCAAAGGCATTGGAAACGTTCTTTTTCACTATGTGAAATTATTTTTAGCATAGTACATAGCTTCGTTTGCCGGCATAGCCCGAAAATCTCTTTTAGGAAGATTTTCGCAGCTCATCATCGCCAAGGGATAAGTCTATCCGCTGACTTTGAAACACGGCTCAATTTTGAAAAATTTGCGGTACGGATCGATTTTGTAATAGCGTCACATGTTTAACGGTCGGAATCGATCTGACCGAGAAAAAAGAGAAAACCGGAGATTTCGAGAGATTTCTCCGCTTTTTTCGCCCCTGACTTTTTTCGGATTTTCATCGATGCATTTTCGATATTTTTTCGCCACGAGGGATTCGAACGAAAGTGTTGAAAAATTCATACAGTTGTGATATAATGTGTATATTAAAACATTATTGGGGTGACGCGATGAAAAATAATTCACGCGATTTAATGTTAGATTATTACACTGTTCACAAACTGTAAAATAAAAGCAATTTGAGGAGAACATGATGCAATCTAAAACGAAAGAGCGGGGTATGTTTGTACTGGGCATGGCTATTTGTTTTGCGGTAGCCGGTTTATCGGTTTTTGTGGAGAAACTGATCCCCGGAGAGCTGCTCGGAGCGTCCATTATCGCTTTGTTTATGGGTACAATCATAAACAGCTTTTTTCATCCGGTATGGATGAAGCCGGCGCTCAAATTTACATCAAAAAAGATATTGAAAGTGGCCATTATCCTTTTGGGTGCCTCATTATCCATCAACACGATTATGTCGGTCGGCAAGATGACATTTTTTGTGATGATATTTACGTTTGCTATGTGCTTTGGCGGAGGTTATTTTATCCGCAAGCTTTTCGGTTTGAACTGGAAGTTAAGCAACCTTATTTCGGCAGGAACCGGTATTTGCGGCGGTTCCGCCGTAGCGGCTATTGCTCCCGTAATTGATGCCGATGACAAAGATATTGCTTTTGCCATGTCATCCACATTTCTCTTTGATATGGTGATGATTGCACTATATCCCCTTATGGGGAAAGCATTAGGGATGTCTGATATCGCCTACGGAATTTGGGCCGGGACATCCGTAAATGATACGGCAAGTGTTGTCGCCTCCGGATATGCTTTCTCTGAGATTGCAGGTGACTTCGCGACAATGGTTAAACTCACAAGAACGATTGCAATTATCCCTACGGTGTTGGTTTTTGCATACATTGGTACCCACTTAAAGCAAAAAGAGCTGAAAGAAGCCAACAAGGGACAAAAAGTGAATTTGGTCAAGATTATTCCTTGGTTCATCGGTGGTTTCTTGCTGTTGGCAATTTTGAACAGCGTGGGATGTATCCCTGTGGCAGTGTCGGGAATGATCAAAAGCACCAGTAAATTCTTGATGGTCACCGCCCTGGCAGCGATCGGATTGGGAACAAGCATTACAGATTTCAAGAAAGCCGGTCTTAAACCGATGTTCTATGGAATCACCATTGATACGCTGGTAACATTAACAGCGCTTGGTGTTATTTGGTGTATGGGATTGATGTGATGTAAAGTCTTTCCTTTGGGCAATGGACGGTATTGGGCGCACACGAAAAATACGCTTGGTTATGAGATGTTTGTATTGTGAATGTGAAATATCCCACAACACGAATGGGGATTGGTTTTCTTTCGCAGCGTAGTAGTTAGGATTCAATCATTTGCTTGCCCCCAACAACAGACACAGGGTGCCGCGCATCAGCGCGGCACCCTTTTTGTCTTGTCGACGGAGGTTTTGACTACAGCTGTTTTTTGTTGAAAACAGGGATGCTTGTGCAGATGCAAGCTATGCTGATGAGTGCCGTGACAACAATCGTTTTGCGGTAATCATCTGCCGATTCCGCCCCTGCGAGCAGGGCTGTGCTGTGCATCAATGCCGTTGGTGTGTAGTTTGCGATTTTCGGCAAAAAACCGAGCAAATAAAGCGCCAAAACGCTGCCGCCCGTGCCGAGAAGAACACCGCTGTACTGTTTGGACAGGGTGGAAAACAAAATCATCAGCGCCACGACGAAAACCCCAAACAGCCACCAATGGATCGCGGCGGAGAATCGTCCGACGGCGATGCTGTTATCCCAGAAATAGGCGGTGTATGCATAGGTGATGCCGAAGCAAAGCCAGTAAGCGGAAGACCACAGAATCAGCATTGTCCCGAATTTAGCAAGCAGTACTTGATAGCGGGAAAGCCCCTTTGTCAAAATGAGGACCAGCGTTCCCGTTTCGTACTCTCCCGTCAATGTACTGCTGTAGAGAAAGACAAATACGATGAGTGCGATTGGGATGTTTTTGAAAAATTGTGTCCAAGCGGTCAGCGCATTGACCGGAACATCGGTTACGATCATACCGCTTCCTGCCAGCTGTTCGGATAACAAGTCGAGCAGCCAAGGTGTAAGCTTTGCGATTGCGGGGTTCATGATGCCCAGGGCAAAACTCAGGATTCCCAGGATGATCAGCTTTCCGTTTCGGAGGTTTTCCAATACTTCTTTTTTGAAAAAGGCAGTAAAAGCGCTCACTTTTTCAGCACCTCCATAAAAAGAGATTCCAGGGATGCTTCCGATCGTTCGATCCTGCGGATGGAGAGCTTATTTCTTTGGATAAAATCGAGCACGGCAAACATCTGCATTTCGCCGCCCGAGAAAACAAGGGTGTCCTGTTCGGTGGGGCGAGCGTCGCAAAAAGCATTTGCCAGATGCACTGCTGCGTGATGATCGGTCATCTCGACGGTGAATGCTTCGGGACGGCGGGTGCGCTTTAACAGATCCACCGAGCCCTGCATTGCAATTTGTCCATTGTGCAGAAGCGCAACGTCGGTGCAGATTCGCTCAACATCGGACAAAATATGCGTGGAAAACAGCACTGTCGTTTCATCCTTTACCGCGAGAAGGATATCCAGGATATCCTTTCTGCCGATGGGATCGAGTGCTGAGGTAGGCTCGTCGCAGATCAAAAGTTTGGGACGGGCGAGCAGGGCCTGTGCGATGCCGAGCCGTTGTTTCATCCCTCGGGAATACCCTTTGATGCGGTGCTTTTCCGCCGAAAGCCCGACAAGAGAAAGCAGTTGTGTGCTCCTCTGGTCAATGGCGTGCCGGTTCATGCCCAGGCTTTCTCCGCAAAGTTTCAAATATTCGTGTGCTGTCATAAATGAATAGAACTCCGGCACATCGGGCAGATAGCCGATGTAACGGTTGGTTGCGGTTTGACCGTATAGCACCTTTTCCCCGGCAACGCGTATTTCACCTCCGTCAGTTCGGAGAAGCCCGAGGACGGCTTTCATTGCGGTTGTTTTTCCGGCTCCGTTTCTGCCCACAAAGCCGAACACACTGTGCTCGGGAACCGATAAATTAAGTCCGCGGAGCACCTGCTTTTCCCCAAATCGTTTTTGCAGGTTGCTGATCGTCAATATCTCCATCTCAGACATCTTCTTTGCCGAAGACAAAATAAAGAATCGGACCGATAAAATTCATGAGCACAATGGTGACGATGAGCCACAGTGTGCGGTTCCCGCGTTTATAGTTCTTGTGCGTCAAAATGTGATACAGCGTATAAGCGAGCAGTGCAAATTCCGCGATGACAAGTGGGATCAAAAAGGGGAGGAATTCCATAATTTTATCCATTGTTTTTCTTCTCCTTTTCTGCGTACACTTCAACGCACAAGCCCCGTCGACCGCATGCAGGGCAGGTCAGACGGCGCATTTTCGGCGTGTGGTATGCCCAAAATGCTTCCTTTAATTTAGGTCTGAACACCTCGTGACATTCGGGGCAGATATAGGCAACGTGATGAAAATAATATTTAGATATGCAGATTCCCCACGGAAGTGCCACACAAGCCCAGACCAAAAACAGCCACCAAAAGCCGTGTGTGATCCATAGAACGATGGACGTCCATTGCAGGGCGGTTACGGGGATTCCTGTAAGCACCATAGTTAGGCGCATTTTGTTCAACTTGTTTTTTTGTTTCATCATGTGTGCTATATCATGGATAGATTCAACAGAGAACTTGTCAAGCTCCTTGAGCTCGCGCTTAATCCCTTCAATCAAATCAAGCTTAGCTTGGCACTCGGAGCGTTCTTCACGCAGAGTCTGCTCTTGTTGTTCAAGCAAAATTGAAATGATACTTTCGGGATTTTCATCCGCGAACAATGCCGAGATACTGTTGATCGGAAGTCCGGCTTCACGCAGAAAACAGACAATGTGCATCCGCTTCAGATCGTCATCCGAGTAGAGTCTGCGGCCGCCCTCGCTCAGTTCGCTCGGTACGAGAATGTTTCTTTCATCGTAATACTGTACGGTTCTGACCGAGACGCCGCAGAGTTTGGCAATTTCTCCCGTTGTGTATTTTGACATAGCCCATCACCTCCTTGCCCCCATTATACCGCATGACGCAGCGTCATGAGCAATACCTCACGCAGGGGGATTTTTTATGGATTTTTGATTTTCGTAATTTTCTTATAGTTTGCAGCTTCTCTGCCGGCTTTATTTGCCGAAACAAAATTGACCGGTGTTATTTTTACTATATCATAAAGTTTGCAATTTTTCAAGCAAATCGCTCCATTTGCTTGTCTTTTTGACGATTGGTTTGGGTTGTCTTGTGTTGCAAAAAAGTTTTTTCTGTGATATAATGAGAAAAAGAGGGAGAAATTGGGTGAGTGCCGCTGTATGCTTGATTTTACCGATAAGGATGGTTGTGTATGAAACTGATTGTGACTGATCTTGACAATACGCTTTTGCGCAGCGATAAGTCTATTTCGCCATACACCGTACAGGTGCTTGAGGCGTGCCGAGCAAAGGGATATTGTATCGCGTTTGCAACGGCGCGTGCCGAAAGTGCGATGGCGCGCCAGATTGCAGCGGTTAAACCTGAGATCATTATATCCAACGGCGGAGCAATCATCAGTGTCGGCGGGGAAATTATATATAAAAATCTTATATCAGCGGAGACGGCTGCGGTCATTGTCAGAATGTGCCGACAATTTACAGACAACAACGGCTTGATTACGGCAGACTGCGATGATGGCTATTATTGCAACTTTGTTCCTCGGGATCCGGATCGCCGCGCCGCGCATACATATTCCGATTTTGCGGATTTTGCCGTGCCTGCCTATAAAATTACAGCGGAACTTGAATGTGAGGCGTGGGCGAGGGAAATCTGCCGTGTTTGCCCCGCGTGCACGGTGATCAATTTTACGGGGGAAAATTGGCGCAGATTTGCTGCCAAAAATTCCGACAAAGCCACAGCACTGCAAATACTCGTTGATTATATTGGGGCTGAACTGACAGAGGTTATCGCGTTCGGGGATGATTGGAATGATCTTGGAATGCTGAAACTGGCAGGGGCGGCAGTTGCGGTGTCCAATGCCATTGATGAGGTGAAGGCCATCGCGGATGATGTCACTGACAGTCATGACGATGATGGGGTGGCCGTTTGGCTCGAAAAAACAATTCTGAAGAAAGAGCAGGGGAGTGTATATGAAAAATAGAGCCTTTGGACGATATTATTTGTTTTCTCTTCTCGGGGTGTTGCTGGCCTCGGTTTACCCAATTTATATGGGCGTGTCGGTTGTGGAAGATATGCTTCGCTTGGGTACGGTATATGCTGAGGATTATCCCAAGTACATTATTCCTTATACACCGATTGCGCTGGCGGTTTTGGTTGGTGTGGCGCTGATTCCGCTGATGATTCGCCTGCCGGGACGGTTTGCGCAGGGCATCGGTTCGGGCATATCGCTCGCCGTCTTTTTTGCGTCGGAGTTTTTGCTTGAGCGGTTGGTGACGGTGACGCGGACGGTGACGGGAACCTTTTCTACGCTGGAAAATTGGCAGATGTATATGTGCTACATTCCACCTGCTGACACGGTTGAGCGGACATGGACCGAGGTGAATGTGCTGATGGGTGAGTACAGCCCCGCCTTTAAGCTGCATTTTTACCTGATTTCGGTTGTGCTGATCGTCTCGCTGCTCAACTGCTTCTATGGTTTTGCGCAGGTAGTGCTGACAGGTTCGCGCGGCAAATGCAAGCCGTTGATTGTGCAGGCGGCGGCGAGTGCTGCCTTCCTTGCCATGTGCATTTGGGCTTGCTTTACTGCATTTTATCGAACGGGGGAGTTGCAGGTGTCAGCTTTGTCAGCGGTGCTGATGAGCATATTCTTTGTGCTGTTCGGTATCACAGTGGGCATATATGCCGCATCTTTTGTGTTGGGAAAGCCGAGGATTCTTTCGGAGGGGATGCCGGCGTTTTGTGCGAGTGCGGTCACGCTTTTGATGTATGTGGGAGAGATGGTTCTTCTGAGTGGTAATCTCTACCGGTTCGGTGAAGGATGGTTTTTTTCTGCAATTGGGGGCATTGTGCTCGCGCCGATTGACCTTGTAATTGTGCTTATGTCGGGCGGTGTCACTGCTCTGGCGGCATTTATGATGGCGCGAAAGCGCGGAGATTGATATCAAAAGCAGAGGCTGCACACAGTGCAGCCTCTGCTTTTTTATGGTTATTCTTCAGTAATGCGGATGGGGAAGCCGTTGACTTCCACCCCGGCTTCTGCGCGGATCATGATGTATTTCTCCCCGTTGATGATACGCGTTTGAACCAGATCACTGGCCTCAGGGTTGACGCGGATGACGACATCGGGGGTTTTGACGTCGAATTTTCCCCGATCAACCAGATTGGCGGGGGGAAGCTCGGTGCCGACGCCAAAGGCATCATCAAAGCGCGATTCAAAATCGGCAACGCGTTCGGGAGCAATGCCGCAGTCCTCAAGCAGACCGCTGACCATGCGCTTGGAGACCATGGGGCGTTCATCCTCTTCGTCTCGGGTTGTGGGCTTGAATTCGGCCAGCACGCAGATCTGCTCGTGAACGGTTTGCGCGACAGTATAGCTGCACGCATCGGCGACACTCTCGGCAAGGATGGAAGCGAAGGTTTCCTTTTGCACAGCGGCAGGGGGCGGGATTTCGCTGCCCAGGACACCCGAGACAAAATCGGGATGGCTGTCGGCGGTGTCGCGGGTATAATAGAGGGCTGAATAAATGTTGGCGGCGCGATGGTCGAAGGCAGGGAACATAAAGCCGAGGGCGGGGGAGGCGATGACCTGATCGGCGGCAAGATTGCAGAAGCGGTTCTCCTCAGCAAGATAGCCGAGGGCGGGGCGTGTGAGCTTGATGGGGCAGAGGGCGCAGAGGAAATAGCGGAAGGTACGGGATGTGTCCTCGTCCTTTTCTCCGTCGGCGCGGTATGCGGCGTAGTCATAGCTGTCGGCGGCAAGCAGGATCATATAGCTGCCATCGATGGCGGTGTTGCCGATGATGGTTTCGTAGAGCGCGGTGACGGCGGATTCGTCCTCCAGGGCCGAGTCGCGCAGGGCGGTGAGGCGGCGGTGGTGTTCGCCTTCAAGCACTTGTGCGGAGGAGAAGCTGATTTCGTGCAGATTTTTGCTCTGTGTGCCCGAGAGGGTTTTGCGGAGGATGGTCAGCAGTTCTTCGGCTTCTTCTTGGTTCATCAGCCCCAGCGATTGATTGAAGGTGGCGACAATTTGATGCGCTTCGTTGACATAGCAGCCGCGGATGCGGGAGATGTTGCTTTTGTCGGGACGAAAACGGCGTCGGATTTCGGCAATATCTTTGGTTGTCATAGCGGTTCCTCGCTTGTTTGAATTGCATGTTGCGCTATTTATGATAGCACAAATTTGCACAGTTTGCAAGGGGTGGGGGGAATTTTGCTTTGACTTGACAAACGCGGGAAAATATGGTATGCTAATGATGTCCGCATTCATGATCGGGACGACTTTTTGTGATGTCTTTTCTGTGTCGAGACAGGCGAAAAATGCTCGGTATGCAGTGTGGATTTGGCTGCGGATGGCGGTTTTCTGCATTCCTGTGTGCGCAGGCGGGCGCGGTTCGGGCCATGGTACGTTTTTGCCTGTAATAAAATAAATTTGAACGAAACATCATGAAAAAACAGTCGAAATTTCAACTTATTCTCAGATTTTTGCGGGGATGCAGGCGCTATTTTGCGCTGAGTATTCTCTGCGCGGTCGGCGTGACGCTGACCGATCTGCTCAGCCCGCAGATTGTCCGTTTTACGGTGGACTCTGTGCTGGGCAGTGAGCCGATTGATCTGCCTGCGCCTGCCGCGGCTTTGGTCGAGTCGATCGGCGGTGTGGGCTATCTGCGCCAGCATCTGTGGCTGATCGCGGCGGTGGTGGTGACCGTTTCGGTGTTTGCGCTGCTCTTTCAGTACGGATTTCAGCTTTTTAACTCGATGGGTGCCGAGCATTTGGTCCGTTCGATGCGCGACACCATTTTTTCGCACATTGAGCGTCTGCCCTTTGCATGGCATATGAAGCAGCAGACGGGTGATATCATTCAGCGCTGTACATCGGATGTGGATATGCTCAAGCGATTCATGTCGGATCAGCTGACCTCCCTTTTCAAGACGGTGCTGCTGCTTGTGCTCTCGCTCACCTTTATGTGCTCGATGAATGTGAAGCTGTCGGTGATTGCGATGGTTTCCATTCCCATTATTCTCTGTGCGTCGATTATTTTTCACCGCAGGATCAGACGCGGGTTTACCGAGTGCGATGAAAATGAGGGCAAGCTCTCGGCTATCGCTCAGGAAAATCTGACGGGCGTTCGTGTTGTCCGCGCGTTTGGGCGCGAGGCATATGAACGCGAGCGATTTGGCGCGCAGAATGTTCACTACACGACGCTGTGGACAAAACTCAATTTGGTCTTCTCGACCTATTGGTCGGCGGCGGATTTGGTATCCGGTCTGCAGGTTATGCTGATCGTCACGCTGGGTGCGGTGTTCTGCATCAACGGGGAGATGACGGCGGGAAATTATCTCGCGTTTATTTCTTATAATGCCATGCTGACCTGGCCTGTGCGCCATCTGGGACGTATGCTTTCGGAAATGAGCAAGGCGGGGGTGTCGTTGGGGCGCATTGCCGAGATTATGTCGGCTGAGCCCGAGCGGGATGTCGAGGGGGCACTTGAGCCCGATCTGCGGGGCGACATTGTATTCGATCATGTCAGCTTCGGTTATGACGGCTGTCCCACGCTGCTGCAGGATATTTCCTTCACGGTTCCCGCGGGAGGAACGCTGGGCATTCTCGGCGGGACGGGATCGGGCAAATCGACGCTGGTTTATCTGCTTTGCCGTCTCTACGATCTGGCACCCGACGGGGGGCTGATTACCATTGGCGGAGTGGATATTGCCGAGATGTCGGCGGCCCACCTGCGGCGGGGCATCGGCATGGTGATGCAGGAGCCCTTCCTCTTTGCGCGGACGCTGCGGGAGAACATCGGTATTGTACTGGAGGGCGAGGATCGCGATGACGCCATCCGCGCCGCTGCCGAGACTGCCAGTTTGCATGAAACGATTGAGGGCTTTACCGACGGCTACGACACGCTGGTCGGAGAGCGCGGCGTGACTCTCTCGGGCGGACAGAAGCAGCGCGCTGCCATTGCGCGTGCGCTGGTGCGTTCGACCCCCATTCTGGTCTTTGACGATGCGCTGTCAGCGGTGGACACCGAGACCGACGCGCGGATTACGGCGGCTCTGGCTGCCCGCAAGGATGATTCAACCCGCATCTACATTTCGCACCGCGTCACGACGCTGATGCACTGTGACCGCATCCTTGTACTGGAAGCGGGGCGGATTGTGCAGTACGGGACGCATGCCGAGCTGCTGGCGCAGGACGGCCTTTACCGCGATATCTATCGTATTCAGACCGATCGCAGCGAGGAGGTGGGGGCATGAAAAAACACAATCAGACAAAGCAGGTTTCTCTGCGTTGGTTTGGCCTGCCCCGTGTGTTCCCCTATCTGCGGGCGTATCGCTTCTATTATCCGGTGATGATTATCATGGCGCTCTGTGGGACGGTGGCGGATATTTGTCTGCCTCTTTTCCAGCAATATGCGCTCAATCATTTCGTCGGGCAGGGCGTGCTGGACACGCTCGGTGTGTTTATCCTCTGCTATGTACTGATGCTGCTGTTTCAGATGACGGTCAACTTTATCTCGACCTATATCGGCAGCTGTATTGAACTTTGGGTAGGACGGGATCTGCGGCAGTCTGCCTTCAATCACCTGCAGACGCTCTCCTTTTCCTTCTTCAATCAAAACAGTGTTGGCTATCTTCACGCGCGGGTGATGAGCGATACCTCACGCATCGGCGAGACGGTGTCGTGGATTGTGCTCGACTGTGTTTGGAACGTCTCTTATCTGGTGGGAGCTTGCGTGATCATGCTCTGCCTGAATTGGCGGCTGGCACTTCCCGTTATCGCCATTGTGCCGATTACGGTGCTGTTGATTGCTTTCTTCCAGAAGAAGCTGACAGCCCTCAACCGCCGCATCCGCGAGCTGAATTCTACCATTACCTCAAATTTCAACGAGGGAATTACGGGGGCCAAAACCATCAAATCTCTTGTGGTTGAAGAGAAAATCGAGCGCGATTTCCGCGTGGATACCGCGCAGATGAAGCGCACATCGGTACACGCCACCCATTATCGCGCCATGTTCAGCGCGACCATTACCTTTGCCTCGTCGCTGGCGCTTGCGCTTGTTCTGCGGCAGGGCGGTGCACTGACCATTGAGGGGGCACTGGAACTGGGCACGCTGTCGGTGTTTATGTCCTATGCGTTGGGCATGATGGAGCCGATTCGCTGGATCGTCAACGCTTTCTCCAATCTGGTTGCGGTACAGGTCAACATTGAGCGGCTGATCGGTTTGCTTGAGACCAAATCGGACGTGGCAGATTCAGCTGAGGTAATTGCCCGTTACGGTGACACCTTCTCGCCTAAGACCGAGAATTGGGAGGAACTGAAGGGGGAGATCGTTTTTGACGATGTGACCTTCCGTTATCCCGACGGGGATGTGGACATTCTTGAGCACTTTGATCTGACCATTCCACAGGGCAGCAGTGTTGCCATTGTCGGGGAGACGGGGGCGGGCAAGTCGACTTTGGTCAATTTGGTCTGCCGCTTCTTCGAGCCGACGTCGGGGCGCATTCTCATCGACGGGCGGGACGCGCGTGAGCGTTCGCAGCTCTGGCTGCACCGCTCGATTGGATATGTGCTGCAGACGCCGCATCTGTTCTCGGGAACGGTACGGGAAAATCTCTGCTACGGCAAGCCCGATGCCACAGATGAGGAGATTATGGCGGCGCTGAGAAGCGTATCTGCGGATGCTGTGGTGGAGCGGATGGAAAACGGGCTGGACAGCCAGGTCGGCGAGGGCGGAAGTATGCTCTCCACCGGAGAGAAGCAGCTGCTTTCCTTTGCACGTGCGCTGCTGGCGGATCCCCGCATTCTGGTGCTGGACGAGGCAACGGCATCTGTCGACACGCTGACTGAGCAGAAGATTCAGCATGCCATTGAGCAGATTGTGGCAGGGCGCACGTCGCTGATGATCGCCCACCGCCTTTCCACCATTCGCCGTGCAGATCTGATTCTGGTGGTGGATGACGGCAGGATTATCGAGCGCGGAACGCACGAAGAACTGCTGGCGCGCCGCGGGGCGTACTACAATCTCTACACCAGACAATATGAAGAAGAAGCATCAAGTAAGCGTCTGGGATAAGACATCCTCGGCAGATTGATGGCTCACGTAAGAAAAAAAGGGCTTCCACAGAGGGCGTGCAAAATAAGCGGTAAAATTGAATAGCCTTCCCCAGTGGGGGAAGGGGGACCGCTACGGGGTTCCCCGAAACGAATAAAATGAGTTTTTGGGGGTCTCGCGATAGCGGTGGATGAGGTGTTTACAATGAACGAAAAAGACTCCTCATCCGTCAGCCTTTGGCTGCCACCTTCTCCCACAGGAGAAGGCTTTTTTCATACGCAGAAAGCAAATAAAAGCCCCGCGCAAGGCGGGGCGAGAGATTATTCGAAACGATTTAATATTGAGTTAGCGCAAAGAACTCACCACAACCGAAGCCGGCTTCATTATGAATGAGTCTCTCAATCAATCTGAAAGTTACGGCTGTCTCAATTGCTTTAATTTTGTGAAGCAGATAGCGTGTACCATTATTTGTTTCTAATTCTACGATGTGTAGGGATATCAGTTTTTCCAAAGCTTCCAGTATATCATCTGCAGAGATTCCGATGGAACGAGAAAGCTCATTCGGTTTGATATCCATCGTAAAATATTCAGAATCTTTATAGTCAAACGGTGCTGTGCTCTGAAAATATTCATTACAAATATGAGAAAGCACTTGTCTTACATTTGAATCCGATAGCTTCTTAATGCCAAAGGATACTTCCGCCTTTTCAAATATTGATCCGATATCTGTCGGCTTGATACCTGAGTCAATCATTGTAAGAGTGTTAGATACGAATGCGGCGCCTTGGGTATCAGATAAACAACACATCGTGTAAAACTGCAGTATTTGATCGTACTTTTTTGTAGAGGGGTTCTTTTCTGCTTTTAAAAAATCCCAAGCGTTGCAATTCACCAAATTGGTTTGCTGACATAAGGAATCAATGATCTCAGCTTGTGCATTCTTCGGAAAATTGTGAACGACTTTTTCGTTGAAAACTTTAGATTCTGGCACCGAGGTTTGAATGATATGTTCTGCAAACAAATCGTCCAAGGTAACATCAAGAGCGTTGGCGATTCGTGGCAGGATCATGACATCAGGCATGGAGGTTTCTGACTCCCATTTTGATACTGCTTGATTGGTCACACCAAGCCTTGATCCTAATTCCTCTTGTGTATATCCTTTGCTTTTTCTGAAATAAGCAATATTCTTTCCCATTGACATATCACATTCCTCCTTCTCTTGGATGATTATATTATAGCACATTTTGGACGAAAGGTAAAGCGACTCGTCAGCGACTTTGCAAATAAATTTTTAACTAAAATCACTGTTTGGTTGGAAAGAGGATATGCGGAACGAGAATATCGTTTCACCTCTATAAAATAGATTTTCCACCTTCCCGACGCTCGCGTCTGTGGCAAGCATAGCGCGTGGATGTCCACCGCGCCAAATCGGGCAGATGCCCGAACCCACTATCCGCAGAGAAACGGCACACAAAAGCCTTCCTCCGGGAGGAAGGGGGACCACGAAGTGGTGGAAGGAGCCCGCGAAACTTTGAGTTTATGCCAGTTTTATTGTAACGCGCTCTCCCTCAGTCGCCTTCGGCGCCAGCTCCCTCCCGGAGGGAGCCTTTCGTAAGTTTGCCTCATAAAAA
>JAFQVV010000004.1 GCA_017407835.1 Clostridia bacterium
AGCGCAGGCCGCGATACTCCTGCGGCGGACGGGCTGCACAGAGGCAGCGTCAGCAGCCGTTAGGCTGCCAGAGCAACGTTAGAGTTGTCGTTTATTTTTTAAGTTGGGACAGTTTTAAGCGTTTACCCCAGCGCTATCCGCGTACTGTATGTCAAAATCCCCGTCGAAACCATTGCGCCCCCATATGAGGCGATGCGGGGAAGCATCGCCGTTGGGTTACTGTTTTTGTGCTTGGGCTTGCGCCCAACAGGTTATTTCCCCACGGAAAGGATCACCTTTCCGCACGCGGGACAAACGTATGCTTTGGCAAAACAGCCGTTGAGATATCCTTCGCTGACCTCGAACTCATCCTCTGCGGTAGGCTTAAAGATCAGCTTCTTTTTCTTTTTCGCCCAGAAGATCGGCCTTGCACTCTGCAGATAGCCGACCTCCATCTCCTTGGCACAGTACGGACACTTCATCGTTATCCCTCCTTGCAGCCGGGAAAAAATCAATCCTTCTTCTTTGCCGCTTCGATCAGAGCATCCACGGCAATACCGTCTACCGTCATACCGGCAATATCACAGTTTTTGATTTGCACATCCCGCAGGGAGCAGCCGTCAAACACAGTGCGACTCAGATCGGGATTGGCAAAGGTGGCATCCCGCAGGTCAACACAGCCAAATTCGGCACCCTGCATGGTCAGGCCGCTGTAGGTGGTATTTTTCATATTTGCGTCGGTAAAGGCGGCACCGGACAGATTGACATTATTGAAGGTAGCCCTCGAGAGATTCACATTATCAAACTCGGCCTTGGGCAAGCTCGCCTTACGGATTGCAAAAGGAGTGATCTCATCGACACTTCTCTTCTCTGCCCTTCCGCAGTCGCCCACCATGGTCACCACTTCGGTCATGGGCTTGCGGGGACGGGCCGGCGGCTCGGCGGCGGCGTGGCCGATGCCAAGCATAATCACAGGCTCCATCTCAGCGGGAACACCGAAATAATTGCGAGCCTTTTCCCGATCAAATGCCCCCATCCAACAGCCGGCCAAGCCAAGGGTGGTGGCACACTGCAGAATCTGGGTTGCCGCCGCGGCGGTATCCTGCACGGCAAAGCGCTCACGAACGATCGCCCCGAAGCGAGGCTCCAGCGAATCGGGATCGGTGCAGATGAGGATAATGCATCCCACATCCCGCAGCCAATCACCGCGGTTGTAAATTTCAGGAACAAGCCCTTCGATAAGCTTGCGGTCAAGGGTACAGAAGAAATGCCAGCACTGGGCGTTACAGGCGTTGGGTGCACGGACACCGGCCTCCAACATAATATCCAACTGCTCGCGGGTTACGGGCTCACCCGTGTAGGCGCGCGTACTGCGGCGGTGATCAAGAATTTCACTGAACTGCATAACTGACTCCTTAATCGTAATCTCTGGATTTGGTATAGCGCTCGATATCGCGGTCAGCCTGCTTTTTGGCAGCAGCATCCCGTTTGTCGTAGAGCTTCTTACCGCGGCAAAGGCCTACTTCCACCTTGACATGCGAGCCTGAGAAATAGAGGGACAGAGGAATCAGCGTATATCCCTCTCGCGAGATCAAGCCATGGAGTTTCATGATCTCCCGCTTATGCATCAGCAGCTTTTTCTCCCGCAGGGGATCGCGGTTGAAGATATTGCCCTGCTCATAGGGGCTGATGTGCATCCCCACCGCGAAGATCTCGCCCCCCTCAATGTGACAGTAGGAGTCCTTGAGGTTGACGGCACCGGCGCGCAGGCTTTTGACCTCTGTTCCAAAGAGAGCGATTCCCGCTTCGTACTTTTCATCCACGAAATAATCGTGGAAAGCCTTTTTGTTTTGGGCAATGATTTTGCCGCCCGTTTTCTTCTCTGCCATACGCGCACCTCCTTTGCGGCGATGTATCAATTAGTATAGCACATTTGCAGCAAAATTGCAAGATATTTTGCAAAAAAGCGGAGAAGAGATGGCGACAGGATTCGACATGGAGATTAAAGATAGAGATATGCGCCGATAACGCGGATTGTTTTGTCGCTGCGCAAAAGCCAGCCGTCCTCGAGCGCATGTTCAAGGATAACTTCACGCCCCATCTTGCTGTTGGCACACGCAAATCTGCACATTCTCTCATCATTTTGGAAGAGAGGCGGCAGCTCCTCGCTTGTCACGCGACGGGCATATGCATTTGCTGCCGAAAGAAGTTCGCGAATTTCATCGGCAGACTGCTTGATTTGACTTTTTTCAGTATCGGAGAAAGCTGCCCAATATTGCTCTTCCTTATCTGCGAAAACAATAATCGTGGGTGCATATCCGTCCCCTATCTTTTGAATGTATCCATAATTCTGCAGGCGATCAAGCAGAACGCTCTCACACGCCGAATAATTCCCCTCGGCAACATGTTTGAGGGTCAGGGCTTCGGCATAGCTGAGCAAGGGCGGTGTTTGCTTGGCGATCCCGTCACGCGCAAATTTATACTGCTGAAAATACACCGTTTCTCCGCCCATGCTGCCATCCAAACAGCCGTGCTGACCTACATGGGGAATCTGCGGGATATTCGCATTCTGGTAGCCGACGATATCCCAATTGCCATGATCGGGGCGTTGGGTATATTTGTGCTGTTCGTCCACCCGCACATCAGCCATCAAGCGGTCAAAGGTGCACATCAGCAGCGTCCACTTGGCATCCTCGTAGCTCTGATATGTACCGTAATAGGTCAGATTGTGCGCCGCGCAAGCGGACGAGAAATCGTCTACCAACTGCTCAAGCAGGCGGGTCGCTTTGGGGACAATTTCCCGATTATACGCCCAGATTTTCTCCTGTGCATCTCGACTGATGATAGGAAAGGCTGTTTCATATTTATCCCCATGATTGAGCAAAAATGTCTCACGGGTCAAATACGCCAGCTCATCTTCCATATAGGGGAGCGCCACACCAAGCTCGAGCGAAAGTGCTTCCGCTGTTGAGGGATTTCCATAGGCTTCAAGGAAAATATTCTTATAGAGCGCGTGGGAAAGGATACTCCAGGGCTGCCCCTTATCCCCAAAAGATGAGCAGCTGTTGGTAAAGGTAATCTCCTCGGGGTTATAGCTTCTTGTACCGAATTCTCTTGCCATGTTCATACCTTCTTTCAATATTGTTCTTGCACGCTGAAGGCGTTTCTTCACCGTGTCGAGGGAAAGCGAAAGATGCTCGGCAATGTGACGCATACTTCGGTTATGGATATAGTAGGCAACAACAATGTCGCGGTATTCACGGCGAATAAAAGCCAGTTCCCGCCGAAGCAGCGCCAGTTCTTCTCTGCGGACAATGGTGTCCGCAGGACTCTCGCGCATATCTTCAATCTCACAGTCGCCGATATCATAACCGGTTACCGACTCGGCACGTCTGTGCTTTGCCGCTGCCCATGCGGCGTAGCGGTTGCGTGCGATCTGCCACACCCACGCGGAGAAGTGCACAGGAACGGTACCTTTTTGCAGTGCGGTAAGGATGTTGAGCGCAATATCCTGCACCAAATCCTCCGCTTCACTGCTCTTCCCTGTCTTTTTCAGGCAGAAGTAAAACAGCTTTTCCATGTAGTGTTCGGCAAACTCCGCACACAGCCGATCATCGTTTTTCATTGTGTCCGCCATGCTTTCACCTCCTCTCACCCATATAGTGCGGCATCTGATAAATTGGGGACATTATTTTTTATCGTATATCACAGCAGCGAAAGAAATGCAAAGGGGTTGTCGCGCTCATTCGCGCGACAACCCTGCTCAGCTTTTGGGTTTTCCCTTGAAAATCAGTGCGGCAAGATAACCGAAAACCAATGCCGCAGCAGTTCCGCCCGCCGCCGCCGACAGACCGCCTGTCAGTGCCCCGAGAAGCCCTTTCTCATCCACTGCCTCGCGAATGCCTTTGGCGATGAGATAGCCGAATCCCGTCAGCGGTGTGGTGGCACCGTTGCCCGCAAGCTCGGTCAGCGGCTCATAGATACCAAGCCCCCCGAGAACAACGCCCGCCACAACATAAAGCACAAGAATACGGGCAGGCGTCAGCTTGGTTTTATCAATCAGAATCTGGGCGATAACGCAAAGTAACCCACCCACCAAAAATGCCCAAACGTAATCCATATCAATTCTCCCCCCTCGGTGCCTGCAGGCGAACAAGATGTGCGACAGCGGGAATCGGCTGTCCCTGCTTGACCGAATCGGGGCTCATCATTGCCCCTGTCGCCATCACCAAAATATCGCGCATTTCCCCTCGGCGCAGACGAGGGAGAAAATGCGCAGCTGTGACAACGGCACAGCAGCCGCACCCCGATCCCCCCGCGTGAACGTCCTGTGTCAGTGGATCATAGATCAATCTGCCGCAGTCGGTATGGCGATCACCGAGCGAAAATCCCTCTGCCGCCATCAGTTCGCAGAGAATTGCACTTCCCTCCCGTCCAAGGTCGCCTGTCACGATCAGGTCAAAATCCTCGGCGCAGGTCCCACTCGCGTCAAAGTAACGGGTAAGCGTATCGATGGCGGCAGGCGCCATCGCGGCGCCCATGTTGTTAGCATCGCGGATGCCTTTCTCCACCACGCGTCCGACCATTCCCTCGACGACCAAAACCGAATCGGCGGGGGAACGATCGGCGGGCATGACAATAAATGCGCCGCTGCCCGTTACCGTCCACTGCGCGGTGGGAGGACGCTGACCGCCGTATTCAATCGGGAAACGATACTGCCGCTCGGCGGCACAATTATGGGAGGAAGTCACCACCGCGGCGGCGGATGCCCTGCCCTCACCTACCAAAAGAGATGCGAGCAAAAGTCCCTCAACCGAGGTTGAGCAAGCACCGTAAAGCCCCAAAAACGGGATACCGAACTCAAGATGACCGTATGCCGATCCGATACACTGATTGAGCAGATCGCCTGCCAGAAGCAGGTCTATGCCTTCGGCTCCAAGTCCGCTTTTGTCAATGGCCAGTGAGAGGGCTCTGCGCTGCATCTCGGATTCTGCCTTCTCCCATGTGTCCTGCCCGAAGCGATCGTCCACATCGTGCAGGTCAAATTCTCCGCCCAGCGGACCTTCACTCTCTTTTTTGCCCACCACCGCGGCAGCGGCGCAAATCGCCGCATTCAGCGGATAAATTTGTCTTTCCATAAGTTCATCGCCTTTCCATCGCATTGTGAATCTATCCGCTGATAGTATGTACAATGGAAATCTTTTTTATGTAAAAAGGGGGCTGCAACAGCAGCACCCTTTGCTTCAGGCAAGACAAATACGAAAAGCGGTCGGAAGCGCATAGACCGAGCTGATCTCTTCCTCACTCGCCCAGACGAAGGGAGGAACGGGAGTTGCACAGGTGACGGGATAGACGGTCATATGCCACTCGACATGAGTAAAGATATGAACACGATGATACGGCTCTCCGCAGGATAGCGGGGATAGTCCCCAATCAGCTGCCTGTTCCATCACTTCTTGGGCGGAAAGCTTTCCCAGCACATTGGGCAGCTCCCAGAGTCCTGCCAACAACCCCATGGGCGGTCGGCGGTTGATGGCAAGTCCGCCCCCAGATGATGGATCGGCAGCACATAGAAGGAAAACTGTTCTCTCCTCCACGCGGCGTGCACGCTTGGCGGCGCGGACGGGATAGCGAAGCGGATCGCCCGCGCTGTTTGCCGCACAAATGGCAGCGGCAGGGCAATCGACGCAGCGCGGCTCGCCTCGGGGAATGCAGACGGTCGCACCAAGCTCCATCAGCGCCTGCGTAAAGTCCCCCGCACGGTCTCGGGGATAGATATCGGCAAGTGCATCGCGATAGGCGGCTTTTGTGGCAGGCAGATCGACACAGGTATCATCGGCCAAAATTCGGCTCACCACGCGAAGAACATTACCGTCGACCGCAGGAATCGGCTCACCGAAGCAAATTGACGCAATGGCGCCTGCGGTATAGTCGCCGATGCCGGGCAATGCACGAATAGCGGCAGGATCTCGCGGGAACACGCCCCCATGCTCCTGCATAATCACACGTGCGGCACGTCCGAGCTGACGCGCTCGGCTATAGTAGCCCAGCCCTTCCCAGAGCTTGAGCAAATACTCCTCCGGCGCATTGGCAAGCGCCGGGATATCGGGCAGTGCATCGAGAAAACGGGCATAATAACCCCGCACGGCTTCCACACGGGTTTGCTGGAGCATAATCTCGGATATCCAAACATGATAGGGCTCTCTGTCGACGCGCCACGGCAGATCCCGTGATTCGGCGGCATACCATGGCAGCAGCAGTTCGGGCAGGCGGGATAGCGTATCTCTCATGCGAAAGAGAGGGCGGCTCCCTCACGCAAATCATCGCGAGCGCAAAGATTGATGCGGATCATTCGGGTGAAAACAAGCATAATATCCTCCGTAATATATGCACCCTCCCGCAAGGTATGATCACCGCCGACGGCGGCGCAACCCCAGATAGGCGCCCAGCACCGAAAACAGAACAACGGCGGCATGCATCCCGATGGAGAGTGCTACAGGAAGGGCAGCAGCCGACGAAAATGCCGGAACAAGAGAGAGCGCGGCAAAAATCAAGAGCAAAAGGGCGGCAGAAAACAAGCCGCACAGCAAACAGCGTCTGCCATGAAACCGAACGGTAAGGAAACCGGCCATGAGCACAGTCAGCACCGATGCGGCATAGCCGAGTGGTCGGACAAGCGGCTCGGGATCATCCTGTGCGAAGGCAATGGCCGTCACGCCGAGCAGCAAAAGGGCGCCGAGGGCAGCGGCGGCAAGCACAGCACGAATCGCGCTGAGGAAGAGATGATCAAAGCCCAATGTGGCAGTCTGATTGCCGCGTTGTGCGGCACGGTTTTTCTTTTTCATGGCAAAATCCCCCTTACGGCATCATATTAGACTTTATGCGCCATAAGGGAGATTTATGCGGATATGGAATTACTTCTGTGCGTCCTCGGCGTGAACATCGACCTGACGGACTGCCCACTTATGGATACGAATCTTGGTGCGGTTCTGCGTGGTCTCGATGACCAGCGTCTGCGACTCTTCGTGAATCGAAACAATCGCACCGATTACACCGCCGATGGTGGTAATCTCATCGCCGACCTTGAGCGAGTTGCGCATTGCATTGGTTTCGCGCTCCTGCTTTTTCTGAGGACGGATCATAAAGAAATACATCACAGCAAGCATGACAACGATCATCACGATCATGGTGAGCGAACCGCCTGTGTTGGCAGCAGTATCGGCACCTGAAGTTAAAAGGAAAGGGGTAAACATCAAATTTGAACCTCCATCGTTTTCTATGACTTATATTATACCTGAACTTTGGAAAAATTGCAAGGGGTTTGGAAAAAAATCACGCATCTTCGGGCTGATCATCGGCTGAAATCGCTTTGAGCTTAGGCGGATTTTTCGGTTTGACAGCGGACAGGGGATTTTGCTCCATGGCGTGCTCCATCTGCTCGTCGCTGATGTGGGTATAGATTTGGGTTGTGTTGAGCTGCGCGTGTCCGAGGATATCCTTGAGCACACGCACATCGACCTGCCCTGACTGATACATCAGCGTAGCGGCGGTATGGCGGAGCTTATGCACCGAATAATGGCGGCTCTCCAGCCCTGCCAGATCAAGATATTTATAGACCATCCACTGCACGGTTTTGGTACTGATACGCTGATGACGGCTTGAGAGGAAGAGTGCCGGGGTGGGTGCCGCTGTTGTCTTGACAGGAAGACGGTGCGGGAGATATGCGTCCAGCGCAGCGCGGCAGGCATCATTGAGATAGATAATGCGTTCCTTATTCCCCTTACCGATGACGCGCATGGAGCGAAACTCGCGGTCAATATCATTCATATTGATGCCAACAAGCTCAGACAGGCGCATCCCGCAGTTGAGGAAGAGTGTGACGATGGCATAATCTCGTTCTCGGGTAAGCGACTCGGTGTCCCCCGCAATGGCATTGAGCAGCATCAGGCTCTCATCCAGTGAGAGCACTTTGGGCAGCGACTTTTTGGGGCGAGGAGATTCAATATTCACGGCGGGATTTTTCTCAATCAGCCCCCGCTTGACCGTGAGGTATTTGTAAAATGCCTTGATTGCCGACAGCTTTCGCGCCTTTGCCGCCCAGAGGTTGGCGCGGACATCCGAGGTATACATCAAAAATTCATAGATCTGCTCGGTGGTAATCTCAGCGATTTCTTCCAGTGAGATATCACGAATATCGAGGGAGAAAAACTCATCCGATGTAGGGGAAATTCCTCGCTCTTTGGCGCGGAGAAAGCGGAAGAAAGTACGCAGATCAAGCACATATTCGTTGACGGTGATGGGCGAACAGTTTTGAATCACCGATTTATAGCGTGCAAAATCAGCCACCGCCGAGGGCATGGTGGAAAGATCAACGGTATGCTGCACCGCATTTCACCTCCTGTTTACAGATATGCGATCAATTTGTCCAAACTGCGTACATTGATCTCTGCGCCAACAATGGCCGGATCATAGAAGCCATCGGGATCAAAAAGACAACCGTGCATTCCCGCACGATGCCCCGCTTGCACATCAATGTCACGGTCGCCGATCATCAGCGATTCTTCCACATTCAGGCGATTGCGCGAACAAAGGGCAAGCAAGGCAGTAGGATCAGGCTTGAGCGGAAAGTTCTCATGCATAGTCATCAGATCAGAGAAATCATCTTCAATTCCCAAATGACGCAGATAAGTCTTCACTTCACTGCCCGAGTGGGTATAGATATAACAACGCACCCCACGAGCTCGGGCGGCGGCGAGCAATTCGGCAACGCCTGCGCAAAGTGTAATCTCCTGTTCGGTATGCTGCAGACGATATTCCTGCAGTTCGCGGCGCAGAATATCTGCTTCCACAAGCGAAGAAAAGCATTTCATCGCATGACCGAAAGAAATTTTAAGCGCCGCGAGCGTTTTTGCGGGATCAACGCTGTGCCCGCGGCTTGTCAGCGATTTCTGTAATGCTGCATTGAAGATGGGATATGTATCCCCTATCGTACCGTCAAAATCAAAAATCAGGTTCTTATACAATGTACTTTTCCTCCTGTTATCCGAGAATGGAATGAGAAAAGGTCTGCCGCGGCGTGAACCGAGGCAGACGGCGGAATTATTTTTTTTCTCTTCCCGACATATTCGGGCGGCCGGAGGTCGGCTTGCTGTTGTCGTAATTGAGTCCAAACAGGCTCATTACACGGAAATTATGCATTCCCGCCCAATAGCTGAGAGCTGACGTCAGCAGCGCGGGCAGTGTGATAAGCAGATAGGTCCAGCTGTAATAGTTGAGGGGATTGCCCGCCACTTCAACCGTGATCAGACCTGTATACATTCCCTCAATAAACAGCGCGATGAACTTTGCCACTGCCACGGTATTGCCTGCCCACTGATGGGACACAGCAACAGGGGTAAAAACGATGATAAGCAGTGCGAGAATAAAGTTGGGGATATTGGCCCACAGCGACATAATCAGCCCCCGCCACGGTGTAGCTTTGGCACGGCCCGCATCGACACGAATTTTATCGCTGGCACCGACTTCCCATGTCATCGTATAAATCAAAAACAGATAGAACAGGACGGAAAAAGCACTGCAGATAAGCTGAAGTGTCGGATTTTCGGTTTTTCCCGTTGCAATCGCCAAGGTGAGTCCGAAGATGGCAATGGCAAACTGGTTGATAAACATTTTTACGATATTATAGGAATATCCTCGCCAAAATCCAATGAAGGATCCCTTCATAATAAGTACAAATCTCCTTCCGGGGAAAAGTCAAAGGCGGCACAGTGCACCGCTCTTCAGTTTATTATAGCGAATTCGCGCGCCAAATGCAAGGCGAAACCGACAAAATTTACACTTTGTCAATGTTATGGTCAAGTGCGCGTCACGGTCTGAAATCGGCGCGCAGACTGCACTCGCCCGAAAAAACGGTACGAAGCGTCCCCGCTCCATCCCGCACAATCAGGCGGCAGGCATCGTCAATCTCCTCAACCACAACCTGCTCTCCGCCCGGCAAAAGGGTAACACATCGCCCCAGAACCAGCGAGCGGCGGCGATATTCACCGAGAAAGCGCCCTTCGGGCAGGGGAAGCATGAGATCGGCACACCGCGTGAGCAGTGCCGCACACAGATGGGGACGGATATCCTCCCCAGAAGTATCGGCAAAAAGTGACGCGGCAATCCCCTCAAGTTCGCTTGGATATCCTTCTCGCGGCGGATAAACATTGATTCCGATTCCGACAATCACCGAAGCGATCTTCCCCTCTTCGGTCAGCGTTGACTCGGTGAGAATTCCCCCCACCTTGCGCCCGTTCAGCATCAGATCGTTTACCCATTTTATCCCGACAGAGATCCCGCAAACTTCTTCAATTGCTTCGGCGGCGGCCACGGCGGCGGCAGGCGTGAAGAGAAGCCCCTCTGCCGCAGACACTTGAGGGCGCAGCAGCATACTTATATACAGCCCACAGCGTGGAGGCGAAAAGAATGCTCTGGTCATCCTTCCCCGCCCCGCCGTCTGCCGATCGGCAATCAGCACCGCACCTGTGGGCAGCTCCTGGGATGTGGCTTTCATGAGGGTATTGGTAGATTCTACGCATTCCCGAACATCAAGGCTCCACGGAGAGTCGGCGGGAAGATATCGGGAAATTGCGGCAGCGGTAAGATGAGACATGGTACGCCTCCTTTCATTTGGAGTTTGAGGCTATTATAGCACAACGCACTCAAACGTGTCAAGTGACGAACAGCACAAGGGGTGATGCGCAATCCGCGCATCACCCCTTACCTTTTGCATCTTTTATGACATTATGTAGGCGATACCTGAAATAACCCTTCCAACTCGGAAAATGACTCCGCCAGCGGATAATGGCACAATGCCTTCGTGCTTACATTGTAGCAAAGCGAAGGATTGGTCGGTGGATCTACCCCCATCTGCTCGGTGTGATAGATCGTGATCAGTTCCCCCTGTTCATTCAGGTACGCACCGATGAGCCTCCCCACAGCCATGGGTGCGGCATTCACCAAAAATTGCGGCAGAATCTGTTCAATCTCAGCCTTCACCGCTTCGGGTGAGGTGTCGAATGCCGCCAAAAGTTCGGCACAGGTCAGGACGGATTGTCCCTCCAGATCCACCACTGCGGCCGCAACAAAGGGGAATACCACATATGTTCCGGCCCGATAGGAAAGCGACGCGACAGAAAGATACTGCTCATCTGCGTAGATCAGATTTTCTCCCCGGAAGAAATTGAAATTCACCGGATAAGATTCGGTGTAATCGAGATAACGGCTGTAAAAGGGGGCATAGATCGTGTCATTTACGGCTTCGGTTAGTGCCGCATTATCGGTAAATACCACCTTGTGCAGTACAACGTCCGCATCATGCATACCGTCATCAATCTGCGCCGTATAGGTATGGAGAACAGTATACCCGCCGGGCTCTGCCGGAATTGCGCCGTCACCGCAGCAGCCCGACACCTCGCAGGAAACATCCTGATCGGATATGGCCGGCTGCGGCTTGGCTTGTGCAGGCAGATCGGCTGTATCGGAGATATCGATATCTTGGGAAGGCACCGCATCCATCCGGCACGAGGTAAATATGACAGCAAAGATCGCCAAAATGGCAAGGATTTTTCTCATCGGGGATTTCACTCCTCTCTTGCTTGTATAGAAAAAGACGAAAAATTCTCCAAAAAGTTCCCGCATATATGCAATCAACTGATAAATTTTTTGCACACTGCTGCAGGGGATTTTTGCAAATTTTGCTGGACATTGGGGATATTATATGGTATAATGATAAAATGAGATATTGTCGAAAGGAAGTGCACGAATGCGAATTCGCAATCTGTACCGCGGCGGGTGGTTATCCAACTGTTACCTCGTCAGCGAGGGCAGTGATGCGGTGATCATTGATCCCTCATCCCCCACTGAAGAGATCACCGATATGCTTGCCCGAGCAGAACTGACTTTGCGGGGCATTCTCCTCACCCACGGTCATTTCGACCATATCCTCTCACTTGACTCACTGCGTGATGCGACGGGTGCTCCCGCTTATCTCCACCATGGGGACGCCGACTTCCCCACCGATGCATCCCAAAGCTGTTATCTGACCATACTGGGGCGGGACATCCGTCACCGTGCGGCAGATGTTTTGCTGATGGGCGGCGAGGTGCTGACTTTGGGTTCAATGACCTTCAGCGTTCTGCACACCCCGGGGCATACGGGCGGCTGTGTCTGTTACCGCTGCGAAGATGCGCTCTTCACGGGGGACACCATTTTCGCCGAGGGATACGGGCGTACCGATCTTCCGGGCGGAAATGCGATGCTGCTGCGGGAGTCACTCAACCGGCTTGCCGGGATGCAGGACGAGGGATTGACCATCTATCCCGGGCACGGTCTCTCCTGCCTTCTTGCGGATGCCGCCATGCTTTGACCTGACAAATCAAATTTTTCACATAAAGGATTGAAACAACATGGATTACAATCGTTTAGCCGAACTGCTTTTTCCCAATGTCACCGCCACCCCCGAGGACATGGAGAAACGCTATCCCGCCCGCGATCTGCCCGAGGGTGCCAAGGTAACCCGTTTTGCCCCCAGCCCCACGGGATTTGTTCATCTCGGCGGTCTGTACGGTGCTACCATTGACGAACGCCTTGCCCATCAGTCGGGGGGCGTGTTCTACCTGCGCATCGAAGATACCGACGCCAAGCGTGAGGTAGAGGGTGCAACCGAAAAGCTGATCAAGACACTCGCCCACTACGGTGTGGAGTTTGACGAGGGCGCTATTCTCGATGAAAACGGAAATGTGGCCGACCGCGGGGCGTACGGTCCCTACAAGCAGAGCCAGCGCGGCCCCATCTACCACGTTTTCGCCAAGAAGCTGGTAGCAGAGGGCAAGGCATATCCCTGCTTCACCACCGAGGAGGAGTACGAGGAGCTGCAGGCTGTGGACAAAAAGGCTGAGGTCAAGGCCAAGGAATGGTCCGCCGAGGCGAATCTTGAAGCACAGCAGCGCAAGCTTGCCATGCGCAGCTTCACCATGGAAGAGGTGGAGGCACATCTGGCGGCAGGTCATCCCTGGGTGCTCCGCATCCTCTCGGACGGTGACACCGAGAAGAAGGTGATCTTCACCGATCTGATCAAGGGCAAGCTGGAGATGCCCGAGAACGACGAGGACTTCGTCCTGCTCAAATCGGACGGCATTCCCACCTACCACTTCGCCCATGCCATTGACGACCACCTCATGCACACCACCCACGTCATCCGCGGCGAGGAGTGGCTGCCCAGCGCCCCCAAGCACCTGCAGCTCTTCCGCTATCTTGGCTTCAAGGCGCCCAAGTATATGCACACCGCGCAGGTGATGAAGCTGGACGAGAACGGCAACAAAAAGAAGCTCTCTAAGCGCGACATGGGGGGCAATGTGGACGACTACACCCGTCTCGGCTACGCTACCGAGTGCGTCTGCGAATATCTGCTGACCATCCTCAACTCCAACTTCGAGGAGTGGCGGATGCAGAACCCCGACAAGCCCTACACCGACTTCCCCTTCAATATCAAGAAGATGAGCGCATCGGGCTGTCTTGTGGACTTCCCTAAGCTCAATGATGTTTCCAAGAATGTCATCTCCAAGATGACGGCAGAGGAAGTTTACGACCGCGCCTATGCCTGGGCGGCCGAATTCGATCCCGATTTTGCGGCAGCACTCGCAGCCGATCCTGCCTATGCAAAAGCGATCCTTGCCATCGGACGCGGCGGCAAAAAGCCCCGCAAGGACTTCGGTCTCTGGAGCGAGGTCAAGGGCTATATGGGCTTCTTCTACGATCAGTATTTCTCGGTACAGGACGATGTGACCGCCGAGGGCAAATTTGCCGCAGCCGATATCAAGGCTGTATATGACGCTTTCTGCGCCGGCTTTGATCTGGCAGACGATGCAAACGCTTGGTTTGAGAAAATCAAGACCATCGCCGATTCGCTCGGCTTTGCCTCCGATATGAAGGCTTACAAGGCTGATCCCGCCGCCTTCCGCGGCAATGTGGCCGATATCAGTATGTTCCTGCGGGTTGCCGTCACCGGCAAGCTCAATTCCCCCGATATGTACACCGTCATGCAGATTCTCGGCCGCGACCGCGTGCTGGCACGAATCGGCGCGATGCGTGATGCGCTTTAAGAGAAAGGATATCCACCATGGAAGAAATCACCAAAAACTTTATTGAAGAAGTGGTTGATGCAGACCTTGCTGCCAATCCCGACCTGAAAATTCACACCCGATTCCCTCCCGAGCCCAACGGCTATCTGCACATCGGCTCGGTCAAGGCGATCTGCATCAACACCGATATCGCCAACAATTACAAGGGGCTGTTCAACCTGCGCTATGACGACACCAATCCCGCAAAGGAAAGTGACGAATTCGTCCGCTCCATCCGCGAGGATCTGGAGTGGCTGGGTGCTGCTCCCACCGGCGGTGTCTTCTACGGCTCGGATTATTTCGGAAAGTGCTACGAGTTCGCCGTCCAGCTGATCAAGCAGGGGGACGCTTACGTTTGTGATCTCTCCAAGGATGACCTTGCCGACTACAAGGGTACCGACCGCGCAGTGGCATCCAAGGAATCTCCTTACCGTAACCGCTCGGTGGAGGAGAACCTTGATCTCTTTGCGCGCATGAAGAACGGCGAGTTCCCCGACGGAGCCCGCACCCTCCGCGCCAAGATTGATCCCTCCTCGGACAACCCCTATCTCCGTGATCCTGTCATTTACCGCATCAAGCATATCCACCATCACCGCCAGGGTGACGAGTGGTGCGTCTACCCCATGTATGACTTCGCACATCCCATCCAGGATGCGCTGGAGGGGATCACCCACTCCCTCTGCTCCAGCGAATTCCGCAATCACCGCCCCCTCTACGACTGGGTGGTGGACAAGATCGGCTTCGAAAAGAAGCCTCATCAGTGGGAGTTCGGCCGCATGAACATCACCTACACCGTCATGTCGAAGCGCTATCTGCGCCAACTGGTTGAGGAAGGCTATGTGGACGGCTGGGACGATCCCCGTCTGCCCACCCTCAAGGGGTTGCGCCGCCGCGGCTACACCCCCGGTGCGCTCTTCACCTTCGTTCGCGAGGCCGGCGTGACCAACACCGACCATACTGTGGATGTTCGCCAGCTGGAGGCCTGTGTACGCGATGATCTGGGCGAGAACGCTCTCCGCCGCATTGCGGTGGCCAATCCCATCAAGGTGATCATCGACAACTACCCCGAGGATAAAGAGGAAATTTTTGCTCTGCCCAACCATCCCCAGAAGCCCGAGCTGGGCACACGTGACGTCCCCATGACGCGGGAGATCTATATTGATGCCGATGACTTCGCCGAGGTTCCTCCTCCAAAGTTCTTCCGTCTCAAGCCCGACGGCGAGGTGCGTCTGATGGGCGGCTATATCATCAAGTATGCCGACATTGAGAAGAACGAGGACGGCTCCATCAAGTGCATCCATGCAACTGCTGACCTTGAGACCGGCAACGGCAATCCCGCAGACGGCAGAAAGATCAAGGGCACCATTCACTGGCTCTCGGCCAAGTATGCGATGCCTGCGACCATGATGCTCTACGACCGTCTCTTCAACATTGAGAACACCGCCGACGTCCCCGAGGGCAAGACGTATCTCGATTTTCTCAACCCCGACTCGCTGACCAAGATCGACGGCGCTATGGTTGAGCCTTCCCTCGCCGATGCCAAGCCCGGGGACAAGTTCCAGTTTGTCCGCAACGGCTACTACTGCCTTGACACCAAGAACCCCGGCACCTTCAACCGTGTCGTTGGCCTCAAGGACAGTTTCCCGAAGAAGTAAGGACGTGAGGCGCTGCCCCAACCCCGCTCAAGCCCCTTTCCCGAAAAAGGGGCTTGAGAATCCCCAAAAACTTTCACAAATTAACGCAATATAACTGAAAGAAGGTACAGAAAATGGATTACAAGATTGCCACAAAATGTGTGCAGGCGGGCTACACCCCCAAGAATGGCGAGCCCCGCATTCTGCCCATTGTTCAGAGCACAACATACAAGTACGACTCCAGCGAAGCGATGGGAGATCTCTTTGATCTGAAGGCTTCGGGCTACTTCTACACCCGTCTGCAAAACCCCACAAACGATTACGTTGCAGCCAAAATCGCGGCACTGGAGGGCGGCGTTGCGGCGATGCTCACTTCGTCGGGCCAAGCTGCGAACTTCTATGCACTCTTCAATCTCTGCTCGGCCGGGGATCACATCGTTGCGTCCTCTGCCATTTACGGCGGAACCTTCAACCTGATCGGTGTCACCATGAAGAAGATGGGCATCGAGACCACCTTTGTCAATCCCCGCGCCACCGCAGAGGAGCTGGAGGCTGCCTTCCGCCCCAACACCCGCGCTGTCTTTGCCGAGACCATTGCCAATCCCGCTCTGGTCGTGCTTGACATTGAGAAGTTCGCCAATGCCGCCCACGCACACGGCGTTCCGCTGATTGTGGACAACACCTTCCCCACCCCCATCAACTGCCGCCCCTTCGAGTTTGGGGCCGACATTGTTACCCACTCCACTACCAAGTACATGGACGGTCATGCCACCTCGGTTGGCGGTGTTATCGTGGACAGCGGAAACTTTGATTGGATGGCTCACGCCGACATGTTCCCCGGCCTCACCACTCCCGATGACTCCTATCACGGTGTCAACTATGCCAAGGACTTTGGCAAGGCTGCTTTCATCACCAAAGCCACGGCGCAGATCATGCGCGATCTTGGATCGATCCAGTCCCCCCAGAATGCGTTTTTGATCAATCTCGGTCTTGAAACACTGGCACTCCGCATGAAGCAGCACTGTGCCAATGCTGAGAAGATTTCCGCATGGCTTGCCGCCGATCCTCGCGTATCGTGGGTAAGCTACCCGGCTCTCCCCGACAGCCCCGACTATGCGTTGGCAAAGAAATATATGCCGAACGGCACCTGCGGCGTCATTTCCTTCGGTGTTAAAGGTGGTCGTGAAGCGGCTACCCGCTTCATGGATGCGCTTCGTCTTGCTGCCATCGTCACCCACGTTGCCGATGCCCGCACCTGCGTGCTCCATCCTGCCAGCACCACCCACCGTCAGCTCACCGATGAGCAACTGGTGGCCGGCGGTATCTCCGCCGATCTGATCCGTCTGTCGGTGGGTATCGAGGATGCCGATGACATCATCGCCGACCTGGATCAGGCACTGGCAAAGGCATGAACGATCTGCTCCGGCTCCTGCCCTATCTGTGGCTCATGGTGATCTCTGCCGTCGCCATTGTTGTCACCATCTACGATAAGATTGCCGCAAAAAAGCTTCCCGGTCGCCGAACGCCGGAGAAAATACTGTTTTTGATTGCCTGTCTTGGCGGCTCGGTTGCCATGTATGCCACCATGCAGCTGATTCGCCACAAAACCCAGCACAAGCGATTTATGATTGGAATCCCGCTGATTATCACAGCGCAGATCTTGGGAATTGCCGTGCTGATTCTTCTGCATTGAGTAAAAATACGGACCGCACCAAAGGTGCGGTCCGTATTTGTTTGTTAGTCCCCCGCTCCTACCGGGGGACTAACAAGAGAACAGGGGTGTCGTGCGCAGCGCACGACACCCCTGTTCTTCATTTTGTGATTAAGTATATCTTTCTTTTTTCACACAGCTTACTGTGCGGGAGCAACATACTCAGTGACTGCTGTGGTGAAGCGGCCATATTCATCCAACTTAAGCATTCTGAAGTCAGGCATTGCACCCCAGAAGGTCTTCAAGCCGCTCAAATCATCGTGAATCAAATATGCGTCCTGATTAAAGACAACGGGAATAACAGGCATTTCCTCAAGAAGGAGCTTTTCTGCCTCGTGAAGAAGTGCTGCACGAGCCACGATATCTTTCTCTGCATAAACCTCTTCCATCTTCGCATTGTAAGCTTCACTGTCAAAGCCTGTGCAGTGCGGAGAGGGGAGATAATCACCGCTGTCCATATCCATACCCTGACCGGAGAAGAGCTTTGCAAAGGGGGCGAGGACGGCATAAGCAGTGGCATTCAGTGCGTTTGCATCAATTGCGATTACATCGTAATCGCCCGAAGCGAAGACCTTAGAGAGCGAATCATCCTTAACAGCATCAACGCCGGAAGCAGGAGCCTGAGAGGAAAGTTCGCGGAGCGTAACGGTGAAACCGAGCTGCTCCCAAGCAGCCTTAGCCATTTCAGCGATAGCGCGGTCGACATCATCGGCACGATGGGTAAGCGTAAACTCACCACCGGATACGCCAACAGAGGCCAACAGGCTCTTTGCCCCCTCAATATCGGCACTCGTTGCGATCAAATCTTCACCCACCTCACGGAAGAGGTCACTGCCCGCGGTGGAATCAAAGACAGCATAAGGAACAATACCGGTTGCAGGGCGTGCAAAGACAACTTTTTCTGCAATGGCAGCACGGTCAAGGGCCATCGAAAGTGCTTTACGCACCTCTGCTTTCTCAAAGAGAGGATTGCTGGTATTGAAATAATAGGTATGCGTCGAAGCCATATCGGTCACGGTTGCGGTATCGGCATAGGCGGTACGCTGATCCAACGGAATTTCGTTGATATAGAAGAGCGTATCGTTGTTGAACGCTTCCATTTGCTGTTCGGGCGAATCGGTAAAGTTAATCACAATGCGATAGGGATTAACCGACTTGTTGAGCACATCGCCGTCTTCTTTATCGGTGTTACGGAAATAGTTGGCATTACGCTCAAGAATCAGCTGTTCACCGTAAACAACACGGCGAATCATATAGGGGCCGCTGGCAACGGTAGTTGCGGGTTTCTTGGACCAGTCGGTGGAACGGCTGACAATATCCTCACGCAGGGGAACCAGCGCATAGCTGGTCAAATTGAGCATGAACTGATCGTAATCAATCTTGCCTTCAAAGGTGATTTCAAGAATCAGCTCATCAACAGCTGCAACGCCAAGGTCGTCGATGGAAAGGTCGCCTTCCTTGACACCGCGGGCATTTTTGATATCATAGAGCAGAGCGCAGGCTTCATTGGAGAAGCCGGGCTTGAGAATACGCTTCCAAGCATAAATAACGTCATTGGCAGAAACATATGTAGCATCACTCCAGCTGGTATTAGCCAATGTCAGCAGCATCTTATACTCACTCTTGACATCGTTCTCAAGGATCTCCACCTTCTCAACCAGTGCCTTCTTTACCTTGCCGTTCTCATCCAAGCGGAACAGGGGCTCATACAGCAGGCTGATTACCTTCAGTGCAGAATCATTGTTGACCGAGTTCTGCGGGTCAAAATCATAAATTTCGGTGCCAAGATACATATTGATAAATGCACCTTTATCGTCTTCGCCCTCAAGCTTATCAATGTTGGCGCAGCCGAACATGGTTGCGACGGTAAGCAGGCAGAGCATCAGAGCCATCAATCGTTTCATCATAATTTGGTGTTTCCTCCTCAACGCATAGAAAAAAATCAGCAATAAACGCAGAGCAAATGCTACCCATCTATTATAGCACTAAATGGCGCTATAATCAATCTTTTTTGTACCCAAGATTAAACATTCGTTCTTCCGCACAAAATATTGGTATCTTTCTTGTGCAAAGTGCCACACAAAAAAAAGAGGCGCCTGCAATTTATTTCTTATATTATATCGCAATTCACCCAATTTTTCAAGACCTTTTCCAATTTTCATCGAATTTTTTCACTTTTTTCCTCAGTATGGGAATAAAAAGAGTCAGCCGAAGCAAGCTAACACAAGCCCAACGTCAAAAAAGGAGAACTGCTATGACAACCCAAAATTACACACGAACAGATCTTGCCTGTGAGGCTCGCCCCACTGCACTGCCCAAAGAAACAGGCATCCGGGCAAACGAATGGGAAGAAGACGGTATCAACATCTCCGATCTTCACATCCTTGATCGGAAAGCAGCAGAAGATTGCGGCCTTTCCTGCGGGCGTTATATCACCTTAAGCCGTCCACGTTTATGGTCACTTTCCGAAGATGTATATACATCCTTTCGGAATCAGCTTGCCGCACAGCTGAAGATGCTTGCCCGGGAAATGACAGGCCGCAGCCCGGATGCACAGTTCGGCGTATTGGTGGCAGGGCTTGGCAATCGAGACATCACGCCCGATGCCATCGGCCCCCTCACCGTGGACAAGCTGGAAGTCACCCGCCATCTTCAAAGCCATTCTCCGCAGGCATTCCGGGCGATCGGACGCTGTATGCTGTCTGCCCTCGCGCCAGGTGTACTCGGCCAAACGGGAATTGAGACGGTTGAGCTGATTCGCGGGGCGGTAGAAAATGCACGACCGGATCTGGTAATTGCCGTGGACGCATTGGTAGCGCGCTCCTGCGAGAGACTTGCATCGACGGTACAGCTCAGCGACCGCGGAATTGCTCCCGGCTCGGGAATCGGCAACAATCGAAAGTCGATTTGTGCCGACACCGTGGGGGCTCCCGTACTCGCGCTCGGTGTTCCCACTGTGGTGGATTCATCCACGCTGGTTTACGATGCGCTTGCACGGGCAGGCATCGGCGAGATCAGTGATGAACTGCGTGAGGTGCTTGAAAACGGAAGGGGATTTTTTGTCTCTCCCAAGGAAAGCGATGTTATCGCCGCACAAATCTCCTCTCTGCTTGCCGAGGCAATTGAAATCGCCTTCACCATCGCGGCATAAGTGCAGCCTTCCCTGCATATATTTGAACACAGATGATCCGCTCTCACCAATATGCGGACAAGAATTCGCAGGGAAAGGTTGTGTGATCAAAATGGAAGTTGACGAAAAAAAGAAAGAGCCGGATTTTACTGCAATTCCCTCTCTCCCTCCCCCGCAGAACAACGAACCTGCGCTGCCGCCGCGCAGCGCAGACAGGCTGCGGCGGGCATATGTGCTTTGGTGTGTCGTAACCATATCGGCAGCACTGGGGGCACTGTTGCTTTTGGGCATCAATACACTGGAGCGAATTCGCAGCGAAGGTGACGGATACTTGCGCACCTTATTTTTCGAGAGAATTCTCGGCGCGGGGGAGGAGAACGGTCTCATTGAGTTAATCCTCGCACAAACGCTGTACGCACGTGCCGAGCCGACTATCCTGCCCGCCGACACTGCAGCAGAAGACCTCCCGGTTGTACTGCCCGGCGAGGAAACAAGCCTCTCGCCCGAAACATCCACTCCCGCCGTGCAGGAGCAGATCGACATCTATGCCTTTGACCGAAGCCAAGTCCCCGATGGGGAGTATCCCATCCTGCCGCTTGATCTGAGTTTGGTCGAGCTGGGTTCGCTCTACATCAGCAACGAAACGACCTACACACCCGATATTGCGGCGCTTCTGGAAAAAGAGAATATTCTCCCCGCCTACAAGCATACCAGCGCCATCGTTTACCCGCAGGGAGAGCCACTTGTACTGATTCTGCACACACACGGCACAGAAGCCTACTCCCCCGAGGGGGCAATTTCTTATGCTGATGCAGCCGACTATGCACGCAGTACGAATAGCGAAGAAAATGTCGTTGCAGTCGGGGAACGAATGGCGGAAGTGCTCAGGGAGCGCGGAATCCCCACCCTGCACTGCACAGTTCTGCATGACAAGGATGCTTACCGCGATGCATATCTCAACGCCGCCGAAACCATCCGCACCTATTTGGCTCGCTATCCATCCATTCAGTATATTTTCGATGTGCACCGTGACGGGCTGATTCGCGGCGAGGCAGATTTGGTACGCCCCGTCACGCTGATCGATGGCGAAGCGGTAGCGCAAGTTATGATTTTGGCAGGCAGTGATTATAAAGGGGCTGTATTTCCCGACTGGGAAACAAATCTTGCGTTTGCCCTTCAGCTCCGCGAGGCACTCAATGCCGACTACAATCGCCTGGCACGCCCTGTTTATCTGCGAGGAGCTGCATTCAACGAGCATTACGGGCCGCTCTCGCTTCTGCTCGAAATCGGCGCAAGCGGAAACAGCCTTTCCGAGGCAATTCGGGCGGGTGAATTGGTTGCAGAAACACTGGCGCAAATGATCCGCGGAGAACGTACATAAACCACAGCGAGGTATACGATGAACGCTCCCCTTCTCTCCCGCGTCCTGTGGGGCGCATGGCGTCTGCTGCGCGCGCTCCTTGTCTCTGTATTGATTTGCGGCGGAATCACCGCACTGGGCGGCCTGTTTGGCACGATGCAGGAGATAGTCTCGCTCGACGGGGGGGACACTGTGCTGGTGGTTGGGCAGCTGAAGCTGGTTTTTCGCCAGGAATATTTGGCGGTATGCGGAGAAAAGGGGGAGATGCTGTGCGCGTCGGCAAACACGATACTTCCCCCGCTTGTCCCGGAGGCGGTCGATGCCCTCTTGGATGTTATTGCAAAAGCATTTTTCTCCGTGGATGGATGAGGGTTGGCCGTCCTCATTTCGACACAGCAAAGGACACCGCAGATTACTCTGCGGTGTCCTTTATATATGAAGAAATTGAATATTGTGTGAATATTCAAATCAATTCATGCAGGCGTCGAACCAGAAGAAAGGCGAGTGCGGCAAGCGAAAGGCAAAGGACGGCGCCGGGCAGCAGTGCAATTACGCCGCTTTCAATTCCACAGATTACACCGAGCAAAAGCATAAAAACAGCAGCCGCACCGGTCAGACGCAGCATCCCTTGGACTTCGCTGCGCGCAAAGAAATCGATGATGCAGGTAAGCAGCAGAAAGAAACGATCGATCGCGGTGGGGGCAAGTTTGTTTTCTCTTGCGATATATGTCATGGTTCTATTCATAGTTGATCCTCCGTTTTTCCGTTTTCGGAATTTTGTATTTGCATTATAACACATTTTTCGACCGTTGTCAATATGTTTTTTCTGTTTTTAGAAATATTTTTTGATATTTTTTCGTTGGAATCAAAAATATTTTTCCGTTTCGGGAACTTTTTTGCAATTTCCTCTTTACAAATCGCCTGCGATGTGCTATACTGTTATCAACAACGGAATTGAGGGGGATTTACACCATGGATTACGTTTCTCGGCTGAAAGCCCGCAAGAGCGAACTGGGCATGACCAATGAACAGCTCTCGGCTGCCAGCGGTGTGCCGATGGGCACGTTGAGCAAATTGCTGGCCGGGATGAATGACTCACCCAAGCTGGGCAACTTGGCAGCGCTCTGCCGCACACTCGATTTATCGCTCGACTATGTCGTTTGGGGAAAGCCCGAGAACAAAAATAACTATTCCCTCTCTGGTGAGGAAATCGCATTGATTGAGCGCTATCGCACACTTGATCAGCGCGGACAGGATACCGTGGTTTGGACAGCACAAAAGCAGGCTGAATTTGCCGCACTGCAGACCGACACCTCCGCCGCAGCGGACAAGCCCGAGCACCGCGCAGTGCGTCTGCAAACACCGTCTGTCAGCCGCCGCCGAACTGCACCGGCGCGCTTCCTTCCGCTCTACGATCTGCCGGTTTCAGCAGGTACAGGTGCTTATTTGGATGACACCAATGCGCGGCAAATCAACGTCCCCGCTGCCGCACCCGATGCCGACTTTCTTCTGCGCATCAGCGGTAATAGTATGGAGCCGAAATATCATGACCGCGATCTGCTCCTGGTGGAACGTACCGAACAGGTGCGTGAAGGGGAGATCGGGATTTTCGTTCTGGACGGCGAGGGATATGTCAAGCAGTGGGGCGGCGATGCCCTCATTTCGCTCAACCCTGCGTATGCGCCTATCCCGATTACATCTGCCAGCAATTTGCAATGCTGCGGTCGTGTTGTCGGCCGCATGAAGGCCAAACGGAACTGATCAGCTGGGTGAACCGCCATGCGGTTCACCCCTTTTGTTTCGATCTCGCAGATCCGCTTCTCGGAAATATCCGAATAATCTTGACAAAATTTCCCGTTCATGATAAAATAGATGCGTATAAATTTGGGCGCGGGTGTTCTCGTGTCCGATTACGTTCAAGATTTGAGAATCGAGGTATCAAAACATGACCAACGAAGCATTAAATGCCGCTCTGCACTCCATCGAGGTGGAGGCTGCCGAAGCTGCAAATGTCGCAAAATCCATGGATATGGAGGCTTTCGGTCGGGCGGTTGACGCGCTGGCAAAGTGCCCCCGCATCATGACCTGCGCCAGCGGTTCCTCCGGTATCGCTGCAAAGAAATTCGCCCACACCCTCTGCTGCATTGAGCGCGGCGCTCAGTTCATGCCCCCCTGCGAAGCCGTTCACGGCGGTCTGGGCGGTCTGAAGAAAGAAGATGTTATGGTGATGGTCTCCCGCGGCGGCAAGACTGCCGAGCTTCTTCCCATCATTGACGTCTGCAACAAGAAGGGTGCTACCCTCATCGCCATCACCGAGAATATGGATTCTCCTCTTGCCAAGTGCGCGCAGATCATTCTGCCCCTGCAGATCGGTTCCGAGAGCGATCCCACCGGACTGATGGCCACCGGCAGCTTTGTGGCTACTCTCGTCATCTTTGACGCACTGATCTCCGCCCTCATCGTGGAGACAGGCTACGTCCGCGAACAGTTCGGTCTCATTCATCCCGGCGGAGCTGTGGGCAACCTGCTCAACAAATAAGTTCAGATTAACCGCAAATAAGCACGGAAGCCATTTTGGCTTCCGTGCTTATTTGGGGCAGGATTCGCCATTTTGTGACAGAAGAATACCGAAAAAAATCGCCAAAAGCTCTTTACAAAATTCCAAATTTGTGGTATACTACTCAGGTAATCAATTTCCGCCTTTAGCTCAGCTGGATAGAGTACCGGATTCCGATTCCGATGGTCGCAGGTTCGAATCCTGTAGGGCGGGCCAAGAAAAAGCACATCTGTTTAAGATGTGCTTTTTCTTTATTTGACATTTCGTCTCAACCGTGCTATAATATGGGATGTTATGTTCCGCGCAAAGGAGAGATCGCATTGACCGAAAATTTCCGTATCAAAGATTATCTTGGCGACAGAGAGCTCTACCGCCAAATGTTAAAGATCGCCATTCCCATTTCCCTGAAGTCGCTGATCACCGTGGGCATCAACCTCATGGATACCATCATGCTCAGCGAAATGGGGGATGCTCAGCTGTCTGCCTCGTCATTGGCAGGACAGTTCATCACCCTATTCCAGATCTGCTGTATGGGCATCGGCATGGGAGCAAATGTCCTCACCTCCCGCTTTTGGGGAATGAAGGAACATACTTCCCTGAAAAAAACAATCACCATCATGCTTCGGTTCCTTTTGGTGTTCGCTACCGCCTTTACCGTGGTGACGATTGCCGCTCCCGAGTGGATCATGTCCATCTACGCACCGGATGACGCAGAGATCATTGCATACGGCGCTACATACCTGCGTTGGCTGGTTCCCACTTACTATTGTATGGGACTCTCGCTGACCTGCACCATCGTACTGCGCAGCGTCGGACAGGTGAAGATCCCCTTGGCGTGTTCCATCTTCGCCTTCTTTGTCAATGTTTTCTTTAACTGGGTATTCATCTTCGGTAATCTGGGTGCCCCTCGCATGGAAATTGCCGGTGCGGCTCTGGGTACGCTGATCGCCCGTGTGTTTGAGCTCCTCTTCATCTGCGGTTATTTCTTCTTCATCGACCGTCGCATTACATATCGTCTTCGCGATCTGACCATGCGCTGTCACGATTTGACACGGGAATACTTCCGTGTCAGCGTTCCTGTACTGATCTCGGATGCACTGCTTGCCCTCGGAAACAATGCCATCGCCATGGTTATGGGCAGAATTGGGCAGGCATTTGTTGCCGCAAATTCTGTGACAACGGTAGTTCAGCAGCTCAGCTCGGTGCTCACACAGGGTATCTCCAACGCCAGCTGTATTATCACCGGGCACACCATGGGCGAGGGAGATTACAAAAAAGCACAGCGACAGGGATACACCTTCCTTTTCCTGGGCCTCGTAATCGGTTGTGTGGCTGCGCTGATCATTTTGGTTCTGCGAACCCCCATTGTCAATTATTACGAGGTTTCTCCCGAGGCCAAGACCATCGCCTTCGAGCTGATGGATGCCATCACCGTGATTATCATTTTCCAAGCCATGAACTCGATTTTGACAAAAGGCGTGCTTCGCGCAGGCGGAGACACCAAATTCCTGATGGTGGGGGATATTCTTTTCCTTTGGGTTGCCTCCATTCCGCTTGGATATGTGGCAGGGCTTGTCCTTCACTGGCCGCCCTTCTGGATCTACACCATGCTCAAAATTGACCAGATCATCAAGTGCATCTGGTGCTATTTCCGTCTGCGCAGCGGAAAGTGGCTCAAAAAAATCAAACCTGCCGAACAGTCGGCATAATCAACGCAGGAGATAATCATGAAAATTCAAGGTGCAATTTTTGACCTGGACGGTACGCTGGTCAATTCTCCCACAATTTGGGACGTGCTGTGGGCAGAATACGGTCGGCGATACTGCGGGGGAAAACCTTTTGTTCCCGATCACGACGATGAAGAGAAGATTCACACCACGCCTCTGCGTGAGGGGCTTGCTTTCATCGGTCAGCGCTATGGGCTGCCCGCCGACGCGGATGAGCTTTTTCGGGTAGCAAACGAGGTGTTCGTTGATTTTTACACCAACACACTCGAGGCAAAACCGGGGGCGGTGGAGCTGCTTGAAGGTCTGGCTTCTCGCGGCGTACGGATTTGCATGGCATCGGCATCGACGCGTGATATCATTGATCTTGCGCTTACCCGCTGTGGAATCGGCAAATATTTCTCGCGCATTTTCACCTGCGTCGAGGTGGGCAAGGACAAGCGCCATCCCGATATTTATCTGCGCGCCGCCGAACATCTCGGCACTCCAAAAGAAGAAACGTGGGTATTTGAAGACGCTTACACCGCGGTGATAACCGCGAAACGTGCGGGATTCCACACCGTTGCCATTTATGAGCCGGTCGAATCCAAGCAGCGGGAAATCGAGCAGATCACCGATGTCTACGTCCCGCAGGGCGAGCGATTTGACTGTGTACTTTCATATTTTGATTGGGCATAACAAAAGCAAAAACAGGATACCGCGCAGATCTGCGCGGTATCCTGTTTTGTTTTCTTTATTTTGCAGTTTCTTCGCCGCGAATCAGGGTGAAATTCCCCGAGCGAAGGGTACGGAGCAGCTGTTCATTGGTCAGGATAGGGAAATCGGTCTCAATTCCCGCACGGGGACGGTGGTGCGCATGGTGAAAATCAGATCCGGAACTTCTGAGGAGGTTAAACTTATCCGCCCACAACTCGGCGATATCGTTACGCGATTCTTGTTCGGGGTGGCCGTTGTAGACCTCAATTCCGTCGAGTAGCTCAGGGTCTTTGATGCGCATTCCGTTGCGGAAGGGATGCGCTTGGAAAAAGAGCATCCCCTCCTCGTGGAGTGCAGAAACAAGCTCTTTGAGGGGCATATCCATGATGTCGGGACAGGAACGCATAAATTCCTCAGTCATACCGTAGATCAAGTAATCGTTGTCATCGGTATTGGAACGCAGCTCCATACCGAACAGTACATTGAAGCGCCCTGCGGCGGCTTCAAGCATAGTGTGGTAGCCACGCATATAAAAATCACATTTTTCCTTCCAACTGCTTCCCTCACAGGTGAATTTTTTTCCGCCGAAGGTAAATTTGCTCATGTGGTCGGTCACAAGAACCGTGTGATAGTCCGCCGCCGCGTAAAGCTCTGCCGAATCAAAGGCAGATACCGTTCCGCAATTGCTGACCTCATCGGTGTGCAGATGGAGCTCGGTCTTATATTTCATCATCATCTCACTGCCCTCTGCGGAGGGCTTCCTTTTTTCTTTTTGGGGAATCACGCCCTGCCAAACATCAAAAACGGGCAATGACCATGTTTATCATACACCATTTCGACGTGTTATGCAAGAGCAAATCTTAGCGACAAATAAATTTCATCCATCTCACCAAAATGATCGGTGGATAATCGGTGTTATTTGGCAATAAATCGGGGAAAATTATTGCTTTTTTCCCGAGGTGTATTTGCCGATCTCCTCCAAAATTGCCTTTCCCCAACGATCGCATTTGGTTCTGCCGATGCCGCCGATGAGCATCAGCTCATCGGTTGTCTTGGGTTTGCGCACCGACAGCTCAAGCAGAGTCGCATTGGTAAAAACAGCATAGGCGGGGACACTCGCGCGATCCGCCAGTTTACCGCGCAGCCTGCGCAAAATCTCGTAGAGTTTCTCATCGGGCGGTCCCGCTTCGGTCATTGTGGGCAGTGGTGTGCTCTTACCTTTTTTCGCTGCTGTGCGGTTGAGTTTGGTATGCAGCCTTGCGGTGACGCGGCGGCTGCCGCAAAGCACCTCGTCAGCACGTCTGCCCAACTGCAGAAGGGGATACTCGCCCGTCGTGCGGCACAAAAATTCGGCTGTGACAAGGAGCTCGATCAGCTCTCTGATCCGCGCGGCAGGAACCTCCCGCATCGCCCCCAGCATGGGCAGGTCGACTGTATCATAGCGCGCGGTGCGCTCATCTCCGCTCCCGCGCAGGAGGTTGATGATCATGCCCGTCCCCCAACGCTCGCCCGACTGCGCCACACAGCGCAGAATCATCCGCGTTTCATCGGTAACATCGCACAATTCACCGCCGCCAAGGCAGTTTGAGCAGTTGCCGCAATGCATCTCCCCTCTCTCGCCAAAATAGCGCAGGATGAAAGCGCGCAGGCAATCGGCAGTGGTGGCGTAAAAGGTCATCTGCTTGAGGCGATCAAGTTCGCGCTCGCGCAGAATGGCACGCGTGCCCGGAGAAATCTCTTCGTTTGGCTCGCTGTGCTCAATCAAAAACTTCGCCAGCCGCACATCGGCGGGCGCATAGAGAAGAATACACCGCGCGGCACTGCCGTCACGCCCGGCACGTCCCGCCTCCTGATAGTAGCTTTCCATATCCTTGGGCATATGATAGTGGATTACAAAGGAAACATTGGATTTGTCGATCCCCATACCGAAGGCATTGGTTGCCACCATAATGGAGGTACGATCGTAGAGAAAGCTGTCCTGATTATGAAAACGCTCGCTCTCGTCAAGCCCCGCATGATAGCGGGTTGCGGCAATCCCGTTGGCACAGAGCAGGTCGCAGACCTCTTCCACAGCTTTGCGCGTCGCGCAGTAAACAATTCCGCTCTGACCTTTCAGCTCATCAAGCAGCCTCAAAAGCGCAGTTCCCTTCTCCGCACCGGCGGCGGAAAGAACTTCAAAGCGCAGATTCGGTCGGTCAAATCCCGTTGAGATGACAAGCGGATCGCGCAGGTGAAGCAGGCGCAGGATGTCCTCACGCACCGCCGCGGTTGCCGTCGCGGTATAGGCGCCGACGATGGGACGGCGGGGCAGACGAGCGGCAAACTCGGCAATATCAAGATAGCCGGGACGAAAATCCTGCCCCCACTGCGAGACGCAGTGTGCCTCATCAATGGCAAGGAGGGATATCTCCGCCGAGCAGGCGAAAGAGAGAAAGGATTCTGTCAGCAGGCGTTCCGGGGCAACGTAGATCAGCTTATACATCCCACGGCGGGCATTGTCGAGGGCGCGATCAATTTGCGCGGGTGTGAGCGAGGAATTGATATACGCCGCACGGACGCCGTTCTGGATAAGCGCGCTGACCTGGTCTTTCATCAGCGAAATGAGGGGGGGAGACGACAATGGTAATGCCCGAAAGCATCAGCGCGGGGACCTGAAAACAAAGCGATTTTCCTGCTCCCGTTGGCATGACTGCCATGACATCCCGACCGTCCAGCACCGCATCAACGAGGGGCTCCTGCCCGCCGCGGAAGCTGCGGTAACCGAATACTTCACGCAAAACATCAGCTTTGGTTGGCATACTTATCCTCGTTGTTTAAGTCAAGAAAGCGCGCGGCGTTATCATAGAGAATTTTTCTCCGCTCTTCTTCGGTCAGCGGGACGGCAAAGAAGCGGGACAGCTCACTCTCGTAGCATTTGACGGGGTAATCGGTACCGAACATCACACGGTCGGTGCCAAGGATGTGAATCAGCTCCCCTGCATAATCGGCGGTCATGGCCCAGATTGCGGAGGAAGTATCAAAGAGCACCTGCGGGTAAGCCACCAGCATGGGGGCATCCATCCATGCCTGATATCCGCCCAGATGTGCCGCAACCACCGACAGATCGGGATAGCGTTCAAGCACACGGACAAGGCGCCGCGCAGTCGAAAAACGGTACTGCGGGCGATTGTCCCCCATATGCACATAAAGAGGAAGCTTGCGTTTTTCCATTTCGGCATAGAGGGGCATCATGCGCGGATCGTCGATATTGATTCCCTGTATATCTGGATGAATTTTCACGCCGCGCAGGCCCATTTCCGTGATGCGGTCAAGCTCCGATGCAAAGTCGGGATAGTCCTGATGGATTCCCGCAAAGCCGACGGTGGAAAAGCCGGCTGCACGGGATTGACGCACCTGCGCTGCGATACCGTCGTTGACCTTCTGCACCTGATGGGCATTGGTTGCCACCGAAAAAAGCAAGAATCCGCTGATGTGGGCGTCAGCACCGATCTGCTCCAGCTCACGGTAGATGCCCTTTCCTTCAGGAACAAAATTGTAAAACTTGCCAAGCGCCGTCACAGCTTTTTCGGCAATTGCTTCCGGATAAGTATGCGTATGAACATCAAAAATTTTATACATAGGAAAACTCCGTTGACTTCGGATAAATTTTATGGTAAAATGGTTTTACAAAATCGAAAGAGAGGTCAAATATGGACTGTCTGTTTTGCAAAATCATCGGCGGGGAGATCCCGTCGGCAAAAGTATACGAGGATGAGCTGGTCTATGCCTTCCGCGACATCAATCCCCAGGCGCCCGTTCACGTTCTTGTGGTGCCCAAGCAGCACATTGCTTCGGCAGACGAAGTGACGGTCGACAACAGCGCCGCTGTTGCCGCTATTTTCACCGCGATCCCCAAAATCGCTGCGGCAGAGGGGCTGGGCAATGGCTACCGTGTCATCACCAACATCGGTGAGGATGGATGCCAGAGTGTGAAGCATATGCACTTCCATATTCTCGGCGGAAAAAAGCTGCCCGAATCCATGGCATAAGGCGAATGGCGGCGTTTCCGCCGCCAAACTCGATGGGGTGTCGCGCAACTTGCGCGACACCCCTTATTTTTGTTACAGCATTCCCCGCAGGCAGCTGATATAGGAAAACAGCGCGATGCCGGGCTCTGCCAGCTCGGGTGACCAGCGTTTAACCCACTCGTAGGAGAGATAGCCGTCATAGCCGATATCCCGCAGGCAATTGATGATCTCACCGAAGGGCAGATCGCCGTAGCCGGTGAGCATATATGTGATCTTACCGTTTGTACCCTTGACCGAGTCTTTGAGGTGCACATGCTTGATATATTTGCCAAGGTGCAATGCCGACTTGGCGGGCGACTCACCGCAGAAGCGGTAAGGATGGTGAACGTCCCAGATGATGCCGGAGTTGGGGCGGCCAACCCGATCAAGGAAATTGCGTGCAAGCGCGGTATTGCTGAGGAATCCGTTCGTCTCGGTTAGCAGTGTCACCCCGTGGGGAGCTGCCCAATCACAAAGCTCGCCGAACTTCAGGGCAGCACAGTCAATCTCGTCCTCGGTGGTGGTAATCATGGGTTCTGCTGTCTTTTCCATCAGCACGCGCACATAGGGAATCTCCAAGCGTTCTGCCAGCAGGACATAATCCTTGACCTCCTGCTCGGCTGCGGCAAGATCGGGATTGTTGAGCAAATAAGCACCGCCCGTCAAAATCGGGATTTCAATCCCGGTACGGGCAAGCATCTCGCGGGTTTTCTCAATTCGTGCCTGGGAGAAGGCACGAATGTGGGGAGCATACATTTCATCGGCCACACCGCGAATCTCAACTCCTGCGTAGCCAAGGTCGGCGGCGGTAGAAATTACTTCACTGAAATGCCAATCGGGGCAAGTCAGCGTTGAAAAAGCAAGTTTCATGGACAGAATTCCTTTCGTGTGAATTTGTCTGCTATTGATATTGTAGCACAATTTGCCGAATTTGTAAAGTACAAAGTCGTTTACGCCGTTTCAATTGCAGCGGCTTCCTGCAGGCTCAGCGCCTCGACTGCCATCTCGCGAAGCTTATACTTGAGGATCTTGCCGGCAGCGTTCATGGGGAAGCCCTCCACGAACATGACATAGCTGGGCACCTTATGCTTTGCCATGGAGCTCAGCACATAATCCTTGACCTCCTGCTCGGTCATGCTCTCCCCTTCTTTGAGAATAACGCACGCCATAATCTCCTCGCCGTAGGCCTTGCTGGGAACACCGATCACCTGTACATCGCTGATCTTGGGATGGGTATAGATGAAGTCCTCGATCTCCTTGGGATAGATGTTCTCACCGCCGCGGATAATCATATCCTTGATACGACCGGTAATCTTGTAATAGCCGTCTTCGTCACAGCAGGCAAGGTCGCCCGTATGGAGCCACCCGTCCTTATCGATGGCTTGTGCGGTGGCTTCGGGCATCTTGTAGTAGCCCTTCATGATATTGTAGCCGCGAGCACAGAACTCGCCGATTTTGCCGGGGCCGAGGGTCTCCCCCGTCTCGGGATCGACAATTTTGGTCTCCACGCCGGGGAAACTGCGGCCGACGGTATTGACACGGCGCTCAAGGGTATCGTCGGTGGTGGTCTGCGTACAACCGGGGGATGCCTCGGTCTGGCCGTAAACAATGGTGATTTCCTTCATGCCCATATCATCCACAACCTGCTGCATCACCTTGATCGGGCAAGGCGAGCCTGCCATGATGCCGGTGCGGAGATTGAACTTGAACTGCTTGAAATCGGGATGCTCCAGCATACCGATGAACATGGTGGGCACACCGTGGACGGCGGTGCACTGCTCCATCTCCAGCGCCTCCATAACCTTACGGGGAGAATAACGCTCAACGGGAACCATTGTGGTGGCGTGGGTGATGCTCGCCATCATGGCGAGCACAAGCCCGAAGCAATGGAAGAAGGGGACGGTGATGCAGAGCTTATCTGCAGGGGTGAACTTCATACGGTCGCCGATGGTCTTGCCGTTGTTGAGGATGTTGTAGTGGGTCAGCATAACCCCCTTGGGGAATCCCGTCGTACCGGAGGTGTACTGCATATTGACAACATCATGACAGTCGAGCCCTGCTCTCGCAGCAGCATATTCGGCGTCACTAACCGTCTCTGCCATGGCGTACAAATCTTGCCAGTTATACATCCCCGCATATCGCTCCTCATCAATGGTGATGCAGGTGCGCAGGAAGGGGAGACGGGTGCAGCTGTGATCACGCGCATCGGGCTCTGCGGCAAACTCGGGGCAGAGACGGTTGACGATATCCACATAGCTGACATCCTTGAGGCCGTTGCTCATGACCAGCACCTTGGTATCCGACTGCTTGAGCAGATACTCTGCCTCGTGAATTTTATACGCGGTATTGACAGTAACCAGCACTGCGCCGATTTTGGCACAGGCAAACAGCGTCATCATCCACTGCGGGTAATTGGTTGCCCAGATGGCAACATGATCGCCGCGCTTGATGCCCATTGCAAGAAAAGCACGGGCAATGGTATCGCACTCGGCGTTAAATTCTCTGTATGTGCGCTTATAGTCGAATTTGTGGGTATAGACAACGGCAGGCTGATCGGGGTATTCGGCCGCGATCTTATCCATCCATTCACCCAGTGTTGCGTTGATAAATTCCATATACAGTTTCCTCTTTTCATTTTTGCTGAATTTTATCAAACAAAATAAAACAAAAATCCCCCGTCTCGGGCAGATTGCTCTGCTCGGGACGGAGGACATACATCTTCTCCGCGGTACCACCCGCGTTCCGCTTGCATCAAGCGGCGCTCTCAGGCACATACATGCCCTATCCGATAACGGCGGAAACCGTGGCAGCTTACTTCGAGGATTTCCTCGGTTCGGTGCCAAGCGCGGCGTAAGCCTCAAAGGGAGTTTCGGTGTGTCTTCCGCAAAGCCTCGCAGCAAACGGCTTCTCTCTGGAGCGGGACCATCAACCTACTGAATCTTTGTTGACGCTTTGTTTGATATTATCCAATATTTTATCACAAAATTCACACACTGTCAAGTGGTTAATTTGTCCGTATTTGGGGATTTCGGCACCGATTATTTTACAAATTCTGCATAAATTGCCTGCATTGCGTGTTCAAAATCAGCTGCATCAACGCCCAAGATGATGTTCAGCTCGCAGGAGCCCTGGTCGATCATACGGATATTCACCGAGGCATCGGCGGCGGCACGGAAAACACGGGCAGCGGTACCCTTTGCCTTAACCATACCCCGTCCCACTACGGCGATCAGCGCAAGGCCGTCCTCGACCGAAATGCTGTCGGGATTGACCTTGGTGCAAATACGGGTGAGCAGGCGATCACGGTGCTCCTCCAGCTCATGGGTATTGAGCACTACACTCATGGTGTCGATACCGGAAGGCAGATGCTCAAAGCTGATGCCCTCCTCCTCCAACACACCCAGCACACGGCGGCCGAAACCGATCTCGGCGTTCATCATATCCTTCTCAATGGTGATGACCGAGAAGCCCTTCTTACCGGCGATACCGGTAATCACATGCTCGGTATCGTACTTGTCGGTCTCGGCTACGATCATCGTCCCTGCATCGGCGGGGGCATTGGTGTTGCGGATATTGATCGGAATACCGGCAAAGCGAACAGGGAAAATGGCATCCTCATGGAGCACGGTGGCGCCCATGTAGGAAAGCTCACGCAGCTCCCGGTAGGTGATGGTGTCGATGGGCTGTGCATTCTTGACGATGCGGGGATCAGCCATCAGGAAGCCGGACACGTCGGTCCAGTTCTCGTAAAGATCGGCCTCGGCTGCCCGTGCGACGATGGAGCCGGTAATATCCGAGCCGCCGCGGGAGAAGGTCTTGATGGTACCGTTGGGCATGGAGCCGTAGAAACCGGGAATGACGGCGCGGGGATGACGCTGAAGCACCTCCCGCAGGACAGCATTGGTATGCTCGCCGTCAAAGGAGCCGTCATCACGGAAGAAGATGACATTTGCGGCATCAATGAAATCAAAGCCGAGATATTTTGCGAGAACAATACCGTTGAGGTATTCGCCGCGGCTGGCGGCATAGTCACGGCCCGAATTGTGCTGCAGTGCGGCACGAACAAAGGTCAGCTCGTCCTCGAGCGAGCAATCAATCCCCAGCTCCTCGATAATGCTGTTATACCGCGCACGGATCTGATCGAACACAGGTGTCATATCCTCACCGCGGCGCACCAGATCATAGCAGGCATAAAGCATATCCGTTACCTTGGTATCCTCGGAAAAGCGTTTTCCCGGCGCAGAGGGAACGACGTATCGACGCGTTTCGTCTGCGTGAATGATGGATGCAACCTGTTTGAAATGTTCTGCATCGGCAAGCGAACTGCCGCCGAATTTGACTACCTTAACCTGCACGGATGGAATCTCCTTTTACCATAAAATTCTTGCCCTCTCCCCGGTGGTCCGGGAAGCCTCACGGGCACACGAAAAACAAAAACAAAAGGCAAGTAAAACTTACCTTTTGTTATTATATGAAAAAAAACGAATTTTGTCAAGAGGGGCGCAAAAATTTCGGGATTGCGTACATCAATCCGCTCATGGTATGCTTCTTTTTGTGCATAATTATTCGAAATGTTTTGCATATTCCCCGTGGGGTGGGCGATGCCCTCTCGGTAGGCGATACCCCTCTTCCCCGTCGATCGGCGTACCTTCAACATAACGCCGTGCCTGCGTAGAGAAGAGCTCGTAATATCTGCCCTTCTTTTCCATCAATTCGAAGTGATTTCCTTCTTCGATGATTCGCCCATATTCCAACACGACAATCTTTGATGCCGTGGTAGCACTGGAGAGACGGTGCGAGACAAAAATGGTCGTTTTGCCTTGACGAAGTGCATCGAACTGATTGAAAATCTCCTGCTCAGCCATCGGATCGAGGGAGGCGGTCGGCTCATCGAGGATGAGAACATCCGAATCGGCATAGAAGGCACGGGCAATCGCCAGCTTCTGCCACTGGCCGCCTGAGAGCTCAATGCCGTTGGGCTCAAAGATGCGCATCAGGGGCGTCTCATAGCCGTCGGGCAGGTCGCGGATATAACTTTCCGCATTGCTCTGCTCGGCAGCGGCGTGGATTGCCGCCTCGTCAAGCGGACGTCGGATATTACCGAAGGCGATATTCTCGGCGGCTGTCACGGCATATTTGCCGAAATCCTGGAAGAGGATGCCGTACATCGAGTAGAGATCGGCAACATCGTAGTCACGCAGGTCGCGTCCGTCGAGCAAAATCTCACCTTCGGTTGGATCATACAAACGCGTCAGCAGCTTGATCAGGGTTGTCTTGCCTGCACCGTTCAGTCCGACAATTACCAGCGTCTGCCCCGCTTCAACCGTCAGGTTGAGATGGGAAATCACATCACGCTCGGTGCCTGGATAGCGGAAGCTGACATCACGGAACTCGATGGTATGCGGTGCACCGTGATTGACTTCAGCGGGAACATCCAGCCGCGGGAGAATGGTCTGCTCCTCTTTCATGAAGGTAATGAGATTATCGATAAACAACGTCCCTTCGTAAATGGTTGCACTGATCGAAATCAGTGCCGCAACCCCTGTCGAGATCGAAGTCAGCGCCCCGGTATAGAACGAATAGTCACCGATGAGCAGCTCGCCTGCAAAAACAAGATATGCGATATAGACGAAGAAGGCACAGTTCACCGCCGCTTGCAGCACTGCCAGGGCGATATGCCAGATATTCTCCCCCACAATCAGGCGGCGAAGCCCTGCGAAATAATGTATGAAAACGGCCTTATACCGTCCGATAAAGCTATCCGAAAGCCCCAGAATACGGATTTCCTTCGCCATGTCTTTATTCACCAGAAGGCCTGAATAATAATTCATCTGCCGACGGTCCTTGGAACGGTGGCGTATATACGAAAAGGTCTTGCGGCGATAAACGAAATTGATGATCGCCGACGGAACCGAAACGGCAATCATCAGCACAGGCGCCAGCGGGCTGACAGCCCCCAGCACGATGATATAGCTGATCAAACTGACCAGGCGGCTGATCATATCAAAGGTTGAGGAGAGAATCTGCACCGGGCGATTTCCCGCCTCACGGTTGGCGTTTTCCAGCCGCTCGTAAAAATCGGGAATATCAAAGCTTGCCATATCCAGCGACTTGGCTTTCTCCATAATTTTGACCTTGATATGATTGACAACCAACTCACCCGAGACACGGGTAATAGCGGTATTGACATGGCTGACAACCTGATTGATGATGCGGTAGAGGAAAAACCAGATCAAAGTCAGCATAATGGGACGAAAGTCGGGGATGGCTCCGCCGAATCGCGCCTCCAGTGCCAGCTGAAGTCCGTTAATAATGTCCTTGGAGAGGAAAGAGCCCACAAGGGGCATAATTCCGTTGAAGAGCGACATAAACATCATCACGAAGAGAATCCATGGCGCCGCCTCCCAAACCAGACGGAATATATAGAGCATACGGGTGAAAAATACGCCCAGCAATTCACGCAGATAGCGAGGTACATCCCTCGGCGATGTCGGTTTCGGCACCTTTTGATGCTCATAATGCCGCCCGCCCGGGCCCATCATCGGTCCCATATACACACCTTTCTCCGCCGCAGCGAAGCCTTTCCCTTTACGGTTTGCATTTATTATAACACAATTTCGTTGCGCGTGCAACCATTTTTTGCCCATTCGTAAAATTTTTTATCTCTTTTCCTTCTGCACTTGCAAAATGACGAATTTTGTGGTATAGTGTAAAAAAACACAAGGAGCCGATATGGATCTGCAGAAAAGAAATGAAGATATGCGCCGCTTTTTCGCCGAGCGCTGCGACGGGTATGACGATGTACACGCCGAGTTTATGCCCACAAAATCGGCAATTACCGATGCCCTGCCCGAGGGGACCGCGCGTATCCTCGACTTGGGCGCGGGGACGGGGCTGGAGCTTTTTTCGCTGTTTGCCCGTTTTCCCCTTGCAGAGGTAACAGCGATTGATCTCTGTGCCGAAATGCTTGCTCGGCTTGCCGAACGCCCCTTTGCCGATCATGTCAGGATTATCTGCGGCGATTTTTTCTCGGCTGATCTGGGTGTGGGGTATGATGCCGTCATCTCCACCTCGGCGCTGCACCACTTTGCCCCCGCCGACAAGCTGATGCTTTATCGCCGTATCTTCGCCGCTCTTCGCGCGGGTGGGCTTTTCATCAATTCCGATTATATCGTTGACAGCAGCGAGAGTGAGGCGCGTCAATTTTCGCTCTATCGGGAGAATGATGGAACCCTCCCTCACATCGATACGCCGCTGACTGCCGAGCATGAGCATGAGCTTCTCATTGCCGCAGGATTTACGGCGGTGACGGCAGATCCCGTTGATCGCGACAACTATCTGCTCTTCCGCGCACAAAAGCCCCTAAATTAACTCCCCACAGAAAGGATTATGCCATGAACCCCTGCTTCTTTCCCGCCGACATTCTTCTCCCCGATTTTACCCGCACCGACGGAAGCCGCTGGGCAGTTGTTGCCTGCGACCAATTCACCAGTGAACCCAACTATTGGGCCGGGGCCATCGATACGGTCGGCGATGCTCCGTCAACCCTTCGTCTGACTCTGCCCGAGGTTTGGCTCAGCGAAGCGGAAACCCGCATCCCCGCCATCAATGCCGCCATGCACGACGCCCTGCGCGATCTGCTCATTTGCCATCCCAACCGCATGATTTTTCTCGACCGCACGCAATCGGACGGAACACATCGCCGCGGGTTGATCGGCGCGGTTGATCTTGAAGCGTATGACTACACCCGCGGTGCGCAGACCCCCATCCGTGCAACCGAGGGGACGGTGCTTGAGCGCATCCCGCCCCGCGTTGCCATTCGCCGCGATGCACCGCTGGAACTTCCCCATGTGATGCTGCTCATCGACGATCCCGACTGCACGGTGATTGAGCCGATTTTTGCCCGTGCAAATGAGCTTGAGGTAGCGTATGACTTTGATCTGATGCTGGGCGGCGGTCACGTCTGCGGACGCTGGCTGGATGACGGTGCCTGCCGAACGGCAGAAACCGCACTTGCCAAGCTGGGCACCGTTGAAGAAATGGAAAAGAAATACGGTGCTGCCAAGGCTCCCCTGCTGTTCGCAGTGGGTGACGGCAACCATTCACTGGCTTCTGCCAAGGCAACATATGAAGAAATCAAAGCAAAGCTCGGCGATGCGGCACTAACGCATCCTGCGCGCTATGCTTTGGTTGAGGTAGTCAATCTGCACGACAGCGGATTGAATTTCGAGCCGATTTATCGCGTTGTTTTCGGTGTCGATCCCGAAGATTTGCTGTCAGAACTGAAAACCTACGCTGCCTCGCTGAACGGCTCGGTCGAGGGGCAGAAGACCGAAGCGGTCTGGGCAAACGGAAGTGAAATCATTCCCCTGCCCCATGCCGTACAGCAGCTGACGGTCGGCACGCTGCAGGCTTTCCTTGATACATATATCAAAACCCATCCGGATGCCGAAATTGATTACATTCACGGTGAGAGTTCACTGCGCACACTCGCAGAGCGTCCGCGGGCGATCGGTTTTCTTTTTGAGGGAATGGAAAAAGACCAGCTCTTCAAAACAGTGCTCTTTGACGGTGCCCTGCCCCGCAAGACCTTCTCCATGGGACACGCAGAAGATAAACGCTACTATCTGGAGGCAAGAAAAATCCGCTGATAATCCCCGGCTCTGCGCCGATTGCACGCAAAATGCAATCGGCGCAGATTTTTCAGCGCAAAAAGCCCCCTTTTTCTCGCCCGCATTCCCAAATCCGCCGAAATTCCACTTGACCGCAGAGGAAAAATGGTGTATAATATATGATGTATTCCCATATGCCAACACGAGCAAGGAGCTGCCTATGAATATCAAAAAAATTATCATTTCTGTTCTTTGTGTCATTGCACTGTTTATCCCCACTTATCTGGCCATTGCCAACTACGCCATGACCAAAGATGATCCCGTCAGCGCACAGCGCGTTGACCGCATGGAAATCGCAGACCCGCAGGGAGAAATCTTCAAATTTGCCGCAAGTGATGGCGGAAACGATATTGTTGCGCTCTTTGACGAGATGAGCAATACCGCGGTCAAGCGCGACGAGCTGCCCGCTCAGCTGGTCGGTCATCCGTTCTACAAGGTCACATATTACACAGGCAAAAAATCGGTGGATTACAAATATTATTTCTCGGCGGATGCGCACAATTGCTATTTCGTCGACGATATGGGTTCTGTCTACCAAATTGAACAGGCACAGGCACAAAAGTTTGTCTCCACCCCCTATGCGCTCGCCCTTTATAACACTTCCTCCGTCCCCTCTCTGGTCAGCACAGATGGTCAGACCATCGCCCCCAACACGGTCAGCTGGAGCTACCGTGCGGCAAACGGCAGCTTTATCGAAAGAAACAATCTAACCACCGAAACCGAGACGCTGACCTATTCCATGGAGGGCGGCATTGATTTGAACTTCTCTGTTGCCCCCGACGCACTCAATGTTAAGGTTTATGACGGCGGCACGCTGATCTACGAAGGCAGCTACGCCAATATCTCTACCATTGACCTCAGCGAATCAAAAACCCTCTCGCTTCACCTTGATGCCAACTGGTATGAGGACAGCACACGCGATTATTACGGTCATGCAACCTACCAGTTTAAGGCCGACATTGTCGCCCCCGCCGAGTTCTATCTCGGCAGAAGCGAGATTGAGCCGGGTGATTTTGTCGTTTTGACGGGTATCAATGTTGCCGATATCAGCAAGATTACCTTCTCGGCTGAACCGTCGATCAACTACACGCCAAAATTCTTTGCCGACGGCAAATATGTGCACGCACTCATTCCGATCTCGTATGAACTTGAGCACAAAGCGTACACCTTTACCATCGGTTACGGCATCACCTCGCAAACCATCAACCTCAGCATCGCCGACAAAACCTTCGGCACGCACAATTATGAAATTTCGACAACACTGGTCAACGCGCACCGCACCCCCGCAACCATCGCGGCATTTGAGAACACCATGCGTGATGTTTACGCGGTCGCTGATTCAACCCACTACTGGTCGGGTGTTTTCCTCGATTATCGCGTCAATGATGTGATGGGCGGCATTCTGGTCACCGGTTTCGGTCGCTACCGCACCATCAAAGCCACGGGCGAGACCTATCGCATGACAGGTGTTGACTTCTACACCTATGGCTCGGTTGATGTCCCCGCCGTCAACAACGGCCGCGTCATTTATGTCGGCATGACCGATTTGACGGGTAAGACCATCGTCATTGAGCACGGTTATGGTCTCAAAAGCTGGTATTCGCACCTGGGCGAGACAAGCGTTAATGTAGGCGATACGGTAACGACAGGTCAGGTGATCGGTAAAACCGGCAGCACCGGCTTCTTTTCCGCCACCGGTGTCAACATGGGCTTGACCGTCTATGATGTACCTGTCTCCCCCTATCCGCTCTGGGATTTCGGCGTGGAAATGTATTTTGAAAAATAATTCTCTCCCTTCACAAAGCCAATGGGGGAACCGCACAGCTTCTGCGGTTCCCCCATTGGCTTTATTCTCTGCCGCATACTTGCAAAAAATCGCGGGATGTGCTATACTATAGCAAAACACGCAAACGAGGAAATTTCATGGCTATATACGATTTTGTCGCGACCTGTCTGTTCGGACTGGAAAAACTGCTTGGCGCTGAGCTTGACGCGCTTGGGGTAACACGCACCGAAACAATGGATGGACGGGTTTATTTCCGTGCCGGCATGGATGCCATCCCGCGCTGTAATCTGCACCTGCGTACCGCAGAGCGCGTTTACCTGCTTCTCGGCCGATTCCCTGCCCGTACCTTCACCGAGCTCTTCGATGGCACAGCGGCACTGCCCTGGGCGGATTTTATCGGCGCTGACGATGCATTTCCCGTCAAAGGACACGCCATCCGCAGCACGCTCTATTCTGTCCCCGACTGCCAGAGCATCGTCAAAAAGGCGATTGTCAGCGCGCTCTCCCGCGCGTATGGGCAGCAATGGTTTGCCGAGACGGGTGTGAAATATCAGATTGAGTTTTTCCTCTTTAAGGATGAAGCGGCACTGATGATCGATACCTCAGGCGTCGCCCTGCACAAGCGCGGTTATCGGCCTGCCGCAAACGCCGCCCCCCTGCGCGAAACGCTTGCCGCAGCGCTTGCCATGACCGCCCGACCGCGCAATGACGTGCTGTTTTGGGATCCCACCTGCGGCTCGGGAACCATTGCCATTGAGGCAGCTCTCCTGCAGAGCAAAACCGCCCCCGGGCTTGGGCGAACCTTCGCCGCAGAAGCCTACCCGTGGATCCCCGCCGATCTTTGGGAGGATGGGCGTGATGAAGCCATCGCATCCATTGATGAAGATGCAGATTTTGCGGTGTGGGCATCCGACATTGATCCTGCCTGCGTTGCACTGACACGCGAGAATGCACGGCGTGCGGGAATGTCGGCTTACCTCAAGGTGTTTGAAGCCGATGTACGCACCATCGAGAAGCCCGATTGCCGCGGAACGATTGTCTGCAATCCCCCCTACGGTGAGCGACTGATGACACCCGAGGAGGTTGAGCTGCTCTACCGTGCGATGGGTGAGCGCCTTGCATCATTTGCGCCGTGGCAGATTTATGTTCTGACCTCGCACGAGGGCTTTGAGCGTCTCTACGGGCGGCGTGCCGACAAAATCCGCCGTCTCTACAATGGCATAATTCCCTGCAATTTCTACCAATTTTTCAAGCCGCAGCGATAAGCTGTGTGAAATAAGAAGAGGCTGACGCAGTGCGTCAGCCTTTTCTTATTTGGTCATCATCGCCATGCTCTGCAGCATGCTGCCCACGGCATCCATCGTCTGTCCCGCACGACGTGTCATGCGGCGGACACGCATTTTGGGCGTACTGCGCACGGCAACTGCGCTCATCAAGAGCAGACCTCCCACAATTCCTGCGGCGGCGGCAGTTTTTCCGGTCATGTTTATTCCTCCTTGGTTTTCGGATTCGTGGATAGTGTTGCCCGTCCCGTGTGTATTTATGCATGCTCGGCCGCGCGATTTGTGCGGGCTGCGACCATGCACAGACCGCGCTGTTTCAAGCGAAATGCTGTCGCACGGCTGATTCCCATCTGCGCGGCACAGCCTTCCACGCTCATCCCCTGCAGATAATGCAGCTCCAACAGAAGGCGCACATTGCCGATCGGCAGTTCGCGCAGCAGACGTTCAATCTCGCGCATACGCATCGTCAGCATCACACGCTCTCCGGGACGCTCCCGTCCGCTCTCCGTCTCTCGCAATGCTGTGGCTTTCAGCATTTTTTCATATGTTCGATAAGCCGCTAACTGCTCGGCTGTTTTCTGTGCATTTCGCTCCATCTCCGATTCGCCCCCTGTCGCATCTCCGAATTTTCTCAATCATATCGTTTTTTTTGATAAAAACAAAGTTTTCCTTGACTTTTTGCGCAAAATACGGTATACTGTTTGTTGTATTCTTCGAGCAAATTATATCGCATATGCGATTGTCTGTCAATAGCATATATCGCATTTCCGAAAAAATCGTGAGGTTGCCGCAATATGGATTACACCGCATTTGCCGCGTTGCTCAAAACGCACAATACCTCTGCCTACCGTGTGGCGCGTGCCACCGGTATCTCCCCGACCACCTTTGCCGATTGGAAAAGCGGTCGCTCCACCCCCAAGGCCGACAAACTTGCGCGCATTGCCGATTATTTTGGGCTGACCTTGGATATGATGATGGGGCGAGAGATCCCCCGCAATCCCGTCTCCGTCCCTATCATCGGTGAAATTCGTGCGGGACAGCCCATCATTACCGATCAAACCCTGCTCGGCTATGCCGATGCATCCATCTCCCCCGCTGAAGCGGACGAGCACTTTTATCTGCGCATCCGCGGGGACAGTATGCGCGACATCGGTATGGTTGAGGGGTCACTTGTCCTTTTTCGCAAGCAGCAGTACGCAGAAGAGGGGGAAATCGTTGCGTGTCTGGTTGGGGGGGACAGTGCAACAGTGAAGCGCTTTCATCGCGAGGGAAAGGCGATTTTCCTGATGCCCGAGAACGAAAATTACTCCCCCATCGAGCTCTCAACCGTGGATTTCGAAACGGGAGAAGCCCGCATTCTCGGCGTTGCCCGCGAGATCAGGATCTCGCTCTGACGCACGCCATTTTCGATTGATCAAGAAAGGTAAACAACTATGACCAGCATTTCCGTCAACGACCTTTCCCTCTCCTTCGGCATCAAGCCTGTGCTCCAAAAGGTGTCTTTTTCGCTGGAAGAAGGGGACAAGCTCGGCATCATCGGTGTCAACGGCTGCGGCAAATCCACGCTGTTTAAGCTGATTTTGGGCGAGCTTGAGCCGGATGAAGGCAATATTTTCTTTTCCAAAAACAAAACGGTAGGTGTTCTGACACAGGACGGCGCGTTCGAGGTCAGCGATCTCTGCGGCGACACGGTGCTTGAGCAGATGTTCACCGCATATCCCCAACACCTGCGCGCCGAGGCCCGTTTAGCCGAGTTGGAATCGGCACTGCACGATGAATCGCGCTCCACCGAGGAAACGATGCGGCTCTCGGGCGAATATGCCGAGCTATATCGCAAATACAGCGAGGGCGGCGGGCTGGAATTTCGTGGGCGGGCCGCCTCGATTCTGGCAAAAATGGGCTTCGATGCCGAGGCACAGCGGCAATCGGTTGAGGTACTCTCGGGCGGTCAGCGCACACGCCTGGCGCTGGCAAAACAGCTTTGCGCCGAACCCGACATTCTGCTCCTTGACGAGCCAACCAACCATCTCGATATCGAGACGATGGGGTGGCTGGAAAATTTTTTGATTGATTATGCGGGCAATGTGCTGATCATCTCCCACGACCGCTTTTTCCTCGATCGCGTCACCAATAAGACACTGCGCATCGAGCACTGCCGCGCCAAGCTGTACACCGGCGGATACACCCAGAGCGTTGCGCAATACGAAGAGGATCGCGCCATTCAGGAGAAGCATTATCAGATCCAACAGAAGGAAATCGCGCGTCAGGAGGCATACATCGCTCAACAGCGGGCATGGAACCGCGAGCGCAACATCATTGCCGCCGAATCCCGCGAGAAGGCGCTTGAGCGCATGGTCAAGATTGAGAAGCCCCAAGCACCGCCCAAAGCCATCCGTATGCATTTTACGGCATCTGGGGAAAGCGGAAACGAAGTTTTGCGGGCGCGTGGGCTGTCCATGGCGTTCGGCGACCGCTCCCTCTTCTCGGGACTCGATTTTTTAATCAAAAAACGGGAGCGCGTGTTCATCGTCGGCCCAAACGGCTGCGGAAAATCAACGCTGATCAAGCTGATGCTGGATCAGCTCCTGCCGACGGAGGGGCTGATTGAATTCGGATACAATGTGGAGATCGGCTACTACGATCAGGAAAACCAAAATCTCGAACCGACCAAGACCGTACTTGAGGAGCTGTGGTCGGCATACCCTACCCTGCCCGAACTTGAGATTCGTAACGCACTCGCCCTCTTCCTCTTTCGCGGCGATGATATTGAGAAAACGGTATCGGTGCTCTCGGGGGGTGAGCGGGCCCGGCTGACGCTGGCAAAGCTCATTCTCTCCCGCATGAACCTGCTTATCCTCGACGAGCCGACCAACCACCTTGACATCAATTCCCGTGAGGCACTGGAAGCGGCACTTGAGGGGTTCGACGGAACGCTCATCACCGTCTCCCACGACCGTTATCTCATCGACAAGCTGGCAACCCGCATTCTGGCACTCTCCCCGGGCGAGGCAATGGGGGGAGGAGATCTCTACGACTATCGCGTCACACATGAGGGGCAGGGCTACAGCGAGCTGCGAGAGTTGATGGCGGAGCGTGAAGCGCTCTACGCCGCGGCACGCGCCGATCTGCCCGAAACAGAGACAAACGGCGGTCGTGAGCAATATCTGCAGCAGAAGAAATCGCGCAACGATGATCGAAAAGAGAAAAAGCGCAGAGAAGCTATGGCGCGTGAGCAGATCAAGCTTGAAGCTGAGCTGGAGGCACTGGAGAAGGAGCTGTACGGCGAGGCGGCAACCGACTATGTCCGCGCCGCCGAGATCGATGCCCGCAAGGCGGAGGTCGAGGAGCGGCTGATGGAAATTTACGAGGTGCTTGAAGGGTAAAATCTCATCGCCGCCGCTCATTTTCTCGTGATGCAATTCTACTGTACAATATAAAAAGGTCAAGGCTAATTGCCTTGACCTTTTTGGTATGATGAATGAATTAAAGCAACGAGAAATTCACCACGACTGCCGCGAAAACAATAGAAACCATCGAGAGCAGCTTGATGAGAATATTGATCGCGGGACCTGCGGTATCCTTGAAGGGATCGCCGACCGTATCGCCGACAACTGCCGCCTTATGGCAATCCGAGCCCTTGCCGCCGTGGACGCCGCTTTCGATATACTTCTTTGCATTGTCCCAAGCACCGCCCGAGTTTGACATGAAGATTGCCATCAGGAAACCCGATGCGGTTGCACCTGCGAGCATACCGACAACACCCGTGCAGCCGAGAACAATACCGACAACGATCGGCACTGCAACCGCAACAACGGTAGGCAGGACCATCTCACGAAGGCTTGCCTGGGTGCAAAGGTCCACACAAGTTGCGTAATCGGCTTCTGCCTTGCCGTCCATCAGACCGACAATTTCCTTGAACTGGCGACGAACTTCCTTGACCACACTCTGCGCTGCACGACCAACAGAATTCATGGTCAGGGCAGCGAAAACGAAGGGCAGGCACGCACCGACAAAAAGACCGATGAGTACGGTGGGATTGGTGATCTCCAGATTTGCAATTTTTTCTGCGCCACCCTCAATCGTCTTGATCTTGTCGATGTAGGATGCCATCAATGCAAGGGCGGTCAGGGCAGCCGAACCGATTGCAAATCCCTTACCTGTTGCGGCAGTGGTGTTGCCGAGCGAGTCGAGTGCATCGGTGCGCTCTCTGACCTGCTTTTCCAGACCTGCCATCTCGGCAATACCGCCTGCATTATCGGCAACAGGGCCGTATGCATCGGTTGCGAGCGTGATGCCGAGGGTGGAGAGCATACCGACAGCGGCAAGTGCGATGCCGTAAAGACCTGAAGACATATTCTCGGCGCCCCCCGATACAAAGAAAGAAATGAGCACGCAGACAGAAACAATCACGATAGGCATCAAGGTAGAGAGCATCCCCACAGAAAGACCACCGATGATGATGGTTGCGGTTCCCGTCTCGGAAGTACATGCCAAATTACGGGTAGGCTTATAGCTGTCGGAGGTATAATATTCGGTGGATTGACCGATCAAAACACCCGCAATCAAACCGGAGAGAATGGCAAAATAGATGGTCCAGTTTTCCTTACCCAGGATAAAATAAACCAACGGAAAGGCCAGAACAGCGATCAGAATCGCCGAGAAATTGGTACCTCTGGAGAGGGCACGCAAAAGCTGTTTCTGGCTTGCGCCCTCCTTTGTTCTGACAAGGAAAGTGCCCAAGACAGAGCAAACAATACCAAGTGACGCCAAAATCATGGGCAGCGCCATTGCAGTAATCGAACCGAGTGCCGCAACACCGAGTGCACAGGCAGAAATAATCGAACCAACATAAGATTCATAGAGGTCAGCGCCCATGCCCGCAACGTCACCGACATTATCGCCGACGTTGTCTGCGATAACTGCGGGGTTTCTGGGATCATCCTCGGGAATGCCTGCTTCTACCTTGCCGACAAGGTCGGCACCCACGTCAGCAGCCTTGGTGAAAATACCGCCGCCCACCCGAGCGAAAAGCGCCATAGAGGATGCACCCATACCAAAGGTAAGCATAGCACCTGTAATATCCGCGGGAGAAAGATGGAAAACGAACTTCAAAAGGAAGAACCACACCGAAATATCAAGCAAACCAAGGCCGACAACGGTGAAGCCCATCACGCTTCCCGCCGAGAAAGCGACACGCAGACCGCGGTTGAGTCCCTCACGGCAAGCGTTGGCAGTTCTTGCATTCGAAGCTGTGGCAATTTTCATGCCAATGAATCCCGAGAGTGCCGAGAAGAATCCGCCCGTCAAAAATGCGAACGGAACAAACGGGGTGAGCAGCTCCAACAGTGCCATTACCCCCAGCACAACAAACATAATGACAAAGAAAACCAAAACGATCTTATACTGTCTGCGCAGGAATGCATTTGCACCCGTTCGAACAGACAGGGAGATCTTTTTCATCAAATCGGTACCTTCCGAGAACTTCATGACTTTGCGTGCTGTAATCAACGCGTACAGCAGGGCAAATACAGCCGCTGCAAATGTGAGGATCACAATCAGCTTTTCCATGATAATGCCTCCGTATGTATGTTTATGGTATGATGATTATCATACCATAATTTTCTTCGTTTGTCAAGTATCAAACAAAGTTCAAAACAAAAAAATTTCAAAAAACACAAAACAATCGGGAAAAAAGCAAATATTTCCCCTAAAAATGCAAGCCGATCTGCGTTATTTTGCAAAAAGCACTCTACTTTCGTTTGGATGCAAAAAAAGATTGCAGCAGCAGCAGTGCCTCATCGGCACAAACTCCCGTGCAGATTTCAACCCGATGGTTAAGCGGGTAGGCATTGAAATTAAGCAGACTTCCATATGCCCCCGCACGGGGATCGCGGGCAGCATACACCAGGCGCGGCAGGCGTGCATTCACAATTGCACCTGCACACATGGGACACGGTTCAAGTGTGACGTAAAGGGTGCAGTCTGCCAGCCGCCAACCGCCGACGGCTCGACAGCCGGCTTCGATGGCAAGCAGCTCTGCATGTGCGGTTGCCATGCCCTCGGTCTCGCGCAAATTGTGAGCACGGGCAATTTCCTCGTCTCCGCGCACCAAAACTGCACCGACAGGCACTTCTCCCACCGATGCCGCAATCTTTGCCTCATCCAACGCAATCTGCATCCAATCATAATCGCTTCGCTTCATATGATACCTCGCTTAAACCGAAATAGATACGCCCTGTCATTCAAAAAAGGCGAACAGCCCTCCCAACAGCAAGTAGAACAAAATCCCGCCGCAGGCAAGCACAAAATAGACAATCATCGAAGGGCGGAAAAATCCGCGCAGCCGCTCTCTCATCGGCAATGCGGCACCAAGCTGAACCGAGATGGGGCGTGTGTTGCCCAGTCCCGTCAGCGGCAATTTCTTCCGGCGGCGTGAACAGATCATAACGCTCAGACAAATCAGCCCCGCCAGCATAACGGCACAACAAACAATAGTATCGATCAGCACAGCTTTTCCCTCCGGCAGAGCGGCATACCAATATTCGCTCAAAAAACCAAGCAGATTGTTGAGCATATGGGCAATGACGCAGGGCCAGATCGAGCGTGTCTCAACATAACACCAACCCAGCATGACACCCGCCATGGTCGTATAAAAAAGCTGACCTAAGTTGCCGTGCATCAAACCGAACAAAACTGCCGAGGCAATGATGGCAGTGGTTTTGCCATAGGGCATCAGACGTGCACAAATCAAGCCGCGGAAAAGAAATTCTTCGCAAAAAGCGGGAACCAATGACAGGCTGAGATGCAGCAGGACAAAATCCTCCGGATACCGGAAGGCAGCCATCTCAACATAATCGAGCAGATTCGCAATCCCCATTGTATCGAGGAGCTGCATAAAGAAGCTGTTGCAATATGCGCAGGCAAGGTTTATGCCAAGAACAGCCAGCACCATGGGTATAGCTTGCAGAGGAAATGTCGGCTCCATCCCCATCGGTACAGGGGTTTCCTTGCGGGACAAGATACGGAAAAGCAAGACAGGCAGCATAAATGCAGCCAAATACAGCACAGCATAAACCAGCTCATACCCAAGGCTGTAGGTGCGATCGTCCAATGTTACGGCCAGGAGGTTGTAAAGCAACATCCCGCCGAGCATGAATACATTGATGAACAAAAGATGAAAGAGCATTGCCCATCCCAAGCGCGCACAAAGGCGGCGATATTTCTTCTCCATTTGCCTTCCCTCCTATCTTGATTCGGATATTTATATTGTACAGGAAAAGGCGAATACTGTCAAGGGGCAATTGGAGAGGGATAAATCGGCAAATCTCTTGCACAGACACGCCGTTTCTGTTATAATAATAGTAAGGAAATGAGGAGGAGGGATTTGTGTGGCAGAAAAGAATCACCGCAGCGAGGAGCTCGACCGCTTCTGGAGCATCGATGAACTGCTCCCCCGCAAACAAGGCGGCATGCGCACCCCGCCCCAGGCACATTCGACCGAGACGGTAGAGCTGGTTATTGATGCCCCCCACCCCACGCGGGACAGCGAAAATCCCCAACCCGATCAGGCAAAAGCCGCCGAGGTCGACAACGGTGCGCCGCTGGTCAAGCATGACGTCCCCCTTGCCAATCTGACTCAGCCAAGCAAAAAGCCCGAGCCGATTGACACTTATCAGCCCTCAAATTCCCTGATTCACACAGTGCGTATTTATCGCTGGCCATCGGCTTACCGGTATTACGAACGCTTTGTGGAGGATGCGCGGCGTTATTGGCATGCTGAGGCCTCGCCATGCCCCCGTGAGCCATTCTTTTCCTATGTGCCGCAATACACACAGCTAACAGAAAATCGGTTAAATTGGTACCTGTACTGGCGAGGGCAGGTGCGTTTGGGCAACTATCCCGACTGTGACTACACCTATCTTCTGCTTTATCTGTACGAAATTATCAATCTCGGTCAAGAGATTGAGCCGCAGGCCGGACTTTCGGCGATATGCGCACTCTGGCAAGGCTATCGCGCCCGTTATCCCCGCCTTGACCGTTTCCTGGGTGAATGGATCTGTGACTACTGTCTGGTCCATCACCTGCCGGCCCCCGATTTTCTGCCCGATGACGCGCTCGATATCCTGATCGCCGGCTCCCCCTTCAAAGAGTTCTGGCTGAACCGTCCCGGCGAGCACAATCGGGCGTACGTCGATGCACTCATCCGCTTTGCATCCAATTACGACTATCGAAAGAGCAAATTTGCCACGGGAGAAAATCTTCCACTTTACGATCGGCATATTCCCGCTGCACTCTCTCACACCGTCGACGTTTTCTCGGCTAACCCCGACCATCCGCTGGCAGGGGGCAACCTTCAGGACAGCATTCTTTCCCGCGATGCTTTCGGCGGTGCACTCTGTGCCCACGAGAACAAATATCGCATCGAGATTGAATACTGTAGCTTTACCCGCTCGCATGAGCTGCGTTTTTTGGTCACCGACATGATCAAATACAGCGAAAATAAACTGCGCGCACATCTGGGCATCAAGTCGCGTCTGGGGCTGTATGCACTTCCTCATGAAACACGTGCAGTTCTCGATGATTACTTCGCCAAACATCTCCCCGCCCGTCAGGCAATGACGCCTGCCAAACGTGCGGAGGCCGCAGAAGAAAAGCGATATGCGCCCCTCTACGAGCCGCTCTCGACCACACTCTCTCCCCAAAATGCCGCCGCAATCGAGCAGTCTTCCTGGCAAATGACACAGCGACTGGTCGAAGCCTTTGACGAGAAGGAAGATTCTCTGCCCGTGTCCACACCAATCCCTATGTCTGCCCTGCCCTCCGCGCCCGCAGCAGCCCTGCCCGGGACTCAAGAGGGACTTGTTGGGCAGCTGATCTCCGCTCATCTTGACGGCGTTCTGCGGGCCCTGTGCAAAGGTGATATGGTCGCCGCAAAAGCCGAAGCAAAGGCAAACGGACTGATGCTGGATGCCGCGGTCGATTTGATCAATAATGCGGCGCAGGACGCGTTTGGGGACATCCTGCTTGAAGAAAAGGAAAACGGCAGCTTCGGCATCATTGAAGATTATCTCGATGAGTTAACCGGACTGTAAAAAGGAGCTTAATATGACAAGGAAAGTAAAATATCTGCTCGGCTCGGCAATATCGGTTCTGCTTCTGTTTGTCCTCTGGACCGTGTTGGTTTTGACCGTTGACCGCGCCCCCATCGGGCCGTCCGAATCGATCGTTGGACTCGCCGCATTCAATCGCACGGTCTATGATCTCCTCTGCCCACATACCGGATGGCATCTGCTCAGCGAAGTGCTGGGCCTTCTCCCACTTGCGACGGCGGGCGGCTTTGCCCTTCTCGGTGCATGGCAGCTGATTCGCCGCCGCAGTCTGCGCGCCGTGGATCCCCATCTGTATCTTCTCGCCGCGCTTTATCTTGCCGTGGCGGCTTGTTATGTGGGGTTTGAGCTGTGGATCATCAACTACCGCCCTGTTTTAACCGACGGACTGCTTGAAGCTTCCTACCCCTCTTCACACACCATGCTGGCGATCTGCACTCTCGGCTCGGCGGCAGTGTGCTTCACCGCACGTACGGACAAGCCCATTCTCCGCCGAATCGCGGCGGGATCTGCCCTGCTTGCGGCAGTGCTCATTGTGGTGGGACGCCTGTTCTCGGGTGTGCACTGGCCAAGCGACATCATCGGCGGTATTCTGCTGGGGGTCGCGCTCACTCTCTTCTATTGTGCCGCTGATCGGGCAATCGATAACGCGAGACGATAATTCATGGGGAGGGGCTTTTTGAAAAGCCCCTCCCCGAAACTTTCATACATCAAATAAGACAAATATAACGGGTACTGCGCAAATTATCGCAGCACCCGTTTTTCGGATTTTTGAGAGGGGACGGGGGAACTTTTTCAACAGTTCCCCTGCAGCTCATCGATTACTTCTTTTTTCCCTTGCCGGCCTTGAGCATATACAGCAGCAAAGCCGCAAGATAAATACCGATCAGAAGCAGCGACAGCCAAACTGTCAGTTCGCTCTTGGCGGCAAAACTGATCAAAAGAAGGACGGGAATACCGAATGCAATCCCGAACGAACTGCCTGTGATGAGATCGTTGGATGCGGGAGTTTTCAGTTCCGGATCGACCTCGCGCAGGAGGAGAACCCCAGAGCTGATAGTACCCGTCAGCATACCGAACATTCCGAAGAACCCTTCATAAACATAATCAGGATAAAGTTTGCGGCACATGGCAAGCAAATAAATGAAGGTCACGATGCCGCCGATGATGGCCATGGCAAGGAACGGGACCCAGTTTCCTGCGAGGTCACTGATGTTGATGCTGGCAATGCCGGCGATGGTCATATAATCAAAAGCGAGCCCCGAGATACGGCTGAGAAGATAGTTGTTCTGATACTGATGATTCATCAGCTTGAACCGGCGCAGATGCTTGAACAGGCTTCGACAGCAAACGGCAATCAGCGAGCCGACAATAAAGTTGAAGCCCCAGAGCAGTGTGCTGACCGTCGCCGCCAGACCGGGTGCCACCGCTTCAAGCAAGCGCGTAATGCCCAAAGTAAAGAGATAGGTCAAAAGGTAGATCAATGCCACCAATGCGGCCTGTACACTGAGCTTATCCACCGACTCTGAGATCGGAATCTCATTACTGTCCTGGAAGGTATCCACTGTTATAGAGCCAGTGACATAATCTTTGTCGAATACACGGCGGATTTTCCCGCGGCGGTTGAGGACGTTGAGATAAACCACACCCACGACGCATGCGCACAGATAACCTGCGGCAGCCAGCGAAAGGCCGAAGCTTCTGCCTCCGGTAAATCCCAGTGCCTCATAGGTTGTGCCGACATTGTTTGCCTGCCCTGGCCCCTGTCCGTATGCCATCGGCAGCAGAATTCCGCTCGCCTTAAAGAGATCGGGCATAAAGGTATAGGCAAGCAACAGCGAAATGGCAAGTCCCACAAGCGCCTGCACCAGGTATGCACTGACAATCAGCGCACCGTTTTTACTGGCCGCCAAAGCACCTGAACGGCTTTGCTGTTCGGGAATACGCAGGGAAAGTGCGATAAATCCCAGCGCAATTGCATGATAAGTGACGACTTCAAGAAACTCAGCATCTATGCGCAGAATGCCTGTTGAACGCAGGATAAGCAGAATAAACCCCGCCAAAACCGCCGTCGGCATCAAGCTGTTGCGAATAAATGCAACCTTTTGCCGCAGCACGTTGGCCAGAAGCATCAGTGCTGCGATAATGCCCGTTTGCATAACCGAATTCCATAACTGTGTATTTGCTGCCGAAAAATCCATATCTTACCCCACCTTTTCCTGAAGCTGTATTTGATAACAGTTGAAAAACCACATAAACTTCAGCGCGTTCCCACCATCGGCGACAACCAGCTCATAATAATGATGATCACACATAAACACAAGAATCCGCTGACCGTGCATAGCCAGCTGCCCGATTTGCGCCAGGGGAAATTCCATCTCGCCGCACCGCAGGGCGTCAGGTGTCATTTCCAACTCCCCCTTTGCGACACATTCGGCGCGATGTGACTCAACACAGAAAAGCTCTGCCTGTGGAACCGAGCAAATATATTCTTGCTCGGCAAGTGCACTGACCTGCTGCTTCTGCCAATCGGCAAAATCTCTGACCGTTGTATACGGTGCACCCTCGAGCATCCCCTCCTCGGTATACCGGAAGGAAAGCGAGCAGTTCCGACAATGCACATGATCTCCGCTCGCCGCAAAGCTGTCTTCAGCCCCGCAGGACGGGCAGAGGAAGAGCAAGTTCTCCAGCCCCTCAGCCAGCCGTTTGCCGCGATATCGCCGGGGATTTTCCATCTGCGCAGCATAAGCATCCTCTGCCAGATCGCCCGTGATGGCGGCATAAACCTCTTCATCACTCATCTGTTTGAGCTGCTCAGGGGTATAGACGTGAACGGGGGCTCCATGGACATATCCGCGGCGGGTTTTGGCACCGCACCACATGGGGCTGGCAAAGTAGCCGCCCTTGATTTTATAGGTGACAAGACCGCAGCCTGCCGTTTTCACCAGCTTAGCCGTCGAGGGGAGAATGGGCGAGGTTCTGCCATCCCAAGAGCGTACGCCCTCGGCAAACAGGCAAACATTATGCCCTCGGCGAAGGCAGCGCAAAATCTCCAACACCGACGCGGCCGCCGATGCGCCCTTATGGCGCAGGATAGGCGCAAACGCATATCGAAGCAAGGGATAAAGCCGTTTCCAACGCGCGATGTGCTCACTGCCGACAAAATACATCTGTCGCGAGAAACTCGCCCCGACCATGAGCATATCATAATCGGTCACATGATTGGAGATAACCAGATAATGATCGGGAAGCTGTTTGGGCTTTTCGTATGTATACCCGAATTTCCACTTCAAAAATGCAATCACTGGTGGTCGAAGAAGCCAATAAAAGAAGCGATGGCGTTTTTTCATACAACTCTCCTTGCAGCACAGGATCAAGACGTTGAACTCGCAACAATACAATTATATACAGTATACATCCACAAGTAAAACGGGAGAATAACAAAACATGAATTTTTCGTGAACGATATTGTTTGCGTCACTTTTTTCGCCAAAATCGCGTGCCGTCTGAGCAATATATCAACCGTCCGTCGCGATCGGTACGCCCAACGGCAATTCCGCGTGCAAGCAATGCATCGATCGTGCTGCGTGCCGGATGACCGTAATCGTTCCCCGCCCCGCAGGAGATAGCAGCAAAGCGCGGTGTGACTGCCTCCAACAGTGCGGCCGACGTAGAAGTCGACGCGCCATGATGCCCGAGCTTGAGCAGATCAACATCCAGCGCATCATCAGACCAGGCTCCAAGCAGTGCCGTCTCTGCCGCCAGTTCGGCATCTCCCATCAAAAGTGCGGAGGTGTTTCCGCAAGTAATACGGGTGATGATGCTTGCATTATTTGTTTCGCCATCGAGTGCCAGCGGCCCCAGAAACTGTACCTCCGCCTCGCCGATGGAAAAACGCTCACCAACCTCCGCAATCCGCACAACTGCGCCTGTTTCGACGGCTGCTGTGAGCAGTTTGGTGAAATTTTCGTCATCGCTGTCGATGGCAGGCAGATAAAGGCAGCTCACCTCCAGACCGTATAGAACGGCATCGGCACCACCGATATGATCTTCATCGGGGTGTGTACAAATAAAGACATCTATCCGCTTGATCCCCATGCTGTGCAGAAAAGCGTTGAGATACTCCTCTGCCATATTTGTTCCTGCATCAATCAGCAAGATCTGCTCGGCACTGCGGACCAGGATAGCATCTCCCTGCCCCACATCAAGCACATGGATCTCCAATAAAGCCGGACGTGAGAAAAGTGAGGCGGAAATTAAAATCGCACAAAAAAGCGTCGCCATGCAAAAAGCAAGGCGACGCCAATTGAAGCGATCAAAGCCTATACGATCGCTCATCTTCATCGATTACACAGATTCACTCGCCGCACTCGTTGCACGTGCTTTTTCAAAATCAGCCTGAATCTCAGCAGAAGGAGCGGGGGTAATCAACGATACAACGACGATCACAAGGGAAGACAGGACAAACGCGGGGAAGAGCTCATAGACACCAAAGATGCCGCCGATGGGCTTAATGAGCAGATTCCAAACAAAGACCATGACGCCGCCCGTCAACATACCGGCAACAGCACCTGCGCGCGTTGTACGCTTCCAGAAGAGCGAGAAGAGGAGAAGCGGACCAAAGGTGGCACCAAAGCCTGCCCATGCAAAGGAGACGACCTGGAAAATCACGCTGTCCTCATCCAGTGCGATGAGAACACCGATCAGGGTAATGGCAAGCAGAACAACGCGGGAAACCCACATAACGCTCTTGTCACTTGCCTTTTTATTGAGGATACCCTGATAGATATTTTTGGAAACGGCAGATGCCGCAATCAACAGATAGGAGTCGGAGGAAGAAATGGTTGCGGCAAGGATGCCTGCCATGACCACGCCGGCAAACAGGGCGGGAAGCAAACCCTGCGACAGGGTGATAAAGACATTTTCCGCACCACTCTTGGTCAACAGAGCAGCCTCGGTCGGATAGAGCGTACGGCCGAGCACACCGATCATCACGGCGGCGAAAAGCGAGATCACCACCCACACCGTTGCGATGCGTCGGGAGAGCTTGAGTTCCTTTTCATGACGGATTGCCATGAAGCGAAGCAGAACCTGAGGCATACCAAAGTAGCCAAGTCCCCATGCCATGCAAGAAATAATCGACAACGCGCTATAGACGTTGGGTGTACCGAACTGTGCCACACCGTCCACAACGGTCTGTACGCCGTTTGCATCAACGGTGGGCGAAGCAGTTGTGAAGAAATTCCAGAAACCGTCGATAGCCTTGGCGTTTTCAATGACAACACCGATACCACCCGCGCTGACCGTACCCACGATCAACACAACCGACAGTGCGCCGATCATGACCAGTGCCTGCATGAAATCAGACACACTCTCTGCCAAGAATCCGCCGAGGAAGGTATAGAGGATGACAAACAGTGCACCGATAATCATCATGGTTTGATAATTTGCATCAAAAAGGCTGGAAAAGAGCTTGCCGCAGGTGACGAAGCAGGAAGCAGCATATACAGTGAAGAAAATCAAAATAAAGAGCGCGGCGATGGTCATGATCACCTTTTTCTTCTCGCGGAAGCGTGCGGAGAAGAAATCGGGCAGTGTAATGGCATCTCCCGCAATGGTCGAATAACGGCGCAGGCGGCGGGCAACCACCAGCCAGTTGATATATGTACCGACAGCCAGACCGATTGCAGTCCATGCAGCATCGGCAATACCGCACCAATATGCGACACCGGGCAGCCCCATCAAGAGCCATCCCGACATATCCGAGGCTTCAGCACTCATGGCAGCAACCCAGGGACCGAGCGAACGGCCGCCCAGAAAATACTCTTCACTGCTGCGGTTGGCACGTTTTGCAAAATAGATACCGATAAGCGTAACAAGCAGCATATACGATACCATGGCAACAAGATTCAAAATCTGATCAGAACTCATATAGTCCTCCTTAGAATCATTTTGTCCGTATGGACTTATCACTTTAGCGCAAAAAAGTGATAATGTAGTTTATGTAAGAATAATTATATCATAGAAATAAAAAAAAAGAAAGAGAATTTTGCAAAAAAATGAATTTTTTTGCAAAATTCTCTTTCCGCGGGAAAGAAGATCAATATTCCGTGCAATGTTTAAGCATTTATATTCTCATCGGCACTCCAACAATCTGACGGAAGCGGCATAAAATCAGCTTCCCACAGCTGCCCGGTCGGCATCAGCAAAACATCGGAATGCAGATTCAGCAGGTTGTCGAGACACCTCGGCGTAATCCTCGCAAAGCAAAGCATGAAGGCATTGCGGCTCTCTTTTGGCGCAAACGCCATCACAGCACAGCAAGCTTTGCTTCAAGGAAACGAGCCGCCTCGGCAATATCCCTTGCGGGATCGTCGCCAACCTCACGCTCGATGGTCAGGAAGCCGCGATAATCGATCTCATCCAATGCACGGAGGTAGTTATCGAAATCTACGCCGCCCCGGCCCAAGGGAAGCTCAACAAAGGCCTTGCCCGCACGAATGGCATCCTCGATGCCCTCATACAAGCCTGCGACATCACAGCCCTTGAGCTTAACGCCGTCCTTGGCGTGGGTGTGGACAATGTAATCCTTGAGGGTATACACAGCGCGCACAGGATCATCCCCCGTGACCATCACAAAGTTAGCGGGGTCAAGGTTGACCGCCACACCTCTCGAACCAAGCGAATCGAGAAAATCGCGCAGAATTACCGCCGGCTCGGGACCTGTTTCGATAGCAAAATGCGCGCCGAGGCTGTCGGCATACTCCGCCAACTCAGCACAAGCTGCCTGCATAATGGCATACTGCTCGCAGGATTTATCTTCGGGCACCACGCCGATATGCGTGGTCACAACATCGGTTTCCAGGTCGCAGGCGAGATCAAGAATGCGTTTAGACTTTTCGATGAGCGAGGGATTGAGTTCGGGGTTGGTAAATCCCTTGCCCAAATCGCCGCAAATTGCCGAGAAAACAAGTCCGTTGGATTTGACAAAATCAAGCAGATCCCGGCGTGCCGAGGGTGTCAGATTTTCAGGCGCATAATCTCCGCGCGTCGCGTACATCTGCAGTCCCTTTGCGCCAATGGCCGCCGCACGGCGAATCGCTTCGTGCATTTCACAGCGGAAAGAATCCACCATAACACCAATGGGAAATTGATACATAACAGTTCCCTCTCTTGAACAGATAATACGGAATTTTCCGTTGATTACAGTATACTTGATTTTTTGATTTTTTGCAAGCCATCCGAAAAAAATTCCCGAAAAAAGCAACAGGACTGCCGCAGATGCGGCAGTCCTTCGTGTCATTCTTTTTAATTATGCCTGAGCGTCGTCGGAGTAGACGAGCTCATCTGCTTCGGCAGCGGGCTCCTCAACCACTTCAGCTTCCTCGAGCAGTGCGCGGATGGACAGGCTGACGGTGTGCTTTTCCTCGTTGATATCGATGATCTTTGCATCAACTTCCTGGCCGAGAGCGAGAACATCTGCGGGCTTCGCAATGCGCTCCTTGGCGATCTGGGAAATGTGGATCAGACCATCAACACCCTCAACAATCTCTGCAAATGCGCCGAAGGGCATCATGTTGACCACCTTAACGGTTGCAACATCGCCGATGGCATACTTGTTGGTAAAGATATACCAGGGATTGGACTCAGCGGTCTTGTAGCCCAGCGAGATGCGCTTCTTCTCAGCATCGAAATCCTTGACATAAACAGTCAGTGTCTCGCCGATCGAAACAACATCGGCGGGGGACTTGATGCGTGCCCAGGACAGCTCGGAGGTATGTACCATACCGTCTACGCCGCCGAGGTCAACAAATGCGCCGTAGGTCGTCATGCTCTTGACCACGCCGGTGTACTGCTTACCGATCTCGATCTCTGCCCAGAAAGCAGTCTCGCGTGCCTTGCGCTCCTCACGGAGAACAGTACGCATCGAGCCGTAAGCGCGGTGCTGACGATCCTTGATCTCAATGATCTTGAAACGAACGGTCTGGCCAACGAGTGCGGTCAGATCGCCATCCTTCGGCACGCCGGTATGTGCGCCGGGGATGAATACGCGGTTTGCGTTGGTCAGCGCGATCACGCCGCCCTTCACAGCCTCAACGATCTTGCCCTCAAGGACAGTATCGTTTGCCTGTGCATCGACGATCATCTGCCAGTTCTTGTTGGCGTCAACCCGCTTCTTGGAGAGGGTTGCCACGCCATCGAGATCGCTGACGCGAATAACGAAGGCTTCGATTTCGTCGCCAACCTTGTACTGTTCGGTCAGCTTTACAGAAGGATCATCGGTGATCTGATCGGCAACAATGATGCCGGTGACCTTGGCGCCCAAGTCAAGCTGCAGCTCGCTGTTCGTAACCGAGGTTACGATGCCTTTAACGGTGTCTCCTGTATTTAAAGTGATGAGAGATTCTTCGAGCATTTGTGCAAAATTTTCGCTCATGGTTTTATATACCTCCTCTATTATGCCGCCCGGCGTCGATGCACCTGCGGCTATTCCCAGCCGAGCAAACGGCGGAAATGGCTTAGTTTGGCGCAGCTCATCCGCCGTTTCCACCAGGCGGGTATCTGCGCAGTTTGAACGGCAAATTTCGTGCAGCTTGGCGGTATTGGAGCTGTGTTTGCTGCCAATGACCACCATGCCGTCACATTCGCGGGAGAGCTTTTCGGCCTCCTGCTGGCGAATTTCCGTAACACTACATATTGTATCAAAAATAATCGGATTTGTACAGTACTTTTTGAGAATTTTAATTGACTTTTTCCATTCCGACAATTTTTGTGTCGTTTGTGCGGCAATTGTGACCTTCTTTTTGTGCAAATCGCCCAAACCATTTCGGCACAATGCCGACTCCAGGCTTTCCGCATCCGAAAAAACGCGTCCTTCTCCCAAAACATAACTCATAATTCCCACAACTTCGGGATGCTGTTCGGCTCCGATGAGCAAAAACAAACAATCTTCGCCCGAATTTTCCGCCGCGATTTGCTGTACTTTTTTCACATAGGGGCAGGTACAGTCCTCGATACGGAAATGGGGATTTTCATTCGCCAGCTCGCGCAGTGTATTCTCCACATCGCGCTCAACGCCATGTGCACGGATAAGCACAGTCACGGGACACGCGGCATCGGCATCTCGTGCCAGTGCGGCGGCTTCCTCGGCGGTAACGATACGCACCCCTCTCGCCTCGATGCTCTCCTGATAGACGCGGTTATGGATCAACTGCCCAAGCGTGCAGATACACGCTCCATCAGCTGCCCCGTCCAGCAGGGATGCCAAGCGGTCGGTCGCTCGCTTGACGCCGAAGCAGAATCCCGCATTTTTGGCGATGCGAATTCGTACATCAGACATCGCAGGTATCCCCCAATCGGCAGATTTCCGCAAAAATCATCTGTGCTGCCTGCGCAAATCCGCTGCTTCCCGCAGCATCGGTTGCCAGCGCTGCAGGCATGATCGGTTCACCGAAAATGACATAGATCGGACGGAAGAGAGCATAGCGATTTTTCTTCATTTTAATGCAAACGGGGATGACGGGCGCATCGGCACGCATAGCAATGAGTGCGGCGCCATGTTTGGGTTTGGTTTCCCGCAGATCCACGCCGGCGTAGCGGTGACCTTGGATAAAGATACCGATGCTTTTTTTGTCCTTGAGCAACTCAATCGAACGGCGGACAGCACCGACATCGCCTGTACCGCGGTCAACGGGATAGGCGCCGAGGGTACGGATCAGCGATGCCAGCAGCGGAATGCGAAAAAGCTCCTTTTTCGCCATGTAGTGCACCTGCGTGATGGCAGACGCCGCAATCATCACGGGATCAAGCAAACCGAGATGATTTGCGCAATATAAGTAGCCGCCCTCGGTCGGCAGGTTTTCCCGACCGATGACGCGAATACGGAAGAGACGAAGAACCGCACGCGCCAGAAGCGCGTGCGCCTTCTCGTAGAAATTCTTCTTTTTTGCCATCACTTGGCCTCGCCAACGGAAACGCCCGTCTTCTCCTTCACCAGCGCAAGCACATAGTCCACGCTCTGCTCCAGTGTCATTCCCGTATTATCGAAGTGTACAGCATCGTTCGCTGCCACGGCTGGGGCAACGGCACGGCCGCTGTCACGCGCATCACGCTCATTCATTTCGGCAAGTACCGCCTCAAAGGTGGTATCTATTCCCTTCTCACGCAACTCAAGGCAGCGGCGCTCGGCGCGGCACTCAGGGGAGGCAGTGAGAAAAATTTTCACCTGTGCATCGGGCAGAATCACGGTGCCGATATCCCGTCCGTCCATGATTACGCTTGTTTTGCGCGCGATATCCCGCTGGGTATCGAGCAGGAAGTTGCGTACGGGCGGATGAACCGAGACTGCCGAGGCATAATGGGACATCTCGGGGGTGCGGATGGCGTCACCAACCCGCTCGCCGTTGAGATATACCTGCTGACCGCCGTCCTCGTATTTAATCTCAAGGGAAATGCCGGGCAGCAGCGCTGCGACAGCGTCCATATCAGCGGGATCGGTATCATGACGGCGGACATAAAGTCCAATCGTACGGTAAAGTGCGCCCGTATCCACATAGACAATACCAAGCTGCTTGGCAACCGCACGGGCGATGGTACTCTTCCCTGCGCCGCCGGGACCGTCAATGGCAATATTAAGAAGCATAGTGAACAGTTCCTTTCTTTTTGTATCGGTTATGCGCCCCATGCGGCGTGCTCGCCTGCCAGGACTGCGGTGGAAAAAGCAATCTGCAGATTATAGCCGCCTGTATACGCATCCAGATCAAGCAGCTCTCCCGCAAAATAAAGTCCGGCGATTCGCTTTGACTGCATAGATCCCGGATCAACCTCTTTGAGCGAAATCCCCCCCGAGGTGATAATCGCCTCATCGATCGGACGAAAGCCGCGCAGGGGAATGGCGAAACCTTTGAGCAATGCACCGAGCGCGAGCCGCTCTTCGCGGGTAATCAGATTGACTTTTTTGCGCGGATCTATCCCCGATCGTTCGATGATGACGGGAATCAGTTTCTGGGGAAGCAGATCGTCCATGGCATTGAGAAAGTCGCGGTTGGCATATTTGGCAAAATCAGCGAGCAGGCGGGCATCGAGCGCTTTGGCATCAAGCGCCGGCTTAAGGTCGATCACCGCCGAATATTTTCCGGGGGCAATATCCCGAATATGCGCCGAAGCCGACAAAATCATGGGACCGGTAAGACCGAAATGGGTAAACATCATCTCGCCGAAATCGTCATAAACAGTTTTCCCGCTCTCGGCGGCAATCATGCGCAGGGCAACATTTTTGAGCGAAAGTCCCTGCAGGCGGCGGCAGACGGAATCATCTGCCACGATCGGCACAAGCGACGGGAGAAGCGGAGTGACGCTGTGACCGAGCGCACGGGCGAAACGATGTCCGTCTCCGTCAGAGCCTGTAGTGGGGTAAGAAACTCCGCCCGTGCAGAGGATAACTGCGTCAAACCGATAGGTTCCGTCGGCAGTTCTGACACCGCACACCGCACCATCTTCGGTGCAGATCTCGGTCACGCGGCGGTAAACGATATGCACACCTGCCTGCCGCAGATCGGCGGCAAGTGCGGCAACCACATCGGCGGCCTTGTCCGAGACGGGAAACACGCGCCGCCCGCGCTCAACCTTGAGCGGAACGCCGAGTGCTTCAAAATGCGTCTGTGTATCATCGGGCGAGAAGCGGGCAAGCGCCGCGTAGAGGAAGCGGGCATTGCGAGGGACAGCTTCCATAAATTCAACCGTGGTGCAGGCGTTGGTGAGGTTGCACCGTCCTTTCCCCGTGATGCGCAATTTTTTACCGAGACGGCCTTCATTGCGTTCAAACAGGGTAACATCGGCACCATTGCGAGCGGCAACAGCTGCTGCCATCATGCCTGCGGCACCTCCGCCGACCACGGCTATGCGGCGAATCTCATCCATGGGCTTTCTCGTAGACATCGTACTCGTCCCAGATGCCTTCAAGACGGCGGAAGAGGACATCCAACTCTTCCTGTTTTTTCATCGACACGGCAGCAATCATGGCATTGATCAGACTCAGGGGCGCAACGAGCGAATCGACGAATGAAACCATATCGCTCTGCGCAGTCAGCAGCTCATCGGCATACTGAGCGATGGGCGAGAGTGCGGTATCGGTAATGGCAATGATATTCGCTCCCGCTTCACGGGCGTATTCAACGGCGTTGATGGTTCGCTTGGAGTAGCGCGGGAAGCTGATGGCGATCATCACATCATCGGCACCGATGCGCATAATGCGCTCGAACATTTCGCTGCCCGACGTGGTCTGAACGAACTGCACATTATCAAAAATCATCTGGAAATTCCGGCTCAGGAAAGAGGCAAGCGACGCCGAGGAGCGGACGCCGATGATATAAATGCGGCGAGCGGCAAGAATTTTATCGATGGCGGTATTGAACACTTCGCGATCAACCAGATCAAGCGTATGACGGATACGCTCAGCATCCGACATCAGCACTTTTTCCAGCATATCGCCGTCACCGATGAGATTGTTCGCCACCTCAATGCGCTGGAAGGAGGTCAGCTTGGTGCGGATAAGCTCCTGCAGAGAGCGCTGCAGCTCGGGATAGCCCTCATAGCCAAGCTCAATGGCAAAGCGGACAACCGTGGACTCGGACACGCCGACAAGCCCGCCGAGTTTGGATGCCGTCATATATGCCGCTTTTTCATAGTGCGCCAAAATATAGTTTGCGATCTGCTTCTGCCCCTTGGAAAATTCGGGCATTTGCGTTTGAATCAACGTCAATAAATTCTGTTTTGCCATTTTTCCATCCTGTTCTTATGCACGGTCAGTGCATAATCCTTGATTGGTTTTGCGCAATGCAAAGTTAAATATATTATACGCCAAGCAAGCAAAAAAGTCAAGAAAAAGCCTCAATTTTGCGAAGAAAAAAGAAAGGTCTTGGGCTGCAAAATAAAATAAACACAGTTGAGCGGAAGAACGGAAGAATCCGCGCTTGACAAGCCTGTATTTTTCGCGTATAATCAAAGCAATGTCAGCGAAAGGATACCACTCATGATTCGTTATCTTCTTCCCTGCGAAGGCAAGTTCTGCCACGCCAATCTTCACGCGCACAGCACCGACTCGAACAGGCAGACCGATTCGACCTTTACTGCGGCAGTCAACAAAAATATCTGCCGCATAAATAACGCGGGATTTCTCACCATCGGCAATCAATGGCTGCGCAGTGCCGTCTTCACCAAGGCTGCATTTCCACCGGACGAGAAGGTGGAATTCATCACCGTTACCCTGACAGACAGCGAGGGGCACCGCGCTGTTTCCCAGGCATACAGAATGTGAGGCAGCCTTTATGTGGATTGTTTTTATGATACTTGCGCTGCTGATCGTTTTGTCGGCGGCACTGATCATCGCCCGCTGGGCATTCGGGCAGGCATTCGCGCCGCCGAGAGGAATTGATCCGCTGGCACTGCCCGAGGGTGAGCAATACCAGCGTGAACGTGTACGCATGGAGAAGATGATTGCCGAAATGGCCGCCATTCCTTACACGGAAATTCGCATGACTGCACGGGACGGCACACCTCTTTTCGCCCGATACTACGCGGTACGGGAAGGCGCCCCCCTGCAGATTCAAATGCATGGCTATCACGGAAGTGCCATTCGTGATTTCTGCGGCGGCGGAAAGCTGGCAATCGAAGCCGGGCATAACATTTTGATTGTCGATCAGCGGGCGCAGGGGCAAAGCGGCGGGCGAGCCATCACCTTTGGTGTTCTTGAACGCTTTGATTGTCTGGACTGGATCAACTACGCCAATGACCGTTTTGCACCGCCCTGCATCCTGCTCTACGGCGTGTCGATGGGTGCCGCCACCGTACTGATGGCAAACGGGCTTGATCTGCCTGCCAACGTCCGCGCCGTCGTTGCCGATTGCCCTTACTCCGCCCCTTACGCCATTATCGCCCGTGTATGCGGCGAGCGCGGCATTCCCCAAAAGCTTGCCATGCCCTTTGTTCGGCTCGGCGGCATATTATGGGGTGGATTTGACCTTTGTTCCGCCGCCCCGGTGGAGAGCGTGATGTCGGCAAAAGTCCCGATGCTGATTTTCCACGGCGAGGACGACCGCTTCGTCCCCTGTGAGATGAGCCGCGAGATCGCCCGCCACGCCGGCAATCACTGCCGGCTGGAGACATTCCCAAACGCGGGACATGGGTTAAGCTTTATCGAAGATTTCCCCCGTTACGCGGCGGCAATCGAACAATTTCTCGCCGATTGCGGCGTGGAAACACAGAAGACAACATAAAAATTGAAAAGGAAAGCAGCGGAAGATGTCATTTTTCATCTTCCGCTGTTTTGTTTACATGTTTCGAACGATCGACCACGTTCGGCTTCGCCCCTGCGGCTCGGCCGGCTGCAGCAAGCCGAGAGCACAGAAGAGCTTGATCACGGTGTAACTTTGCCGCGAGGTCAGGCGGCACTCTGCGGCAAACTCTCGCGCAGTAAAGCACGCAGGCAAACCATCGGGCAAAAGGGCAGCAAAATCCTTCTGCTCTCGAAGAACTTCCTCGCCGAGCAGTGCGAGCGGAATCCGCTCGCACCGCACCGAGCCGCGCTTGCGGTCGTGGCTCCAGCCGTTGAGCAACCGATAATCCTCCACCTCAAGCAAGGGAAAGACAAACTGCAAGCGATCGTTTGGCAGCAGATCGGCAAAATAGATCAACTCATCTGCTTCGTCAATCAACCGTCCCTTTTTCGGGGAGCGATGGCGGGGAGAAAGGCTCCCATCGACGGGATCAACCCAAAGAATCCATTTGCGGACGAAAATCGGATGCACCACGGTGACGCGATAATCTGTCTCGCGCAGATAAAAGGCGATTTTATCCTTGAGCGGATAAAGCCCTCCTGTTTGAATCTCGATAATCTCATCCTCACGCAGAATATCGGCGATATAGCTGCCCACCTTCTGCTCGTGCCGCGTTTCGTCAGCTTCGTAATAGGATTTCAGCACGCGGTGGAGACGCTTTTCGGCGAGTGTATTGATCCCTCCGCCTTGGGGTGCAGCTGCATTGGCCGCCTCGGCGCACAAGCGGGAAAAATATGCGGCATCAATCATATCAGGTGGCGAATCCCGCAAATTGGTTGCGGTAAAGGGTGGCATATTCCCCGCCCTGTGCCAACAATTCCTCATGATTGCCCGACTCACAGATAATACCGTTTTTGAGTACAATGATCGTATCGGCATCACGAATGGTGGAAAGTCGGTGGGCAATAATTAAACTGGTACGGTTTTTCATCAGCGAAACCATTGCCTGCTGAATCTGCATCTCGGTGCGGGTATCAACCGAGGAGGTTGCCTCGTCGAGGATGAGGATTTTGGGATCGGCAAGAACGGCGCGCGCAATGGCGAGCAGCTGACGCTGTCCCTGGCTGAGATTGCTGCCCGATTCTGCCAGCTGTGTATCATATCCTGTGGGGATTCGTTCGATGAAGATATCGGCATTTGCGGTATCGGCGGCAGTGCGCATCTCTTCGTCGGTTGCATCGAGACGGCCGTATTTGATGTTGGCGCGGATGCTGTCCGAGAAGAGCACGGTGTCCTGCAGAACAATACCGATCGAACGCCGCAGCTCTGCCTTTGGAATATGGCGAATATCCACGCCGTCGAGCAGAATCTGTCCGCCGTCGATCTCATAGAAGCGGGTGAGCAGGTTGACCACCGTCGTTTTGCCCGATCCGGTCGCACCGACGATGGCGATCTTTTTGCCTGCATCAACCGTGAAATCGAAATCGCGCAGGACGGGTTCTCCCTCAACATAGGAGAATTTGACATGACGGAACTCAATTCGCCCTCTCAGTGATATGGGATTGAGTGCGGACGTTCCCTCATCAACTTCGTCGGGGGTATCAATGATCTCAAAAATTCTCTCGGCACCTGCTATCGCCGTCAGAATTTGCGCATACTGATTGGCAATTTCGTTGATGGGGCGGGAAAATTTCTTGGAATACTGCAGAATGGACTGGATATTACCGATGGAGATATTCACCCATGCAACGGGATTGATGATAAACAAACCGCCGAACGTCGCGATCAGCAGGTAATTGAGGTTGCCGATGATGTTCATGCAGGGGCCCATGACGCCGCCCCAGATCCGCGCACGGATACTGACATGGCGCAGGCGTCGGCTGACATCCTTGAAACGGTCAACTGCCTCACCCTCTCTGCCATAGGCCATCACGGTTTTGTAGCCGATGACCATCTCTTCAACCTGACCGTTCAGCTCACCGAGCAGCTTCTGCTGGGCGACAAAATATTTGCGCATAAACTTGGAGAGGGTGGTTGAAACAAGCAAGGTCAGCGGAATGGTCACAAATGCGATCAGCGTCATCACCCAGCTGTAGCGCAGCATCATGATCAGTGCGCCGATGACGGTCAGCACGCTTGAGAAAAGAGAGGCGATCGACTGCGCGATGGTATTGGAGACATTTTCAACATCGTTTGTCATACGGCTCATCAGATCGCCGTGCTTGTGGTTATCCACATAGCTGATGGGCAGGCGGGTAATCTTTGCAAACAAATCGTTCCGCAGGGTGTGAACGGTATTCTGGGAAAGACGTGCTGCCAGAAGTCCCTGGAAATACGTCATCAGCGACGAGCAGGCAAAGATTGCCGCCATGGTGCCAAGCAGGAAGAAGAGCCTTTCAAAATCAACGGTAATACGCCCCAGTTCCTCGTCAAACACAATGGTATCAATGGCAGCGCCCTGCAGCGCCGGTCCCGCAAGTTCGAGAACGGTGACCAAAAACATCACCGAGAGAAGGGCAAGGAGAATATTGCGGTTAACCCCGATATACTTGATCAGACGGCGAATGGTTTTCCAGAGATGCTTGGGCTTCTGCACATTCATGCGCGCCCCCATCGGTCCGCCCGGACCGGGACCTCGCCCAGGTCCCATGGCTGGACGGTTCTGCGGTTGCTGTTTAGACTGATTCATGTGCTTCCCCTCCCTTCTTCATCTGCGATTGATAGATATCCTGGTAGGTGGGACTGATACGCATCAGCTCATCATGGGGCGCACAGTGAAGAATGCGGCCATCTTTTTCGATAACGGCAATGCGGTCGGCACCCCGCACGCTGGCGATGCGCTGTGCGATCATGACCACCGTCGTATCCTGCAGGCGTTCGCGCAGCGCAGCGAGCAGCTTTGCCTCGGTGGCAAGGTCAAGCGCCGAGGTACAGTCATCAAGAATGAGAATCTCTGGGCGGCGAACGAGTGCACGTGCAATCGACATGCGCTGCTTTTGCCCGCCCGAGAGGGATGCTCCTTTCTCGGCAATGAAGGTATCGTACCCTTCATTGAAGCCTTCGATAAAGCCGGATGCCTGCGCGGTCTCGGCGGCATCTTTGATCTCCTCGATGGTCGCGTCCTCCTTGCCCCAGCGGATATTGTTGGCAATGGTATCCGAGAAAAGTTCGCTTTTCTGCATCACAAAGCCAATCTTGCGGCGAAGTGCGGCAAGATCCCACTCGCGAACATTGCGTCCGTCCACACACACCTCGCCCTCAATTGCATCGTAGAATCGAGGAATCAAGTTGACAAGCGAGCTTTTGCCGCAGCCTGTTGCACCGATCACAGCGAGCGTTTCACCGCGGTGAACCTCAAGATTTATATCCGACAGGACGGGCAAGCCCGCGGTTCCGGGATAGCGGAAGGATACATGGGAGAAGGTGATACAGGGATAACTGCTCCCTTTGCCCTGGGATGCATCCCCACTCTTGATCACAGGATCGCTCTCCAGCACCTCGACAATGCGTTTGCTGGATGCCGAGGAGCGGGAAATGCTGTTGAACATCATGCTGACCATCATCACCGAGCTCAAAATCTGTGTCACATAAGTAACCGCAGCCATAATATCGCCGGGCTGAAGCAGCTGCGCCCCGGCCTGTTTGCCGCCGATCAAAATAATGGCAATAACGGTAAAGTTCATAATCAGCATCAGGATCGGACCGATAATTGCCATCAGCTTGAGCACATAGAGATTTGTGTCGCGCAGCTCACCATTGGCTCGGCCGAAACGGTCTTTTTCGTAATCCTCCCGCACATATGCTTTGACGACGCGCATACCGCCGACATTCTCCTGCACAACCGAATTGACGCGGTCAAGCTTTTTCTGCACAACACGGTAAAGCGGACCTGCCTTTTTGAGTATAAGCAGGATCAGGCAAAGCTGAATTGGCAAGGCGATGACCAGTGCCAGTGCGAAGCTGGTATTCATCGATACTGCCATGATGATACCGCCCACAAAAAAGATCGGGGCACGCACAAACATCCGCAGAATCATCGATACCAAATCCTGCACCATGCTGATATCATTGGTCAGGCGGGTCACAAGCGAGCCTGTGGTGAACTTATCGGTCTGCTCAAGCGAGAGTCCCATCACGCGGCTGTACGCATCGACACGCAGATCATGACCGAAGCTCTGCGAAACGTGCGTTGCTGTGACGGCGCAAAGAAAGCCCATCGCACCGCCGAGAATAACCAAACCAAGCATCAGCAGACCGGTTTTGATGATCAGCTCCATGTCGCCGCCCAATACACCTTCGTCGACGATGCGGCTCATCAATTTCGGCTGCAGCAAATCGATAACGACTTCGCCGACCATCAGCAGCGGTGACAGCACGGCGAGAAGCCAATACGGTTTTAAATATTTAATCAATTTCATCTTAAATTTCCCGTTCACTTTCCAATGCGCACAACATATTATCACGCATTTTGGTCAATAATTGCAGCAGTTCTTCCTGTTCTGCCTCGGTAATCCCTTCCATCAAAATCGCATCATTGCTTTTGAGGCGGGCAATCGTGGCTCGGTTGAGCGCGTGCCCCTTTTCCGTCAGGTACACATGAATGGCGCGAAGATCGTCGGCATCGGTTTCTCGGCGAACAAAACCGCTTTGCTCCAATTTTTTCAATGCAACACTCACGGTAGGCGGCTTGAGCAGGGTTGCCCTCACCAAATCGAGCTGCGTGCAGCCTTCCATATGAGACAGCACACGAAGAAGCATGCGGCAGCTGCTCTGGGTTTGCAGCGGCTCGGTGGTGGTACGGCGCATTCGCTCATCAAAAAGACGAGAAATCTCGTTGACCACCATCGGAACAGTCGGACGAAAATTCTTTTTCGAATCGGGCTGTGGCATAGTATCCTCCATATAATTAGTTTACTAACTAATTATATGAATATTCCGTCCCGTTGTCAAGCTGTTTCATGATTTGTTTACAAGATATTCCGAATTTGGCGGCTTGAAAAAAAACTGTCACACATGAAAACGAACCTGCAATGGAATAGTAATGACTGTGCATGACGGGCGCGAAGGAAATGCGCGGTCTGCGCAAGAAAGGATAAACATTATGCAGCAGAATAAATTGATTCGATATATATTCAGCGGAGCACTGGTGCTGGCAATCGGCTTCGTTGCTCTGCTGGGTATTTATGATTTTGTCCTCCCCGACCGCATCTCCTGCCGCACGGATTCGGCAGTACCGACATATTTCGGACTGCGCTATGCCGAAGAGGAGGCATTCTCCGATGATGCCAAGCCCGCCGTATTATCCTCGACCGATACGGCCGTTCAAACCATCTCCGGGCAAACCAATCTGCAATTATTCGGTCTGATCCCGCTCAAAACAGTTCAAGTCGCACGATACTCATCCGATATTCGTCTTTGTCCGGGCGGCATGCCCTTCGGCGTTAAGTTGTATACCGATGGAATTTTGGTCATCGGCTTTGAAGATGTGGACAGTGAGACAGGTATGGTTAACCCCGCATATGCAGCAGGTCTGCGCGAAAAGGATATCATCACTCATCTCAACGGAAGCCCTTTGAACAGTGTGGAAATGCTGACGGCGCTGATCGAATCGAGCGGCGGAGCGCCGATTACCGTAACCTATACACGGGGTGGCGTGGAATACAGCACAACCATAACGCCTGTTTGTTCACGCAATGACGGCAGATATAAAACCGGCATGTGGGTGCGGGACAGCGGAGCAGGAATCGGCACCGTGACCTTTATCGAGCCGAAAACAGGTGAGTTCGGCGGGCTGGGGCATGGAATTTGTGACATCGACACCGGCGAGCTGATGCCCATGCAGCGCGGCATTGTTGTGGATGTCACCATCAACGGCGTCGTGCGAGGTGCGGCAGGTGCGCCGGGTGAGCTGCGCGGCAGTTTTCTTTCCAACAAATGCGGTGCATTATTGGGCAACACCAATTGCGGCGTGTACGGTGTTTTCTCTTCTCTGCCCGAATCCACGCCCGATGAGGCGATACCGATTGCGCTCCGCGACGAAATTCACACAGGCAAGGCGCATATTCGCTGTACACTTGACGAGAGTGGTCCGCAAACCTATGAAATTGAGATTTTATCGATCAACAAAAGCGCGGCAGGTGCCAAAAATTTTGTCATTAAAGTAACCGATCCCGTTTTGTTGGAGAAAACGGGCGGCATCGTTCAGGGAATGTCGGGATCGCCGATCATCCAAGACGGCAAACTCGCGGGTGCGGTAACGCATGTGCTGATCAATGATCCGACACGGGGATATGGCATTTTTATCGAAAACATGCTGGATGCGGCACAGATCCCCATGGCGGAAGCATCGTAAAACGGCAAAACAGAATCAACATTATCCCTCAGCGTTAAGAGCTTATTGGAAAGATCGGGCAAAATTCGTTGAATACGGCGAGAAAAGCAAAATCAAAACCACCGGTTCAACCGGTGGTTTTGATTTTATCTTAATCTACGGAATATCCTCCAGACCAGAAGTTTCGCGATCCATACTTATGCACCGGGAGTTATTTCGGGTACTAACAAACATCCGCTTGATTAAAAAAACAAGCGGATGTTTTTTATTTTATTCGTGTTCCCCGCCCTGCCCGTAGTAGGCGCAGGGACCGTGTTTGCGGTCAAAGTGCTTGCGAAGCAGATCATTTTGCATCCGCACACCGCCCTTGATGCCATCAACCAGCTGCAAAAGCTCGGTATACTGTGCCATGCGTGCAACCTCTTCCAGAATCACCGACGATTCAACCGATTTCTTCGCATTTTTGCCCCAAGTGAAAGGCCCGTGAGAATGCACCAAAACGGCGGACATACGATCGGGATCAATATCGAAGAAGGTTTCGGCAATGACCAGGCCCGTGTTCTTCTCGTAATCTGATTCGATTTCGTGCGGTGTCATTTTGCGCGTACAGGGAATAACACCGTCGTAATAGTCGGCGTGGGTGGTGCCGTAGGGCTTGATCTCGCGCCCTGCTTGCGCATAGGCGGTCGCGAAGGTGGAATGGGTGTGGGTAATGCCTCCGATGTTGGGAAAAGCGCGATACAACTCCAGATGGGTGGGGGTGTCGGATGAGGGGGTGTACTTGCCCTCAACCACATTGCCGTCCAGATCAAGAACCGGCAAATCAAGCGGCGAGAGTTCGTCATATTCCACCCCCGAGGGCTTGATCACAACAAGTCCGCTCTCGCGGTCAATTCCGCTTACGTTTCCCCAAGTGAAGAGAACAAGATTATATTTGACCAACATCAGATTGGCCTCGTAAACTTCTTTTTTCAGCTGTTCCAGCATAGCGTCGCCTCCTTGCAATTTATTTGGCAAAATGGCTGCCGTAGATGGTGTAAACTTCCTCGCGGGAGAGGACATAGGGTGAGTTGGTGTAGTTTTTCGCACCGGCGATCAGCTCGACTCGCTCGGCAATTTCTTCTTCGGTGAAGGAAAATTCCACCTCGGACAGGCGGGGCAGCGTCTCGGCCAGCGTGTCAACATCGCTCCCCAGCGCCGAGGCGAATTCGGCAAGACGGGCGGCACCTGCTGCGGTGCGCGCATTATAGGTGATGTAGTCACCGTCAAACACGGCGCAGGCTCGTCCGTGCGGAACGCCGTCGAGCAGCGTCAGGCTGTATCCGAGCGGGTGCGGGAATCCCGTGCCCGTGATACTAATGGCAATTCCCGCCGCCGTGGCGGCATAAAGAAGCGATTCACGGTGAGCAGATGTATATACATCGGGTGCGGCGGCAAGAATGGGCCAAATCTGCTTTGCCGCCCAAAGCGCAAGCATCTCCGAGAGGGCGGTCGACTTGGGGGAGAGATATGACTCCAGCGCATGGGCAAATGCGTCGAGCGCACAGCTGACCGTCATGGCATTGGGCAGGGATGCGAGATAGCGCGGATCAAGAAAGCTGATCTTCGGCCAGGAGTCGGGGGCGGTGAAGGTCTTCTTCCGCCGCCCATCGGCCAATGTCAGGACGCTGTAGGCATTGGCCTCCGAACCTGTTCCTGCCGTTGTGGGAATGGCAAGCAGAGGAAACGAACGATTGATGCGCATCTGCGGATCGTAAATATCATTGACGTCAATGGTGGGGTTGGCGGCATAAGCGGCAATCGCCTTTGCCGCATCGAGTGGAGATCCGCCTCCTATGCCGATGATGAAATCCGCACCCACGGCATGTGCCTCGCGGCCGCCTGCATAGCAGGTCAGGATGGGCGGATTCTCGGTAATTTGTTCAAAGAGGGTATAGGCAATGCCCTGCCCCTCCAGCAGCGGAAGAAGATCATCCAGAACACCCGAACGGCGAGCGCTGGATCGTCCCGTAACGATAAAAGCGTGCTTTCCCTGTGCCAGCAGTGCAGCATTCTGCGCAAGGCAGCCTTCTCCCGAGATCAGGCGGGTTGGAATGGACAAATCGAACTTCACAACATCATCTCCTATGCAAACCAAATTTGCCGGACGGCACAATGCATAATATAAAAATAGTCTACCATATTTGCACCCCAAAATCAAGTCAATTGTGTATTTTTCTCTTATCTGCGCAATCGCAGAAAGAATGTGTGCATGCCACTGATCTTTATTTTTTATCGAAATTCTTATTTTTCTTGACAAAAACAATACTTCGTGATATGATATATTGCAGTTGAGGAGGTATGATATGGATATTCAATTAAAAAGAGGGCTTCTGGAGGTATGTGTATTGGCCGCAATCAAGGATGAAGATTCATACGGTTACAAAATCATAAAAGATATGAAGCCGTATATTGCCCTGTCCGAATCGACCTTGTATACCATTCTGAAACGATTGGAAACGGCAGAAATGCTGACAGTACGCACTGCAGAGCACGGCGGCAGACTTCGGAAGTATTACCACATTACCGATACGGGGTTAAACCGCATCGAAGCGTTCAAAGAAGAGTGGAAGGAAATTCTCTCTATCTACCAATTCGTGACCAAGGAGGACAACGATCATGACCAGACTTGAATTTCTTTTATCGCTGCACGAAAAATTGTCAGGCTTTCCGCAAGATGAAGTCGAGGAACGCATGGCATTTTACAGTGAAATGATTGATGACAGAATGGAAGAAGGTATTCGGGAAGAAGACGCCGTTCGCGAGATCGGCACTGTGGACGAAATTTCAGCCCAAATTATCGCAGATATTCCGCTGACCAAACTGGTAAAAGAAAAAATCAAGTCGAAGAAAAGGCTGAGGGCATGGGAACTTGCACTTCTGGTGCTTGGTTCTCCCGTGTGGCTTTCTTTGCTGATTGCCGCATTCGCTGTGATTGTTTCGCTTTATGCTGCGCTGTGGTCTGTGATCATTTCTCTGTGGGCTGCCTTTGCTTCGGTGATCGGCTGTGCTTTTGGGGGCATTGCCTCCGGTGTTGTATTTGCTGCCACCGATCATGTGCTGACAGGCATCGCTATGATCAGCGCGGGTATGGTTTGCGCAGGCTTGTCTATCTTCCTGTTTTACGGATGCAAGGGTGCAACAAAGGGCACTTGTCTGCTGACAAAAAAGATCGCTTGGGGAATAAAAAACTCTTTTGTCAAAAAGGAGGGAGCATAATGGGTAAACGAACGAAAATATGGCTTATAACAGCAACTTTTCTTGTCGCGCTGGGGCTGATCATCTTCGCGTCGGCAATGACTGTGCATGATTGGGATTTTACTCAGCTGAATACGGCAAAATACGAAACCAATACGTATTCACTCAGCGATGAATTTGCCGACATATCCATAAAAACAGAGACAGCCGACATTGTTTTCCTCCCAGCTGACAACGGAAAATGTAAAGTCGTTTGTTATGAACCGCAAAATGCCAAACATTTTGTCGGGGTTCAAGATAGCTCGCTGATCATCCAAGAGGTCGACGAGAGAGAATGGTATGAATATATCGGAATAACGCTCGGAACACCAAAGATAACCGTTTATTTGCCCGATGATGAATATGGTATGCTCTTCATCCGCGAAGATACGGGAGATATCGAAATCCCCCCAAATTTCAGGTTTGCAGACATTGATATTTTGACAAGTACGGGTGATGTGAAGAACGAGGCTTCCGCTTCCGAAACGATTAAAATCAAGACAAGTACGGGTGATATTCGTGTCCAGACCATATCTGCAGATACGCTTGATTTTTCGGTTTCAACAGGCAAAGTGATTGCCCATTCCATCACCTGCACGGGGGATGTGAGAATCACGGTCAGCACCGGGGACACAAAACTCAACGACATTACATGCAAGCGTGTTCTCTCAACCGGAAGCACAGGCAAAATTTCTTTGGCAAACGTGATCGCCGAAGAACAGATTTCAATTGAGCGAAACACGGGGGACATAAATTTTGAAGGCTGTGATGCCGCCGAGATAACCATCAAAACCTCCACCGGCGATGTAAGCGGCAGCTTGCTTTCCGAGAAAATATTTATTGTCGAAACCGAAACGGGCAATGTAAATGTCCCACGAACAGTAACAGGCGGAAAATGCGAAATCACCACCGATACCGGGAATATTTACATCAAAATACAAAATTGACATCAGCCCCGACCTGATTTCCCCAAAATAAAAGTAAAGCCGTCGGACAAACGCCAGACGTCTTTATTTGGTCCGAGTGACAAGACTTGAACTTGCGGCACACTACCGTGGAACCCCCAAAGCGGGGCAAGCTCGCTTTGGGGAACCCCCGGCCACCCTCTGAGCCTGCGGCGCAGGGGGTGATCTCAACCGCGACTTCAAGGCACATGGCTGAGATGAAAATAAAGCCGTTGGGCAAATGCCCAACGGCTTTATTTTGGTCTGAGTGACAAGACTTGAACTTGCGGCCTCTACCACCCCAAGGTAGCGCGCTACCAACTGCGCCACACCCAGATCTGTTCGGTTCCCCGAACATTAAAATATTATAGCACAAAACGAGAAAACTGTCAAGTAGTTTTCTCGTTTTTTCGCATTTTTTCATTTTTATTGTTTATTTCCCAAGAAAGAATACGATTGTGGGCACATCCGCTGCAGCATTACAGGGCAGATAGGCAGTACACAGCACTCAGGATGCCGAACTCACATCGCCGAACACATACAAATAATAATCCTCCAACACGGGGGCTGCTTTGATGGCGTTCTCGGTCGGCTGCTCTTCCGCCAACACTCTCAGGTGTACGTCACCCGTCCGCTCGTCACGTGCGATATTGATCACACGAAAACGCTCCTGCATTCGAGGCACATCGCCTTCCGCGCAGGCGACAATCCAAACTTTGGACGCAATTTTGCCTGTCAACACACTGGGAGGAGCATTATCCACAATGACACCTTTTTTGAGCATAATGATATCCTTGGCAATATACTCTATGTCGGACACCACATGGGTTGCAATCAACACAATTTTATTAAAGGCAATTTTTGAGATATAGTTCCGCATGGCGATACGCTGCTTGGGATCAAGCCCTGCTGTCGGCTCATCCAGAATGAGAATCTTCGGATCCCCCAGTACCGCCTGCGCCAAGGTCAGACGCTGCTTCATTCCGCCGGACAGAGCCCCAATTTTCCGCGACAGCACATCGTCCAGCTCAACGGCGGCAAGAATCTCCGCGATTTGCTGTTTTGCGCGCATCTTATCCAGCCCCTTGAGTGCCGCCATATACCACATAAAGCGTTCAACCGTGAAGTTCGGATAAAGTCCGGGATATTGGGGCATAAAGCCCAACTGCTCAAGAAAACGCATCCCCATTTTCCGCACATTTTGGGTATTTCCGGCATCATCGGTATAGATAATCTCACCGCTATCCGCCTTAAGATTATCGGTCAGAATGTTCATCCATGTAGACTTTCCCGATCCGTTCGGACCAAGCAATGCATAAATACCCGGCGTAAACTCAGCCGAAACATCATCCAGTGCCAGATTTGTGCCATATGATTTGGTGATATTTTGCATGGTTAATTTCATTTTTTAGCTCCTTGTCACAAAGAAAATGTCGTTCGAAACTCAATCACGGATATATTGTTTTCCGGCACAAAGCAGCAGAACAACAGATAGCATCAGATGCAGAACAAGTACCCATATACTGCCGCTCTGCTCTGCCGTCCGACACACGAACGTGGCCGGTGCGGTAAATTCGGGCAAAGAAAAGCTCTGCAGCTGAGGAATCGCTGTTGTGGTGATCAGATAAGGTATCCCCACCAGAATCAGGGCAAGGCTCAAGGCGGCGGGAAGATTGCGGCAAAGGCAGGAAAGAGACGCAGCCAGCCCGGCGAGCAGAAGTCCTGCGACAATCTGCAGGGCAAAATCGAGTACCAAATAGCTGGCGATACTCATCCCCCCTTCGATAACCGAAAAATCGGTCAGCCGCCAAATTTCCGCCGAAAGATTACCCAGCAGATAATTCTCAGCCACTCGCCAGAGGGAAATTCCTCGGAAAAGAATAGCAAGACAAACAGACACACACAAAGAAAGGCCAATCTTTGCGGCAAATACATCCCGGCGTCCGCGCCGTGTCGTGCGCAGGATCCGTGCAAATCCCCCCGATGAAGAGGTCGAGATATACTCCATAGAAAAAATGGGGGTGCAGAACAGAACAATTGCCGCACAGAGGAAAAGATCTGGAGCAAGATTAAAATAAACCTTCCAACCCGTATCATAGATGGGAGCAACCGAGCCATCTACACTTCTTCGATTGAGATAGCGCACATATTCCTCTACACGTTCCAAGGCTGAATCTTTGGGAAACGCATCGGCATATTGATCCAGATACGCAGTATAGGCATCGAGATTGATCTCGGCTGAGAGATATTGCTCGAGCATGCTGTCTTTTTGTGAAAGGATACCGTCGATTCGTTCTCGTTCGGCACGGATCTGCTCTTCCCTCTCCTCAGCCGAAATCGGAGCAAATTCGGCAATGTACTGATAATAAAGCGCTTCATGCATCTGCGCCATAGAACCGACAGTCCCATCGAGATAAGCGACACGAGCAAAAACAATCGCTGCCAGCATAACAAGCACCAAAACAGGCCGCAGCTTGTGCAATTCAAATACCCAGAGCGGTCGAAGCCCGGCTGTCTGCACGGAGAACAAGCGCGGTACTGCCGCGGCAGGTAAACGAATTTTTCCGCTTCTGCGACGAACATGCACATTTCGGTGAAGCATACAGAACCCCAGCACGGAAAGGACGGCAAAAAGCAGTGCCAGCGCCAAAACGGCGCAGAGGAGAACCACCTCCGTTCGAATCGGTGTTCGCCCGAACCGCAGGGTAAGATAATCCTCATAAAGTGCATACCCCTCAGCCATGGAAGCAAGATTGAGATAGCGAATGGGGGGGATGGTGCCGAGATATCGCCGATAGAAAAACCAACAATTCAGCGCAGCAAACAGCAAGCCACAGGAAAGTGAAATGATCCAACCGCCGCCGAAGCAAACGATCGCCGCAACTATCACACTGTACAGCAGGAATGCGGCAAGACGAAAGACCGTTTGGCGAAGAAGAAAGCCCCCCACCGAAATTACATCGGGTACAGTTGAAAAGGCGTCAAAGGTCTGAATCGGCTCAGCAAGAGAGGAATAGCCATCCGTCAGGCCAACGGCAAGAAAGGTCGTACCCAAGAACAGCAGCACCGTCAATACCACGGTAAGGGCCAGACAGCCCAGCTTTGCTGCCGCGGTATAAACACGCCCCCGACGCAATGTAAACAAAAGCGGACCAAATCCAAGACTTCGATCATACCGGAAAATCTGCACCGCAGCAATTGTCACGAAAATCAGGATGAAAGCACAGACAATATCGTTGCACAGATAAGTATCATAGCCACGCGGCCAGTTTTTCGGGAGTTCCACCTCATCCAGCACCTGCCCATAGGCATCCCGTGCAGCAATGACTTGGCGGGTAGTTCCCGTGCGTTCACTGTATCCCAGCGACAAGAGATCTGAAATTCTGCGTTCCTCTGTCCGAATACGCTTAGCAACAGTCTCCGGGAAGCTGTCAAGATAAGCTGCGCGCTTCATGATATGTCTCAAAATGGTATAGTCATTGTATGCCTCATTCTCCGAATAAGTAACGGGGTAAACCGGCTCCTCCCGAACATTGTCCTTCCCTATTTGCTCAAGAGATGCATAATAATCGTTATATTCATCGGGATTTTCGCTGTAATCGTTCCATATACGCTGCACAACTTCCTCCCAAGGATAGGGCTGGGATGTGTATAGTGTCAGCAGGAAATTAGCCAACAGCAGAACCAATAACAAAATCGGCAAAAACCGTACGGCAAGCAGTTTTTTACATTCGGTCAGCAGTAAGCGCATTTTTCCTCCTTTTTCGCCTCTATAACGCGAGAAGTATATCTATTCATTGGAATCCTTTCAATCCAATGATTGAGAGGGGTGTCATGCTTGCCGATAAATCGGCAAGCATGACGGATATTGTCAATTTACGTTTCAGGATCTTGGAAATAATAATCCCAACCGGAAAAGGGAGCTCCCATTCTGTATAATAACATCCATCTCATCGTCATGCGTGTCAGTCTACATATGTGGCAGGTGTTATTTCTCCCGTCGCAAAATCGAGCTTTGCGAAAAAACGGTCGCTCAATTTATGCTCAGTTTCGTCATACACACTTATCCAACCGTAAAGGCAGTTATCAATGATTCGATTGATGTAATCAACATTTAAATACGGATCAGAGTAAACGGCTCTTGGATTTTTGCCGTCAAGATCACAAGCATATATGGTTTCATAAGAACTTGACACCACTACCTTCTCGGGATGATCAACGTAATCCATAGGAACATAAAGTTCTCTTATCGTTTGTTCTGTATAATAAATCGTATCATCAGTCACAATCAAACCACAAACAGGTTCTTCAAGCGGTTGTATCATCTCACCTGTTTCCGCATCAATTTTGATTAAATAGGATTTGCGCAAAGGAACCGAATAATATTCAGATTCAAAATACTCCGACGAACCGCAAAGCACATAAAAATATCCGTCCAGATAATTTATTTTATCAATAAAACGGAAAAAACCATACTCTTCAGGATCAAATAACACTTCGCGCTCATTGGTCGCAGAATCGGTAATATAAAAGCAATGGCGATGATTGGTAACTATCTTTCCATCAACCACGGCACAAAGAAGTTCTCCCCAACCTGCCGCAATTGTGCAAACAAATTCAGGCTCACCGCCATCCATGGGAATACGACCAACATAAGGCTCATAATCATCTGGATTTGTGACATCGCCACCCTTGCGCAATCGCTGCGCGGTATAATAAAGATAGCCGTTGTCTAACACAGGGGGGCTGACTTCTGCTGTTTCATTTTCCGGCAAATAGAGCAACACCTTTACCTCTTCCGTTACCAGATCAAGATAGGCATAGACATTCTCATGTGTCCAGTTGGTATTACAGTTGAAATACAGTCTTCCATCAGCAATTTGAGTTAATTCGAAGAATGGGGATTCAAATACACAAGAACCATCGCATTCAGGGTCAGTACAATAAGGAATCATTTCTCCCGTTTTTCGATTATATCGACAAAGACCAAATGTTTCTGATATGTATATATAGTTACCGTATTCTGCCATATATTTGGAAACAACTCGAGAAGTATGACTTTTACTTTCGTTGTCCGTATCCGGCTCCTCGGCGCAGCCGGGGAGAAGGATGAGAGTAAGGGCAAGGAGAATGAGAAGAATGCGTTTCATTGGGGTCTCCTTTCGATAAGAGGATAAGGGGTGTCATGCTTGCCGATAAATCGGCAAGCATGACGGAT
>JAFQVV010000032.1 GCA_017407835.1 Clostridia bacterium
CCTGACATGGTTCACAGCTTCCGATTGCGCGAGACCCCCTCGTCAACACAGCAGGTACACGACGCAAGACCGCCTGCGGAGTGCCCTCAAAAGGGGGATCCACCCCTGCTGTAGCGGATTTCAGGTACAGGGCTCCGCTAATTCCCCGGCTGGTATGGCCTTATTTTACGGCGAGTCCGCCGTTTACCGATATATTATAGCAGAAATTTGCGCATTTTGCAAGGGGAAAATGCAAAAAGGCGGAAATTTTATATTTTGCTTATCTTGGAAGTTTGGAAATTCCCCTTGACAAAACAGCCGGACTGTGTTATACTGACAAAAAAATTTCGGAGGATATTGTTTTGCACCTGATTTTTACCTGTCAACTGCACAACAATAATGCACCCGACGCAAATCCCAAAGCTTGGATTTACGGCGGGCTTGTTCCTCTGCGCAAAATTTAGGCATACAGCCATATTTTTGTATAAGCAGCGGTACAGGCGACAGCTTCAGCCTGTACCGCTATTTTTTCTTTTGGGAGGTGTGTTTATGCACATTTATGATTATCTCAATACCTACTATACCACGCATGACGAACAGGCACGGCTGGGTTTTCGCCATGGCTCGGTGGAATTCCTCACCACCGTTCGCTATGTCGACCGATATCTCACTCCCGGCGCACGGATCTGCGAGATCGGCGCGGGAACGGGGCGATATTCGCACCATTTTGCGCAGAAGGGATATAGCGTGGATGCTGTGGAGCTGATCCCCCACAATATCGAGGTGTTCAATTCTCTCACTCAGGCAGGGGAGGCGGTGACGGTTCGGCAGGGGGATGCTCGGGATCTCGCTTTTATGGCGGACAACAGCTATGACATTACTCTTTTGCTCGGACCGATGTACCACCTCTATATCCAAGCGGATCAGCGCAAGGCACTGACAGAAGCAATTCGGGTGACGCGGCGGGGCGGTGTGATATTCGCCGCCTACTGCATGAATGATGCAACAGTGGTCGATTTTCTCTTCGCCCGTGAGGGCATCAAAGATCCCCACTACCGGGCACTGGTGGATTTTGACACCTTCAAGTGCAGCTCAAATCCTGAGGATCTATTCGCACTTTATCGGACTGAGGAGATCAATGCCTTGGTGCAGGGGCTGCCCATCACCCGCCTGCACTTTGTCGGCACCGACATGGCTACCAATTATATGCGCCCTGTGATCAATGCCATGGATGACGATACCTTTGCCGAATACCTGCGTTATCACTTCGCCGTCTGCGAGCGTGCCGATCTTGTCGGGGCATCCCATCATACGCTGGACATCCTGCGAAAGGAGGAATGATGAATGGAACACAAGGGAACCGTTCGCATTGAAACTCGCCGCTTGCTGCTGCGTCGCTTTACCATCGACGATGCCGAAGCGGCTTTCCGCAACTGGGAGAGCGACACTAAGGTTACCGAATTTCTGCGCTGGCGGGCGTATACCGAACTTGACGGTGTGCGGGAAACGCTGCAAAGCTGGATTGATCACTATGCCGATCCATCCTTTTATCAATGGGCCATTGTGCCGAAGGTGTTGGGCGAGCCCATCGGTACAATTTCGGTGGTGGGAAAGAACGAGCGCACCGATACAGTGCACATCGGCTATTGCATCGGAAGCACATGGTGGAGGCAGGGATATACTGCCGAGGCTTTTGCCGCAATCATCCCGTTTCTGTTTTGCGAAGTCAAAGCACAGCGCATCGAATCGCAGCACGATCCCGATAATCCCGCTTCGGGCGCTGTCATGCGCAAATGTGGCCTCACCTATGAGGGCACCCTGCGCCGTGCCGATTGGAACAACCGCGGCATCGTCGATGCCTGTATGTACGCCCTGCTGGCAGAGGATTATTTCCGCAATCATTCCAATCCTCAAAGTTTTTGAGGATTCCCAAGGAACTTTTTTCAAAAAGTTCCTTGGGCGAGGTTTGGGGCAGCGCCCCAAGACCTCACAATGCCCCCAATACGCCTGCCGCATCGCCCCGTCGGATGCAGATGCCATGCTCACCCATATATATGCTGAGCTTGCTTGCATCTTCAGGATGGCCGAATTCACTCAAAAAACCAAGCAGGGCAGGAGGGGTGTCGGTTTCATCGAGGATGAGATGCCATTCTCCCTTATCACCGCGATAGGCGGTGGAGGGTGCGGCTGAGCAGAGTGCGCGAAGACGACGGCAAACGGCAAGCAGGTCTTCCAGCGTGTCGAAGCGATAAGCGCCGATCCGTGAGCGCAGTACACCGCGTTTGCTTGAGCCGCCGGGTAAAAGAGCACGGGATGCTTTGGCATCATCAAAGCCGAGTTTGGTGACGTACATCTCGCACCCTCCTTCCTTTGACGGGTAGAGCTGGATAAAGACCCGTTCTGCCGCCGCGTCAAAGCCGGTGCGATGCTTTGCTTCGTCGAGGATACTCCAAAACGCACGGCGCGTTTCTGTGTTGTCATAATCGATTGTATCGCAATTGAGCGCGTACTGCTGCATATCATCGCGTGTCAGCATGATCTTCAGCTTACTGTCGCTGATGAGGATCAATTCCATCGGTATGTACTCCTTTCGTTCATATGCTGTTATTATTATAAGCGAAAGCAGGAGAAAATGCTATCCCAAAGATTATGGAAATTGGGGTGGAGAGTAGAGCCCTCGCCTTCTTTTGGAAAAGTAGAGGGAGGGAATTGACGGGTGTACCGTTTTATGTTAAAATATATGGAAGAAAACACCCGCACCGAAAGGAGGCCTTCCCATGCAGTTTGACAAAAGCCGAAAACTCGTTGCCGCAACCGTGGGAGAGCTTGCCTCCCGTTGGCGCGGGCAGGCGGAGCTGCGTGACTTTCGTCCCCTCCGCATTTCCCCCGAGATGCGGGAAAAGCTGCGCCGTCGGCTGGCGGAAGAATCCGGGCCGGGATTCGCACCCGATATTGAGCTTACGCACACCTGCCGCCTTGGCGATCTTGAATATCGCATTACGGGGCAGGCCGACGGTATCATCTGCGATGAAGCAGGGGTGACGGTAGCAACCATCGAACCGCTGCGGAGCAGGGAGTATTTTTCAAGCCAACCTGCGTATACCGCGCAGCTGCTCTGTCATGCTTATTTCTATGCATCGGCCGCAGAGCTGTCGTATATCAATACCCAGCTGACCTACTACAACATTGACCGTGATGTGTGCCGCCATGTGATGCGCACTTATCCCCTCGACGCTCTGCGCGAGACGTTTTACGATATTCTTGCGCAGTTTTCCCGTTGGGCGGCACTGGCTGTCGATCGCGAGACACGGCGGCTGCCTGCCATTCGCGCGGCATCCTTTCCTTACGGACAGCTTCGCGCCGGTCAGGATGACCTTGCCGTGGCGGTCTTTCACGCCATCCATCGCGGTGAGCGGCTCTTTGTGCAGGCACCGACCGGAATCGGAAAAACCATGTCCACCCTCTATCCCGCCGTCAAGGCGATCGGGGAGGGAAAGTGCGACCGCATTTTTTATCTGACCGCCAAAGGCAGTACAGCGCGTGAGGCGTGGTCGGCGGCTCGGCGTTTGGCGGAAGTGGGGGCACCTGTGCGCACGGTCATGCTTTCGGCACGCGAACAGATGTGCCTGTGCGAAGCGGCCCTGGCCGACCGCGGACGTCTGCACAGCTATTGCAATCCGCAGAACTGTCCCTATGCCGCAGGATATGCTTCTCGTTCTCCCGATGCCCTCTACAGTCTGCTGACGACGGGGCTTGGGGTTACTTCCGCGATGATTCGACATGCAGGAGAAGCTTCCTGTGTCTGTCCCTATGAATTGTCGCTCGATCTCGCCGAGCATTGTGAGCTGATCATCTGTGACTATAATTATCTCTTTGACCCGCGTGCATATCTGCGCCGTTTCTTTGAAGAAGGGGGCCCATCGACCGAGCGATATGTTTTCTTGGTCGACGAAGCACACAACCTGCCCGACCGTGCGCGGGGGATGTATTCAGCGGAGATTGACCGAAGCCGTTTTGAGGCGCTTTATGCAAAAATTTCTGCGGGAGAGACCGAACTTGACGGTATGCTCGAAGAGGTCATTCGTGCACTGCGGCGCACCGAGCGTGATGCACGGGATGAACTGCACGAAGATGCCGATGGCTTTTTGGTGGGGTGTGTGGTGACGCGCGAGCTTGCACCAAACCTGCACAGCATCCTTTCCCGTTTTGTCGAGCGGGCCCACGGTTGGCTTTCCGATCACCGTATGCATGAATATGCTCCCGCACTGGAAGAACTGTATCAGGCGACCGAAGAACTGTTGACCTTGTCTGCAGCCGTTAATGACGGATTTCGATGGGCGGCAGAGTACGAGCGGGGCGATTTGCGCCTTCGTCTGCTTTGCCTTGATCCCGCACCGCATCTTGCGGCACGATTGGCACTGGGGCGCGCGGCGATCTTCTTTTCGGCAACCTTGACGCCGATCGATTACTTTGCCGATCTGCTGGGCGGGAGCGCGGCGGATGTCCATCTCTCGCTGCCCTCACCCTACCCGCCCGAGCATCTCTGTCTTGCGGCTGTGGACAGCATTTCAACACGTTACGCCGATCGTGAGGAAAGTATCCCGCACATCGTGCGCTGCATTGCCGCCGCCGTGTCGGTCAAAGCAGGGCATTATATGGTGTATTTCCCCTCCTATTCCTATATGGAGAGGGTGTTCTCCCATTTCACCGCCAAATATCCCCGTGTTCGGGTTCTGGTGCAGAAGCGGGGGATGAGCGCCGCCGAACGGGAGCGCTTTATCGCAGCCTTTGCCGCGCAGGACGGCGATCTTTTGGTGGGCTTCTGCGTTCTGGGGGGCTCTTTCTCGGAAGGTGTTGATCTGCCCGGTCAGGCATTGATCGGAACGATTATTGTCGGTGTCGGTATGCCGCGGCTGAGCGTCGAGCGCGGTCTGCTGGCAGAATATTATGCCGAAAAGTGCGAGCAGGGGCATGAATATGCCTACACTTACCCCGGGATGAATAAGGTTTTGCAGGCGGCGGGGCGCGTGATTCGTCGGGAGGAAGACCGCGGCATCGTGGTACTTATCGATGATCGCTACGCTACTCCGGAGTATACACGTCTCTTTCCTCCCCATTGGTCGGGATTACATTTTGTGGGCGATTCGGGAGCGCTTCATGAGCTGATTCGCCGTTTTTGGGCTGAACGCGCCGCTGATGAAAAAAAAGATGAAAAAAATTGAAGAGAATTTTGCGTTTTTTTGGAATATATCTTGCTTTTTTTCGCAAAATCAGGTATAATAGTGCCATTATGGCACTTGTAAAATGCAATTTTTTCCTGCGCGAATTGCGCATTTGGTAAAATTGCTGATCAATCTGTCTGTAATACCGCCTTCAGCTGTGCGGTGTTACCATTGGAGGAAGATTATGGAACGTACGACAATCAAAACCCTCTTTGCCGATCCTGCCGCGTATGCAGGTAAGCGGATCACCGTTGCGGGTTGGGCACGCACCATTCGCGCCAGCAACGCTTTCGGCTTTATTGAACTCAATGACGGTTCTTATTTTACCAATCTGCAGGTCGTTTTTGAGGACAGCATCCTCGAAAATTACCGCGAGATTGCCCGTCAGAATGTCGGCTGTGCCTTTGTGGTTCGCGGCGAGTTTGTGCTCACCCCCGAGGCAAAGCAGCCATTTGAATTAAAAGCGCGTGAAATTGCAATCGAAGGTGCATCTACCGCCGATTTCCCGCTGCAGAAGAAAAAACACAGCATGGAGTTCCTTCGCTCCATCGCTCACCTGCGTCCCCGCGCCAACACCTTCAACGCGGTTTTCCGCGTTCGCTCGGTGGCCGCTTATGCCATTCACCGTTTCTTCCAGGAGAAGGGCTTTGTCTATGTCAACACCCCGCTGATCACCGCCTCCGACTGTGAGGGTGCGGGTGAGATGTTCCGTGTGACGACCCTTGATCCCAAGGATCCCCCTCTGACCGAGGATGGGCAGGTCGACTTCACCCAGGATTTCTTCGGCAAGCCCGCCAACCTGACCGTTTCCGGTCAGCTCAACGCCGAGTGCTTTGCCATGGCCTTTGCCAATGTCTACACCTTCGGTCCTACCTTCCGTGCTGAGAAGTCCAATACCCAGCGTCACGCTGCCGAGTTCTGGATGGTGGAGCCCGAGATGGCTTTCGCCGACCTGGCCGACGATATGCGCACCGCAGAGGAGATGATCAAGTATATTCTCCGTTATGTGATGAAGGAATGCCCGGCTGAGCTGGCCTTCTTCAACAAGTTCTTTGATAACACTCTGCTTGAGCGGATGCAGGCTCTGGTGGACAGCGAGTTCGGCCATGTGACCTACACCGAGGCCATCAAGCTGCTGGAGGAGAGCGGTCACCAGTTTGAATACCCTGTTTCCTGGGGCATCGACCTGCAGACCGAGCATGAGCGCTATCTCACCGAGCAGATCTTCCACAAGCCGGTATTCGTCACCGACTATCCCCGCGAGATTAAGGCCTTCTATATGCGCCTCAACGACGACGGAAAGACGGTCGCCGCCATGGATATGCTGGTACCCGGTGTCGGTGAGCTGATCGGCGGTTCCCAGCGTGAGGAGAGAATGGATTATCTTATGGCAGCCCTGGAGAAGTTCGGGCTTGACGAGAAGGACTACTGGTGGTATCTCGACCTGCGCAAGTACGGCGGTACCCGCCATGCCGGCTTTGGGCTTGGTTTCGAGCGTCTGATCATGTATATCACCGGCATTCCCAACATTCGCGACGTGGAGGCATTCCCCCGCACCACGGGCAGCGCTGAATTCTAAACTCTGCAGACAAGTGCCGCAAATCCTGCAAAAAGCGATTTGCCGCCCACATATTCCCGCCGCCGGGCATATACTGCCAACGGTGGCGGGATGACTTTGACCAAATTTAAGAAGAGGAGAGGGTTTTGACGGCCGGAGCGCCGCCGACAGCCCAAAATGATCGCAATGTCTTATCAAAATGCCTGCAAGTCCGAGCTTCTGGAATTGCAGAATCAACTGCGTGCAAGTTATGACAAATTCGTGGCTGACGGCCTGTCCCTGGACCTTTCCCGCGGCAAGCCTGCGGCCGATCAGCTGGACACGGTGAACGATATGCTCACCACCCTGTCCGATAAAGCCGACTGCTTCGCCGCATCGGGGATGGATTGCCGCAACTACGGCCTGCTGGACGGTCTGCCCGAGATGAAGCAGATTTTCTCCGATCTTCTGGGGATTCCCGCTGAGTACATCCTTGTGGCGGGCAACTCCAGCTTGAATCTGATGTATGACAGCGTAGCCCGCGGTATGCTGTACGGCGTGGTGGGGAGCGAGAAGCCATGGTGCCGGTATGAGAAGATCAAATTCATCTGCCCCGCCCCCGGTTATGACCGTCATTTCGGTGTCACCGAATCCTTGGGCGTTGAGCTGATCACCGTTCCCATGACGGCGACGGGCCCCGATATGGATTTGGTGGAGCGCTATGTGGCAGAAGACGAAACGGTGAAGGGCATCTGGTGCTGCCCCAAGTACTCCAATCCCGAGGGCGTTACCTATTCTGACGAAACGGTTCGCCGTCTGGCTTCCATGAAGACTGCAGCCCCCGATTTCCGCATTTTCTGGGACAATGCCTATGCGGTGCATGATCTTTACGATGAGGGCGATTCCCTGGCCGATATTTTTGTCAAAACTGAGAAGGCAGGCAATCCTGACCGGGTGTTCTATTTTGCTTCCACCTCCAAGATATCCTTCCCCGGTTCCGGTGTGGCCATGATGGCCGCTTCCCCCGCAAATCTGGCGCAGATCAAGAAGATTATGTCCATGCAGACCATCGGCCACGATAAGCTCAATCAAATCCGTCATGTGAAATATTTTGGCTCGGCCGAGGGCATCCTCGCCCATATGCGTAAGCATGCAGATCTCATTCGCCCCAAGTTTGAGAAGACATTGGCAATTCTGGAGGAGGATCTGCGAGAGAGCGGTGTTGCCGAATGGACCTCTCCCCGCGGCGGATACTTCATTAGCCTTGATGTGATGGATGGGACTGCCAAGCGCGTTTATGCGCTTTGCAAAGCGGCGGGTGTGACGCTGACCACCGTGGGTGCAACCTTCCCCTACGGTATCGATCCCCGGGATCGCAACATTCGACTGGCACCCACATTCCCCACACTTGCCGATTTGGAGAAGGCAATGCGCGTGCTGACCTGTTGCGTCAAGCTGGCGGCGGTGGAAAAGCTGCTGGCAGAATAATATTTATCTTTTTTCGGTACAGATCAGTGCCGTAAAAGAAACCCTGCGCTTCTTCCCGCGCACGGACACGGCTGTGTGCGACACTGCCGCTGCCGTGTGCGGGTTTTGTTATTGTTCTGATGAAAGAGGAGAGTTTCCATGCTGCCAACACCCACAAATTATGCCATTTATCCCGGGGTTGTACCGGCAAATACCGCCGTTGAGATGACAATTGTGCCAACTGAGCGCTCTTTTTTATTTTTCTCGGATATGCCATACCTCATTACGGTGATTTCGGTTAATGCCGATGAGCCGTATTACCATGTGCCCCAGAATCCCGTGACGTTTTCGGTGACGGCACAGGGCGGCGTTCTTCACTTCTCTTACTCGTTTCCCGATGAGCAGGAGCATCTGATTCTTCTCTCGCGGGAAGGGGAGAAACCTTTTGCCGAGCTTTCGGTTTATTCACTGTTCGATGACCTTTTCTCTCTGCGTCCGCTGAGGGGGGACTTGCATTCGCACAGCTATCGCTCGGATGGCAGGCGAGATCCGTCGGCGCTGGCGGGGCATTATCGCGAACAGGGCTATGACTTTTTTGCCCTGACCGATCACAACCGTGCATACCCCGGCGATGAGATCGATCAGACTTATGCAGGGGTGAAGATGGGGCTTGCCCGTGTGCGCGGCGAGGAAATTCATGCGCCGGGCAGTGTGCTTCATGTGGTGCATGTGGGCGGAAAAGAGAGTGTTGCCGAGCGTTATGTCCATGACATGGAAGGATATGAGCGGGAAATTGCAGAATACGAGAGCCGCGTGCCGGGCCATATTCCCGCGCAATATCATGCACGTTACGCCCGCGCGATGTGGACGGCAGATCAAATTCATGCGGCGGGAGGGCTTGCCATTTTTGCGCATCCCTACTGGCGTCCGGGGCGGAAAGCCTTCAATGTTTGTGATGCGTTTGCCCGTATTTTGCTCATGAGCGGAATGTTTGATGCCTATGAATTGGTTGGCGGTATGGGACAGGAGGGGATCAATCGTTCGATTGCACTTTGGCAGGAGCTTCGTGCTGAGGGGCTGAATCTTCCAGTGGTCGGCTCCAGTGATGTACACGGAATCGCGAAGGCCGAAACATTTCCGCATCTGTTTACCATTTGCTTTGCCGAACAGAATGAAAATGATGCCATTATTGCCGCGGTGAAAGCAGGGCGCAGTGTTGCGGTTGAAGCATCGGGTGGGGAGTATGACCGCCAATACCGTTGTTACGGCAGCTTGCGCTTGGTTGGGTATGCGCATTTTTTGCTGCGCAGATACTTCCCGCAGATACAGCGTATTTGTGCGGGTGAAGGTGTTGCCATGCGTGCATATGCGATGGGGGAGGCAGATGCTGCGCTGATCGAGCAGCAGGCTGCGCAGACAGAGAATTTCCGACGCCGTTTCTTCGGCGAAATCCTCCCTGTTGTTCCCTCGCAGGCAGTACAAGATTTCACCGAGCACTGCCGCGATCGGCAAAAAAACGGTCCGGACGGCAAGGGAAGCCTGCTCGGTACGGGAAAAATTCAACTTTAATCGAGCACGGAGTACTGTGGAATGCGACAGTACTCCGTGTTGCAATTTCGACGTGGGTGTGGTATAATAACCTCACCTTCCAACAAAAGTGAGGTGCGGTCATGACACAAAGAGAGCGCAATCCCTTCCCGTATTCCGATTCCAATAAGCGTTACCATACCTATGACTATTATCTTCGGCAGCGGTATGGTGCGAAGGTGGCGAAAATTCCGTTGGATGCCGGCATGACCTGTCCAAATCTGGACGGACGATGCGGTGTTGGCGGGTGTATCTATTGCTCGGGGCGGGGAAGCGGAGATTTTGCCGCATCGCCCGCACTTTCTTTTGCCGAGCAGGCTGAAATTATCCGCGCACAGCTGAAAAGGAAGTGGGCGGTTGATCGCTGCATCCCGTATCTGCAGGCGCATACCAATACCTATGCCCCTATAGATTTGCTTCGTCTGCGATATGAAGAAGCACTTGCGCTGCCCGGGGCGGTTGGGCTGAATATTGCCACGCGTGCCGATTGCCTGCCTGCTGATGTGACGGCACTGCTTGCCGAGTTTGCCGAGCGCACCGATCTTACGGTTGAGCTTGGCCTGCAGTCGGCACACGATGTGACTGCGCAAAGAATCAATCGCGGGCATACCTGGGCGGATTTTGTTGACGGATATACCCGCCTGCGTGCCGCTTCACCCAAGATCATGATTTGTGTGCATTTGATTTTCGGCTTGCCCGGAGAGAGTCGGGAAATGATGCTCGAGAGTGTGCGGCGGCTGGCCGCACTCCGCCCCGACGGGGTGAAGCTCCATTTGCTTCATGTCCTGCGCGAAACGGCACTGGCAGAGGATTATCTTGCGGGGAGATATCTGCCCATGACACGGGAAACGTATATCGAGACGGTATGCGATGCGCTGGAACTGCTTCCGCCCGAAACGGTGATCTGCCGTTTGACGGGGGATGGTATGGCCGAAGCATTGCTTGTACCCGAATGGAGTAGACGAAAGATCAGCGTAATTAACGATATTGATAAGGCAATGTACGTGCGAAACAGCGTACAGGGAATGCACTTTTGCGATAATTAAAAAAATTTTCAGCGCACTGCCGCATCGTATTTTGCTGTCGGCAATGCACTTGAGTATCTGAATATCACTGTCTTGTTCGATGGCAAGACCGTTGCAGCAATCGGTGAGAATTCGTTTGCCGACTGCTCGCCGGGCAAGGAAGTGGGTGCCGCGCGGTTTGCGCGACACCCACTTTTCTGTTTTATGCAAAAAAATCATTGACCGTACAGCCAAGCATGTCGGCCAAAACGGGAAGAAAGGTGATGTCGGGGTAGCACTCCTGCCGCTCCCACTTGGAGATGGCCTGAGGTGAGACGCCGATGGCATCGCCGAATTGTGCCTGTGTCAGCTTGCATCGGCGGCGGTAATCCCGGATGATGGTGGAGATGATGACGGTTTTCATGCGCTTACACCAGCCAATAACTTTCTTTCTCCCGCGCCATGATGCCGCAGGCAATCATCTCACGGCGAATGGTGCAGTGATCCTCGTGGAATCGGTGAATGATGTCGTTAACTTCTTTTTCGTCGTATTTGCGGTCGGGGACAAAGCTTCGGGCGATCTCGGTTAGTACGATCTCACGTTTTTTTCGCTGAGTGGGCAGTTGGGTCAGCTTCCCGTATTTGAAAAAGTGAGAAAGAACCTCTCGGCGATATTTTTCGTCGGGATCGATGGCAGGGGCGTCTTTTTGAATCAGTTCGGAGAGAGGACGGTCAAAAATCTCCCGATTGAGGGAATAGATCATATAAAACTGCGTCCGGGCACATTTCACCACCCCTGCCGCTTCCATCTTTTTGAGATGGTAGCAGATAGTGGCGGGGGTGAGGGAGAGGGTGCAGGCGATTTTTTCTACATAGGAGTCTTCCTTCTGCAGAAGATTGAGAATCTCAAGCCGTGTTTCGTCGGCCAGAAGCTTGAGCAGAGCGAGTTTTTCCTTCACGGTGCAATCTCCTCTCTTGCCTGCCACGCATCGTCCAGTACAGCACGGGCGAAGGCAAGACCGCTCGCCCTCTCGTCAAGCTCGATTTGCTCCCAGTCGGTGGCGCCATCCCGTTTGGCCGCAAGATCGGCGGTGAGGGCATCGATGTAGGCGCACAGCCCGCAGTAGAGTCCCGACTCGGGGGTGCCGTCATAGCGGGAAAGATGTGCGGGGGCATTTTGCAGAATCTCGCTGAAGGGCTGGAGCAGATGATGGGAGTCGGAGAGATCCTGCCGCTTTTGTGCGCGGTGGTTATTTTGGAGTGCACGCAGAATGGATGCGACCGCCGCGTAGCGAAGGTGGGCGCATTTATATTCTATAAAGCGCAGTTGTTTCTCGTCTTTGTTTTGATCAAGCCCGTCGGTGAAGCGGCAGAGACGGCTGCATTCTTCGGTAAGAATGTGTTGGGCGCGAGTGAAAAAATCGGTACTCATGGGTTCACCTCCGCAAAAAGATGGGGGAAGATGTTGTGTTCGATGCGCCATGCCTCCCAGGCGTCGAACATAGCCTCGGCCGTGCCGATTTTGATCTTGGTTTCAAAGGCGCGCCGGACGTCTCCTGCCTCCTCGGCGGCGGCAAGCTCAGCCCGCTGCTGCCCCAGCCATTGGTCACGGATAAAGAGCTCTGCCTGTACCGCGGCCACGAAATAGGGTTTCTTTTCTTCTTCAAGCTCGCTGTAGATCTGCAGGAGGCGGGGATATTTGGGAAGCGTTTTCTCCACGATTTTGCGGCGTGTCTTCAGCCAATTCTCCCGAGGTGCAGGGGAATGGAAGAGAAGACCTGCGTTGCCGCAGAAGGTGTAGATCCCCAGCTCCAGCTGGATGGCTTTGCGCTCGGTAGGGACATTCCCGGCGAGGGCGGTCAGCTTTTCTTCGCAGGCGGCGCATTGCGCCCGGGTCAGGGCAATCATTGCCGCATCGATTTCCAGATATGTCATCGTGATTCTCCTTTTGGGTTTTGTGGTGGCCACAGTGATATTATAGCAATCTAATCACTTTTTGTCAAGATTGATTTGATAATTTTCTAATCATTCTACCGATGGTAGAAAAGCGGTGTCGGGGCTAAGGTGTTTTTTCCTTATATTGCCTTGCAAAAATGTGCGAAGTATGATATAATAAATTATTCCACATTTGGGAGGAATGAGAAATGCACGTTGTAATTGGTATTGATGTGGGAGGGAGCACCACCAAAATTGTAGGCTTCCGTGAGGAGGACGGGCGGCGTGAGCTGATCGAGCCCATGTTTGTCCGCGCCACCGACCCCATCACCTCGATATATGGTGCCTTTGGCAAATTCACCTCCGAGAGCGGTCTTGCCCTCTCGGATATTGACCGTGTTATGGTGACGGGAGTTGGCTCCACCTATGTCAGCACCCCGCTCTACGGTCTGCGCTGTCTCCGGGTGCCCGAATTTTCCTGCGTCGGCAAGGGGGGCATTTACCTCTCCGGCCTTGAAGATACCATTGTTGTCAGTATGGGAACCGGTACGGCATTTATCCGTGCCACAGGGGACGGGATGTGCGAATATCTCGGCGGTACGGGTGTGGGGGGCGGTACCCTCATCGGCTTGTCCAAAAAAATGCTGGGGATGGACAACATCGACCACATTGAACAGCTCTGCGAGACGGGTGACCTGGGGAAGGTTGACCTTCGGGTTGGGGATATGTCCGACCACGCCCTCTTTCCCGAGATTAACCACGATCTGACGGCATCCAACTTCGGCAAGGTCAGCGACCTGGCAAATCGCCACGATCTGGCTCTGGGTATTGCTAACATGGTCTCCGAGACCATCGCCATGATGGCCATTTTTGCCGCCCGCAGCTACGGGATCAAAACGATTGTTCTCACCGGTAATCTTACCACCATCAAGCCTGTGCGCGAGGTGTTCGATTCGCTGGAATCTCATTTTGGCATCCGTTTCCTCGTTCCTGAGCAAGCCCAGTTTGGCACCGTCATCGGGGCAGCACTCAGCCGTGTGGAAGAAGGAAGTGAGATTCGATGAAGCTTACTGTTCGTCCTGCCGTCGAGCGAGACATCCCCGATCTTGTCCGCCTGCTGGAGCAGGTGGAGCTGGTGCATCACTATGGTCGTCCCGATATCTTCAAATGCGGCGGACGGAAGTATACCGACGATCAGCTTTGCGCCATTCTCGCCAATCCCCACACTCCTGTTCTGGTGGCTGTGGGGGAGGATGACCGGGTGCGAGGCTATGCCTTCTGCATATTCAAGCAATTTACCGATGATAACATCCTCACCGATATCAAGACGCTTTATCTCGATGATCTGTGCGTGGACGAGACCTGCCGCGGACAGCACATCGGCCGAACGCTGTACGGGGCAGTGCTGGAGCTGGCACGAAATTCGGGGTGCTATAACGTCACCCTCAATGTCTGGAGCTGTAACCCCTCTGCCATGCGTTTTTACGAGGCCTGCGGCATGAAGCCCCAGAAGGTGGGGATGGAGGTTATTCTTTGAAGAGATAGGGACAGTGCACATGGGAAAAGGAGAGAGAAGGATGACAGAACATACCGGATTTTCGGGATATCCCCACCGCACCCCGGCGATGCGCCGCATCATGCACCGCAAGTTTGCCTTTCGGGCGATGGGCGCGTTGCTTTGGCTTAGCTGCTGGACGCTCGCTTGCTATTTTTGGGGCGCGGGGCATAACGAATATCTCTCGCAGTTCAACTGGACGGTGCTGGGTGCGCTGATCGGTCTGTTCGGCTGGCGGATTTTCCGCATCGGCGATATCCTGCGTGATCGCCCATTTGAAGGGGTGATCGCCGATATTGAGCTCAAATATGTCTTCCATTCGGATACGCCGTGGCTGAAGGTGGCACCCAGAATGGTTCCGCAGGTAACAGCCGAGATTGCTGTGGAGGGGCAGGAGAGCATCCGATACAATTTCCCGATCAAGGATCCCCATCCCAAGCAGTATTACGCCGTGGGAGATCGGGTACGGCACTACCGCGGTCTGCCCTATCTTGAAAAATCCTACAAGCCTGAGGACGTGGTGATCTGCGCCGCCTGCGGCCGCTTCAGCTATATACGGCACGATCGCTGCGAATTCTGCAAAATACCGCTTCTCAAAAGCCAAACTTCTATAGGAGAGCAAATCATGAACAACCAAGCAAAAGATCAGATCCTGCACGACGATGCCTTTACTACCATTGCAAAGTTAGAGGGTATCGAGAGCTGCCGCAGCACCCAGGGCCTGGGTGTGGGTGAGACTTACCTGTATTCCATCCAGATCAAAAGTGACAACTCCCGTGCCATCATCCACCGTGTCCACAAGGAGACGGGGGAGGAGTGCCGCATGATCGACGGCGCCACCGGCAGCGAGATATTCACCAACCTGCGTCATGCCAACTCTGCTGATTTGCTGGTGCGGGGAGGTAAGGAATATTTCTACATCAGCGTGTCGGACAAGATCTTCGTTTACGAGATCGATGACTGTACCCTCAACCTCTGGGCTGAGTATGACCTCACCCTTGACGGCAAGCCCTATATTGCCGTTGCCCTGACCTTCTACCGCGTCACCGAGCGGGAGATCACCTTCCTCTTTAAGAATGGCCGCACCGTCACCTGCGGCAGCATCGGCATCGACGACAGAACAGGGGTGATCCCGCTGACTGTGAAGTGCACCCTGGATGTAACGCGGGTTCCTCTCAATGGGGAAGAGCATAATTTCGCGCCCTATCTCAACCAGAGCTTCTACTACCACAACGAGATCGTCTATCTCATCATCACCGGCAATCATTCGGATCCCACCATTAACCACAGCATTCTCATCGGCTACAATGTGGAGGGAGCCGAAGGCAACGCGCTGATTCAGCCCATCCCCGACTGTGTGCTGTATTTGGTCAGTGACAAGTATCCCGGTCTCTTTGAGGTGGAGGACTGCGGCGTTTCCACCGATGGAAAGATGTACTTCAACTCCAACGGCTGGCTGGTGAAGTGGGGGGACGACCACGACGGTGTCCATGTGTTCAACGACCTCACCTTCCCCGGAAAAAATTTCCGCTTCTGAATTTACAAGAAAATGGGTACTGCAAAAAAATGCAGTACCCATTTTTGATGAAAGTTTTCGCTCTACCGCGGTCTTTATCCTTATGCCATAGCGGCGGCAAGACGCTCGCCGATGGCGCAGAGGAAGGTCTCGGTATCTACCGTCTGCTTGTTTTCCAGCGTTGAGAGGGCAGCGAGGTCACCGGTCATCACACCTTCTTCGATGGTGCGGATGGTGGCAGCCTCCAGCTTGTCAGCAAAGGCACAGAGATCGGGCGTGCCGTCCAGCTCACCGCGCTTGCGGAGCGCACCAGACCATGCAAAGATGGTTGCCACGCTGTTGGTCGAGGTCTTCTCGCCTTTGAGATGCTTGTAGTAGTGGCGCTGAACTGTGCCGTGGGCAGCCTCGTACTCATACACGCCGTCGGGCGAAACGAGTACCGAGGTCATCATGGCAAGGCTGCCGTATGCGGTGGCAACCATGTCGCTCATGACATCGCCGTCGTAGTTCTTGCAGGCCCAGATGTAGCCGCCCTTGGAACGGATGACACGGGCAACCGCGTCATCGATGAGGGTGTAGAAGTATTCGATGCCGGCGGCTTCGAACTTCGCCTTGTACTCGGCCTCGTAGATCTCGGCGAAAATGTCCTTGAAGCGGTGGTCGTACTGCTTGGAAATGGTGTCCTTGGTGGCAAACCATACGTCCTGATGGGTGTCCAGTGCGTAGTTGAAGCAGGAGCGGGCAAAGCTTGCAATCGACTTGTCCACGTTGTGCAGACCCTGAATGATGCCCGAGGACTCACCGAACTGGTGGATGAGCTGTCGAGTTTCGGTGCCGTCGGGGGCGGTGCAGACCAGCTCACACTTGGCGCCTGCGGGAACCTGCATCTCGGTGTTTTTGTATACATCGCCGTAAGCGTGACGGGCGATGGTGATGGGCTTGGTCCAGGTGGGGATGAAGGGGGTAATGCCCTTGACCAGAATAGGGGCGCGGAAGACTGTGCCGTCCAGAATGGCGCGGATGGTGCCGTTGGGGGACTTCCACATCTGGGTGAGGTTGTACTCCTTGACGCGGTCGGCGTTGGGGGTGATGGTGGCGCACTTGACGGCAACACCGTACTTCCTGGTGGCTTCAGCGCTTTCCACTGTCACGCGGTCCTCGGTGGCGTTGCGGCACTCAAGCCCGAGGTCGTAGTATTCGGTATTCAGGTCAATGTAGGGTGTTAGCAGAATGTCTTTGATCTTCTGCCAGATGATGCGTGTCATTTCGTCGCCGTCCATCTCGACCAGCGGCGTTTTCATTTGAATTTTTGCCATAGCTTCTTGCTCCAATCAAAAAAGAATTCTCCTATATTATGCCATAAACTTAGCCCAAATGCAAGAGAAAAGATAAAAAATTGCAGAATAAGCAACATTTATTTTTCGGAAAGTTTATTTATATGATCCTTGAGCACAAGATTGATATACTGGGATAATGAACGATCATCCTTTTCGGCAGCATGACGAATTTTTTCTAACAAATCTCCGTCAATGGTTATGCTGATTTTTTCTTTTAATGGTTTCATTTGTATCACCTCACTGAATAGAATTATACAATAGTATGCTATTAAGTATTGACAAATCCGATAAAATAGGATAAAATACTACTTAAATTCCGAGTCGATTTTTCATAGGAGGCAAAACAAATGAAGTACTGTACAAAATGCGGAAATGAGCGATTAGATGATGCAGTTATTTGCACAAGGTGTGGTTGTGCTGTGTATGAAAAAAGACAAATTTATCCCGGATATGTCCCGCCCAAAGCACGATGTGTAAGAATTTTGGGGCTCCTATCTTTAATTTTGGTATATCCGTTAGGTATTTTGGCAATTGTTTTTGCAATTTTAAGCAGGGAAGATTCCGGAGGGAAAATGTGTTCGCAGGCTGCGTGGGGGATGGCTTTTGGCATTACTGCGCTTTGCCTTTGGGGAATAAATATGTGGATTTTGTCATAACTGTCTTATTCTCTTTTCCTCATTTGTTTTTGCGATTGGTATGGCAATTTCAAAAAAGGAACAGTGCATTTTCATCCTCCCGACCAAAAGTTCATACACTTTCCTTGATTTTTTCCGCCCGGCATGATATACTATAGGCAGATTTTTGCGGAAAGGAGCTGAACTGTCCATGCGGCATCGCATTCTTTTTTTGAGTTTGATTGTGCTGCTGTGTCTGTATACCTGTGTATCGGCATCTGCCAACAATGTCTTTTATTATGACGGCATCAGCGTTCAACAGGATGTGGATCCCGTGGAGAATCCCGTCGGCATGGTTGATTTGGGGTTGGATGATGCACACTGGAAGAATATTCAAGGGCAGACGCTCAGCCGTATTTCCGTGACATCCGATGCCGATCCCGCACAAACCAGATCTATGCATACGATTCAATCGGGAACCGTTCTGGCCTCCTTTTCTCCATCGGCAGAACTTGAAGGGAATCAAACACTCGCCATGTATTTCAAACTCAACACCGAACGAGAGGATGGCGGATCGTATTATTTGAATTTCCGTCTGTACGCCGGTGACTATATGATGGTGACGCAGACAAGAATTCCTGCGGGAACATGGTGCCTGATTGAGGTGGATATCGGTTCATGGGCATATCGTTCGGCGCTGAATCATGTAGAGATGCAGGTGAATACTCCGGATGGACTTGAGACGGTTGAGATGCAGTTCAGCTCATTGTTTATGGATGAACGCATGGATGAAGAAATCCGAGAACGCTTTATGACCGATACCTTTGCGGTGCGCGGCGGGGAGATATCCATGTCGCCCGACGAAGATGAGGTCTATCTTGTACCAACCGACAATTCGCCGATTGTTGAAGCCGAGGTCCTTCCGCCTTCGGCGAAAACTGAGCTCAATGCCCTTCGGCTTGTACTGAATAACGAGAGTGCGTGCAGCTCGCTGACCTTGCAGTATGCCTATCGCGCCGACGGCGCCAATGCGCGCTCGGTAACGGCTGCCTTGGGAAGCGGAAAGCAGACGCTTTTGTTTGAGATCGAACGAGTCAGCGAACTCCGCTATCTGCGTTTTGTCTTTACCGGTGCACGGGAGGGTATGATTACCCTGCAAGCGGTCAATGCGGTTTCGGTTTATGACAGCGGACTGCAGGTGTCCGGCGAAATTGACAGCTGTACACTCAATGAGGCGGGGAATGAAATTGTCGTGCGCGGAACGGTTGCACACAATATCATGATTGCAAACCGTGAACATAAGCTGGCACTGTTTGCCATCCAACCGTGGGAAACGGTTGAGGATGTGCTTACCGACGGACGTGAACCGATTGCTGTTGCCGATATGTCGATTCGCTATCATTTTGTGCTTCCGATTTCATCGGGCGATTATGCGGCAATGGGCGCAACTTATCTGGTGGCACTGCAGGCAATCGAGGAAGACGGCGATGTGCTCTATATGCCGCTTGCACTTCCCGCAAGCCCTTCGGCACCTTATACAGCGCAGCGCTCATCGGAGGATGGCGCGCGTAAGGGGGTACAAACCGAGTTGGTCTCCACAGCCGGACAAGCAGGGGCATCGATTTATTTGGTGAATATCTATCTCGATGTGTTATGCGATGGCAGTGCATCGGGATATCTGTACATCCGCGGTGATAAAAGCTATTATTTCAATCGTGAAGTTCTTTCGGCACTTGACCGTGAAGTTAAGCTCCGCAGTGCCGCGGGGGCGGAGGTTTACCTGCGTTTCCTGCTCTCGGACAGTACCTCCAATGTCATCTATACCTTGGCAGATGAGGGGGAGGAGAGCCGGGGCAAACGGGGGATTTTGCTGTCCGATGCAGATGTGCGTGACCGTGTGGGGGCAATTACCGAATTTCTGACTGCGCACTATGCCGAAGGAACCGATTACGGTACGGTTGCGGGCATTGTGGTGGGAGAGCAAATTGATGATGCCGCACAATACAATGATATCGGCGTTTATTCGCTTTCCGATTATGTGGATCATTATGCCGATTTGCTGACGCTGATTGCCAATGTCGGACGTCTGCAGAATCCTGCCTTGAAGGTGATTGTGCCGATATCCGATCGGCGTCCCGCCGTCTGCATCACATCGGCACTGTTAGAGAGCAGCTATGACAGCGAGCTTTTCCTGCGGTCGCTGTTCATGCGCTTGGATGCGCTCGGCGGCCCTGATGTTTCGCTGATGCTGGAGAGTATGCACAACCCCTTTTCGCTCAGCGGGACTATTGTGGATGATCCCACCATTGACGCATCGATCGAAAGCGGGAGCATTGATTACTATAACGCTGACAATTTAAGTGATTTTTCTGCTCTTTTGGACAGCCTGTCGTCAACATATCGCTCGATGCCCGATACCTTCTTCTATTTTTGGTCTCCCCCCGCAGAAACAGAATCGGCTCTGTCAGCTGCATATGCCTATCTGTATTATTGTCTGCGTTTCAGCACCCATGCCGAAGCCTTTATCGTTTCATTTGCTGAGGCAGAGACGGCGGGTGATATGAGCGGAATGCGTAGCCTTCGGTATTTGATGAAGTACATTGATACCGAGCGGAGTCTTGAGGTGAGCGAGCCCGCATTGCGCGTACTGGGTGTCGATGCGTGGACTGCGCTCATCCAAAACTTTGATGCGAGCCGTCTTGCGATCAATCGCTATATCGAAGGAGAATTGACCGAATCGACCGTCACTCCGACAGGGCGCTATTGTTATTGGGACTTTTCCACCCTGCACAGCACCCGGGGCTGGTATGCGGGGGCGCTGATTCCGACGGCATCGGTGAAGGGCGGGGGAGAATCACGCGCATTGGTGGGTGAATTTGACCGAAGCAATGCAGAAATCGGTGAATACTGTGAGTTGATTTATCGGTTTACACAGAAAGAACCACTGGGGATTCTCGACCGTGTGACCTTTGATTTGATGATTGAAGGAGACGGTGTTTGGGAAATCTGTATTTTTGTTGGGGATACCCACACACGCATAGAGCAGAAATGTGTGGTTGAGTCCGGAAAGCGTGTTTTGCTCGCTTTGAATCCGGCCGATCTTGGTGATGTTGGGGTTGACTATATCAAGCTTTGCGCCAAGCCCATTTCGGGAACCGGGGAGGGATCGATTTCTCTCTACAGCGTTTGGGGAGAGAGCGATACACTGGAAGATGATGTGCTCTCCGGGACGCTTGATGAGGCCCGTTCAAACGAACAGACCGAAGATGATACGAGAACCGAAGCCATTTCCCCATGGTTGCTGGTGCTTGCTGCCGTACTGATTGTTTCGGCTGCAATTGCCGTTTGGCTGGGAAGAAAATCGGAAGAATAATGAAAAATGCATATTTGTGAAAATATACGAACAAGCAAAAAACGAGAGTGAATGTATTCACTCTCGTTTTTTCGTTTATTTTTGTGCGACCATATCGCGGCAGGCGGCAAGTTCATCCAGCCAAACTGCCCCGGAAGCATCGCTGGGCATACACAAATCACCGCGCGGCGAGATGCCCACCGAGCCAACTTTGGGACCGTCGGGCAGGCAGGAGCGCTTGAATTGCTGGCTGATGAAGCGGCGAATGAAAATCTCAAGCCAGTGCAGAATGGTTTCGTCATCATAGACATCCCGGAATGCCATGCGGGCGAGACGGAAGATTTTTCGCGGCGAGTAGCCGCGGCGAAGCATGAGATAAAGGTAGAAGTCGTGCAGTTCATATGGGCCGACAAGGTCTTCTGTGATCTGCGCGATCTCACCGTTTTTTGGGGGCAGCAGCTCGGGGCTGACAGGTGTGGCGAGAATATCACGCAAACATGCCGTCAGCGATGCTTGTCCCTCCCGCTCGGCGCATTCGGCGCAGTGCGCAACGATGTGGCGAATCAAGGTTTTGGGAATCGAGCTGTTGACAGCGTACATCGACATATGATCACCGTTGTAGGTCGCCCATCCCAGCGCCAGCTCGGACAGGTCTCCCGTGCCGATGACCAAGCCGTTCTCGGCATTGGCGATATCCATGATGATCTGTGTCCGCTCCCGTGCCTGGCTGTTCTCATAGACAACATTGCGGTCGTCGGGATCGTGCCCGATGTCACGGAAGTGGAGGTTGACCGCATCGGTGATGTCAATGGTGCGCAAGGTCACGCCAAGCTCGGCGCAAAGCTTTTCGGCATTGCTTTTGGTGCGTTTTGTTGTGCCGAAACAGGGCATGGTGACGGCAATGACCTCACTGCGCGGACGGCTGAGCATGTCCATTGCCCGTACAGTGGTCAAGAGAGCCAGACAGGAATCCAGACCGCCCGAGACAGCGACAATACAACTGCGGGCAAAGGCACGTTCGATGCGTTGACGCAATCCATGCGCGGCAATGGTGAGAATTGTCTCACAGCGCTCGGCCAGCTCTGTTTTATCGGCGGGGACAAAAGGATGGGGATCTATGTTGCGGCTGAGCGGTGTTTCGGTTAGAGGCAGAGTAAAGGGGGTGTGGAGATAAGCGGAGGGATTGTCTGCGGCGGGATAGGTATTGAGGCGAATACGCTCGCGCACAAGCGAGGAAATGTCCAGTTCGGCAAAGACGCAGGCATCGGCGGGCTCGGTAAAGGGGGGACGCTCTGCTGCGAGAATGCCGTTTTCGCCGATCAGGCAGTGCCCCGAGAAGACCAAATCGGTGCTTGATTCACCATAACCGGCGTTGGCGTAAACATAGCCGGTGAGAAGCCGTGCTGAGTGCGTCTCGATCAGACGGCGGCGATAGGCGGCTTTGCCGATAAATTCAGCACCGGCTGACAAGTTGAGTACTACGGTTGCACCTGCTGCAGTGTGTACGCAGGAGGGGGGGAGAGGAGTCCAAAGGTCCTCGCAGATTTCAACTGCCACCTGAAGCTCCGGCATGGTATCGCAGCAAAACAGCTGCTTGGTGCCGAACGGAACCTCGGTGCCGCCGACAGTGATATGGTGCATACCATCGGGGGCGGGCGTGAAATAGCGTTGCTCGCTGTGCTCGGCATAGTTGGGGAGATTGCGCTTGGGCACAATGCCCAGCAGCTTTCCCGATGCACAGACGGCGGCGCAGTTATAGAGTTTGTTCTGCCAAATCAGCGGAAGACCGATGACTGACAGCATGGGCAGATCGGCCGTGCCTTGCAGATATTCCGCCAATGCCGCCTCTGCGGAAGTGAGCAATGCACGGGAAAAAAAGAGGTCACCGCAGGTGTAGGCGGTCACACAAAGTTCGGGAAAAACCAGCACACGAGCAGCGTTTGCCGAGGCCTCATGTGCGATGCGGATCAGTTCTTCTGTGTTGTGCGGACAATCAGCGATGCGAATACTCGGCACCGCCGCCGCCACACGAATAAATCCGTCTTTCATCTTGACAGTTCCTTTCCGAATGGATATAATTAAGTATATTATAGCTTGAAATGCCCAAAAATACAACAGGAAAAGAAAATTTTCTCGCAGTAAGGCGCGGGTATGACCGCAGAGGAGAAGGATATCCCATGTCCTTTGACCAATTGAGCACAAAAGGAGAATTGATGATGAAAAGAATAGAAAAAACCGCTCTTGTGGTGGTGGATTATCAGCGTGATTTTGTCGACGGTGCGCTGGGATTCCCTGGCGCGGAGCAGCTTGAGTCGGGTATTGCTGCGCGCATTGAGGAGGAGCTTGCTTCGGGGGGAGATCTCATCTTTACCCTCGACACCCACACCGATGCCTATATGCAGACGCATGAGGGGAAAAATTTGCCCGTTCCCCACTGCATTCGCGGCACCGATGGGCATCGCTTGACCGATGATCTGCTTGGCTATGCCGACCGTGCGGTGCGCATTTTTGAGAAGCCGGCCTTCGGTTCGCCCGAGTTGGGAGCTTTTCTCGCTGCACAGGGCTATGATCGTGTAGAGCTGTGCGGGCTGGTGTCCAATATTTGTGTGCTTTCCAACGCAGTGATTGCGCGTTCTGCCCTTCCTGAGGCTGAGATCGTGGTGGATTCCGCGCTGACCGCTTCCCATGATCCTGCCGCACACGAGGCGGCGCTGACTGTTCTTCGCGGTATTCAGATTTTTGTCAAATAAGCGGGCGGAAGGAGAAAATTATGCGCAATTTTACCATGCTCTGCGATTTTTATGAGTTGACCATGGCGGGCGGATATTTCCGCACGGGCATGGCAGATAAGATATGCTATTTCGATCTCTTTTTCCGCCGAATTCCCGACGGCGGCGGATATGCGATTGCAGCAGGGCTTGAGCAGGTGGTCGACTATATCCGCAATCTGCACTTCGATGAAGCGGATATTGATTACCTGCGGGGCAAAGGCTGTTTTGATGAGGCTTTTCTCTGCTATCTGCGCGGATTCCGCTTCACGGGCGATATTTGGGCGGTACCCGAGGGGACGGTTGTCTTTCCCGGAGAACCTCTGCTGACAGTTCGTGCCCGTGCCATCGAGGCACAGTTTATCGAGACCTATCTCCTGCTTGCCATCAACCATCAATCGCTGATTGCAACCAAGGCGAGCCGCATCGTGCGCGCAGCAAAGGGAAGGGCAATCAGCGAATTTGGCGCGCGGCGGGCGCAGGGCGCGGATGCTGCCATTCTCGGTGCACGGGCGGCGTATATCGGTGGCTGCACAGCAACGGCAACAACCTTGACCGATGCGCTGTACGGCGTACCCGCAACGGGGACGATGGCGCATTCTTGGATTCAGCTGTTTGATGATGAATACGAGGCCTTTTGTGCGTACTGCCGCTGTTATCCGCACAATGCAACCCTGTTGGTGGATACCTACAATGTGCTGGAGAGCGGTATTCCCAATGCCATTCGCGCGTTTCGTGATGTTTTACTGCCGCAGGGAATTACCCAATGTGCCGTTCGCCTGGATTCGGGGGATCTGGCATATCTTTCGCGCCGCGCGAGAAAGATGCTCGATGACGCCGGCTTGAACGAGTGCCGCATTATCGCCAGCAACGCCCTCGATGAATATCGAATTGCCGATATTCTCAATCAGGGAGCTTGCATCGATGCCTTCGGCGTTGGTGAGCGTCTCATTACAGCAAGCAGTGAGCCGGTGTTCGGCGGTGTCTATAAGCTTTGCGCAGTTGAAGATGATGACGGCAATATTTTGCCCCGCATCAAGATCAGCGAAAACACCGCCAAAATCACCACGCCCCATTTCAAGCAGGTTTATCGTCTCTATAATGGCACCGACGGCCACGCCGAAGCCGATTTGATTTGCCTGCACGATGAATTGGTGGACGACAGTCTTCCGCTCACGCTTTTCGATCCCGATTACACGTGGAAGCGCAGAACAATGGTGAATTTTACACCGCGGCGTTTGCTGATCCCGATTTTCCGCAGCGGAGAGCTGGTCTATGACCTGCCGACACTTGAGGAGATTCGCGCATATTGTGCCAAAGAACAAGGTTCATTGTGGGATGAAGTTCTCCGCCCCGACAATCCCCATAAATATTATGTTGACCTCTCGGAGCGGCTCTGGACGCTCAAACAGGAGCTGCTCAAATCGCACGCAATCGGCGGCGAGTTGGAGTTGGCACACAACGGGACGATGTAAAGCCATACTTGCATAAATAAATTGAAACCGCCATGGATATTCTCCATGGCGGTTTTTCTATGCTTACGGTGTGATTGCGGCGGCTTGATATGCGCGGACAACGGGGGCAGAGCTAATGCCTTCATCGCGCAGATAATCGCGCTCATAGCGGCCTGTATCGGTGTAATATACACCGTGCTGTGCGATGCAGATAGTACGGTTTTCGATAGCATCGGCAGGAATTTCCGCAATGAGGAGATAGAAACGCGTTGTGGGTTTGGGTTCTGCACCGCGCGTGGGGGCAATGTCACGGATGTGTACATAAAGTGCACCGTCATCCGAACGAATATCGAAGATTTCAATCGGTGCCGCTGTACTGTACTGATTGCCCATGGGAATCAGCAGCAGTGCGTGCTCACGGAAATAGGTGTCATCGTAAGAGGCAAGGCTGTTCTCAATCTCTTCGCAGACGGTGGAGGTGCAATCACTGTGTGCACCAAGCAGGCGGGAAAGTTCAGATACACTGCTCACCAGCGTGACGCTGCTGAAATGCGCAGCGGTGCGGTCAAGGAAAAGACGGGAGCGATAGAGCACCGGAGTGCCGAGTTCGGTGATGGAGGCCGGCTCATCTGCAGGGACGGGAGCAGCGGTTGTTTCGGGGGCAATTGTTGTTTCGGGCATTTGCGTGGTTTGTGCCGGCGTTTTTGCTTTCCCAACGGTAATCTCGCCACCGCAGGTCAAATGGTCGATTTTAATCCCCGAATAGCTTCCCCAAAACGGCCAGCTGACCGAGATTTCTACCGTTGCGGTTCCATCTTCTGCGAGAGGGATGTCCACTGTTGCCGATGCAAGCGTTTTTGTTTGCTTGGCACTGCCCTCATACGTAATCGCCTCGGTGGAGAAGGTTTGGCTGGAATTGCCGATTTTGAGGGTTCCGTTGTTTCGTGCACTGACCCAGATGGAATAGTGTGTGATGTAGGCCTCGGCGCGCAAGGTGACGGTTTTTTCATCGGAGGAAATTACCGACCAGTCAATGTGCACCTCGAGGTTGCTGCCGGTGTCTGACGAAAAGCTGCCGGACGCCGCGGGCTCGGGATGAACCGAAGGCGCAGCTGTGGTTTCGGGCATGGGTGCTGTAGTTGTTTCAGCGGCAGGTGGCAGTGTGGTTTGTATGGCGGGAGACGCTGTTGTTTCGGCAGACATGGGGGTGGTATTGTCTGGCGTTTGCCCTTGATCGGGGGGCGTTTTGTCTCTTCCGCAAGCAGCGAGGGACAACAGAGTCAGTGTCAATGCCAGCAGACGGATCCGACGGGAATGAAAGCGGTTTTTCATAAGAAATCTCCTTTCCGTGAAGGGCGCGTGTCAGGGACAGCTTACGATAAATTTCCTCAACAGCGTCACAGGGTGATAGGCTTGCTTGGAGCGGCGCAGACCGGGATGTCCGTCGTCCTCCTCGCGATTGATATAGAAAATGTTCGGTGTCATGCCAAGCCGTGCAAATTCACGGACAAGCATGGGATAAACGCCCGAGTAGGCGGTGTTTCCTTTTTCAATGTGGACAAACAGAGTGTCGCCCAATCGTTCCCCGATGGAGAAGCCGACAATTTCTTCTCTCACACGGAGGACTCCGCCGCAGAGGGGGGCTCCGCCATTCACCAGCGTGGGAAAGAGGGAGATCAGATTCGATGCCGTCTCAGCTTCGGCAAGCGCGGAGGGGACTGCATTGTCTGCCGTCCGCGCACGGTGCTCGCGGTAGAAAGCGGCAACTGCATCCATTTGATCGGCTGTGAGCGCACAGTAACTGTAATCCGGATATTCGGCGAGAAAGCGGTTGATGTGATTACGCGGTCCATGGTAGGCTCGTCCTGTCAGTGCGGCGAGGGCAGGGGCATCATAGAGATAATCGGACCAGCCGTCATTGCTCTCCCGCGTGCAGGCGTGTCCGAAATGATCGCAGATCAGGGCGGCCTCTTCTTCGGTCAGCGAAGCAAAGGTAAGGGGAGAGCCCTTTGCTTCGGCGTCGGCGCGGCAGGCGTTGAGTGCACTGTCAAGCGCTCCCTGTCCCCAGGGAAAGCCGTAAACCATTCGTCCGTCCCAGCGCGAGCGTAGGAGTATCCTGCCGTCATGCTCGGCTAACTCTGTGTTGTATTGATTCGCCCACATATAGAGAATGCCAGACGTTCGGTCGCACAGGCGTCCCGATGCGTCTCGGATATAAGCGAGAATTTTCGGAAGATGTGCCGCGGTCAGCGGCTGAAATTCGGGTATCATAGAGCAGAACCGTCGCTCCTTTGATCGGTGTGTTGAAGACTGTCGGCAAAAGCGGTTGCCAGTGCGTCGCAGCGCTCATTGTAGGGATGGCCGTTGTGACCGCGAACCCAGATGAAGGTGACGATGTGACGGTCGAGCAGAGCCAGAAGCTCTTCCCAGAGGTCGGCATTGAGTGCAGGTGATTTGTCAGCCTTGCGCCACCCGCGGGCTTGCCATCCTTTGGCCCAGCCGAGATTGATTGCATCGGTGAGGTATTTGGAATCAGAGGTGAGGGTGACGGTGCAAGGTCGGTTAAGCGCGGCCAGCGCACGAATTGCCGCAGTCAGCTCCATGCGATTGTTGGTGGTTGAGGCTTCGCCCCCCGACAGCTCGCGTTCGTGATCGCTGCAGACAAGGATGGCACCCCATCCGCCGGGACCGGGATTGCCGCGGCAGGCACCGTCGGTGTAGATATCAACGTGTGTCATAGCAAATTCCTTTTCGATGGAATTGTGGTTGGCTCAAACATGAAAGCGCCGCGCAAGATCGGTGCGGATCTGATCACCCTCAAGGATGAGGAGTGCGATGATGGCGATAAGACTGACGGCGACGCAGGACAGGCTCAGGTAAATAAAGTGAAGCAGGTTTGCCAGATAAAAGATCAGCGGTGTAACGCCCAGCAGAGCATCGGCGAGAATGCAGCCGATATAATCCCCCGGGGGCAGGCGCAGTACTTTGCCGATTACGCCGAGGGTAATGATGGCCGCCATGCAGGTGCAGGGGATGACAAAGTCAATCGACCAGCCGTGCCAGAGCGTGACGGCGTCCCATATGCCCGAGAAGATACAGATCCAGAAAACCTGGTTGAGAATACCGCGCGGAATATTGGTTCGCCGACGGATGGCTGTAATCAGCAAAACCCAGAAGCAGACGGCACCGATGACAACGAAGTGACACCACAGCCCGCTCTGCGGGATCATCAAATTGACGGCAACCGAGGCGATGACGCCTGCCGCGGTGGCGATGAAAAGAAGCTTGAAAAAGAAGGTATATTGGCTGTAGAGCGATTTGATCTTGGGGAATACTGCTTCGCTCTCGCCCTTGAGCGCAGATTGGCAAAGCGGGCAGGTTTGGCGCGAGGTGCGCACCTGAATGCCGCAGGTATCACAATGTTTCAATCCCGGAAACTCCTTCCTTGGGGTTATGCATCGTCATCCAAAAGGTTGGTTTCGATGAGCAGTGACCGATCCAGCTCGTGCAGGTGACGGAAGAGACGCCGCTGGATGTTTGTATCAAGATAGGGGGAGGTTACAGAGAGGCTGATGTGCTCACCGAACGAGCAGACGCAGAGCTGCATTTTATTGGTGGCGTTGCAGACATGAAATGCGCGGATGTGGGGCAGATAGGCTTGGGGCATCTGCACAATACCGACATTTGAGAGGGTAGCGGTGTACTCTTTGTTGGAGAGGGTATAGGCTGAGCGCAGGACAAGATCTTTGATGGGCAGGGGGGTGATGCGTGCGATGATATTGTCCTCGAAGGCAGTCAGGCTATTGAAGTGCGCAGTCAGCCGATCGCGGTCCAGCTCGCGTGCGAAGGTTTCCTTGACGGTGGCGAGAATATCGGCAAAAGAACCGTCTCCACGGGAAAAATCATAACCGACGTAGATGGGGGTGAAGAAATTGCGCACCGAGTCGGAAGGGAAATAGTTGCGCAGATTCACGGGGATGTTGAGAATAACGGGGCGTTTGCGGGCGCGAACCGACATCTCCTCCCCGATGGCAGAGAGCAGACAGGCAGAGAGATATGCCGTCAGCGTGGCGTTATGTTCGTGCGCTGCCGCAAGCAGAGGAGAGATGCGCAGAGTGCCACGAATGAGTCCTGTACGGTTTTCGGAGAGTTTGGATCCGCGCAGCAGTGCGGCGCGGGGCAGATGACGGCGCTTCATCGGGATGCGGCGGGAATAACGGCGGAAGCTGTCGTCCGCCATGCCCGAATGGGCGGTTTCATACCCGAGATTTTCCTCAGGCAGACCGTCGCGGAGCGAAAGATATTTCATGATCAGTGTGCGCAGAAAGTGCATGGCCCCCGTTCCGTCACTGATGACGTGATAAACCTCCAGGTTGACGGTTGCACCAAAATAGCTGACTTCGTAGAGAAGAGTCCGCGTAGTGGGGCGGTAAAGCGGGGCGCAGAGCGGCTTGTGCTCCTGTGACACGGTGGGCTTGAGATTGGATGCTTCAAGATAATACCAGAATACGCCGCGGCGGAGAACATAACCGAAAATGGGAAAAGCTTTGGCTGTCTCATCCAGCGCCTGCTGCAGAAGCTTGGGATTGACAGGGGAGTTGAGTTCACAGGAAAAACGGAAAACGTGCGTATCTGCCAGCGTGCTTGATGAGGGGAAGATTTTAGCAGCGTTATCGAGTTTTTTCCATCTATTTTTGACTTGCTTCATCAGTTTGTGTGTTTTCCTTTATATCGCTTATATCGCGTAATATATCCTCATCTCCGTCCAGAAAGGCATTGAGGACACGGTAGGCATCGCGTACTGCATCGAATACCGGTGGGAGCGAGAAAAAACCGTGCAGAGCATCGGGGGCTTGGTAGTATACAATCGGGACGTCGTCTTGCTTCAGCCGTTCGGCATAAGCCGAGCCTTCATCGCGCAGGGGATCGTATTCGGCGGTGATGAGCAGAGTTTTGGGCTGCCCATGCAGATCGGGGGCGAGGAGAGGAGAAAAATAGGGGTTTTGCCGATCTGCCTCACTTCGCATATAGAGTGCAAGATAATCGGCAATATTGGCGGCGGTCAACAGATAGCTGCGCCCATTTTCGCGCACCGAGGGAAAAGGAGACTGGGGACCGAAGTCACTTTGTACCGCAGGATAGAGCAGGATTTGACGCCGCGGCATAAATTCACCTCGGTCAGCCGCCATCAGAGAAACAGCTGCTGCCAAATTTCCGCCTGCGCTGTCTCCGATGAGGATAATGTCCTGCGGGCAAGCTTGCAGGGGAGAATTCTCCTCGGCGCAGACCGCAAACAGCGTGCGTGCAACGGCATAGCAATCTTCCAATCCAACAGGAAAGCGATGTTCGGGGGCAAGTCGGTAGTCCACCGACAGTACGCGCCGTCCCGTCATTTTGGCAAGTGTACCGCAGGTTTGGGTATAGCTGTCGATGTCGCCCGAAACCCATCCGCCGCCGTGGAAGAAGAGAAAAATGTCCTGTGAACGAAGCTCATCGGGAATAAACAGACGCACAGGGATGGGGTAACCATCCCGCGTGACGGTGTGATCCCATGCCTGCCAGAGAAATTTCATGGAAGGATGAAGCAACCGCTTGGCGGCACGGTCCAGACGGTAATTTTTTTTGACGTCGATGTTGGGGTAAGAGAGGAGACGAAGTGCGGCGGCAGCCAGACGGTTGATAGCCATGATTTTGCTCCGTTTGATCAAAGGTGAAGCGAGGGTAAAATAATCCGTATACAGTATACCACAAAACATCGTGTTTTTCAACCGACATTCGTAAACTTTTCGTGACGCGGCGTGCAAAGAAAAATCCCCGTCAAATTTACGGTTTGACAGGGAGGGCGAAGTGTGCTATACTATAGCCGAAAGCGGCTGCCGCAGTGTGCGGCAGCCGCCCGAGATCAATTAGTCGTAGTAGTAATAGTATTCATCATAGAAATCGGGATTCCCAGAATTTAATCCCTCTTCAAAGCTCTGAATAAATTCTTCCATAAATGAAGCATCGGTGAGGACAAAGAGCGATGCGATTACCGCGATAACACCAAATGCCGCACCGATAATGCCGCAGATCAATCCGCCCAGCGCCATGCCGGACATTTTTTGTCCCTTTTTGGAGAGAATGGCGAGCAGAATGGCGACACCGCCGAGGATGAGCGAGAACCATCCGCTGCAGCAGCAGCACACAAGGGATACGATGCCGCAAACGAGCGAACCGATGGCAAGACCGTTCGCAGGTGCTTTTTTCAGCTGTACGGGTTGCTCGGGCTGTGCAGGAGGGACGGGTGGGATATTGAGCTGCTGAGGCTGCGCAAAGCCTGCGGGATTGACGGGCTGTTCGCCCAGCGGACGGCCGGTTTGGGGATCAAATCTCGGTTGAGGTTCGGACGCCTCTGCAGGCTGAGTCAGAGGCCGACCGGTTTCGGGATCAAACTTAGGCTGGTTTACGGTTTCGTTGGGCTGTTCGCTAAGCGGCCGACCGGTTTCGGGGTCAAACTTAGGTTGTTGGTTGTTCATTGCAAGGCCTCCTTGTTGTAGTTTTCTTTAATGATAGCATAATTTTGTCGGTTTTGCAAGATTTTTTTGTATTTTTTTATTTGCATGTCGAAAGGAGATGCCGATGATGGATAAAATGACACGTGAGCGGGATCTGCGCATCTTGCGCAGTACATTGATTGTGTTCAGCGTTGGGGCAATCGTTGGCATTGGCGCTTGTTATCTCTATTTTGCACTGGCGAGACGCTATCCCTTTCTGACGGTGGGGTGTGCGATGAAACAAATTTTGCACATCTATTGCCCCGGCTGCGGCGGTACACGGGCTGTGCGGGCGCTGCTGTTTGGACAGCTCGGAGAATCTCTGCGTGCCAATCCCATTGTGCTTTGGGGGGCGGGATTGCTTGCTGTGCAATATGTGCGGACAATCCGCGCACTGGTACGGCGTGATCCTGCGTGCTGCAGGATTCCGGCGTGGAGCTGGATCAGTGTAATTGTCATTTTACTGGTGTTTTTTGTGGTGCGCAATGTGCTGCTGATCGGGTTCGGCTACGATTATTTGGGAGACAACCTTGCTTTTTGGGAAAATTTTCGTGCGTGAATTGTAAACTCTTGCAATTCACGCACTTTTTTTATCTGTCCCTCTTTTTTTTTGCGCAAAAATGTGGTATTATATAAGATAGATGTAGATTGATGCGGTACAGGGATGACATTGCCATGGCTGCTTGTTCCTGTCTGAGGGAATCTGTGCATGCCGTTGATTTTTGAAACGGGAGGATTTGTGCGTGGAACTGTATATCGATGCGGACAGAGCAGGGAAGACTGTTTTCGATATCCTGCGCCGTGAACTGGGACTGTCCACGCGCATGATGGCACGGCTCAAGCAGGATGAGGCGGGCATTCTTCTCGACGGTGAGCGGGTAACCGTGCGGCAGACTGTGACCGAAGGGCAGTGTCTGCGGCTGGCGATTGATGATCGGGAAAGTGCAGACAATATTGTGCCGAGCAATCTGCCGCTGGATATTCTGTGTGCGGATGCCGATTTTTTTGCCTTAAACAAGCCGCCCGATATGCCAACGCACCCTTCGCATGGGCACTATACCGATACACTTGCCAACGCGCTTGCCTACCATTGTGCCGTATCCGGCATTCCTTTTGTGTTCCGTCCGGTAAATCGACTTGATCGCAACACCAGCGGCATTGTGCTGATTGCCCGCAATCAGCTTGCCGCCGCACGGCTCTCTGCCGCCATGCAGGCGGGGCAAATCGAGAAACGCTATCTTGCCCTGCTGGATGGAGAGCTGATGCCCGATTCTGGCGAGATTTCCGCACCCATTCGCCGCCGAGCCGAGAGCATCATTACCCGTGAGGTCTGCGGTGCGGGCGATGGAGATGCGGCTCTCACTCGCTGGCGAGTGCTGGCACGTGCCGATGGACACACTTTGGTTGAAGCTTGCCCCATTACGGGACGGACACATCAGCTTCGTGTGCACTTTGCGCATCTCGGCTGTCCCATTCACGGGGACGATCTTTACGGTCAAGCCGCCCGGGATATGCCGCGTCAGGCACTGCATGCTCACTCGCTTGCCTTCCCGCATCCCACCGATTCTCGTCATATTCAGCTCATTGCTCCACCGCCCGATGACTTTTGTGCGGCTGTGTGCAGATACTTTGGAAAGGAAATACTGTGATGAACACCCCTGTCATTGATACAAAATATTTTCGTCCCGCCGCCCCCCGCCGCCGAGGCAAGGTTGTTGTCTTGAGTATTTATGTTCTGGCCGTGGTTACCGCGGGCATTCATGCTGCAGCTGTGTTTTGGCCTGCCTTTGCCGATTGGTTTAATCGTTATATCGGCGCCGGTGTGCGCGCCGCCCTGGCGTATCTGACGGGGTGGATTCCCTTTTCTTTTGCCGAGATGCTGTTGATTGCCATTCCGCTGATCTTTGTGGTGATGCTTCGGATGGCGCTGACGCGCTACGGCGACAGCTGGCGCAGTGTACTGCGCTATTGCGCGGGACTTCTGGCGCTTCTGCTTTGCTTTTATATTTTCTTTGTCTGGGGTTACGGCACGGGATATCACGGTTCTACCGTTGAGGAAAAGCTTGATTTGGACCGTCAGCCCGTCTCAGCCGAAGAACTTGCCGAGACCGCCGCATGGCTGGTCGAGCGGATTGAGATTGAGCAGGAGAATATCACCTATCGCCCCGACGGTTTTTCGGTGATGCCCTACTCGCACAGTGAGATGAATGCGCGGCTGTTGGATGCCTACGATACAATCTGTGATCGGTATTCGTTTGTACAGCGTCTGCGCAGCCGAATCAAGCCCGTTATCCTCAGCGAGCCGTGGACTTATACGCATATTTCGGGGGTTTACACCTATTTTACGGGTGAGGCCAATCTGAACATGAATTTCCCCGATTACACGCTGCCCTTTACTGCGGCACATGAGTTGGCGCATCAGCGGGGTATCGCCCGTGAGGATGAGGCGAACTTTATGGCATTCCTCGTCTGCACCGCGTCGGATGATCCCTATATCCGCTACTGCGGCTATCTCAACCTCTACGAATATGTGGCGTCCGCCCTCTACAGCGCCGACAGCGAGCGGTATTTTGCTGTGCTCAATACCGTCAATGCGCCGATGCGGGGCGAGTTGATTGCATACAGCGAATTTTTCGATCAGTACCGCGAGACGGTTGTCAGTGAGGTCAGCGGTGCGATCAATGATACCTACCTGAAACTTCAGGGAACCGAGGGTTCCAAGAGCTATGGCCGCGTGGTGGATCTTGCGGTGGCCTGGTTCAAATCACTTGACTGATTCTCATCATGATTGGCGGAGGTGAATGCGATGTACACAAAATCAAAACGATGCGGCATTCTTGTCCTTGTGCTGATGCTTGCCGTTCTCTTCTGCACGCTGTTTTCGCTTGCCACCCGTGCTGACAGCAGTCTGCCAACCCTCTATTGCAACGACGAGGTTTGGTATAAGGCAAAAATTGTCCCCCTGCGCATTTACCACAGCGTCTATGTGCCCATTTCGGTGTTTGAGCAGATCGAAGGGGTGACGGTTACATTCTATGAGCGCAACAATACCGCGATGATCTATCGCAGTGAAAGTCAGTATATTTCCTTTGACTTTAACCGCAATTCGGCATCGGTTCAGGAAAATGAACGCTTCTATCTGATGACATACGAGGAAGATAACGAGCGCTATGTTCCGCTGGTTACAACCTGCGAATATTTGGATTTGCAATGCGAAACCTATACCAGTGCGCTTGACGGTTCGATTTCGGCACGCATCTGTGACGGCAGGCAAACCAAAACCTTCGAAGAGCTGCTTCGCCGATATAATCCCGCAGCGCTTGACGGAGACATTGACACATCGGGGACGGGAGATATTACGTCAATTCCCGTATCCGGTGAACGCGTTGTTTTCCTTACGATCGACGGCTTGGGCGACGGCGATCGCATTCCGGCACTGCTGGATCTTTTTGAAGAATATTCGATTAAGGTGACATTTTTCATTACTCCCCAAGAGCTGACCGAGCAGGAGGAAACGGTGCTTTCTATCCTTGCCGGCGGACATACGCTGGGCTTCCTTGTCGAACGAGATTCGGCAGAAGAAGAGCTGGCCGCCGCCAATGCACGGCTGATGCTTCGGTTCAAACGGACAACGCGGCTCTACCGTTTGGCTGACGGGGAGCTTTCGGTGGAGGAGGAAAACACCATCGCAAATCGAGGCTATGCCTGCTGGACATGGAATTATGATTTGGGCGTATCCGAAGATACCGTGCGGCAAACGCTTATCGCCTTTCGCCGAGCATTGCGAACTGACAAAAATATTGTCCTGCGTGCCCAGCCCGATGGTTTCAACACGGTTGGATATCTACGTGAGTTTTTCAATTCTGCCGAGGGAACGCGTGCCTTTCTTCCCCTAACCCCCGCATACTATGCCGAGGCTATCCTCGGCTGATCGCGATAAAAGGAGTACAGACCCATGAAGAACAACGAAAAAAAGAAAATTCTGATTGTCGAGGATGAGAAAAATATTGCAGAGCTGCTGGCGGTCAATCTGATGCTTGCGGGCTATGCGTATGAAGTGGCGTATGATGGCGAGGAGGGTTTGGAAAAAGCTCTCACCGGCGAATTCGATTTGATTCTGCTTGATATCATGCTGCCGAAAATGAACGGCTTTGAGGTCTGTGCCCGTGTGCGCCGCCGCCTCTCCACGCCGATCATCATGGTTACCGCCCGCGAAGAAGAGAAGGACAAAATTCTCGGTCTTGATACCGGTGCCGATGATTATGTGACCAAGCCCTATTCCTTCAACGAGCTGTTGGCACGCATTAAATCCAATATTCGCCGTTCGGGCGGGGAGCTGATTGCCCCCGAGCAGAGCGCTGATGCCGAGCATGTGCTGACGGTGCGCGGACTGGTCATTGATACCGAGCGTTATTCGGTCGAGCGTGACGGAACCCCCATCGAACTCTCCAAAAAAGAGTATGATTTGCTCTCTTTTCTCGCCGCCAATCTCGGTCGTCCCTATTCGCGCGAGGAGCTGCTTGAACAAGTGTGGGGCTATGAGGGCTTTTACGGGGATATTCGAACAGTGGATGTGACGGTGTCCCGCCTGCGCTCGAAAATTGAGGTCGATCCCTCCAAGCCCGAGTACCTGTTCAACAAGCGCGGCGTGGGGTACTATATCAAATGATGGTACGAAGCTTATATGCCAAGATCATTCTGATCATGGTCATTTTCATCATCACCGTCATGAGCGTAGTGGGCACTGTTTTGCTCAACAGTGTCAATCATTTCTATACCGAAGATTTTCTGCAGCAGATGGAGCAGAATTTTGCCGAAGGCGGACAACTGTATTCCGCGCTGACAGCTGCCGTTGGGGAAGAGAATTATCTCGAATCCATGAAGGCGGTTTTGCAGTCCTACAGTGCATGGCTGGGTATTGACTCATATCGGAACTATTATATTCTCGATGACAGCGGGATGATGCTCGATGGCTCGGATGAGACGCTGGGACAGACGTTGCTCAAAACCCAGAACATGCTTGCGGCGATGAATGGTCAGCGGGGCAATTCCCGCGCCAGCAGTACCGATTATACCGATTATGCCATTCCCCTGTCGGGAGGCGGGCACAGCTGTATTATCTATATCAAAGATTCGCAGGAAGATATGCAGCAGCTGAACTGGATTCTTTTTTCGATTATTTTACAGGCGCTGATGATCGGACTGCTGATTGCACTTTTGCTGTCCTTCTTTTTGTCCAAAGCCATCACGCAGCCGATTCAGTCGCTGACGCATGGTGCAAAGTTGATTGCTGCAGGTGAATTTTCACATGAGCTGGATGTGCATTCCAACGATGAAATCGGTACGCTGACCGATACGTTTAACCACATGAAGCAGGTACTTAAAACGACGCTGGACGAGGTTGAAGGCGAGCGTGCAAAACTGGAGACGGTTTTTGCCTGCCTGACCGACGGTGTTATCGCATTTACCGACGATGGAAAGCTGCTGCATCTCAACGACAGTGCGCTTGAACTGCTCAACGACGGTGATGTGGAAATGGATGCCGACAGCTTCAGCCTTGAGCATTTGCTTGAAATTTTCTCGATTTCTTATCAGGATGGCCGCTTTGAAAATCGCGGCGAAGGGGAAGTGACGGCAAATGAAAATGGCGAGGGAGAGGCAACATTCGGCGGTGTTGTTTTTGCCGGCCGCGTGCTGGAGGTTTCCTTCGGCCGCATCCGCTACAATGAAAGCGGACGGATGCACAGCGGCGTGATTACCGTTATCCATGATATGACCGGTCGGTATGAATTGGATAAATCCCGCCGCGAGTTTGTGGCGAATGTCTCACATGAGCTGCGCACGCCGCTGACGTCAATCAAGGGTGCGTGCGAGACGCTGCATGATCACCCCGAGCTGCCTGACGAGATCAAAACCCGTTTTCTTGAAATGGCAATTTCGGAGAGCGATCGTATGACCTCGATTGTGCGCGATCTTCTGGTGCTCTCGCGCCTGGATAATCAACGTACACGCTGGTCAATCGGCCAATTTGATCTCAACAGTTCGCTCAGCCGCATGGTGGATGTGATGCAGGTGGAGGCGGTTTCACGCAACCAAACCCTGCAATTCAAGCCGGACGAGCCTCAGATGATGATTACTGCCGATGCCGAACGCATTGAGCAGGTCATCCTCAATATTGTATCCAATGCGGTAAAATACACGGCGGATGGCGGTACGATATTGGTTCGTTCGGGATATTCTTCGCCCGATCGTGTCTTTGTATCGGTTCGGGATAACGGTATCGGTATTCCCGAGGAGGATCAGCCCCGTCTCTTTGAGCGTTTCTACCGCGTGGAAAAGGCGAGAACGTCGGGAACGGGCGGTACGGGACTTGGGCTTGCCATCGCCAAAGAACTGGTTGAAGCACATGGGGGACGAATCCTCCTGCGCAGTAAATTGAATGTCGGTACGCTGGTGGTCATTGAACTGCCGGTTGAGACCGCACTGAAATCCACAGAAGATTAAGGAGGTGTAATGCATCGGCATGAAATGGATTGAACGCGTTAAAACATTGCTCTTGGTGGGATTATTTTTGAGTTTTACCATATTGACCGTGGTGTATATTGCAGCCGTTCCGCAGAAAAGTGATGTTGGCGGCAATCTTCCGTCCGATGTGCTGGATGCATTGCACGGGGGGGCTGCCAAAAAAGATACGCTGCAGTCGGATCAGCTTCTTCCCGATTTCTTTGGCTTGAAGCAGCCGGGGGAGTCGCCTGTCGGTTTGCAGTCGGGCGCCGATATGATGCACGACCTCAATGAGCTCATCTCCCCTTGGATCGGTTTTGTGCTTGGCGAAGAGATTACCTGCTCACCGTGCACGCAAAAAGAAGGAGAGGCACGCTGGCGCACATGCACAGAGGCAACGGCCTATTTCTATCTGCGTTGGAGCAGTGCATTTCCTGCCGCGTTTTTGCGCGCACATGCCCTGCCCGATGAGGCCGATGCGATGATTGATACGGCCCAAGGAGAGATGCCGCGCATTTACGAAATGTTTATTCTGCCCGAAGGACAGACCGATGACGGCGTTTGTGCGGTGAGTCGAGATGCCGCCGGCAATGTTGTGCTTTGGCGGTTGAATCATCAAAAAAACGGGATGCCGGACGATCTCCCCACCTTTGACGATTTTGCCATTTATCAGTCTCGCGGGGTGCTTCAGCCATTCAGTTTTGCCGATAATCTGTACGCCGAAATAACCTTCAGTTTGAGCTCGCTTCCCGTCCTTCTGTCTGCCGAAACTTTCCCGGCACTGCAAGCGATGTATCCTTTCTCTGCGTATACAGGTACCGAACGTATTCCGGATCGAATTTTGGAATATTTCGAGTATAATCTGAACAAGGCAGGAAGCTATTTTGAAAATGATACTGACACGGCAGTCTTTGTTGAAACGCACGGCACACTGCGTGCGACAGCCTATACCCTTGATTACGAAGCAACTCTGCAGGGGGGATTGCCGGTTGAAAATTTTCTCTCTCGCACCAATACTTCCTTGAATTTCCGTGATGATATCATGGCGTGTGAGGCGTTGGTTCTATCGTTGAGCCAGGCAGAGCGCAGTTTGTTCGGCGGTGCTGCCGAGCCTCAGCTTGTGTCGGTTCGGGCCGAAGGGGAAATGCTGATTTTGGCATATGCTTATTTTTACGACAATGTGCGAATCGGGACGGATACGCCGTCAATCGTGATTGCAGTGCGTGATCATAAAATCATTTCCGTGTCGATGGAAATTGTCAATTACCGTGCCGATGAATATCACGCGCCCGCAGGAGGGCAGACATGGATGCTGCAGTTGAGTGAGTATCTCCGTGCCCGTGATGCGGAAGAGAAGGTGTATCTGATTGATCTTTGGTATACCATTGATGAAACGGCACCGGACCGATTGATTGCCGAATGGCGGCTTTACCAAATGCCTTGAATTTTGCCGAAAGGAGTTTGCGATGCGTTGGAATCATATTAAAACCGTGACGCTCTGTCTGCTGTTGATTGTCAATGTATGGATGATCTTTTTGCTTGTGCAGCGCCATATTGAACAGTCTTATCTCAATGCCGATGCATTGCAGAATGCGGTGGAAATTTTGGCAGAAGATGAGATTTATCTTCCCGTAGATCAGCTCGATCAGGAACGCCGCGATGCCGAGATTTATGCCGCGGTTCGTGAGGAAGATTATTATGAATCGGCAGCCGCGTTTTTTACGGCTTCTCCGATTGCAGATATTTTTCCTACGCCGTCCGGTTTGCGCATCCTGACCGAGGCCGGAGACAGCATTAGTTTCAGTACAGCTTATGGTGTTACCTTTGTGCGTGCGGGAGAAAACCGTGATGCATTGACCGAGCGCGCCGCACAGATTGCCGCAGAAGGAGAGAAGGTTTCTGTTCACAGTTTTGGTCTGCGCAATCTGCGTGCAAAAATTGAACAGTGTCTGAATTCCACAGTTGGTAATGGTGGTGGAGTGGCTGCCAACGCTCGCCTGCATTTTGATGCGGCTTATCGGATGGACAATCTTTATCTGGTTCGATGCAGTCAGACCATTGATGACCGCGATGTGCTCTCGCACAGTGTTCTATGCCTGTATACGGCGGATGGCGAGCTGCTGTATCTTGATGGCACATGGAGTTTTTTGTCGCTGATGCGCAATTATTCGGCACAGCTTTACGACCAGATCAATATACTGTTTATTGAGAAGGCCACGGTGGATGAGTTACGTGCCGGTGGAGAGATCAGCGGCGCACTGACGATGGAAAGCCTCTCGCTTTGTTATGTCTTGACCAGCGGGGGCAGTGCTGACAGCGGAGATACCATGGTCTACTTCGCACCGGCGTGGAAGATTACGTATACCGATGGAAGTTCCCGTGTGTATCACGCTGTGACAGGGACTTCTGTTGCGCAATAAAGGAAAAAGAAAAATAAATTTCAAAAATATCAAAATACCCCTTTTATTTTCATTTAATTTATGGTATACTATGATAAGATAAGTATACCTATGCTGCGGCATACAGCCGCATTCAATAGAATATGACAACAGAACTTGAGAAAGGGCTGCGAAGTCTTATGGAAAAGATTGTAATCGAGGGAGGATACCCGCTGTTCGGCGAGGTTGAAATCAACGGCATGAAAAATGCCGCACTCCCGATTATTCTGGCCAGTATTCTGACCGGAGATAAATGTGTGATCGAACACCTTCCCGCAATCAGCGATGTTACTCTGGCGCTGGAAATCCTGCGCAGTATGGGTGCGGGTGTTCGTATGATTAACCGCACTACCGTCGAGATTGATACATCCTATATCAAGGGTGGAAATGCCCCTTACGATCTGGTCAGCAAGATGCGCGGATCAACTTATCTGATCGGTGCTGAGCTGGGGCGTTTCGGGGCGGCGCGTGTCGGTTGGCCGGGCGGCTGTGATTTCGGCGTGCGCCCGATTGATCAACATATCAAGGGATTTGAAGCACTTGGTGCAAAGGTCGACATTGAAAACGGTTACATCGTGGCAAATGCGCCTGAGGGATTGCGCGGGAACTCGGTCTATTTTGACTGCGTGACGGTTGGCGCCACCATCAATGTGATGATTGCGGCTGTTCTGGCACCGGGGCAGACCGTCATTGATAATGCGGCGCGTGAGCCGCACATCGTTGATTTGGCAAACTTCCTCAATACCTGCGGGGCGAAAATTACCGGTGCAGGTACGGGAGTTATCCGCATTACGGGTGTCGAACGCCTGCATGGATGTACCTATACCATTATCCCCGATATGATTGAGGCGGGAACTTATATGGCGGCTGTTGCCGCTGCGGGCGGCCGCATTCGCATCACCAATGTGATTCCCAAGCATCTTGAAATTATTTCGGCAAAGCTTGAGGAGATGGGGGCGGAGATTGAGGAATACGACGATACCATCATCATCGGCCGTACGCAGGAGCTTCGTCGTGCCAATATCAAAACACTCCCCTATCCCGGATTCCCGACCGATATGCATCCGCAGATGAGCGCGGTGCTCTGCTGTGCGCAGGGAACCAGCATCGTCTCAGAAGGCATTTGGGAAAATCGCTTCCGTTATGTGGATGAACTGCACAAAATGGGGGCGGAGATTACCGTTGATGGCCGTACGGCAACCATTTTCGGTGTCGAACGCTTGACGGGAGCGCCCGTTCGCGCCGTTGACCTCCGTGCCGGTGCCGCAATGATCATTGCCGCACTTGCCGCCGAGGGACGTACCGAGATTTCGGGCATCGGCAGCATTGAACGCGGCTATGACGATATCGTCGGCAAGCTGCAGCGCTTGGGCGCACATATCAAAAAGATGTATTGCAGTGACGAAAACGAACTGCTGGACGCAAATTGACAAATACGCTTACACTTCGAGAGCCTGCGCGTACCACGGGTATGCGCAGGCTCTCGGTGAACATAACAGGAAAACAAAAATGAAGCAAAATCTTATGGATTTACGGCGCTTACCTGCGCTGTTTCTGTCGCTTTGGCTGTGCATATCGCTGCTGTCTACCGTTGCAGGGGCAGTCGACACACAGGGGAGTGAGCCGTCTTGTGCTTTTGCGGATGTCCGCGCTGACACCTGGTTTTATGGGGACATTATGTATCTTTATGAAAAAGGAATTGTCAGCGGTTATCCCGATGGCAAATTCCGTCCCGATTCCCCTGTGACCTGTGCCGAGTCGATGAAAATGGTTCTCACCGCGGCAGGCTGTCCGATTTCAAGCACGGCTGGGGTGGGAGAACCTTGGTATACACCGTACTATACCTATGCTGCCCAGAAAAATGTTGTGGATTGCGATGACCTTTCTCCCGACTCTCCCATCACCCGTGCGCGTGCCGTTCGGATGATTGTGCGTACCATCGGCCTTCCCCTTGATGTGAATGTAACCGATGCACATCCATTCGCTGATGATGCCGATGTTTATGCGCTGATGCTGCACAGTGTTGGCATTTTGCGCGGAGAAACCTCGGGAGATGGTGTTTATTTTCGGGGAGAGCGATGGCTGACGCGTGCCGAATTGTCCACGCTGGTTGCACGCATGATTCGCTATCTTGATGCTCTGCCTTCTTGTTCTGCCGAACAAGGCCTGATTCCCGTGCAGTGTGCCTTGCCAGAATCGCCCACAACGGTGGAGGATTTTGTGCAAATGCTGATCTGTCTGTCGGTCAGCGGCACCGAAGTGCAGGATTTTGTCTACCGCGGTGTTGACGTGGATACTGTAAAAAATGTCTACCTGCCGCGGCTGCGAGAGGCATACCCGATTGCGACCGATCTTTGCCGGGAGTCGGTGATTTATTTCCATTATTTTAATATTACTCTCGCATATGTTGACGATTATGTCACAATGACGGTTCAGCTTCGCGGTCGAGATTATACTGCCGATCAATGCCGTGCCATGCTTACCTATACAGTTGAGTGTGCTGAGGCAGTTTCAGCGGAAATTTTGGCGAAGATGGCAGAGGAGGGGGAAGTGGACCAGATGACCTATGCCCGACGCTGTTTGGACTGGATTTGCGAGAACTGTACTTATCTTGATCGCGAAACGCTAGTTGATCAGTATGCTTATTCGGTGTTCGCCGACGGAACCTCGGTATGCTCCGGCTATACTGCGGCGTATAATCTTTTGCTTAAGTTGGGCGGAGTCAAGTGTATGTCGATGACGGGTAATGCCAATGTGCACGGAGAGCTGTCGCCTCATGCATGGACGATTGCCGAGCTTGACGGGGAGATTTGCATGATTGATGCCACATGGTGCGACCGCGAAGATACCGATTCCTATTTTGCGGTGGATGAGGAGACCTTTTCTCTTGATCACATTCCCGAATGGGATTTTCGTACCTACTGGTCAATGCTCGATTGATTGGATGGTTGACCGATCTGTGCCTGTAAAACGGGGGTGCCGTGCAAATCAGCGCGGTACCCCCGTTTTTCGGCAAATCATCAGGAAAATTTGGGTTTCTCTTGTAAAAACATCAGAAATATGGTAAAATAAGAAAAACAAGCGGAGAGGAGGGGTTGTATGAAGGGGGAAACACGCTTGGCGCGGACGGCTGTCTTTATGGTGGCGGCGGTACTGCTGTCAAAGGTATTGGGCATGCTGCGCGACGTGTTGGTTGCAGGTGCATACGGGACGGGCAGCGACTCAATCGCCTATGAAACTGCCTCTCGGCTGCCTATTCTCCTGTTTGATTTGATAATCGGCGGGGTGGTTGCCGCTTCCTTTATTCCGGTGTTCAATGAGATTTTTGTCAAATCAGGCAAAGAAGAGGCGTTTGATTATGCCAATCGGTATATCAATTTTCTCCTTGTCCTGACATTGGGACTGGCAGCGCTGGGGTGTGTGTTTTCCTCCCCCCTGATTGCGCTGCTCGCGCCCGAGCTTGCCGCCCCCACACATGATCTCGCAGTGATGCTCAATCGCATCATGTTTCCGATGGTCATATTTATGGCATTGGCATACGCACTGGTGGGACTCCTGCAATCGATGGGGGAATTCCGCTTGCCTGCGGTGATGAGCCTTGTTTCCAACAGCATTATGGTGCTCTATCTGCTTCTGTTCAACGAAAAATTCGGTACGGTTGGCCTTGCGGCGGCGATGCTGATTGGTTGGGCGGCGCAGGCGATCATGCAGATGCCGCGTGCACATCAGTTCGGTTATCGCTGGCGGCCGACATCCCTTTCGCTTACCCCTGCCATTCGCCGCTCCTTGAAAATGGCACTGCCCATTCTTGTCAGTACATGGATGCAGCCGCTCTGTAATCTCATCAACACGCGGTTTGCATCGGGCATTGCCGAGGGACGTGCCATCACGGCGATCGGTTACGCTAACCGTTTGTATGTTATCATCGTCGGTGTCTTTTCCTTTGTTGCGACGAATCTGCTTTTTCCCTATCTTTCACGCGCAACTGCCCGGGGAGAGCACCGTGAAGTCGAGCGGCTTACCGGACTTTCGCTGAAGCTGCTGGCATTGATCATTCTCCCGATTTCGATTGGTGCGGCAGTTCTTGCCCAACCGATTGTGGGGATGATTTTCGAGCGCGGCGAGTTCAGCGCGGCTGACACGGCAATGACGGCGGCGGCACTGCGCTGCTTTGCGCTGGGGATGCCGTTTATGGCCTTCAATGAGGTTTACACCAAACTTCTTTTCTCGCGTCAACGGCCAAAACCCGCTATGGCTGCGGCGATCGCGGGGATGTCGGTGAATTTCCTGCTCATTTCTCCTCTGAGTCGACATTTTGGCGTGAGCGGCATTGCACTTGCATCGGTTTTTGCTATTGCGGTCAATGCGCTGATCAATCACGTCTGCCTTTGCCGCATGGGAACGAAGTTGCTCTTCAAACGGGATTGGACAGACTTTGCCAAAATTTTGCTGGCCGCGGCGGTGATGGCCGTTGCTGCTGTCGCCCTGTATTCGATTTTGCCCTTTGCACGGTGGATTTCCACCTGCATGGCAGTGATTGTTGGCGCGGTGGTCTATTTGTTTCTGCTGATTTTCCTGCGCGAGCATGAGATGCGGGAATTGATCGAGCATCTGCGGCATCGATAAAAAACACGAGTTTTTGGAAGGGATTTATTTATGATTAAACTGTTTCACGTGATCAGTGATACCAATATCGGCGGTGCAGGGACACTTTTGCTCAATTACCTTGCCAACGCCGATCGTCAGCGCTTTGCCATTACAGTTGTCCTTCCGCGAGGGAGCGCACTTGTGCCGCGCATCACGGCGATGGGGATTCCCGTCATCGAAACCGAGCATGGGCATGATCGCTCCCGCGAGCGGGGAGCAGCTGCCGAATTCCGCCGTATTTTTCGCGCGGAGCGCCCCGACATTGTGCATACCCATTCGTCTTTTTCGGCAAAGCTGGCGGCATGGCAGGTGGGCATCGGTGTGCGCATCTATACCCGTCACAGCGTTTTCCCGCCCCCCAAAAAACTGACGACTTTCCCCGGACGGCAGATTTCAGGGCTGGTCAACAATACCCTCTCGACGCATATCATTGCCGTTGCACAGGCCGCGGCTGATAATCTGACCGATACCGGCGTTGGTCCGCGCAAAATCCGCGTCATTGTCAACGGTGTTGAGCCGATGACGCCCCCCACTGCCGATGCCCGCCGTGCACTGCGCGCAAGTCTTGGCTGGGGAGATGAACATTTTGTGGTTGGGATGTCGGCGCGCCTGGAAGAAGTCAAAGGACACCGCTATTTCCTGGATGCCGCCGCCTCGCTTGCCGCGCAGGATGATAAGATGCGCTTCCTGATCATCGGCACGGGTGCTTGTGAGGCTGAGCTGCGCGCGCAGGCAGAGCGACTCGGTATTGCCGACCGCGTTTGCTTTGCGGGCTTTGTTACCGGTGTCGCCGATTATGTCGGCAGTATGGATTTGATTGTCAACTGCTCTTTTGGCACCGAGGCGACAAGTCTGGCACTTGCCGAGGCGATGAGTTTGTCTCGTCCCATTGTGGCAACCACCTATGGAGGAAATCCGTATATGGTTGAGGACGGTGTCAACGGTTATCTTGTGCCGATCAAAGATGCGCCTGCGCTTGCCGAGGCAATTCTTCGGGTGCGCCGTGATACCGAACAGTATACCGCATTGTGCGAGGGCGCTTATTCCCGCTATATTGAGCGCTTTACCGCCGCCGCCATGACACGGCAGATGGAGGCACTTTATACCGAAGCGTTGGGGGAAAACGCTGCGCATACCAAAAGCAAATGAATAAGGGACGGTCGGCGGCACGTTTTGCGTGCCGCCGACGTCCCTTTGTGGGAGAAAATTCAGTTCTCGTTTGCCAGCTTTTTGAACAGATGGGCAAAGATTGCATCTCGATTGAGATTTCTGACATAGATGAAGGAATGACGTGCCGTATCTGTCGCAAAATAGCAATCGTCGGTCAGGATGGGCGTGGGGAGAATGACCGTGTCCAGTGCATTGGGTACGGTGAGCAGAGCAACTGCCGAGACGTCCCAGATGACCTTGGACCATGCGTAGGGATTTTTGGTATAAGCGGCAACGATGTTGACCAGATAATCGCAGAGCTCGTTTTTGCCGCCAAGATAGTACTGCAGCTCAGGTACACTGGTGGAGAGAAAGGAGCAAACACCGTTGCAGGGGATCAGAGCCAAGGGGACCTTGGAATCAAAGATGATCTGTGCAGCGGAAACGTCCTGACGGAGATTAAACTCACGGGTGTGTGGCCAGTGCAGCGCATGGCCGCCAAGCCAGATTACCACCATTTTGGAGATGATCTCGGGGCATTTGATGATGGCAGAGGCCACGTTGGTGATGGCGCCGATGGCAATCACATAAATCGGCTCCTCCGCGGCGAGAACGGTGTTGATGATGTTGTCGGCGGCTTCGGATTCAATGGGGGTATTTTTATTGGAAAGGAAAGCGGTTGAGCCGCGATAAACCGGGATATTTGCTGTTGGATCGGTGAGGTGCATAATGTTGAAAATTTCCCGATAACTTTTTTCCATGCCGTCGCCCGCATCGGTGGAGCGGCTGTTGAGGAATGGCGCGGCGTTGATCGAAAGCAGTTCAATCGACTCGGGTGAGCGCATGGCATATGCGATGGTAAACTGATCGTCGATTTCGTTGTACGCATCGGTGTCGAGAATAATTTTCTTCGGCTTGCCCGATTTGATCTGTGCTAAAATGTTCTGCATGATCTTTCCTCCCCAAGTGCGGTAGATGGCTTTATTATAGGTGTTTAGGTGAGAAAAGTCAAGAGAAATGGGGAAAAAACTAAAAAGCGGGAGGGAAAAAGGACGAAGCGCTGCGGCGATGGCCGTCACTTCGTCCTGTATTTTTACGCGCGGATGAGACAGTTTTCGATTTCGCAGATATAAACGTGGTGGAAATCATCGATGGGATAATGGGAGAGAAGGGCAGTTTCAAGGAGGGAATCTTTTTTGAGCACATCAGCATACAGTTTGCGGCACTCAAGCACCAGGTGTGCCTGTGCAAAGGTGATGCTTCCCGAGGGGAGAGTGTGAGGAATGAGTCCCGTTTCGGCGGCTTTGTCTACATCACGTCCGCTGTTTTTTCCGCAGAAGGCGAGGGCAGCGTGCATTTCCTCATCGAAAAAGGAGAGGGTGAGTCGGTCGGTTTTGCGGATAAATTCATCGGTGTAGCGCTGGGGACGCACGAAGCAAACCGCGACGGTTTTATTCCAAAGAATACCCGTCATGCCCCAGCTGGCGGTCATGGTATTCCATTTACCGGTTTCATCGGCGGCGGTGATCAGCATCCAGTCGCGGCCAATTCGCTGAAATAGATTGTCGGAAAGTGTATAGGGATCTTGGGATTGAAAAATAATGTCAGACATATGAACACCTCGTTGGATGAAATTTTCGCCTATGCGGCAGAACAGGGGATGGGATATACTTGGTCAGTATATGCACGGCATAGATATTTTACCATAAATTCAATAATTCCGCAAGCAAAAAGTACTCCAGGGGACGATAAACAAGTAAAAAAATAAACGGTATATGAAGAGGTGTCTACATAAAGCAGGTTTTGCCTGATGCAAAATCAAAAGGAGTACGGACATTTGTTCGTACTCCTTTTCACATGCATTATCCTGCAAGGTCCAGTGTATTACACCTTTTAGGGGTACTGTCGGGCGGTAATAAGCCTTCCTTTGCACAAGGGAGCCTTTGATTTGTGCGCCCCGAAAGTCCATCTTTTTTCTCGCAAGCACTGCTTTTGAGGACACAAAAGCGAAGCCCCGCACGAGACTGGGCAATAAAATTATTTTAGAAATTCCTTGATGATTTCCAAATTCTTCGACGCTTTCTGTGTTGAATAAGGGAACATTTCCGTTTCTTTTAAAATACTTTCATTAGCAAAATATTCAAGACACTCTTGAATTGCTGTCGCATACATTCGAATGTTATTTTGAAGAATCTCTGCTAACTCTTTTCCACTCAAAACGTTGCTCCTGCCAAGATTATAATCACGGCAAACCTCAAACGAGGGGAGCATGTCGATATATGTTTTGGCAGTCCGCACGTCCCCAAGGGTATAATAACAATATGATAAATCTCGAATAGTCTTAAACAAAAGCTCGGAATTTTTAGAAATATTCAAAATGCGGCGGTAAATATTGATTGCTTCCTGTTCATGCTCGGGATGTTGTTTAATTGTACCTCTCAAACTCCAAGCCAACCAATACAAAATATCACAACTTGACGGATATTGAATCAAGGCATTGCGAAGCAGAATAACTGAATCGTCAAATTTATTCTCATTACAAAGGGATTGTGCTTTTTGGATGGTTTCGTCAATATCTTTCTCCTGTTTTGTTATGTCCACTCCCAAAAGGTAATCTGTAGAAACCTTGAAAATATTTGCTATAATGGGCAACATTTCAATGTCAGGATACGAAGTTCCACATTCCCACTTGCTGACTGCTTGAGAAGTAATGCCGAGCATTTCCGCAATTTGTTCTTGTGTTAATTCTTGCAGTTTGCGAAGTTCTTTGAAATTATTAGAAAAACAATTATCCATAAAAGACCTCCAAAAATTATTTTTTGAACCGGTTCTGATTATATTATAACACCATTTTATTAAAAGTCCAGATACAATCATTTGGATTTATTACAACTGACGGTTGGGTCTTCAAAAAAGAATAAAGCAGCATTTTACAGTTTCATTGCAAAATACTGCTTTATCGCAGGTGCGCCAAGGGCACTCGTTTTTATATCTTTTTTAATAAAAAGTGATAAAAGTCTTCGGCGTATATTGATTTGGGCTGCCTTTTGTGAAGCTCTATAATTAAATCTCTTTGGCATATAGGGTTTGAAATGGGGAGAAGGGTCAGATTTTTGTTCTGCAGCTTGCCCCACGAATATTCAGGCCAAAATGCAATCCCCGCACCCATACTGATGATGTTTTGCACGGCTATGGGAGAATCCGATTCAAAGATGATTTTCGGGTAAAATCCTGCGATGGAACAGAATTTATTGCATATTGCACCGAATAAACGGGTGCTTGAAAGCATAATAAAGCTTTCATTTCTTACGGTGCTCAATTCAATGGATTGTGCTTCGGCGTATTTTGAATCCTTGGGAACGGCGAGATAGATGTTTTCTTTTTTTACGCAGCGATGCAAATATGGTTTGGAATTGTCGGTATTAAGTCCATTGGTTGAGATCAGAATGTCGCAGTCGCATTTTAACTCATTCTGCTCAAAATCAAAGACAACATCGGGATTGTCTTTCCTGTAATCCATAATCGTATTGATGACAAAGGATGAAGCTGCCAAAATATTCAGCTTCACGGTTTTTGTCACCGTTTCTTTTAATTGCTGCATCTCGATGGCGAGATTGTCAAATTCGGGCAATAACAGATCAAGCCGCTGTTTTAAGGTTTTGCCGAACTCGGTCAGGATTACTTTTCGTCCTTGGCGCTGAAAGAGAGGGATTCCAAGCTCGTTTTCCAGCGAATGTATGGCTTGTGTTAACGATGGCTGTGAAATGTGTAAAATTTGCGCGGCGTTTGAAATGTGTTCGAGTTGTGCGGTCGTGTAAAAATATTTTAGCTTTTGGATATCCATAAGCCCTCCAATTGATAGGATTCTCCTATTGATTTCATCGATATTATATATTTTACTTTTGATTTTGTCAAGTGTATAATATAATCAAGAACAGATAGGGAGGCATTGATGATGCAAATCTTCGAATTTATTATGCTCATATGCTTTGGGATATCCTGGCCGATCTCGGTATATAAAAGCATACGATCCAAATCCACAAAAGGGAAAAGCGCGGTGTTTATCATTGCGATTATTATCGGGTATATCTCAGGGATCATCGGCAAGATTGTCAATCATCAATTGACCTATGTTGTGGTGCTGTATTGTGTGAATTTAATCGTCGTATCCATCGATCTCGGTTTGTACTTTTTTAACACCAAGCACGAAAAAACTGCTCAATATCCCCAAAAAACGACAGGAGATATGTCATGAAAGAGAATGTACGCACACAAGCCAACGCGATGAAGGGAATCAACGATATTACCATGAAGGGTGAGATCGTGGTATTTGGATCTACCTATATGTCGAGCTTTCCGCTCTATGAGCTCTTTAACAAATGTATGTTTGAAAACGCTGTGTACAACCGCAGTATCGAGGGCTTGACCGTGAAGGAGGCGTTGGAGATCGTTCGAGATTGCGTGATTGAGATTCATCCGAGTAAGATATTTTTAGCGCTGGGAGAGGAGGACGAAAATGATCCGGATGTGATGAACGAATACACCGCCCTCGTTTCCGAACTTCGCTCACAGCTGCCCGAGTGTAAACTTTATTTGATTGCCTTGACAGGTGCGGGAATGTATGTTGAGCGTTTTAACCGAGGGATTATGCAGCTTTGCGATGGGAAAACAATAAAATATATCGATTTTATCTCCAAGCGAACGTCAGAGATGGCATTGTATCGAGCAAGATTTAAACAATTAAGCTGTTTTTTTCGCGACAGACCGTTAACCATGAGTGAGGCACTTGTGATGGCGGATATTTGATCTTCATATGAGATTCACGCAAAATTGGGAGATGCTTTCGTATGGAAAGTCCATCAAAGACATGATTTTTTCTTGACATCGTCAGGAGATTATGGTATCATTGACCTATAAAAAATTCGGTGAGGTTTCTTGATGAATATGATCCAATCTCCTTCTTTTGCAGATCTGCTTTTGCCCGGCTGTGCCGGGGGAGGTGTGCAATGAGCCGCCCCCTGCTGCTCGGTGTCGATATCGGCACCTCTGGTACAAAGGCTGTTATTTATACGTCCGAAGGGTGGACAGTGGCCGAAGCGACGCGCAGTTATCCGATGGAACAGCCACAGACAGGCTGGGCAGAGCAGCATCCCACGTTGTGGTGGAATGCGGTTTGCGCTTGCCTGCGTGAGCTGACCGATCGCTCTGACATTGATCCCCGTGACATCGTTTCGCTGGGACTGTCGGGGCAGATGCACGGTTTGGTTTTGCTGGATGCCGACGGTGAGCCGACGGCTCCTGCCATTCTCTGGTGTGATACCCGTGTGCTTGCCGAGTGCGACGAGATCGAAGCGATTTTCGGCGGGGAACTGCTGACCTCGGTCACAGGAAACCGTGCACTGGCGAATTTCACGGCGCCGAAGCTGCTTTGGATGCGCCGTCATGCGCCCGACGCTGTCCGTGCCGCCAAACATCTGCTGCTGCCCAAGGATTATATCCGTTTCCGCTTGACGGGAAAATATGCCGCCGAGCCCTCTGATGCCTGCGGAACGCTTTTCTATGATACACGGCGATTCTGCTGGTCCGAGGAGATTTGCCGCGGCTTGCATATCGACGCATCGCTGCTGCCGCCCCTTGTGGCTTCCTCCGATGTGGTGGGCGGACTGACCGCTGAGGCGGCGGCCGCCACGGGACTTCCCGAGGGACTTCCCGTTGTCGGCGGCGCGGGCGACAATGCGGCAACGGCCGTCGGTGTCGGTGCCGTTGTGCATGGACGCGCTTTTGTGACAATCGGAACAAGCGGAAATGTGTATACCCATACAAACAGTTTTTCCTCCGATCCCGATGGACGGTTCCATACGTTTTGTTCGGCAGTGCCGGGCGAGTGGGTATTTCTCGGTGCGGTACAGTCAGCCGGACTGAATCTGCGCTGGTTCCGCGAAAATTGCTGCGGATCGTTGGATGCCGACGCGGCGGCGCTGGGCAAAGATCCCTATCTGCTGCTTGATGAAGAGGCGGACGCTCTTTGCCCCGGCTCGGATGGGCTTTTCTATCTCCCCTATTTGCTTGGCGAGCGCACCCCGCATCTGGATCCGCACGCGCGGGGATGTTTTATCGGTCTTCGTCCGAGTCACGGGCGGGGGGCAATGTCTCGCGCCGTGATGGAAGGCGTCAGCTTCGCGCTGGCAGATTGCCTGCGTCTGTTTGATGCGCGCGGCGTACGTGTGGATCATATCACTGCCTGCGGCGGTGGGGGAAGAAGCCAACTTTGGCGGCAAATGCTGGCAGATATTTTTGCCTGCCCCATTGCTGAGCCGTCTGTGCGCGAGAGCGCGGCGTTTGGCGCTGCATTGCTCGGTGCGGTCGGTGTGGGAATGTATGCCGATATTCCTTCTGCTTGCCGCGCACTCTGCGGTGTGAACAGCATATCAACGCCCATCCGCGGGCAAGAATATGCCGAGGTTTATCGCGTTTGGCGCCAACTCTATCCAGCGCTCAAAGATGCATTTGCCGAGATCGACGCACTGCAGAACAAACAGTAAGCAAAAAACGGGAAGTTGGGTGAGCAAGGTTTCTTTCATTTTGAACAAAGGAGAATTTATGCCATGCAGAAAATCAAAGTGACGATCTGGAATGAATTCCGCCATGAAAAAACGAAGGAAAATGTAAAAGCCCTTTATCCCAATGGCTTGCACGCCGTTATCGGTGAATTTCTTGCCCGAACGGGGGAGATGGAGGTTACACTTGCCGCCCTCGATGATCCTGCCCAGGGTTTGCCCGAGGATGTATTGGAGAATACCGAGGTTATGCTTTGGTGGGGACATATGGCACATCACGAAGTTGACGATGCGCTGGTCAGTCGGATTCAAGCCCGTGTTTACGCGGGGAAAATGGGTTTCATCGCCCTCCATTCCGGCCACCATTCCAAGCCCTTCCGTGCCATCGTGGGTACCAATGGCAATTTGTCCTGGGGGCGCAATCAGAAGGAGATCGTCTGGAATATGATGTCCTCCCACCCCATCGCCGCCGGCATCCCGGACCACTTCCTGCTGGAGGAAGAAGAACTCTATTCCGAGCCCTTCTACATTCCCCAGCCCGATGCGCTGGTCTTCGGCAGTTGGTTCGAGGACGGACACATTTTTCGTTCAGGTGTCTGCTTCATCCGCGGGGCGGGGAAGGTCTTCTACTTCCAGCCGGGGCATGAGACTTGCCCTTCCTTCTATAATCCCTATGTTCAACGCATCATCACCAATGCGGTATATTGGGCAAAACCCGGTGAGATTGGATACCCCATCGGTGAGGGATGTCCCCACATTACCAGCGCCGTGACCGATAAATTCGGTGCAAAATAAAGCGAAAAAGGAGCCGCGTCAGCCGATGCGGCTCCTTTTCTACGGTTACAGCTCCCTTCTGCGGTAGAAGACTATCGAGAGATACCAGGAGAGGGCAAAGATGCCTGCACCCACCAGGCAGAGAACGGGCAGAACGGAAACCAGATTGGTCGCTGCTTCTGTTTTGGTGGAGAGAATATTGGCCATGGTGACGCTTCCACCGCTGACTACGCCCACCATGATGAGATAGGCCAATCGGCCCTTTTCTACCCCAAACTTGAACATAAATGGCAGACTGATGGAGGATGCAATCAGGGAAAGCATCAGCAGGCTCATCATCATGGAGAGAAATTCCCCCGGGTAGAAGATTCCATCTATGCCCATACGAATGGCGTGTGCTGCCCCCATAACAAGAAGGATGGCAAGCTGGGCGAAGAGACCGATGAGATATTTTGCGCTGACCATTTGTGCCCGGGTATAGGGCAAGGTTTCGCAGTACTGCAGCCATTTGCTCCGTTCGTCATACCCCAGCAGATTTACGGGGAGCATACCGCAGAGCAGACAGGGATAGAACACGAGAAACAGATTTTCAGGGTTCATAAAGGACACCACGCAAAAAACGATGGACATAAACAGATAGATCCGGCCGTACTTGACCATCATATACAGATCTTTGAGCAGAAGTCCTTGCATTTATTTCGCCTCCTTGACCATGAATACGAACAGCTCCTCAATGCTGATGGGGCTGATTTTGAAGGTGTTGGGGATATGTTCCCGCAATACGATGGCCTCCACCCCGTAGGGTGTTACCTTGGTGTGCAGAATGGCTCTGAGTTCCAGTTCTCCGAGTTGCTCGGGCGTGCAGTGAACGATCCCGTAGGCCGACAGCAGGGCATCCTTTTCCTCACAGAGTATGAGCTTGCCCCGGTGCAGGAAAGCCACGTAATCGCAGAGTTTTTCCAGGTCGCTGACGATGTGGGAGGACATGAGGATGGCGTGGTTTTCGTCCCGGGTGAAATCGTGGAACATCTCTACCACCTCGTCCCGCACCACGGGATCCAGGCCGCCCGTGGGTTCGTCCAGCAAAAGCAGCCGGGCATGGTGGGACATGGCGATGGCAATGCTCAGTTTCATCTTCATACCCCGGGAGAAATCTTTGAAGGGCTTTTTGTGGGGAAGGGCGAACTGATCCAGCAGGCGAGCATATTCTTCTCTGTCCCAACGGCGGAAAGTGTGGCGCATGATCTTGCCCACCTGGTCGGCGGTGAGGCACTCGGGGATTCCCGCCTCGTCCATCACCACGCCGATGTCCTCCTTGAGAAGATGGATATCCTCGCGGTTGTCCTGTCCGAACAGGGTGACGGTGCCGCCGTTTCGGTAGAGCATATTCAAAATCAGCTTGATGGTGGTAGTTTTTCCTGCCCCGTTCTCCCCGATCAAGCCCATGATGCAGCCGCAGGGCAGGGTGAGATTGAGGTTGTCCAAATGAAATCCCGAGAAGGTTATGCTTAGATCTTTGATTTCCAATGCGTTCATGTCTGTTCCTCCATGATAAATGTGACCATTTCGATGACGTCCTCACGGCTTAGCTTGCAGGATACGGCCAGCCGCGCGATTTGGACCATGTGGTCTTCGATTTTTTTGAGGTTTTCCTCCCGCAGGAGCTCCACATTTTTCGGTGCCACATAGCATCCTTTGGCAGGAAGGGTGTAGATGAAGCCCTCCCTTTCCAGCTCGTCGTAGGCCCTCTTGGTGGTGATGAAGCTGATGCGCAGGTCCTTGGCCAGCCTCCGTATGGAGGGCAGCATCTCATCCGCCGCCAGCTCGCCGCCGATGATCTGGTTTTTGATCTGGATATAGATCTGATTATAGATGGGTTCGCCGCTTTTATTGTCGATAAATATATTCACGCCGTCACCTCTGTTATAACTGTATATTTATATTATATACAGATGAATCGGATTTGTCAAGAGAGGAAATTGCAGATACGGGCGAAAAAATAGGAAAAAGAGTACCCGGCCGGACGGCAGGGCACTCCCTCTGGAAAGACGTGCATTTGGGAGTTATTCCCAGTTTTCTTTCATATATTTGCGAATGCAGGCGAAGCTCTCTTCACTGAGGACGTGTTCAATACGGCAGGCATCGTTTGAGGCGGTTTCATTGCTGACGCCGAGGCGAACAAGCAGATTGTGCAGGATGTCATGCCGTTCGTATACGCGTTCGGCGATTTCGCGGCCGCTTGGGGTGAGCGAAATATGCTGAAACTCATCAATGGTGATATACCCATTTTCCCGCAGTCGTTTCATGGCAATGCTCACACTGGGCTTGGAAAAGCCGAGTGCATTGGCAATATCGATGGCGTGGACACCGTTGCGCTGTTTGCCCAGAATATATATGGTTTCCAGATAATTTTCAGCCGATTCCAAAACTTTCATCAGACATCCTCCTCTCTGTGGTATGTACATATTGTACCATATTGTACGTGCGCTGTCAAGCACCGCGGCGTGCAAAGAAATGCAGAGGATTGCGATCGGTACTTGATTTTTTCGGTAAATTTTGATATACTATAGATATGATGTGCACAGAAAACAAAAAGCACCCGATCATACGACCGAGTGCTGATGGTGGAGCTGGTGATGTGACTCGAACACACGACCTGCTGATTACGAATCAGCTGCACTACCGACTGTGCTACACCAGCGAACAGATCTATTATACAACAAAAAAAAGAATTTGTCAAGAGGGAACTTCATGAATTTATGTGATTTGGGCACGATCAAACAGATCATGGCTGCCCACGGGCTGACCTTTCGTAAGGAGTTCGGGCAAAACTTTCTCACCCGCCGTGCGGTGGTGGAGGAGATTGCCGACAACTGCTGCGACGATGAAAACAGCACTATTCTGGAAATCGGTCCCGGCATCGGCGCACTGACGCAGGAGCTTGCCCTCCGATTCCGCCGCGTCATCGCGCTGGAGATCGACCGAGGACTTATTCCCGTCCTGCGCGGGACGCTGGCCGAATATGACAATATTGAGCTGCACAACGGCGACGTGATGGAGACCGATCTTGCCGAACTTCTGGCGCCTGCATTTGCCGAAGGGCCGGTTTCGGTCTGTGCTAACCTGCCCTATTACATCACCACCCCCATTTTGATGAAGCTGTTGGAGAGTGGGCTGCCCTTTGACAGCATCACCGTCATGGTGCAGGCCGAGGTGGCATCTCGCCTGACCGCCGCGGCGGGCAGCGCGGATTACGGTGCCATTACGGCGGTACTCGGTTATTATGGCCATGCGGAGAGACTCTTCACCGTCTCGGCGGGCAATTTTGTCCCCCCGCCGAAGGTGAACTCGGCTGTTGTGCGGATTGACCTTTGGAAAGATCGCCCCTATTCTCCTCGAGATGAGGGAATGTTCTTCCGCACGGTAAAAGCGGCATTTGAGCAGCGCCGCAAAACGCTGGTCAATGCCCTCTCGTCTGCTTTTCCCGAGCTCGGAAAGGATGCCATCACCGAAGCAGTGGTTGCCTGTGATCACCGTGTCGATATTCGCGGGGAAAAGCTGGATGTCGCACAGTTCGTCGAGCTGTCCGATTGTTTGGGCGAGCTGATAGCGAATCGCTAAATCAAAAGGATACCGTATATCACCCACGGTATCCTTTTTTCTGCAGTTTTTTGCGGGGGCGCGGGGGAGCTTTTTTTCAAAAAAGCTCCCCCGCATCAACTCAATCTGCGAGCAATTCCCAAAAATTGCGGTAATTTCGAATCACTTTTGTTACGCCGCCGACTTCGGCATAAAAATCGGCGTTCTCGGTTTCGTGCAGCGCGATGATGTGATGGATCCCCGCTGCGTGTGCCGCTCTGACACCGCCCAGCGAGTCTTCAAATACGATGCACTCCTCGGGCAGCACACCGAGACGCTCCATGGTGAGCAGATAAATATCGGGTGCCGGCTTGCCCGGGTAGGTTCCGTCATCGTAGATGATCTGCTCAGCGGAGAACCAGCGCTCAAGATGGAAATGTTCCATATAGAAATTCAAATTGACCAACGGCGAACCGGTGGCAATGGTCATCGGAATTTTTTCTGCCTTCAGGTAGTCGAGGAAATCCTCCAGACCGTCAACCAAATGGAAATGCTCGGGATCAAGCAGGCACTGCCGACGGTATTCCGCTTCTTTTTCGAGAATCAGCTCTTCGATGCGCTCGAGGGAAATATCGCCGAAATAGCGGCGGAAAATATCAATGTTGGCCTGTCCGATGACATGGTGGTCAAGCTCGTCACGGCTCAGCTCGCGTCCAAGCCGCGCGGGCATAAAGTTGTGCCATGCGCGGTAGTGCATGACGGTGTCAAAGAACATCGTCCCGTTGAAGTCAAAAATAATCGCTTTTTTCATGCTTGTTTAATCAATTTTTCCTCCCATTTGGTCAGCTCCGCCATCTTGTCGGGAATGGCGATGTGCTGCGGACAGTGGGGCGCACACTCGCCGCAGGCGACGCAGTTACCGGCGAGCGTGGCAGGATCTGCCCCATTGAGTGCCTTCGCATAGCGTCCGCGGCTCTTGTTCATGGCAAATTCGTTGAAATGTGCGAACATTGCAGGGATATCGACGCCTGCGGGGCAATCCATGCAGTAGCGGCAGGCGGTACAGGGAATAACATCCTTCATGCGCCATTCGTGGGCGGCACGGGCGAGGAGGGCATCCTCCTCTTCGGTGATGGGGGCGAAATCGGAGAGGGTGGCAATATTGTCCTTGAGTTGATCAAGGTTTGACATACCGCTGAGCACGGTCAGTACGTTGGGTTTGGTGGCGGCATATCGAATTGCCCAGCTTGCAATCGAATCATTGGGGCGCGCGGCTTTGAGCATATCGTTTGCGGTGGGGCAGATGTCCGCCAGTGCGCCGCCGCGCACAGGCTCCATCACGATGCAGGGGATACCGTTCTCCGCCAAAATTTCATACTGGCGCCGAGCGTTTTGGATTTCCCAGTCGGCGTAGTTGAGCTGAATCTGCGCAAAATCCCACGCATAGGCATTGACAATTTCCTCAAGCACATCGGGGGAATCATGGAAGGAAAAGCCGATATAACGGATTTTTCCCTCAGCCTTTTTCTGCATGAGGAATTCGTACAGTCCCATCTCTTTGCATCGCGCAAAATGTACTTTGGTCAGCGAGTGACAGAGGTAGAAGTCAATGTAATCGGTTTTCAGTCGGCGGAGCTGTTCGTCAAAAATTTTCTCCAGATCGGCAGGCTCTTTTGCCATCCAGATGGGCATTTTGTCGGCAAGATAGTAGCTTGCGCGGTCGTAATCTGCCAGCGCGTCTCCCAGAAAGCGCTCGGAATCGCCGTCATGGTACATATACGCGGTGTCAATGTAGTTGACACCGTGTGCGAGGGCGTAGTCGAGGATTTCCTTGGCGCGGACATCGTCGATTTTTGCCTCGTCGGGATTGATACGGGGCAGGCGCATGGTGCCCAGCCCAAGCAGAGAAATATTCAGCTCGCTGTTCTTGAAACGGCGTACTGTCATCGGCATGGTAAATTCCTCCGTTGTGATCAATTTTTCGGCGCGTCGATAGGCGCTTTTTTCTCGCCGATCTCGCGGATAAAACGGCAGATGTTCTCGGTTGCATCGGGGCGGCGAATTTGTTCAATAGCTTGCCGCATCAATGCAATGCGGGACGGGGAAGAGAGCAGATTCCAGATTGCCTCATCCAGCGGATAAGTGTCGCTGACCGCGATTGCCGCACCTTGATTGAGCAGGAATTCGGTATTGCGGTCTTCCTGCCCGGGAATGGGATTAACAATGATCATGGGCAGCCGTTTCGCCAGCGATTCGGAGGTGGTCAGCCCACCCGGCTTTGTGATGATTGCATCGGCGGCGTCCATTAGGCAATCGACCTCATTCGACCAGCCGATGACAAGGGTAGGCTTGCGGTGCGGAAGTGCATCCAGCTCAGCCTTTGCCTTTTCGTTGCTGCCGCAGACAACAATGAGTTGGAAGTCCTGCTCCACCGAATAAAGCTGCTCCACCGTTTCGGTGATATTGCCGTAGCCCATACTGCCGCCCATCAGCAGAAGCGTGGTGCGATCGGGATCAAGCCCAAGTGAGCGCCGCACCTCGGCGGCGTCAGCCTGTTTGGCAAATTTGGGATGAATCGGAATGCCCATGGGCAGGATTTGTTTATCGGAAAAGCCTTTTTTCTTGGCCTGACAAAGCAGCTGATCGCAGGCGGTGACCACATAATCAAGGTGAACTGTTTCCTCCCAGTAGGGATGGAAAACGAAATCGGTCAAAATGCCGACAGTTTTGGCGCGCAGGCCGTGCTCAACCTTGATGACATCGAGAATGATCCCCGCGAAGATGTGTGTGTAGACAATGATATCGGGATCGTAGATGGCGATATATTTGCGCAGCTTGCGGGAAAGCAGGCGACCGTTGAGGCGAGTCTGCGATTTCTCATCGGCGGTGCGTTTGCGCCGCTCGGCAAGACGGTAGCCTTCTTCAAATGCCAACTTGGCTTTGGAGGTGATAAAGAGATATCCCTCAGAGAGCGCACGAGAGAGCAATTTGTTTGTGTGTTCAAATGTATCCAGTACGCGGCATTCAATGCCTTGACCGTCAAAGCAGGTTTTGATTGCGTTGGCGGTAGAATTGTGTCCGCCGCCTGCGGTGACGGAGAGAACAAGTACACGCATATGGGCAACATCCTTTCGAGGAATAATATACAAACTTATGATACCAGATTTTGGCGGAAAAGTCAAGAAAAATCGAGAGCGTTGGCGGTATACGCCAGTGCTCTCGATGGTTTTGGCTTATCTGTGGTTATTATGATCTGCGCAGGGGGAGATCATGCTGATGCGGCTTGCAAAATACTGCTCCTGAAATTGTACCAGCGCGCGGATTTGCTCTGCATCAAACGAAGTACCTTTCGGCGCGATGACCCATTTCTCCTCATTGTCGTCGGTGCGGTGAATGATGGCGATCAGCTTTCCTGTGAAGGTTTGCACGGGCTTGTCAACACCGACGATGTAGGCATCCTGATATTCGCCGTCGGGGGCGAGAATTCCCTCGACATATCCGTAATTGATGGGGTAGCGGAGCGTGCTGTATGCGGGATGACAGCTACCCATTGGGCGATCGACTGTTACCGTGACGATATCGGAGAGGACGCTCATGCAAACACACCTTTCGTTGATGGTTGACTCTCTGCCGAGGTTTTGCGATTTTTTGGAAAAATCCCAATTCGACTTTGTGTTCCTATACAGCAACTGACTCCATAAGGCTCCCTCCGGGAGGGAGCTCCCGACGAAGTCGGGTGAGGGAGAGTGCGTAAACGATGGAATTCAGCAAAATTTTACGTTTCGCAGGCTCCTTCCACCACTTCGTGGTCCCCCTCCCTCTCGGAGGGAGGCATAGGTCAGCGGAATGCAGCAGCGGGAACACAAAAGGTAATTGGGAGTTGGAAAAAGACTTGACAGGGAATGGAAAAAATGATAAAATAAAAGGACAAGTGCAAAAAGAAAACACTTATCCATATTACAAAATAATAATACCACAAATTGGGAGGAAAGTCAAGATGAATGTCGAATTGTTTACAAAAGATTCACATTTTTCGGCAGGGCGGCATGAAGTGGAGGCGGTCAGTGCGGGGCAGGCAATCGAATTTCTTCGTGCCGCAAATGCCGAGACCGGGGTGCATGGTTTGGTGTTGCGGGAGGAGGAGATTGCTGCTGTAGCAGAAGCACGGCGGGATGCACTGTTGTCGGCGGGACGAGTCGATTTTTCGGGAGAGCTACCGGCTAAGTTGGCATGTGCCTTCTGCGATTCTCCCTATGTTTCGCAGAGCGAATGGGCAGAGCTTCTTTGTGGCTTGATTGCCCTGTTTTATGACAGCAAAAACACCTATGACGCAACCGATACTCAGAGGCGTACCGCTTATGCGCTGGCGGACGATGCCCTGATTGTCCGGATGCGGCGTTGGTTTGATTATCCCGCCCGAGGATCGCTGGATTGCCTGGCCGATCTGCTGTCGGGAATGGCAGACCGCCTGCGCTGTGGCCTGGACGCCGACGAGCCCGACCGCCGCACGCTTCTGTTCAACGGCATGGATACGGATGGGTGGCTGGATGCCCGTCCACACGAGTTGTACGATGATGACGATGATCGGGGAGATTCGTCCCTGATATCCCAAATTCCCAACAATAATTGAAAGGAGATCTGCCATGTCCGAACTTATCCGTTCTTCCCAAATTGATTCTGCTTGGTTAAAGGAGGAGGATTACCTTCGCACACTGCTCGGCGCGGCATCCGCCTGCGGGCTGATTGATCAGCACGATATGGTGCGCATCGCCGATCAGTTTTTGCTTTTGCTGGCGGCTGAGGCAAGTGCTTTCACGCAGGGAACGAGCACATCCCTGCCCGGTGAGCAGGTGGATATGCTTCATGCATCGGTTTGCTATACCGTTGGGCTTGCGCTGATGCCTATGTCCCCCGATGAGGCTGTGGAACAGCTGAAGCGAGAGCCGCTGAAGGCGATCTTTTTGGCGGGGCGGGGGATTCTTGATCGCAAGATCCGTGCCGCGATGCGGTTTGTCCCGATTTTGCGGAGGACACTGCTGGCGGTTGATCATGCCGCCTATCAGTTTGCCGTACAGCACGCCCACAGGGCTTTTTTTCACAGCTACGACAGCCGCCATGCCGCTCATGCGCTGGATTGGATCCCGGCGTATTTGCCATGCCTGCCCTTGACGCGCGCGGGAGGAATTCTGTATTTGCAGGACTACCTCGGGGCACTGCACACCGAAAATCTCATCTGCCGCGGTGTGCCTGCCGAATGGTTTACCCGGGCGGCCGAGCGGGTGGAGGACCACAATCTTTGTGCCCTTCTGCTGGACAGTATGCATGAGAGATACGATACCGATACTATCCTTGCCCGACTTGGTCTGAAGGGCAGGGCAGAAACCTACGCGAGACGGTATCTGACACAGTTTTCCCCCAAGGGGGTAGACACACCGCGGGGATTATGATACAATAAACATAGAGACCAACGCCAAAATAGGGGAAAGGATGATACATATGCCGAAATATCTCATGGCCCTGGATCAGGGTACGACTTCCTCCCGCTGTATTCTCTTTGACACGACCGGAAATATCTGCTCCATGGTGCAGAAGGAGTTCCGTCAGATCTATCCCCGTGAGGGCTGGGTAGAGCACGACGCCATGGAGATTTGGGCGACACAGGCATCGGTGGCCCACGAGGCTCTGTATAAGATCGGTGCAACGGTTGCCGATGTGGCCGCCATCGGTATCACCAACCAGCGTGAGACCACGGTGATCTGGGACAGGGAGACAGGGACACCCATTGCCAACGCCATTGTGTGGCAGTGCCGCCGCACCGCGGCAGAATGTGACCGTCTCAAGGCGGAAGGTTATGCGCCGATGATCCGTGCCAAAACCGGTTTGCTTATCGATGCATATTTTTCGGCGACCAAGGTGGCGTGGATCCTCGACCATACCGAGGGGGCGCGAGCACGCGCCGAGCGGGGGGAGCTGCTCTTCGGTACCGTGGATAGCTGGCTGATTTACAAGCTCACCGGTGGAAAAATCCATGCTACCGATTATTCCAACGCCTCCCGCACCATGCTCTTCAACATCCATACCCTCGAGTGGGACGATGAATTGCTTGCGCTGTTTAACATTCCTCATCCCATGATGCCCGAGGTCTGTCCGTCCTCAGGGGTATTCGGGTACACCGATGAGTCGGTCTTCGGCGGACGCATCCCGATTGCGGGTGTCGCGGGTGATCAGCAGGCTGCCCTGTTTGGGCAGTGCTGCTTCTCTGCGGGAGATGTGAAAAATACCTACGGCACCGGCGGTTTCCGGTTGATGAATACGGGAGAGAAGGCCGTGACATCCGACGATGGGCTTCTCACCAGCATTGCATGGGGAATCGGCGGCAAGGTTAACTATGTGCTGGAGGGCTCGGTCTTTATCTGTGGCGCGGCCATTCAATGGCTGCGTGACGGGCTCCGTCTGCTCGAGTCGGCCGCCGACAGCGAATACATGGCAAGCAAGGTTCCCGACAGCGGCGGCGTTTATCTTGTCCCTGCCTTCGTCGGGCTGGGGGCGCCCTACTGGGATCCCTATGCCAGAGGGAGTATCTTCGGTCTGACGCGGGGTACCACAAAATATCATCTCATCCGTGCCGCGCTGGAGTCTATGGCCTATCAGACGGGGGATGTGATCGCCTCTATGGAGAAATCAGGCATCAAGCTCGGGGCGCTGAAGGTGGACGGGGGCGCATCGGCCAACAATTTGCTTCTGCAGTTTCAGGCTGATTTGCTGGGCACGGAATTGGTTCGTCCCGCCTGTATTGAGACAACTGCCCTCGGTGCGGCATTGTTGGCGGGCCTGGCGGTGGGCAGCTTTGCTTCGTTGGATGAGATCAGCCAAATTTGGCGAGCCGACCGCACGTTTATCCCCGTGATAACCCCGGAAGAGCGTGCCAAGCGTCAGCAGGGCTGGGGAAGGGCCGTCAGCCGTACCGTGGGCTGGAAGGAGCCATGCGGCAAATGACGCAAGCCGAACGAAAACAAATTTTGCTTCACCGCCATCACCTCATCGCTCCCGCTGATCGGCTGACGGTTGTGCGGGATCTCTGCGGACTGCAGGCGCAGTTCACGGTCAATGCGCGGCAGGCACTTGCCATTCGGTGCGGGGAACCGCTCGCTGATGAAAATTTTTGCCGAGGGCTGGTCAAAAACTGGACGATTCGGGGCACGGTGCATATATTCGCCGAGACGGATCTTCCCCTGTTTTGCCATGGAACCTATCGCTATCGAAACCAAGATTGGTCAGACTACCGTCCCTTCAGTCAAAATGAGCCGATTCTTGCCCCCGATCAGCGCCGCTGCTGGGCGGAATTTGTTCTGGAACAAGTGGCGGCGGGCAACGGTGAGCGGGATGCGCTGAAGGAGATCTGTCGTACCCGGGGCATGACGGACGATGAAATGAATTGGATGTTCCACCCATGGGGCGGGGGTATGCGGGAGCTGTGCGAGCGGGGATTTCTCAACTACGCCGTGCAGGAGAAAAAGGCATTTATGCTCTGCCCACCCTACACGCCGATGGACACCCCCGATGCTGAGCGGGAGATGATGCGCCGCTACCTCGCCCACTATGCCCCCGCCACTCTGCGGGATATGGCATACTTCTTTGGCTGGACGCAGGCTAAGTGCAGGACAATTCTGTGGGAATTGCCCCATGAATCGGCTGTCATTGACGGTCGTACCTACTTCTGGTCGGACAGCCTGCCCACAGATTGCGGAGACATCCCGCGCTGTATTTTTTTGGCCGGCTTTGATCCGCTGATGCTGGGCTATCGCAAGGAGGACAGCGTTTTCCTGCCGCCCGAGCACCTGCGGGGCATCTTCAATCTGGCGGGGATCGTCATGCCGGCGGTGCTGCTCTGCGGCCGCGTGGTGGGGCGCTGGCGCAGAAAGGGAAGCCGCATTACCGTTGAATCTTTTGAGACCCTCGATGCAGACGCAAAGCGTGCAGTACGGGAGATGGCCGAAGTCTGTTTTCCCGATCTTCGCCGGCTGGATTTCGCCGAATGACAGAAGCAGATCGCCCTTCGCAGGTATAAATCCCCCTCTGCCGGGAAAATCTATGGATAAACCAACGCCTCCCGTGGCTGCGGGAGGCGCTTTTTTAGGGGGTATTTATGTTCAATATTCGAAAGTGTGCGGTGATTGGATGCGGCTATGTGGGGGCTACCACTGCCTTTTCCCTGATGCAGAGCGGCCTGTTTTCCGAGATGGTGCTGCTTGACGTCAATCAAAAGAAGGCGGCGGGGGAGGCCATGGATCTGATGCACGGTCTGCCCTTTCTCTCGCCCATGCAGATCTACGCGGGAGATTACAGCGATCTGCGGGATGCGGCGCTGATCATCATCACGGCAGGCGCAGGTCAGCGGCCGGGGGAAACCCGCATCGATCTTGCTCACCGCAACGCCGAAATTTTCCGCTCCATTGTGGGGCAGATTATCCGGTACACCAGAGATGCCATCCTGCTGGTAGTGACCAACCCGGTGGATGTCCTCACCTATATCACCCTCCGTATGTCGGGCTATCCCCCCAACCGTGTTATCGGCTCGGGGACAGTGCTGGACACCGCCCGGCTCAAGCACCTGGTGGGGCGGGAGCTTGGGGTGGACAGCCGCAATGTTCACACCTTCATCATCGGCGAGCACGGAGACAGCGAGCTGCCCGTATGGAGCTCTGCCAATGTGTCGGGTATTGATCTCAACCATTTCTGCGACATCTGCGCCACCTGCGGCGGGGACACGGGGATCCTCCGTCCCCTTTTTGAGGAGGTGCGGGACAGCGCCTACCACATCATCGAGGCGAAGGGGGCCACCTACTACGCCATTGCCCTGGCCGTCACGCGCATCGCCGCATCCATTGTGCGGGATGAGAACTCGGTTCTCCCCGTGTCCACCCTGGTTGACAGTCACTATGGTCTGTCCGATGTGTGCATGGGTCTGCCCGCCATCGTGGGCAGGGACGGCGTACGGGAGGTGCTGGAGATCCCCCTCAATGAGGAGGAAAATCAAAACCTGCAAGCCTCCGCCGCAAAGCTCAAGGATGTTATCGCTCGGCTTGGGGTTCTGGAGCAGGTGTAATTTCACCACCATTCGCCAAAGGATTTCGTGGGGGATGGGGAAGGGGGAGCCTTTTGCAAAAGGCTCCCCCTTCCCCATATTCTAACGTTTTCACAGTTCTACAAAAGTAGGCACATACCCCAGTGCCGGCAAAAGCTTCTCCATCACATCGGCGGTGCGCAGGCGCAGGGTAGAGGTGTTGACGCAGGGGTGACAGCCCACATATTCCTGGGCTGTCAGATCTCGATCGATGAGCAGGCGAACCTCACGATCGCGGTCGTTCATCAGCCCAAGCACACTCACTGAGCCGGGAGTGATGTTCAGACAGCGCAGCATATGCTCGGGGGGCGCGAAGGAGAGCCGCGCCGAGCCGATTTGTTTTGAGAGATCTTTGGTGCGGAAGGGCTTGTCTCCCGGCATCATCAGCAGATAAAAGGCTGTCTTCTGTGCGTTGGAGAGAAAAAGATTCTTGCAGATGGGTGCCCCCAGAAGAGATTCTATCTCATGACACAGCTCAATGGTGTCGGCGGGATCATGATCGGCGCGGGCGAAGGGAATGCCAAGCTTGCCGAACAGGGCATAGCAGGCCAGCTCCTTTTCCTCACGGCAGGTGGTGTCAGCGGGGGCTTCGGAGTAAAGGGTGGAATCGATGAACATGGCAGTTTCCTTTCAGCATAGAATGTTGTTGCTGCATATATCGCGCAGATGGAGGGCGGCGGCGCGGAATGCGGCGGGCGAAAAGGCCCGTCCGTCCGTCTCATTGAAGAGCGGCGCTGCGGTGTCAAGCAAGGCGGGGATGTCGGCTTCAACGATGGAGGAAAGTGCCTGCATCCCGACATCCAAGGCGCAAAGCGCATCGGTGTATTCGTGTTCCATTGCCTCGCATTGGCCGAGCGCTTGGCGCAATGTGTCAGCAGCGCTGTCTTTTCGGATGATGCGGGCGGCGGAGTGCAGACAAACCAGCTCTCGTGCATTGTTTTGCACATGGTCAATTGCGCCCATCAGTGCAGTTCTCCGCTTTTCCGCTCTCGCCAGGAAATCGGTTGCCGCAGACAGATAGGTGGGGAACTCCCGCCCAATTTTCTCTGCCGCTATTGTCGCCGCTTGCTTCTGTGATTCCCATGCACCGAGAAGATGTCCGCTGACTGCATTCAGGCAGTGCTGGGCGGCAGAACGAATTTCCCCGAGCAGCAGTTCGGCAGAATCGGGTGCGGGAATGGCTTGTCTGTGCAGAGGGGGGGCGTGCAGGTATTCAGCGTCGGCTGACTGTGCAATGGCTGCCAGCTCCTCCGCGGTAAAGAGGGAGGGATCGATACCGACAGCCTTCAGCCGCGATAAAAGTGTGGTGTGCGTCATCTTTGTCTCCGAAAAAGAGAGGGGACGCCCGAAAACGTCCCGCTCACTTATTTGATTTCGACAGCAACCTTTTTGCCGCAGTCGTTGGATGCAGCTTTGATTACCGTACGAATTGCTTTGGCAATACGGCCGTGTCGACCGATTACCATACCCATATCATCGGGCGCGACATTCAGCTCGAGCAGAATGGTGTGGTCGGTTTCGGTCATCGATACCGATACCTCATCGGGATTGTCCACGATTGCTCGGGCGATGTCGGCCAGAATCTGCTGCAGATTCAACATAGTCTCTTACCGCTGAACAATCAGTCAACGATGCCGGACTTCTTGAGCAGAGCCTTAACAGTCTCGGTGGGCTGTGCGCCGTTTGCGAGCCATGCCTTTGCCTTGTCTGCGTCGATCTTAATTTCAACGGGGGTGGTCAGGGGGTTGTAGTAACCGATCTCCTCGATGAAGCGACCATCGCGGGGCGAACGGCCGTCAGCGATAACAACGCGGTAGAAGGGAGCCTTCTTTGCACCCATTCTTCTCAGTCTCATTTTTACCATGGTAGTATCCTCCAAAATATAAAATAAATTATTTATAAAAAATCCGGTTTAGAACGGAATTTTCATCTTGCCGAAGCGGCCTTTTTTGCCGCCGCCGGAGAATTGTTTCATCAGCTTTTGAATCTGATCGAACTGCTTAAGCAGGCGATTGACCTCTTCCACCGATGTGCCGCTTCCCGCTGCAATGCGTTTTTTGCGGGACGCTCCGATAATCTCGGGTTTGGTGCGCTCGGCGGGTGTCATGGAGCGGATGATAGCCTCAACCCGTCCCATTGCCTTCTCGTCGATTTTGGCATCCTTGAGTGCGCCCGGCTTCATGCCCGGCATCATGGAGAGAATCGACTCCAGCGAGCCCATGTTGCGCATCTGCTGGAACTGGTCGAGATAATCGTCCAGTGTGAAGGTGGACTGGCGCAGCTTTTTCTCCAGTTCCGCGGCCTTCTTTTCGTCAAAGGCCTGCTCGGCCTTTTCGATCAGTGACAGAACGTCCCCCATACCGAGAATGCGGGAGGCCATGCGGTCGGGATGGAAGGGCTCAATGGCATCGAGCTTTTCGCCGACGCCGATGAACTTGATCGGCTTGCCCGTGACATGGCGGATCGAGAGAGCCGCACCGCCGCGGGTGTCGCCGTCCAGCTTGGTGAGAATCACGCCGGTGACCTCAAGCTGTTCGTTGAAGGACTGGGCAACCGTGACCGAGTCCTGACCGATCATGGCATCCACTGTCAGAAGAATCTCGGTGGGGTTGACCGCTTCCTTGATGCCCTGCAGCTCCGCCATCAGTCCCTCATCGATGTGCAGGCGTCCTGCCGTATCGATGAAGACCATGTCGTGCCCGTGGCGCTCGGCATGGCGAAGACCTTCCTTCGCGATCTCGATGGGAGAGACCTTGTCACCCATGGAGAAGACGGGAATCTCCAGTTTCTCGCCCAGGATCTCCAGCTGTTTGATGGCGGCGGGACGGTAAACGTCACAGGCCACCAAAAGAGGACGCTTGCCCTGCTTTTTGTACATTCCGGCCAGCTTGCCGGCGTGAGTGGTTTTACCTGCGCCTTGCAAACCCACCATCATGATCACCGTAGGGGGCTTGGAGGCGATCTGCAGCTTGCTCTGGCTGCCGCCCATCATATTGGTCAGTTCTTCGTTGACGATTTTGACAACCTGCTGTGCGGGGACGAGACTTTCCAGCACCTCGGCGCCCACAGCACGCTCGGTAACGATTTTGATGAATTCCCGGACGACCTTGAAGTTGACATCGGCTTCCAGCAGGGCGAGTTTGATCTCGCGCATCCCTTCCTTGACGTCTGCCTCGGTGAGCTTGCCCTTGTTTTTGAATTTTTTGAATGCGTTTGTCAGTTTATCGGACAGGCTTTCGAACATCGCGTGAATCCTTTCTTTGGGTTATTTGAGCCGCTGGCAAATGTCAGCGAGGGTTTTGCGCAGTGCGGGGGAGAGTGGCTCACTGTCGGCATCGAGAACTGTCTCAAGCCGGGCGGAAAGTGCCTGCAGCTCGGCAAAGCGAGCCGCCATGCCCAACTTATCCTCAAAATTGCGCAGTTCCTCTTCGCCCCGTTTGATGGCATCGCGCACGCCCTGTCGGGAAATACCGACCTCGGCTGCAATCTCTGCCAGTGAGTAATCTTCGTTATAATAGAGCGACATCAGCTCGCGCCGTCTGTCGGCGAGCAGTTCGCCGTAAAAGTCGAGCAGGTAGCCGATGGTCAGATTTTTCTCAAACATAGCACCGATCTCCCTGTAAAGCAAAACACTTTACAGATTATAGCACAACCGCGCCCTCTTGTCAAGAGGGCGCGGTGATTTTTTTGAAAATTATTTCTCTTTTTTGCTGTTTGATCTGCGGATCAATAGGACGGCGGACAGGGAAAGACCGCCGATAATCATCAGCGAGCCGACGATGACGATGACTTGACGGGCGAGACTGCCCAGCAGGGTAAGCAGGATACCGATTCCCGCCAGATAAAGACCGCTGGGCCAGCCGAAGCGAGCCACCAGTCGGCGGAGAAAATCCTCGGGCGGGGTATTGGTGTTTTCGTCTGCATGGGAAGCGTCTTCTTCAGCAGATGGAGTTTCCTCAGTCGGTGCCGGATCTGCGGCTGTGGCTTTTTCTGTATCGCCTGGTTTATCCTCATCTAAAATCCGGCCAAACCGGTCGACCAGCGATTTGCAATTTTCCATCACTGTGTCCATCCAGGGCTGTTTCGGCTCTTCTTTTTTCTCTGTGTCCCGGGGCATTTCACAGCTGTCATCCAACAGCCAATCTGTGGTGACACCGAACAGCCGCGCCAGCAGAAGCAGCTTGGCGGGCTCGGGAATATTGTCGCCGCATTCCCAGCGAGAGACGGCCTGACGGGAGACGCCAAGCTGTTCTGCCAGCTCCTCCTGGGAGAGTTTGGTCTGTGTGCGGCAGGTGTAGATCTTGTCACATAGTTTCATGGTGAACCTCCTTGGGGGTGTTTTTTTATCTCCATTTTACCGTGAATCCCGCGGGAAATCCACCACATCGATCGGGAAATTCGCGCAAGCAGAGCTTGCGGTTTTGGGTTATGCCGATCGCTTCCCGTGCCCCATGCGGCGCAGGACAATGGTCAGCACACCGCCGCCGATCATCATGATTACACCGATGGTGATGATCAGGTTGGGGATGATCATCAGAGCCGAGCCGAAACCGGATGAAACAGTGGCGGTTGACGGAAGGGAGGCAGTGGGCACACTTCCATAAAAATCTGTATAAATCTGGTCCAACATTTCATCCGGCAGGTCAGAGACGGGATTTCCATTTCCGTCGTGGATGAGGATTGTCTCGGACGGGATGCCGAAAAATCCGTCTGACACCTCACCCCAGAAAGCAGACTCCATTTGGGTTGCGCTGTCAATGGCCATCCCGAACATCAGCCGTCCCGCGACGCCGATCCCGGTGAAGAGGACGCCGATCAGCAAAATATAGACCCCCGCCAGCCACCCCCAACGGCGCAGGAAGCGGGCGATCAGTCCGGGGGCGGAGTCGATCCAACCCGGGGCGGCGTAATAATTTGTCTGCGCTGTGCGATTTGGCTCACTGTTCAGCGTTTGCGCCTGTGTGGCCGATTCTTTCTGTTCGGGCTGCGGTTGAGGATCACCCAGTGTGTCATCGAGCAGCCAATCGGTTGTGACCGAGAAGAGACGGGCAAGCGCCAGAAGCTTTGCCGGCTCAGGCACGGCATCCCCGCACTCCCATTTGGAGACGGCCTGACGGGAAACACCCACTTGTTCAGCCAATGTCTCCTGCGACAGCCCCGCACGGCGGCGGCAGGCGATGATTTTTTCGTTGAGTTGCATAGACGTAACCTCCTCTGATTTGGTGATCACAGTATAGCAGGAAGGGGGGGCTTTTTACCACCATCTCGGGCTTGAATTTTCGCAACCACAGGTTGCAGAGGGGGAATTTACGCTTTTTTCTCCTCAGCTGCTGCCAAAATTTCCTGTATAATGGCGTCTCGATCTACACCTGCAGCGGCGAAAATTGAGATGTCGCGGTCGCGCTGTACAAAGTGGTCATCTACTGCCAGGATGCGTATCTGCTTGTTCTGCATAATGCTGCGTTGGCTCAACTGATCGGTGAGCAGCATCCCCATGCCGCCTGCACGTATCTCCTCCTCAAGGAAAAGCACCACTGCCTCGCCCCGCGGAAGCTTGGCTTCGATCAGATCGGCGACGCGGTTAAAGGGTTTGATCAATTCAAGCAGCATCACGCCGCAGCGCAGCCCCTGCGCACTCAGCGCCGACTCGGCTGCCAGCGCTTCGGCGGCAATGCGGCCATGGCAGATGATGACGGCATCGAGCTCCTCACCGTCGGCATAATCGCAGCGAAGAGCAGGAGATGCTTCACTGTCTCCCTCGGGATAGAATGCCGCGCGGATTGCGGGGGATTCGCCTGCATTTGGGTAACGGATTGCCACAGGACCATCGGCGGCAAGGGCGGCGTGCATGGCAGAGCGAAGTGCGCCGAAGGTTGCGGGGGTATAGATGGTCATGTTGGGAATCTGCGCCAGAAACGCGACATCAAAGATGCCGTGATGCGTTGCACCGTCCCCTGCATTCAGACCTGCGCGATCAACGCCGAAGATCACGGGCAGTTTTTGCAGCGCAACATCGTGGATGATGCTGTCATATCCCCGCTGCAGGAAGGTTGAGTAAATGGCACAGAAGGGGCGCATACCGTGTGCCGCCAGTCCTGCGGCGAAAGTAACGGCGTGCTCCTCGGCGATGCCCACATCAAAAAAGCGGTTTGTGTGTGCGCGGCGAAATTCTTCCAGCCCTGTTCCCTCGCTCATGGCGGCAGTGATGGCGCAGATGCGCGCATCCTCGGCGGCAAGCTTGGTCAGTGTATGGCCGAATTCGGCAGAGAAATTGTGTGCCGCCTGCTTTCCTGCGGGAGGGATGGCATGGAATGCCGAGGGACTTTGCTCGGCGGGAGCGTAACCATGTCCTTTCTGCGTTTTGACATGAATGATGGCACTTTGACCGGCGGCGATTGCTTCGCGCAGCAAAATTTCCAGCGCTTCACTGTCGTGTCCGTCCACCGGGCCCAGATAATAGAGTCCGAGGTCCTCGAAATAGTTGCTGGAGTAGACCATGTTTTTGATTGTCTGCTTGATGTCGCGAATGCCGCGGAAGAGAGCAGGACCAATGAGCGGAATGTGGGAGATGATGTTCCGCGTCGCCCGTTTGGTACGGATGTATCCGCCCGAGGTGCGCAGGCGGGCGAGATTTTTTGCAAAACGTCCCGTGTTTTTGGAGATCGACATTTCGTTTTCGTTGAGAATGATGATCAAGCGCAGGTTCTTCTCGCAGTTGTTGAGCGCTTCATGAATCATTCCCCCCGTGAAGGCGCCGTCGCCGATGACGGCAATCGAATATGCGTCAGAGCCGCGCAGACGGTCAGCCTGGGCGAAACCGAGGGCTGCCGAGAGCGAGGTCGAGGAATGGCCCGCGCCAAAACAGTCATGCTCACTTTCGGTGCGCAGGGTAAAACCCGAAAGCCCGCCGCCCTGCCGCAGCGTGGGGAATCGGTCCCGTCGTCCTGTCAGCAGCTTATGGACATAGCACTGGTGCCCCACGTCAAAAATAATATGATCGTGCGGCGTGGTAAATACGCGGTGGAGCGCGAGCGTCAGCTCAATCACACCGAGGTTTGATGCAAGGTGACCGCCGTGCGCCGTGACCTCGTGGATCAGATAGGCGCGAATTTCATCGGCCAGTGCCGATACTTGTTCGGCAGACAGTGCTTTGAGATCGGCGGGGGAATGTATGGTATCAAGAATCGGATAGGACATAGCTCCTCCTATATGGGATAGGATATCTTTATTTTAGCACAGAATGCCGCAAATAACAAGGGGGATGGAGCTTTTTCTTGCAGGATAACGGGTGGAGAGAAAAGCGGGATGCCGTGCACTTGGCGCGGCACCCCGCTCGGGACAGTGATGAATTTACGGTGTATATGTGCGATAAGTGCCGACGATGCGGTCGGCCGTGGAGAGTACAAAGTCAAAGCTCTCGCCCGGGCACACGGCGAAGGCCGAGGCAGTGTCCCCTTCACAGAGGTAGTAGACAATCCAATCGGCCGTGTGATTCGTACTCTCTTTTATGGTGTAGATGGCACGACAGAGGGAGACACCGTTTACCTCCATCATTTTGCTTTCCTTGATGGTGATGGCGAAGGGGGAGCATCCCATGCTTTGCCAGAAGGCATTACCGTTTTCCAGCATATACGCAGCAAGCGTTGCGGGATCCTTGGGCAGGGCATCGGTGTAGATGCGCCCGATGTTGTTGCGCACATAGGAGGAATACATCTGGGAGGTGTAGGTGCTCTGCTCGGGGACGGAAACGGTTTGAATCTCGCCCTTCACACCGAAGTAGCGCCAGCCGTCGCAGGGACCGAATCGCTCATCCTCAGCGTTATAGCGTACGGGATTCTCGCCGGCAAAGTCGGGGGGCATCTGTTCTGGGGTCAGGCGAAGGAAATACAGGTCAAGCTCATGCGCCGAGGGGGAGCCGCCCAGGGCCGCTTTGGTCTTGGCATAGGCACCCGGTGTGCAGATTGCCGCCGTGTCCAAGGGAAGCTGTCGGCTCTGTACAATCGACTTCAGGGTTTCCTCGGGAATGCTAAGCCGCTCGGCCACCTCCACAATGCTCCAGTATTGGAGCCGGTTGACAGAGAAATGTGCACCGCCTGCCAGCGCACCCAGACTGCGGTCTTTTTCGGTTACCCATGTGTTGAGGGCATCAAGATTGTGCTCGGTCAGATATTCCACAATTGCTTTTTTAGCCAACCAAAGCTGGCGTTCTGTTTGCAGCGTGGCCAGCCGTTCGTTGGCCGTGGCGTAGTAGGCTTCAATCTCGGCATCACTTCCCCCGAAGAGGAGGTCAAGATTGTAATCTCCGCCGTAGAAGAGGGAGGGATCATGCACCAAGAGCTCTTCAAACTGTGCGCGGGTGATGCCGAAGTCCCGAATCAGCTGGACAATGTTGGGACCGCAGGCTGTCTTGTCAATCTGTGTCTGCAGCCAGCCGTTGAATTTGTTTTCTCCCACCAAGTCGATCAATGATCCGGGGAAGGCGTGGTAGGCCGAGTAATAATATCCCGGGGAGAGGGCGATATAATGTGCGCAGTAGCCATTCTCGGTGGGGGTCTGCAGTGTGTTTTCCTCCGGCTCGGCGGTAGTGGCAGGGGGCGAGACAGTGACGGGAGGGTTGGTGGTCTCGGTGCTCGCTGCCGATGCGGGGAGGGAAAAGCTCACCACGCAGGGGAAACGGGGCGATACGGTGCAGGGGCCCAGACGGGTGTCCCCGAAGGGCTCGTTGTCGCTGAAGCGGGGATAGGAGAACATCCCCCCCGCCGCGCCGCTCAGACTGCTGATGACGTAGGAGGAACTGTTATCGTCCCGGATGGCGATGGTGATGCCGTTTCCGTCGGATTTGGTGACCTGCCAGACGTGGTAGTGGGAATCCCCCGCGGCGGCGTAGCTGAACATGAGGGTATGGTTGGCGAGGGTCAGGGCGGTGAAGCCGTGATCATCGCCATATTTGCGCACGAGATAGCTGATGACGGTTTTGTATTCTGCGGCGAGCTTCGTGCGGACAGCGTCGGTGAGCAGATCATGGAGTTTCTCTCCGGCGGAAAGAGTCACTTTACCGAAGTCGGTGGTCAGGGTGTAGTGGTACATGGGGGCGGGGAGGGAGAAGATGAGAGGACAGGGGAAGCAGCTTCTTTGATTGCTGATATAGAGAACAGAGTCCCCGGCGCTCAAGGGGAGGATGCCCGAGTCGAGACAGCGAATGTCGGCGATGATATAGTCGGCGCCCCCCGGCTTCATGGCCATGAGGATGCCGGCACCGCCGGTCTTCTCGGCTGACCAGACACTGGTGTAGTCTCCAAACACCGCGGTGGTCAGGGTGAGAGTTGTGAAGCCGTGGTTCTGCCCATAGGTGCGGGTGAGGTAGTTGGTGAGGGAGGCATACTCGGCGGCCACGCGGGATTTGGTGTCTTCATCCATCAGCTCCGAAACATCCTGTGCGGAGGAATAAGCGGGAAGGTTGATCTGGGGCTGGCCCTCAGGGGAAAGCTCGATCTGTACCGTTGCCACCCCCGTTAGCTTGACCTCGTACTGCTCATCTTTGATAAACCATACGTTTTGATTGAAGAGGGGCGTGGGATCCTCGGCGGCCGAGGCGGTGTAATCGGTCCCGCCCAGCACGGTACCCTTGTCGCCGTTGATGATCTCATACCACGCCGCGGAAAGCGCACGGTAGGGGGAGACCGCCTTGGCCAGGTACATCTGCCCGCCGCCTGCCTGCATGGCGATGAGGATCGACTCGTAACTGCTGTACTGGATCTCCCAGACGCTGTCCATGCGCTTGCCGTCGATGACGATCTGCTCGGGGCGGAGAGTGAACTGCCCGTATTTGTGATCCTCGCCGTACAGCTTTTTCAGCACATAATCAATGGCGGTGTACTCACTGCCAAGGCGGGACACGATGTCCGGGGAAAAATCGGGATCGGTGAGGGGAGTCCAGCAATGGAGGGTGGGGAGACTTTGATGGATGGTATAATAATAGCTGGCTTTCAGGGATCGTGTGAAGAGATAGCTCTCGGGATCCATGGAATCGCCGTTTGCGTTGGAGAGGGTGAAGCAGAGGCAGGGCCCCATAGCATGCCCCGTTTCGCCTACCGCACCGATCAGATCGGAGCGATCCACCTGCTGGCCTACCTGTACAGCGATTGCCTGCAGATGATGATAGCCGGTGACATAGCCGTTTCCGTGATCGATGCGGACATAGTTGCCCCAACCAAGCTCGGCATCGTAGCCAACAGCCGAGACGATGCCGGGAGCAGCGGCATAGACTCCCGTCCCCGTCGCTGCGGCGTAATCCACGCCACGGTGGAATTGCTGATCTCCATTGGCATCGGTGTAGAATCCGAAGGGAAGAGAGATGTAATAGGTGCCGTCGATGAGGGGAACGGTGAGACTCAAGACGGTGGGAGAGCTGGGTTCTCCGGTGGTCTCACTGCCCGCGGTGATAGGATCGATGGGCAGACCGGGCCCGGTAATGGTGGGGTCGGTCGTGACAGAATCAGAGGGAATGCTCTCACCCTGCCGCTCGGCCTCTTCCTCAAGGGTGCGCACGTTCAGCGTACCGTTAAGGCCGCCGGTAATGGTCCACTTGCCGTCGGCATAGGCGAAGGTGATATCGGCCCAGTAGGGGAGCTTGGAGGAGACGATACTCTCGGCGCAGAGGGCCGAGAGTGTGGCGGTGTCGCCGTCAAAGGTGACGTAGACCTCCATGGGATCGGTGGCAAGGCCGACCCAGTAGGCGGCGAGGATATCCCGATCTTCGAGAAGTGCTTCTTTCTTTGCCAGAGCGATGATCTCCTCCTCGGCTTTCTCGAGGTCGTAGCTGTCCTCGCGGCAAGAGACAAGGCCACCGCAGATTGCGGCGATGATCAGTGCCAGTGCAACCAGCCATGCGCCCGTGCGCTTGGCAGTGGTATCCAGAATGTTAGCAAAGCGAGCCTTGAGGGTCTTGGCCGATGCGTGGAACTGGGTGTTCAGCCCCGCCGAGGGGGAAGAGATCCCCTCCCGGGCGACCGTCAGCATGGCCTCGCCGTAGGTTTTGCGGGAGACATTGCCCGAGCGGAAGACGGCGTCGTCGCAGGATTGTTCCATCTCGATCTCCTGCTGTTTCTTCGCCATCCAGACCAGGGGATTGAAGAAATGCAGGGCAGAGGAGAGGATGCCCAGCAGCTTCCACCACAGGTCACCTCGGCGGCAATGGATCAGCTCGTGCCGCAGAATGGCATCCAGCTCCTCATCGGTGTAATCCCCGTGGGGGAGCAGGATCTCAGGCTTGAACAGTCCCCGCAGCAGGGGAGAGCTGACCTCGGGGCAGAGCCAGAGTGTGACGCCGGCGGCGGGACCGCGGGTGATTTTCAGCGATGCCTTTGCCCGTTCCAGGGCGGCGGTTAGCCGCGCATCCTCGGCGGGCATCTTCCATCTCCGCAGCCGCGCGGCTCCGGAGAAGCAGAGCACCGCCTGCCGCAGAAGCAGGATCACCACGCACACCGCCCACACCGGCACCACCACATCAAGGGGATCCATGGCAATAGGCAGGGGTTCGGAGGTGACATATTCGGTGTCGGAGATGCCGTCGGTGAGGTAAGGAAGGTTGACATCCACGGATACCGGCGGGACGGGGGTGAGGGCAATGTCTGTCAGCCCCGGATTGGGCTCGACGATCTGCTCTGCCAAGGGGGACTCGGTAGCGGTGGGCAGATCAATGACGGGGGTGGGGAGAGAAATGTTGAAGGGAATGGCCAGCCGCAGGAGAAGAATGCACCAGATGGCATAGCGGCAGCCTGCAGAGAAGCGCCGACCGAAGCGGGAGAAGAGCAGGGCCGCAAACAAAAGCGGCGTCATGGCCAGAGTAATCTCGGCAATGGTCAGGAACAGGGTGCGCATGATCATTCTCCTTTCGCTTGACTCAGGATGGCGGAGATCTCGTCCAGATCGTCGGCGGAGATGCCGTTGCATTCCACCAAAGCAGCCACCAGGGATTTCACCGAGCCGCCGTGCATCCGTTCAAGAAAACTGCGCGTCTCTCCGACGCGGTAGGCCTCTTCACTGACGGCGGGGGCGTAGTAATGGAAGCGTTTTTCGCAGGAGAGGGTGACAAAGCCCTTCTCGTGCAGGCGAGTCAGCAGCACCTGGATGGTGGACAGGCTCCACTCCCGCTTGCCGTGGAGTGCCTCCAGCAGCTGGGATGGGCGGCGGGGTTCTCCGGCCTGCCAAAGTGCTTGCATCACGTCCAGCTCTGCATCGGGCAGACGGGTGAATTGGGTGGGGTGCATATGCATACCTCCTTTGTTTGAAATTCAATGACGTTTGTCTGTGAACTAAGTATAGCACACTCAACGACATTTGTCAATGAAAATTTTGTGAACATAAGAAAAATTTTGCAGAATACCCGCCGTCCGGTGCAGGATGCACCGGGCGGCCTTGACGAGGAAGGGGAACGAAAACAATCTAATGATCGTATATAAACATTTAAAGAATGTTTGTTAAAATCAATTGACAAATCCCTCCTGCTCTGATATAATCAAAGCAAAGATCAAATGCAAGGAGGAGTAGATATGACGATAATTGTGTACTATGCGGGGCTGGTCCTGATGGTTTTGGTGGATGTTCTCGTAGCTGCTTGGTGCATAGCGGCCTCCCGCAGGGAAGCCGAAACACCGTTTGTCTGTCCCAACTGCGGCGAGGTTTTCTATGCCAAGTGGTATCGGCTTTGGTGGGGGCGGAGATTGAGCCTCACGATGCAGGGAAAAGCAAAGCTGAAGTGCCCCCGCTGCGGGAAGACAGATCTGTGCAGATGGATGCGCGAGGGTGCAGAATAAGGGAAAAGGGTGTCACGCCAACGGCGTGACACCCTCGTGTTATGTTGTTTTTCGATCGGTTCGGCAGAGAAAGGCCAGCCAGAGCAGGGGATAGACGATGAGAAAAGCGGCGGTTACATAGCGCATGGCGGTATCTTCGGCACGAAAGACCGACAGGGCATTGACCAGGGAGTGGGTAACGATGCAGGGGATCAGCGAGCCGCTCTTGTGAAAAATCACCACGAACAGGAAGCCGATGGAGACGGCGTAAGCGATCTGCAGCAGGGTAGGGATCAGCTCGGCGCCGTTGAGCAGGTTGACAATGTGCCCCACCCCGAAAGTAAGTGCGCTGACAACAATCGCGCTCCGCAGGTTGGATTTGGCCATCATCCGGAAGAGGAAGCCCCGGAAGATGATCTCCTCGATGAAGCCGATGTTGAGCATGGTCAGGATGTAGAAGACGGTCTCGGCGGCGGTGAGGTTGAGGTGGATGCCGCTCCAAAGGTTGACCGAGATGATGGGGAGCAGAGGGAGGAAATATCCGTATTTCCGGGTCTCGGCGGCGTGCACCAGTCCGTAATATCGGCTGCGCCCCAGTGCAAGGATCAGAGCGATCAGCGTGGCGGAGAAGAGTGTATTGATGACAGTGCTGCGGTAATCCTCGGTCCCGAAGTTCTGCATACAGAAGGAATTGAGCACAACGTACAGGACGATGAGCAGAATGCAGATGAGAGTTTCGTGCCGTTCAAAGAATTTTTTCATGTGTTGTCTCCACTTCAAATTCGAAAATTACTCGATTGCTTCATCAAATTCCAATATATCCATCAACTTGATTATACCATAAAACGCCGAAAAGTAAATAGGGCGGGGCAATTTTTTGCCAATTGAACCGCCCCATATAACAAAAAGCTCTGCCGCAGCAGAGCTTTTTGTATATAAGAAATAATAACTTATCTCTTGGAGAACTGGGAAGCGCGACGTGCGGCCTTGAGACCGTACTTCTTTCTTTCCTTCATACGAGGGTCACGAGTCAGGAAGCCTGCAGCCTTGAGGGCGGGACGATAGTTCTCGTCAGCCTGGCAGAGGGCGCGGGAGAGGCCGTGGCGGATTGCGCCTGCCTGACCGGAGAGACCGCCGCCGGAAACGGTGGCGATGATGTCAAACTTGCCGGTGGTGCCGGTGGCGCCGAAGGGCTGGTTGACGATGAGGTTCAGAGTCTCGAGACCGAAGTAGGTGTCGATGTCCTGGCCGTTAATGGTGATTGCGCCGGTACCGGGAACGATACGAACGCGTGCAACCGACTTCTTTCTTCTGCCGGTGCCGTAGAAATAGGGCTTAGCACTTGTATACATCAGTTATACCATCCTTTCGTAATTCTCAAGCAAAGTCGTAGGGCACGGGCTGCTGTGCCTGCTGCTTGTGCTCGGCACCTGCGTAAACCTTCAGACGGGTTGCAGAGGTGCGGCCGATCGAGTTGTGGGGGAGCATACCCTTAACAGCAAGCTCCATAGCCAGCTCGGGGCGGGTAGCCATCAGGGTCTTGTACTGAACTTCCTTCAGACCGCCGATGTAGCCGGAATGACGACGATAGTATTTCTGAGTCAGCTTCTTGCCGGTGAGGACAGCGTCCTTTGCGTTGATGATGATGACGAACTCACCGCAGTCAACGTGGGGCGTGAACTCGGGGCGATGCTTACCTCTGAGAATGGTAGCGGCGGCAGCTGCGGTCTTACCCAGGGGCTTGCCGGCAGCGTCCAGAACGTACCACTTGCGCTCAATGGTTTCTTTTTTAGCCATGAAAGTGGACATTGCGAATTTCCTCCGTAAAAATATAGTGATAATTTTCAACGTGACATAGTATAACACAACTGCCATGGCTTGTCAAGCCTTTTTTGAAAAAAATCCGAATATTTTGATTTAGCACCCCGAAACCTCGCAAAATCTTCGATTTTCTCGCGATTTGCAGGCAATATCTCGTGCGCGGAGCGTGTTTTTTGCGCAAAATACACGCGTGGGTTATCGCACAGCGGTACGACAACCCACGCGATGCTCACTCTTCCGCTTTTGCAGCGGTTTGCTTTTCTCCGCAGCCGGGGCAGTAGAGCATATTTTCCTCGAGCCGCGTGCCGCAGTTGGCACAGCAGACGGCGTTCTCTTCTTTGGAAATGGCAGCGGAGAGGCGGCGGATTTGCTCACGCTGACGGGTGATGCGCCCCATCAGCTCGCTGACCTCGGCGGCATGATCGTGATTGTATTTGAGCTGATCATAGGTCAGCTTTCCCAAACTTTCATAGCTTTCGCTCAATTCACCCTTTGCGCGATGGAGCTTGTATTTGAGCTTGACGGCATCCCCAAACTCACCGGCTTTGACGGCAGCCTTATTTGCCGTGCGGTTTACGCCTGCGCGGAAATTATCCCAATTTGCCATAATCAATTCCTCCCGAACAAAATATAATGTATCCTTTTTATATAGTATAGCGCAGTTTCGGCCGAATGTCAAATTTTTGCTTCAATTTTACGCTTTGGTCACATATTTGCGGGGGATGGGGAAAAAATATGTTTGTCCGAGAAAGGAGAGAGTCATGAACATCAATAAAACAACCTACGCAAAATATGCCGAAGCGCGGGCAAAGAAATCGCCCAGCCTCAAAAATTGCCTGTTTGCCTTTTTCGTCGGGGGAAGTATCTGCTGCGGCGCACAGGGGCTGACGACACTGTATCAAAGTATGGGAATGCCCAAGGAGGATGCAGGCACACTGACTGCTGTGACATTGGTCTTTTTTGCCGCACTGCTGACAGGTTTGGGATGGTTTGACCGCATTGCCAAGTATGCGGGAGCAGGGACGCTGGTTCCCATCACCGGATTCGCAAATGCCGTTGTCTCCCCTGCAATCGATACCAAGGCAGAGGGGTTCATCCTTGGTGTCGGTGCCAAGATTTTTACGGTCGCCGGGCCGGTTCTGCTCTATGGTACGCTGGCAGGGGCGGTGTACGGCTTTATCTATTGGCTGTTTGGCATGATTTGATTCCCCTTGACGGCGGGAGTCGGATTTGATATAATGGAAGAAAAATGTGCTCCCGCGGGCAAAATCTCCGCGGGAGACAGAGATTGCGGAAAAGAAAGGAAGATACATATGAAGCCCGAGAAATTGTTGGATTTTTTGACGGTTGCAGGGAAACTGCGCACCATTCCCCGCCATTGCTATACCGCCCACGATCGCCGTGAGAGTGTTGCCGATCACAGTTGGCGGCTGGTGCTCATGGCTTATTTGTGCGCCGAGGAATATCCCGACATTGACCTCGGCAAGCTGCTGACCTTTGCCGCGATTCACGATCTCGGGGAAGCGGTCACGGGAGATATCCCCGCCTTTGTCAAAACCGAAGCGCAGGAGCAGACCGAGGATCGTGCGATTGATGGATTGGTCAACACCCTGCCCGAACCCGCCCGCAGCCGCGTAAATGCGCTCTTTGACGAGTATGAGCGTCAGGATTCGGTCGAGGCAAAGCTTTGCCTGGCGCTGGATAAATTGGAAGCACTTCTCTCACACAATGAGTCGGATATTTCGACATGGCTGCCGCTTGAATATGAACTCCAGCTGACCTATGGCGCCGAAGAAGCGGCATTTTCGCCGTATACCGATGCACTGCGCGCCGCGCTGAATGCCGATACCCGCCGCAAAATTGCGGAGGAAGGAAAGCTGTAAACTGTTGTGTCGATTGTCTTTATGTAAACCATCCGCAGGCGGAGGAACCGTTGAGTTCCTCCGCCTGTTTTTTGTTTGCTTGCTTTCTTTGCGGGATGTCCATGCTTTGACAAAATCCGCGGAGCACCTCTTGTATAATAGAGGAAAAGGAGGGAGAGCATGGAGCAAATCGTTTATGTGGATGTTCTCTGGCTCATTGATTTCAGCATGGACCTGCTCTCGCTTGGCTTGGCGGGACATCTCATGCAGCGAGCGGTGAAAGGATGGCGGCTGTGCGGAGCAGCGGCGATCGGTGGAATTTATGCGGTGGCGGCGCTTTTTTTGCCCGCTGCGGGAATCTTTGGCCTTTTGCTCGACCTTGCGGTGGCAGGGGGGATGGTGTTCGCCGCCTTTGGGCGCTCTTCTCCTCTTCGCTTTGGCTTGACGCTGGGGAGCTTTTTCCTGATCTCGCTTTTGCTTGGCGGAAGCATGACGGCACTCTGCAATCTGGTTGCATCGCGATTGGGGCGGGGAAGCGGGGATGCACCGACGGGAGCTTCCTTTCTGCTGTTGGCATTGGGGGGGAGTGTCATTACCCTGTTCGGTGCGCGGCTTCGACGCCGTGCGGCTCCACGACTGGTCCCGCTTGAACTTCGCTTGGGGGAGCGTCGTGTGGTGTTGACTGCGCTCAGCGACAGCGGAAATTTGGTGCGTGATCCCATCTCGGGGCGTGCAGTGATTTTCGTTGCCGAGCGATCACTGCGTGCGCTCTGTCCGGCACATCTTGTCACCGTTTTGCTTGAGGGGCGGACGGATGGTTTGGATGCATTGGCGCCGAGTGAGGCACGGCGGCTATGCCTGATTCCCGCCGAGACAGTGCAGGGCAGAATGATGCTCGTTGCTCTGCGCCCCGATGAGGTGTGCGTATCGGGGGAGGCGGTGTCTGCGCTGATTTGTGCGGCAATTTCTCCGATGCGGGGGGAGTATACAGCTGTTGTTCCCGCAGAGACAGTGTCGGTTTCTTCCCGTATGATCGATCTAATTTGAAAGAGAGGTTTTTCTATGTATGCAGTTATCCCGAAATTCCGCAATCTGCTCTCGCTGACACTCTCGGTTTTTCTGCCCGAGCAGCGCGGTGTTTATTATATCAACGGCAGCGATGTGCTGCCCGCTCCTCTGGCCCCTGCCGAGGAGGCAGATGCAATTGCTCGCCTGGCAGATGCAGATGATGAAAATTGCCGCTCCACGCTGATCGAGCATAATTTGCGGTTGGTGGTCTATATTGCGCGCCGCTTTGAAAACACGGGGATAGGAATCGAGGATTTGGTCTCGATCGGAACGATCGGTCTGATCAAAGCCATCAATACCTTCCACGCAGACCGCAACATTAAGCTGGCAACCTATGCATCCCGCTGCATTGAAAATGAAATTTTAATGTATATCCGCAAAAATTCGGGACGGCGGTGTGAAGTTTCGATTGACGAACCCCTCAACGTCGACTGGGACGGCAACGAGCTGCTGCTCTCGGATATCCTCGGCTCGGATGAAGACAGCGTCTGCCGCGACATTGAAGCCGATGAAGACAGGCGTACCATCCGTGCCGCCGTTGCCCGCTTGGATGAGCGCGAGCGGGAAATTATTGAGCTGCGCTATGGTCTGCGCGGCGGACGGGAGCTCACGCAAAAAGAGGTTGCCGATCGCATGGGCATCTCGCAGTCTTACATATCCAGATTGGAGAAAAAGATCATTCTTCACCTGCGTGGTGAGATCGTGGGGCAGGTGTAGGATTGACCGTTGGGGATGTGCATGATGGAATGCGCGAAATACATAACGGCCGGCGGAAGATTTTTTGCCTGTTTTTTGCTTGCGGCAGCATGCATAAATAAAAAAATGCAAAAAAATAAAAAAAACTCTTGCATTTTCCGAAAATATATGCTATAATCAAGCGTATTATGAATACTGTTAAAGTGAGGTGCGAATAATGAAGGCAGGAATCCATCCCGAATATAACGAAGTCGTGATCAAATGCGCTTGCGGCGAGACCGTAACCACCAGATCCACCAAGGGCGGCGAGATGAGAGTTGAAATCTGCTCCAAGTGCCATCCCTTCTTCACCGGCAAGCAGAAATTCGTTGATGCCGGCGGACGGGTTGACAAGTTCAAGAAGCGTCTTGAGGGCAGCAAGTAATTTTGACTGCAATTTCATTTTGCAAATTGGGCAAGGTGCGCGCAAAACAGCGTGTGCATTGCCCTTGTTTGCGTTTTCTTCGGCATATGAGCACGGCTTTTGCCGTGAGAGAAGGAGGTCTCTATGACAGCTGAGAATAAACCGAGCACAATTGAAACTGTTGCGGTGCTTCCCTCTGAGGGGCGTGCTGCATTGGTCGGTGTCATCAACAGAGAATTTTCAGAGGACGAGGCAGAACGCAGTTTGGACGAGCTCTCCCGCCTGCTCGATACTGCCGGCGGCGAGACGGTGGTTCGTCTTCTGCAGGCAAAGGAAAGCCCCGATCCGCGTACCTATATCGGTTCGGGCAAGGTTGAGGAGCTGGCGGCACTCTGCGAACAAAACGATGTTGGGCTGATTGTTTTTGATACCGAGCTCTCCCCCTCACAGATTCGCAATCTTGAAGAGGGATTGGGCGATCGCCGTGTCATCGACCGCAGTATGCTGATTTTGGATATATTTGCCCTGCATGCAAAGACGGGTGAGGGTAAGCTTCAGGTTGAGCTGGCACAGCTGAAATACACGGCGCCCCGTCTCATCGGACGGGGAACAGAGCTGTCCCGTCTGGGCGGCGGCATTGGCACACGAGGTCCCGGCGAGTCGCAGCTTGAGCGCGACCGACGCCACCTCAAACGCCGCATTGCCGCGCTGGAGGATGCTCTGGATGAGCTTGAGCGGAACCGCCGCACCATGCGTGCCGCCCGTGAGCGGAGCGGTATTGCCAAAATTGCCATTGTGGGCTATACCAATGCGGGAAAATCGACTCTGCTTAACCGTCTGACCGACGCGGGCATTCTTGCCGAGGACAAGCTGTTCGCCACCCTTGATCCGACCACCCGAAAATATTCGCTTCCCTCGGGTGAGCAGGTGCTGCTGACCGATACTGTCGGATTTATCCGCCGTCTGCCCCATCATCTGATTAAAGCATTCCGCTCAACGCTGGATGAGGCGGTCTGCGCCGATATTTTGCTGATATTGCTCGATGCATCCGATCCTGAGTCCGATGAACAGCTGGCGGTAACAGAGCAGCTTCTGCGCGATCTGGGCGCGGCGGGCAAGCCGACAATTTATGTGTTCAACAAATGCGACCGCGAGGCCTCGGCCGATCTTGCACTGCCTGTGGGTGTTCGTGAAGGTACGGTCTGCCACATCTCCGCCAAGACAGGTGAAGGTGTGGATGGCTTGGTGTCGGAAATCGAGCGCATGGTGATGGCGGGACGCCGTCGACTAACATTTGTCATTCCCAATGCCGAGGCGGGTGCGCTGACCAAGCTCTATCAAAATGCATCTGTCGAGACGGTGGACTACGGTGATGAAAATATCACGGTCGTTGCCGTCGCCGATGCCAAAACGGCGGGGATGCTGCGCCGTTACCTCGGGGAGGGAAGCTATGGCGAAGCTGAAAACCAAGACGAATGAGCCCGCGCTGCCCGAGGAGCCGAAATATATCACACTGGCACGCGAAGCCGAAGCCGAGTTTGAGGAAAAACGATCCCGATTTATCGGACGTGCCGCACCGGTGAAGACTGAAGCCGAAGCCGAAGATCTGATTCGTCGCGTCAAGGCCGATTATCCGGGGGCTACGCACTATGTTTGGGCATATACCATGCGCGGCGGCGCGCAGGCGCGCTATACCGACGACGGTGAGCCGTCCGGGACGGCGGGGCGCCCTGTACTGGATGTGATCGTGAAATCGGGCTGCGACGACGCCTGCGTGGTGGTGGTTCGCTATTTCGGCGGAACTTTGCTTGGTGCGGGCGGATTGGTGCGTGCCTATGCACACAGCGCGGCAATTGCGCTTGAGGCAGCCCAGATCGTTGCCTATGAGAAATACACGGAACTGTCGCTTACCTGCGGGTATGGCGAATATCAGAAATATATTGTCGAGCTTGAGCGTGTGGGCGCAATTATCGACGATACGGTGTTTGCCGATGCCGTGACCGTTCGCTTTGCCGTTCGTGCCCCTGAGACGGGGGCGCTCTGCGATCGTATTCGTGAGCTGAGCGCAGGACGAGACGAGGCGGTGATCACGGGCGAACGCTTTGCCTGCGGGGTATAATTGAGAGAAATTTGGGGAAGTATATACTTCCCCAAAACTTATTTATAAAAATTTTGTCGCAAAAAAAGGATAAGCGGATTCTTTGACGTATATTTAGAGTAGTAAACTCAAAAAGGAGGGCGCAATATGAATACAATCTGTGATATTTTTCTTGAACGTGAGCGGCAGACGCTCTCTCCGTACGCCTTTCTGACGGCAAATACGCGCGGCCGTGCCAATCCCTGCACACCGTGCTCCAACCGGACCGAATTTCAACGTGACCGTGACCGCATTATCCATTCGGCGGCATTTCGCCGACTGATGCACAAAACGCAGGTTTTCCTTGCTCCCGCTGAGGATCATTACCGCACCCGCCTGACGCACACCCTTGAGGTGACGCAGATTGCCCGCGGGATTGCGCGCGCCCTTCGACTCAATGAAGATCTGGTCGAGGCGGCGGCACTTGGGCATGACCTCGGACATACGCCCTTCGGCCACGCAGGCGAGCAGGCACTGCAGATCTGCTATGATCCCGAATTCCGCCATTACAAGCAATCGCTGCGTGTGGTGGAAAAGCTTGAGAAGGACGGCCGCGGACTTAACCTCACATGGGAGGTGCGGGACGGTATTGTCAATCATACGGGCGGTCACATGGCATCGACGCTGGAAGGTGTCATCGTCAAGTTTGCCGACCGCATTGCCTATATCAATCACGATATCGACGACGCCTGCCGCGCGGGAATCCTGACGCTCGATGATATTCCTGCCGAGCTGCTTCGTGTGCTCGGACGGGGACACAGCGAGCGAATCAACACCATGGTGACATCGGTGATTTGTGCCAGCGAAGATTCGCCTGTCATCACGATGACGGATGAGGTGGGGGAGGCCACCGCAAAGCTGCGAGAGTTCCTCTTTGAGCGTGTTTACCGCAACCCCGTTGCCAAGGGGGAGGAGAGCAAAGCAAAAGAACTGCTTTTCCGTCTCTTTGAATATTTCAGCAAAAATCCGACGCGGATGCCTGAGCTTTATGTTCGCAATCTTGAGGAAGAGGGTGTGGGGCGCTGCGTCTGTGATTATCTGGCGGGCATGACCGATCGCTATGCCATTGACCTCTATCGGGAGCTCTATATTCCGCGTGTGTGGGGAGGAAAGTGAGATTTGATCCCACGCGATTTTATTGAAGAATTAAAACAGCGCTGTGACCTTGAGGAGGTCGTGGGCAGTTACGTCAAACTCAGGCGGGCTGGCGCGAATTTATCGGGATGCTGTCCTTTCCACAGCGAGAAGACTCCCTCCTTTACCGTTTTCCCAGACCGCCATTTTTATTGCTTCGGATGCGGTGCCGGAGGGGATGTCATTGCCTTCATCATGCGGCAGGAAAACCTGGACTATACGGGAGCCATCGAGTTTTTGGCGGCGCGTGCCGGGCTTGCCGTTCCGCGGCAGGGTGAGGTGCGCGAGGAAGGTGTTCGGCGGTCGCGCGTTTTGGAGATGAACAAAACAGCGGCGCGGTATTTCCGTGAAGTGCTGAATACCGATGCGGGTGCGGCGGCAAGAGAATATCTGCAGTCGCGTGGTCTGAGCGGTGCAACGGTACGCCGCTTTGGGCTTGGCTTTGCCCCCAATGATTTCGGCAGCCTTTATCGCTTTCTGCGGGACAAGGGTTACACCGACGAAGAAATGATTGCAGGCTTCCTTTGCCGACGCAGCGAACGAAACAATTCCATGTTCTCGCTCTTCCGCAATCGGATTATGTTTCCCATCATCGATGTGGCCGGCAATGTCATTGCCTTCGGCGGGCGCGTCATGGATGACAGTAAGCCGAAATATCTCAACTCATCGGACACCCCCGCGTTCAAAAAAAGCAAAAACCTATTTGCGCTCAACTATGCGCGGGGAAACTGCAATGAGCAGATGATTCTTTGCGAAGGCTATATGGATGTAATCGCCCTGCACGCGGCGGGCTTCCCCTGCGCGGTGGCAACCCTCGGTACGGCAATTACCCCCGAGCAGGCGAGACTGATGGCAAAATACACCTCCCGTGTCGTCATCTCATATGACAGCGACGAGGCAGGGCAGCGTGCAGCACAAAAGGCACTGCGCATCCTCGGCGAGGTTGGGCTTCAAACCCGCGTTCTGCGTATGAACGGAGCAAAAGATCCCGATGAATTTATCAAAGCCTACGGAGCCGACCGCTTCCGCCAGCTGCTTGAGCGAAGCAGTACGGGCTTCGAGTACCGACTTGATTCGATCCTTGCCGCGCATGATATGTCCTTGGCCGAGGAAAAGATCAAAGCCTCCTCTGAGATCTGCCGCCTGATTGCAGGCAGTTATTCTCGAGTGGAGCGTGAGGTGTATTTGCTTGAAGCTGCCAAGCGGTTGGAGCTGCCTCCCGATATCCTGCGTCAGGATATTGAGCGCGAGGCGGGACGAATGCGCCGCGAGCAGAAGCAGCAGGAGTCAAGAGATGCCCGTTCGGGGGCGGCGGGATACGGAGATCGCATCAATCCCGATGCCGCCAAAAATATGCGCATCTCGCGGGGAGAAGAAACTGTGCTTGGTTTGATGCTGCTCTATGATGAACACCGTGCCGCCATTGCATCGGGGGCAGTCGAGCTGCAGAGCGAAGATTTCTTTACCGAATTCGGCGCGCGTGCCTTCTCGGCAATTCTTACGCTTGAGCGCACAGAGGACGGCTTTGAGATCGGTATGCTCGGCGAATCATTCAGCCCCGAGGAAATGGGGCGATTGGAGCGAATGCGGATTGAGCGGCGTGCGTTGAGCGAAAACGGCATCAGCGTCCTGCGTGAGAGTGCGGCACTGCTGCGCGAAGAAGCGGCTCGGCGCCGCGAAGCATCAGCCGAGGACGGTGCGCAATCTGCAATCGAACGACGGCGTGCGGCACTTGCCGAAAAGAAAAAACAAAAAACTTAAGTATAAATATACCCAAAATACAATACATACCATAAAGGGGATAAAGCATGAACAACAAAAAGCTGGATATGAATGACCTCATTGAAAAGGGCAAGCAGGGGGCGCTGTCGGGGACCGATATTGAGGAGGCGCTTGAAGAGCTCGATTATGATATGGATCAAATCGATAAACTCTATGAGACGCTTGAGAATAACGGTATTTCGGTGCCGGGATATATTGATACAACCGTGCTTGATGAACTTGAGACCGAAGTTGAACAGTACGAGAGCGCCGAAGAGATGGAAAAGATGCTCGCACAGGAAGGTCTTGCCATCGATGACCCTGTGAGAATGTATCTCAAGGAAATCGGTAAGGTTCCGCTGCTTGATGCCGAGCGCGAGATGATGCTTGCAGAGAAAATGGCGCAGGGCGATGAGGAAGCAAAGAATGAACTGGTTGAGGCCAATCTGCGCCTGGTTGTCTCAATTGCCAAGCGTTATGTCGGCAAGGGCATGTTCTTCCTTGATTTAATTCAGGAAGGCAACCTCGGTTTGATGAAAGCCGTTGATAAATTCGATTATCAGAAGGGATATAAGTTCTCAACTTATGCCACCTGGTGGATTCGTCAGGCGATTACGCGTGCGATTGCCGATCAGGCGCGCACCATTCGCATTCCGGTTCACATGGTAGAAACCATTCATAAGGTTTCCCGCTATTCCCGTCAGCTGCTGCAGGAGCTGGGACATGAAGCAACCGCAGAGGAAATCGGGGAGAAGATGGGTATGAGCGCTGATAAGGTTCGCGAAATTATGAAGGTTGCGCAGGATCCCGTTTCTCTGGAAACACCGATCGGTGAGGAGGAAGACAGCCATCTCGGCGATTTTATCCCCGACGATGATTCTCCCGCACCCGCTGAGGCGGCATCCTATACACTGCTGCGTGAACAGCTCAATGAGGTTCTCCACACGCTGACTCCCCGTGAAGAGCACGTGCTTAAGCTTCGCTTCGGTCTTGATGACGGTCGTTCCCGCACGTTGGAGGAGGTTGGCAAAGAGTTCAATATTACCCGTGAGAGAATTCGTCAGATTGAAGCCAAAGCGCTGCGCAAACTGCGCCATCCCAGCCGATCCAAACGCCTGCGCGACTATTTGGATTAAGTCTTTTGCGGAAAAAGATTCGAACCCTAAAATTGTGCCATACAAACAAAAAAACAGATTTGAATTTGGTTGAAATGCCGATTTGTTTGTTTAACCTTGAAAAAAACGGAAATCGTTTTTGTGAAAAATGACTTTTGTTTTGCAGTGAAACAGACACGAAATGGCGGATTCGCGTTTATATCCCGATTTGTTCATAAAATATGCCTTGACAGAAATCGGGATTTCGTGTAAAATATTATAGTATTTATTATAAGCCGGTGCTGGATGCGCCGTCGCGATAACTTAGGAGGATCGATATGAACAAAAAACGGCTGATCAGTCTTGTGTTGGCTGCGCTGATGCTGTTCTCAACGATGTTGACCGGTTGTGGCTCAAGCTCGGATGAGGATACCATTCAAAATATGACCGATGAGGCTGAGCGTTATACCACAACATTGAATATGTATGTGGTTACCGAAGAAGAAACCACGTCTGAAGCGGCTGCTGCTGTTGCAGAAGCCTTTAATAAAATTACCAAGGCTAAATTTAAGACGCAGGTTAATTTTTATTTCTGCACCTTGGATGAATATTATGACATAATTGAAGAGAAAATTGCTGCCATTGAAGCTGCAATTCAGGCCGAAGAAGAGGAAGAAAAGCGCAGAAGAGAAGAGCTTAAGCGCCTTAAGGCCGAAGGTAAGACTCTGCCGGCTACGACTGCGGAAGAAACTAGTGATGAGACAACAGCGGAAGAGACCGTGCTCAATGAGTGGGGGCTGTCTGAACTGAAATATCCCGAGGAAACCGATCGTCAGCTGGATATTATTTTCATTACGGGATATGATCGCTACAAGGATTATGCCGAGCGCGAAATTCTGTCCCGCCTGGATGACTCTTTGAGCAGTGCCTCCAAGAAGCTCAAGGATTACATCAGCCCTGTTTTGATGGAAGCGGCAAAAATCGATGGTTCGACCTTTGCTATTCCCAATAACCATGTGATGGGTGAGTATACTTTCCTGCTTGTCAACAAGGAATTGGCAGAAAAGTGGAGCTATGATCCCGCTGGTTTCAACACTCTCTACTCGACCATGGAATTTGTTGAAGATATCGTCAAATATGAACCCGATGTTACCCCCATCTGCGGTGATCTTGAAATGACGAATATCAAGTATTTCACAATTGACCATGATACCCTCAATTATGTAGAAGCCGGTCCCTCGGTTGTTGCTGCTTATGTCGGCTCGAAGGCAGGTGCCGGTTCTCGTGTGAATATGCGTAATATTTTTGCAACTGCGCAGATCACTGAGCAGATGTATGCAATTCGCAGCTTCCGCGAAAAGGGCTATATTAAGGTTGATGCAGATCCGTCTCAGCCCTTCGGCATTGCAGTGATGAAGGGCGGATATGACCTGATCGAGACTTATGGCGAAGAGTATGAGATGATTGTGCTTGAATCGCCGATGGCAACTGAGGAAGAGTTGTATGCCGGTATGTTCGGTGTTACGCAGTATACCAGAAATCTTGATCGCAGCATGGAAATTATTACATATCTAAATACCAATTCCGAGCTCCGCAATCTGCTTCAGTATGGTATTGAAGGTGTCAACTACACGCTTGATGAAGAGACTGGTGCACTGACTCGCCTGAATAACACCTACATGATGAAGATGATCAATACAGGCAATGCCTTTATTGCATATCCCGAAGAGGGAATGGCGCTGAACGCATGGGAGCTTGCCAAGAAACATAATTTGGACGTTCGAATGGATCCGCTTTTGGGCTTTACCTTTGCTGACGGTGATTTGAATATGGATTATGTTACGCATATCGAAGAGCTGAGCAAGATCTATTTTGAAAAGCTTGATGCTTGTGCGACGGCGGAAGAATACCGCGACTTTATGGCAACTGCATATAGTGAGCTGGCTGCCGATACGGTGCTCAAGGAAGCGACCACCATTGCCGGTGAAGGCTCGCCCAACTATATATATAATGAGTGGTATAACATCATGTATCCGCCCGAGGAATAATTGACCTGTATTTCCCAAAACAAACCTGAATGGAAGCATTCAGGTTTGTTTTGCGGTATCAGAAAAACACAACTCTTGATTTTTATTGATTTGATGGAGGTTAATTTACAATGAAACGCTGCCTGTCGTTACTTTTGATTGCGTTTTTGTTTTGCGGATTGTTTGTTTCCTGTCAGTCAAATGATGTCGATCAGACTTTGCAGGGGAATACCGATGCACCACAGACTGAGGCTCCACTGACGGGAATTTTGCTTTCATCTTTGGATGGTTATCGTGTTATTCGTGCAGAATCGGCCGATGCGCAAACGGTTGCTGCGGCAGCAAAGCTTTGTACCGATTTAATCAAGGCAACCAATACCCAAATCGGTATTGCGGACGATTTTTACCGCGAAGGGGTTGAAAGCGCCAGTATCAAGCATGAGGAAATTCTGGTGGGTTCAACCAATCGTCCCGAGACGGCGACATTTTTGGCTGATTTGAAGTCTTTGGACTATGGTTATGCTGTGGTTGACGGGAAATTGGTTATCGCCGGTCATACCACCGCTGCAACAGCGGCGGCTGTTGCACTCTTCAAGGAAGAGGTGATCGATTGTCTCACGGAAAACAGTGAATTTTTGGTGCTTGACTCCACCTCTCGAATTGTCAGGGGCGAATATGCCATTGATTCACTGACGCTTTGCGGCAAACCGATCAGTGCGTTTACCATTGTCTATGACAAGAGCGATGAGTATAATGCTGTGCTTGCCGAAACACTGAGTGCTTATCTTTCGCGAAAATCGGGCTACATGCTTGAGATAGAATCAAGCAAATCACTCGACAAACTGGATGCCGACAGTGCGCTCATTTATATTGGTTCATCTGAGAATGCGGAAATTCCTGCCTCCCTTAAGGTTGAACTGACCGATGGGCAGTATATTCTTGCTGCCGACACCGGCGATCGTACTGTTGTTTTGGCAGCGGGAAATACCGCCAAAGATACCGGTGCGGCCGTGGAAGCGCTTTTAGCAGCGTTTGTATCTGCAAACGATAAAGCAGTTTCAGTTTCGCTGGGCGGCGCTGAGCCGATCGCCTATGCAGAAACAGAATTGCTTTCTGCGATGAGTTTCAATGTGTGGGTAAGCAATGCTACAGATGAGCGTATGCAGAGTGCCCTTAAGATGATCAAAAACTATATGCCGGATACGCTTGGTGTGCAGGAAGCCTCTGTGAAATGGATGAATTTCCTCAAAGCGAATCTCAGCGATAATTATGCTTGTGTGGGTGTTGGTCGAGATGAAGGCGGCGAGGGCGAACACAGTGCTATTTTCTATGCTAAGGATAAGTTTACCCTGATCGACAGCGGAACAAAGTGGATGTCGGCAACTCCCGATGTGCCGTCGAAGTTTGAGGAGTCTTCCCTCAACCGTATCTTTACCTATGCCGTACTTGAGCGAAAGAGCGATGGGATGCGGTTCCTTTGCATCAACACCCACCTTGAGCACACCTCTGAGGAGGCACGTATTCTTCAGGCAGAGGTTTTGCTGGCCTTCACCGAACAGTATGCAGATCTGCCGATGATCTGTACGGGTGACTTTAATACGGTTTTGGGCGGGGAACTTTATAAAGAAATTATTGCTACCCGTTTTGCCGACAGCTCCTCGCTTGCACGTCAAACACAAAAGGTAGCAACCTTCCATGATTATGGAGATTCAAGCAAGATTATTGATTTTTGCTTCGTCAGTGAAGATGATGTTTTGGTGGACAGCTATAAGGTCTGCAGCGAAAAGGTGGATGGCAATTATGTTTCCGACCATCATCCTGTCCTGATCAAGTACCGATTGATTGGCTGATGTTTGGGGTGCCGTGCAATCTGCTCGGCACCCCGTTGACGCTTACGCAGAACCCAATCGAGTGAGTGGTAGTGTGATTTGAGAATGAGGAGGAGTATGCATGAAAAAACGGGACATTGCCGTGATCGGTGTGATCATTTTGCTGGCATCGCTGCTCTTGGCTCTCACCCGAACTGCCTCGATTGATTCGCCGGACCAATATGCTCGAGTTTACCTTGACGGAGTGCTGTATGCCGAGCTTTCTTTGGCGAGCGATGAGCTGCTCACCCTTGAGCAGGACGACGGAAAAGTGAATGAAATCGAGGTGAGTGAGGGGCGGATCCGTATGCGGAGCGCAAATTGCCCCGATCATACCTGTGTAGCTTGTGGTTGGCTTGATCCTGCTGATCGGTATCTTCTTCCCGATGACAGATGGATTGTTTGCCTGCCCAATCGTGTTTCTATCGAATTGATCGGAGATTGAATGGACTGAATTTTATTTGGGAGGTGCAGACGTGCGCAAATCATCAAAGGTGCCAACGGCCGGCATTGCCCGTATGGGGATGTTGACTGCACTTGCCCTCGCACTCGGTTACGTTGAAGCGCAGCTGCCCTTCTTGCCGGGTCTGCCCGGTGTTAAGCTTGGGATTGCCAATACGGTTTTGCTCTATGTGCTGATGCTTGACGGTGGTAAGGCTGCGTTTGGGGTGATGCTGACTCGCGTCACGCTCGCCGGCCTGCTTTATGCAGGATTTAATGGTTTTTGCTATAGTTTGGTCGGTGGGCTCTTCAGCCTTTGTGTGATGATTTTTCTCCGCCGCGTGGGCAGGGTGAGTCTGGTTGGAATGAGCTGCGGTGGTGCTGCGGCACATAATCTCGGACAGCTTTGTGTTGCCTGTATTTGGATCGGTCACCGCGCAGCATTGGCATATGCGCCGATTTTGCTTTTGTCGGGCATTTTCACCGGCGCACTTACTGCCATCTGTGCAGGGATGATTTTGCGCGCGCTGGGCAAGAAGGGGTGATGGTGTGAAGCGATTTGTTTATGTATTCTTTCTGTGTTTGGGAGCTGTTTTGCTGTGTGTGGGATGCGGAGAGCAGGCGTATACACGGCAAGGATTTTTGTTGGATACAGTGGTGCGGATTACCCTTTACGATCAGGATGACGAAACGATGGATGCCTGCTTCGCCTTGATTGCCGAGTGCGAGGCGGCATTGAGCAGAACCGATCCCGAGAGTGAGCTTGCTCAGCTCAACGCCCGATTGATTGATACCGTTTCGGATGAGACGGCAGAGCTGATTGCCGATGCTCTGGCAATTGCCGCACTGACCGACGGTGCCTTTGATCCCACAGTCGGACGTCTGTGCGATTTGTGGAATTTTTCTGCTGTATCCCCGACGCTTCCCGATGCAGGGGAAATTGCAGATGCACTGGTCTCGGTGGGATATGATGGCGTTCATCTGGACGGCAGCCGTGTGTGGTTCGACAATTCCCAAACCATGCTTGATCTGGGTGCGATTGCCAAAGGCGAGATTGCTGATCGCGTGTGCGTACTGCTGCGGGAGCGGGGTGTCGAGCGGGCAATCATCAATCTCGGCGGAAATGTGGTTGTGTTGGGGGGGACTGAGGAAGATCCATACCGTGTAGGGGTGCAGGATCCCGCGTCGCCGACAGGGAACAGCCTGCTCTCCCTCGCCGTGACCGATGCCACCGTTGTGACGTCCGGGATATATAACCGCGGATTTACGGTTGATGGACAATATTATCATCACATTTTGGATCCGCATACAGGCTATCCCGTGGAGAATACCCTCGCATCGGTGACCATAATCGGCCCAAGCTCACGGCAGGCGGACGCCTTGAGTACGGCTTGCATGGTGTTGGGCGAGACAGATGCCATGGCGCTGATCGAAGCGACCGAGGGCGTTGATGCGATTTTGATTACCCGTTTGGGCGAGGTTTTGTTCTCGGCAGGCGTAAAGGAAAAATACGATGTGCAGTTTTTGCGAGAGGAGGGAAGCGATTGATTCTCATTATTGCCGAGAAGCCCAGTTTGGCACGCAATATCGTGGCGGGCATCGGCGAAATGCGCAAGGCAGGCGGATATTTTGAGGGGCAGGGTTATATCGTAACATGGGCCTTCGGTCACCTCTTCTCGCTGTGCGATATTGAGACATATTCTCCCTCACCGGACGGCAGCAGCCGATGGACGATGGCGAATATTCCATGTTTCCCGCAGAAGTACCGCTTTGAGCTTCGGCGCGGTGCCGATAAAAAGGTTGATGCAGGGGTAGAGCGTCAGTTTGAGACGATCCGTTCGCTCTGTCATCGCGAAGATGTGGAGATGATTGTCAACGCAGGGGACGCCGATCGCGAGGGGGAGATCATTATCCGTCTTTGTGTGCGGCAGGCGGAGGCGGAAGGAAAACCGCAGTTTCGCCTTTGGCTGCCCGATCAAACACCTCAGACAGTGAAGTCAGCATTGGCATCCCTCAAGCCTGCCGCCGAGTGCGACAATCTTGCCAACGAAGGTTATGCACGCACGTTGATCGATTGGCTGTATGGCGTGAATCTGACGCGGTATGCAACCCTCAAGACGGGACATTTTCTGCGTGTCGGACGGGTAATTGTGCCTATTGTTAAGGCAATTTATGACCGTGATATGGCCATTCGCAACTTTAAGCCCGAACCCTATTTTTCTCCTGTGAGCTGTGCGCAAACAAACGGCGAGACGGTGGAACTGACCAGCAAACAGCGGTTCTCGGGCAGTGAACTTGCCGCAGCGCAAGCGCTTTGTGCACGCTATAATGCGGCAGGTGCTACGGTAATTGAGGTCAAACGCAAAAAGGACAAGCTTGCACCCGGTAAACTCTACTCGCTCTCCAAACTGCAGAATGTACTGGGCAAGACCTGCAAAATGCCGATGGATAAGAGCCTGGAGATTGTTCAGCGGCTCTATGAACGGGGATTTTTGACCTATCCCCGTACAAATTCCGAATATCTTGCTACTGCCGAGAAGGATAAGATTAAGGATATTCTGGCGGGGGTTTCCCGTCTGGGTTATCCCGTGGCGTTTCGTGATGACAAGACGATTTTTGATGACAGCAAAATCGAGTCCCACTCGGCGCTTACGCCTACCTATAAAATCCCCGATAAATCTCAGTTAAGCCCTGAGGAAGCACAGGTTTATGGCACAGTGATGCGCCGTTTTGTTGCGGTGTTCTGTGCCGAGCCGTGCAAGATCGAAAAAACCGAGATTACCATCGCTGTTGGGGATTTGGAGCAGTTTACCCTCAAGGGAACGGTTATTCTTGAACCCGGCTGGACGAAATATGACAGCACCTCCCGCAAGGATAAAATCCTGCCGAAGCTGAACAAAGGCGATGCGGTCAATATCGAGTTCAAACCGGTGGAAAAGGAGACATCTCCGCCCAAGCACTATACCATCGAAACGCTCAACAATTACCTCAAAAACCCCTTCCGCGAGGACAAAGCCGCACTGGACAAAGCCGCAGAGGAGCGCGAGGAGGGGGAGGAAGAGGGAGATGACACCGCCGAATACTGTGCGATTTTTGATGGACTTGAACTTGGCACCGAGGCAACACGCACCGGGATCATCGAAAATGCCATCAAGAGCAAATACATTGCCCTCAAAAAAGATGTCTATACCATTTTGCCCGACGGGGAATTTCTCATCGAAGCCTTGGGCAGAATGGGGATTTCAATGGATAAATACAAAACGGTTGAGCTTGGGCGCGCACTCAAGCGAATCTACCGCGGCGAGTGGGGCGTGAAGGCAGGCGTGTATCTCGCCGAGCAGGAGATATCGGCGGTTTTCAACCGTGCACCTCAGCCCCCTGAGTTGGATACCGATGACGGCGTAATCGGGGATGCAGTTGGGCAATGTCCGCTCTGTGGCAGGGAAGTGCGTCGAACAAAATTCGGGTATGGCTGTTCCGGATATACCGAAGGGTGTAAATTTGGATTTCACAATGTCATATGCCAAAGAACGGTGGCACTCTCCCATGCAAGGCAGCTTCTCGCAGAGGGAAGAACCGCGAAAATTGCCGGATTCAAGAGCAAAAACGGCCGTCTTTTTGATGCGGCATTGATTTTTCGGGAGGGGAAGGTTGCTTTCGATTTTGCAGATTCTGTTCCCTTAAATGATCCCTGATTGCAGTTTTTTGTGGAGCTGTTGCATAAGCAACAGCTCCTTTTTTGTTTGTCTTTTTATGTGTAAGTTGGGCGGCGTCGGGGCAAAATAAAGTCAATGGCAGGATCGTCATGCGTGCCCGAACTGTTATCGTCGCATGTAGAACTTGTCCCATATAAACAGCTGTATTTCTGCAACCGAGCAAAAGCGTTGATTTATGGGTGAGCGGACAAGACATATTCATTTGACAATTGGCATAAACTTGTCCTGTACAGCAAGAATGGAAGGAAGTGTTGTGATGCCAAATCATAGATCTGCACCGCAGGCGGAGACGTCTGCGGCCAATGAACGGGCGGCATATTATTTTCATCAGGGAACGAATTATTATGCCTATGCATATATGGGTGTACACGCCGAACAAATTGCCGATGGCTGGCGATATACCTTTCGTGTATGGGCATATCGTGCCGATGCGGTTGAGGTAACAGGCGATTTCAACGGTTGGGGTGCCTTGCCGATGACACGCATCACAGAAATGGGCATTTGGCAGGCGGTTCTCGACAGCCCCATTCCCCTTGTGGGCTGTCGCTATAAATATCGGGTGATCTCTCCGGCAGGCACCTATCTCAAGGCAGATCCCTATGCTCGTATGGGAGAATGGGGGGAGAGGACGGCATCGATTATTCCCGATGATTCACCGTTTGCATGGGGGGATGACGCATGGCTGCACCATCGGCGAAGTGTAATGTCCTCTCCCGACGGCTTTTATCCTGCGCCGATGCATATCTATGAGATGCATGTCGGTTCATGGCTGACGCGCGGCGGAAAGAGTACCGTGGCAGGGGATGCCTATCTGAATTACAGAGAGATTGCCGATGAGTTGGTTCCCTATCTGCGTCAGATGGGATACACGCATGTTGAACTGATGCCTGTGGGGGAACATCCGTTTGACGGATCGTGGGGATATCAGTGCTGCGGCTATTTTGCGCCGACCTCTCGTTATGGTACACCGCATGATCTGCGTTATCTGATTGATACGCTGCATCGCAATCATGTCGGTGTCATTCTCGATTGGGTGCCCGCGCATTTCCCGCGCGATCGGCATGGCCTCTTTGAGTTTGACGGCTATCCGATGTATGAATATCAGGGACGTGATCGGATGGATAACGAAGGCTGGGGAACACGCTATTTTGATGTCGGCCGCAATGAGGTGCAGTCTTTTTTGATCTCCTGTGCTCTCTATTGGCTGCGCGAATTTCATATCGACGGCCTGCGCTCGGACGCGGTCGCGTCAATGCTCTATCTTGACTATGACCGCAAACCGAATGAGTGGGTACCCAACCATTTTGGCGGAAATCAAAATCTTGAGGCGGTGGCATTTTTCCAAAAACTCAACACCGCTGTCTTCGCTGAGTTCCCTGATGTATTGATGATTGCCGAGGAATCAACCGCATGGGCGAATGTGACACGCCCTGTCTCGATGGGCGGCTTGGGCTTTAACTTCAAGTGGAATATGGGCTGGTCGAATGATTTGTTCGACTATGTTTCGACCGATCCGATTTTTCGCCGTCACAAACACGAAAAGCTGACATTTTCCATGATGTATGCCTTCAATGAGAATTATATTCTCCCCATATCTCATGACGAGGTGGTGCATGGAAAAAAGTCGCTCATTGACAAAATGTACGGCAGCTATACCGAAAAATTTGCACAGATGCGTACCGTTCTTGCGTTTCAGATGACACACCCCGGCAAGAAGATGACCTTTATGGGCTGTGAATATGCGCAATTTCGGGAATGGGATTACCAAAATCAGCTGGAATGGTTTATGACCGATTATGAGATGCACCGCAAGATGCAGATCTATGCGGCGGAACTGGGGCGGCTCTACCTTGAGACGCCGGCACTCTGGGAGATTGATGACAGCTGGCAGGGGTTTGCATGGGTGAATCCCGACGACCGGGATAACAATGTCATCAGTTACCGACGATTTGATCGGCGGGGCGGAGAAGTACTCGCTGTCCTCAACTTTGGTCCTGTTGACCGATATGGTTATTCGCTTTTTCTGCATCAGGGGGCGGAAAAATATCGTCTCTGCTTAAATTCCAATGAGACGAGGTTCGGCGGCGATGGGCGGGCACAGACTGCCTGCGTCTTAACAGAAAAAACGGATGGCGGAAGAATTCTTAGTATTGATCTTCCCGCATATACTGCTTTACTGTATCTTCCGCAGGTTGGAACGCTTTTGCTGCCGACCGAAGGAACTTTCCGTGATTGACCTGTACGCATTGATTTTGACTATTCCCATAGAATAACAGTGAAAGGAAGCTTTGGGGATTCCGAAGCAGGGCAGACTTATGTACAAGAAAAAAGAATGCGTAGCCATGCTTCTCGCCGGTGGGCAGGGAAGCAGACTTTATACGCTGACCGAACACGTTGCCAAACCTGCCGTTCCCTTCGGCGGCAAGTATCGAATCATTGATTTTCCACTCTCCAACTGTGTCCACTCGGGGATTGATACCGTCGGTGTATTGACACAGTATCAGCCCTTGGTGCTCAACGAATATATCGGCAACGGCCAGCCCTGGGATCTTGACCGCAACTATGGCGGTGTGATGGTGCTCCCGCCTTATCAGGGTAAGAAGGGCGGGGATTGGTATCGCGGTACGGCAAATGCCATTTATCAAAACCTGCATTTTATTCGGCGGTATGATCCGGACTATGTGCTTGTTCTCTCGGGCGATCATATTTACCATATGGATTACCATCAAATGCTTGAGGCGCACAAAGAAAAGGGCGCCGATGCAACGATCGCCGTCATCGAGGTGCCGATCGAGGAAGCAAGCCGTTTCGGTATCATGAATACCGATGATCAACTCCGCATTGTCGAATTTGAAGAGAAACCGCCCAAACCGAAGAGCAATAAAGCATCGATGGGCATCTACATCTTCAATACCGATGTGCTCACCCAATACCTGATTCGCGATGAAGCCGATGAAAATTCGGCAAAGGATTTTGGAAAGAACATTATTCCCGCCATGCTTCGGGATGGGATGAAGATGTATGCCCACCCATTCCGCGGATATTGGAAGGATGTCGGAACACTTGACAGTTTCTGGGAAGCAAATATGGATCTGCTGGGTGATCAACCGATTTTTGACCTCTACGGCGGAAAGAAGATTTTCTCCCGCAATTCGGCAAGACCGCCTCAGATGATTGGTGCATCAGCCAGACTTTCCGACTCTCTGATCACTGAGGGATGTGAGATTCACGGTGAAGTTACACACTCGGTTCTCTTTGGGGATGTGCGCATTGAACCCGGTGCCGTTGTGCGCGATTCGATTTTGATGGGCAATATTTCGGTTGAGGCGGGTGCTGTCATTGAATATGCCATCATTGACAGTGACTGTACCATCGGCGCAAAGGCAAAAGTAGGCAAGGCGCGTGCCGAGGGTGGGAAACTGACCGTTGTAGGTGCGGAAACCGAAATTTCTCCCAAACAAAGGGTGCCGGACGGCGTTATGGTTGCCGCAGGTTCGGTTGAATATAAAAAGGAGGGCTGAGTATGAACGCAGCAGGCATTATCTTTTCGAATTTACACGACCGCCACATCCCCGAATTGACTCGCGTGCGTACGATGGCATCGGTGCCTTTCGCTTGCCGATATCGGCTGATTGATTTTGCACTCTCAAACATGGTGAATTCCGGTATTTCCAATATTTCCGTTATCACGCACAACAATTATCGTTCGCTGATGGAACATATCGGATCGGGAAAGGACTGGGATCTTGCCCGTCGCTCAGGGGGAATTCAGCTGCTGCCCCCCTATATCACTGCGCATGCCAATTCCTCCAATGTTCTCTATTCTTCTCGCCTGGATGCGCTGAAGAGCATCAGCCAGACAATTCATGAACTCCGCGAAGATTATGTTGTGCTCTCCGACTGCGATGTGATCTGCAATATCGATCTGGAAGATGTTCTTCGCGACCATATTGCACACAATACCGATATGACCATGGTAGTCAAGCGGCTTCCGGTGATTACTGATGAGGAAAAAAGCCGTGTGATTTTTGAATCGGACAGCGAGGGGCGAATTACCGACTGCAATGTTCGCCCTCAGCCGGGACTGCGCGAACAGAATGTGGGCTTGAACATTTGGGTGATCACCCGAACCTATTTGCAGCGCGTCGTGCAGGATGCCATCGCACATGGCTATACTTCCTTTACGCACGATATCGTTGCCAGAAATGCTTCTCGTCGCAATCACCGCATCTACCGTTTTAACGGCCCCTACGGCGATATGTCTTCGCTGGCAGGATATTTCAAAGAGAGTATGGCACTTCTGCGCAATCATGCCAGTTGGGATGCACTCTTCAATATTGCACAGCGCCCAATTTTTACCCGTGTACGCAATTCTCCCCCCACCAAATACAGCGATTCCGCACGTGTCAAAAATTGCATGATTGCCGATGGCTGCCGTATTGAGGGAACGGTGGAAAATTGCATTATCTTCCGCGGTGTGCGTGTCAGTCCGAATGCGGTGGTCAAAAACTCAATTCTTTTCGAGGATGCCTATATCGGTGCCGATGCGGATTTGAATTGTGTTGTTGCCGATAAAAATGTGGTGGTTCGTGAGCGTGTCCGTCTTTCCGGGCACCCGACACTGCCTTTTTATATTGATAAAAGCACGATGCTTTGATGCTCGGGCTGTCCATAATGCATCGACGGGAATCGAGATGTCGATGCAATTGTTGTACGAAGTTTGCGCAAACCGTAAAAAAGCGCACCCAATTTGCGGTGCGGGATGGAGGAAGGATGAACGAAATGAACGAAATGAACGAAATGAACGAAAAAGAGCTGTCGGCCGAAGAATCTCACGTGCTGCCCGGTGCAAAAACGCGCCGCACAACAAAAAAGGCGATACAGAGTGATGGAGAGGCTGAAGCAAAGAAAACAACGCGGCGCACGACCAAGGGACCGGCTGCGGAGACGGAGACGGCACCGAAAAAGCGCACCACCCGCCGAAAGACTACACCCAAAGTGCAGGCGACTGCAATTGAGGCACCGCCGGAGGTGCTTTCCTTGTCCGATGATCGTGCTCGGCGCGCCGCTCCCTCCGCTGAGCATCCGCTGCGCATCTTAATGGTGGGCGCTGAAGCCCTCCCATTTGCCGCAAGCGGCGGACTGGGCGATGTGTTGGGCTCCCTTCCGGCTGCCCTGAAGGCGAGGGGGGGCGAGAAGATCGATGTCCGCGTGGTAATGCCGCTCTACGGGCAGCTCAAACAGGAGTGGCGGGATAAGATGAGCTTTGTCGGTGCCATTACGGTTCGGCTGGCTTGGAGACAGCAGTACTGCGGTATTTTTACACTGGAAAACGACGGTGTAACCTGGTATTTCATTGACAATGAATTTTATTTCAAGCGCGGTAATTTGTATGGCTGTTTTGATGACGGAGAGCGCTTTGCTTTCTTCTCCACCGCTGTGCTTGATCTGATGAACCGCGTGGATTTCTTTCCCGATATTCTGCATGCCCATGATTGGCAGAGTGCGCTATCGATTATTTACCTCAAACGCCGTTATCTCTCCGACGCGCGTTATGCCGATATTCGGACTGTTTATACTATCCACAATATTGAGTATCAGGGACGGTATGGCATCTCGGCACTCGGCGATGTCTTCGGCTTGGGCGACTGGGATCGTGCAACGGTGGAATATGACGGGGATATCAATCTGACGAAGGGCGCAATTGTCTGCTGTGATCGCCTGACCACTGTCAGCCGACGCTACGCGGAGGAGCTGCGCGATCCTTACTTTGCCCACGGCTTGGAGCACATTACCCGTCGCTATGCCGATAAATCGACGGGCATCGTCAACGGCATTGATGTCTCGTATTACGATCCCGCCACCGATCCGGAGCTGGCAGTCCCTTTCAATGCCGAAGATTTGGGCGGAAAAGCCCAGGCAAAGGCTGCACTGCAGCGTGAGCTGGGGTTAGAGATTGACCCCGATGTGCCGCTGATTGCGATGATTACCCGTCTGGTGCCGCACAAAGGGGTAGATTTGGTTCGTCATGTCATCGATGAGATGATGGAGCGGGAAATGCAGTTTGTGCTGCTGGGGACGGGGGAGAAAGAATACGAAGACTTTTTCCGTGGTTTTGCGGCACGCTATCCCCAACGAGCCGCGGCAATCATTGATTTTAACAAACCCCTCTCTAAACGGATTTATGCAGGGGCAGATCTCTTCCTGATGCCCTCGAAGAGTGAGCCGTGCGGGCTTGCACAGATGATCGCCTGCCGCTACGGTACGCTGCCTATCGTTCGTGAAACGGGCGGACTCTTTGATACAATTACCCCCGCCAATCCCGTTACCGCGGAAGGTAACGGTGTGACGTTTATGACCTATAATGCCCACGATATGAAAGATGCCATTGAGCGCGCTCTTGGTTATTATCAAGACAAAAGGCTGTGGACACAGCTGGTAAAAAACGCCATGCAGGCTGATTTTTCCTGGAATGCATCAGCTGCTCAGTACGAAGAACTCTACCGCAGTCTGTTATGACGTCATTTATTCCCATTTTGAAAGGATATGATAGCGATGCGCAATTCTCCCGATCTTGTTACACTTCGCGGGCTGTTGACCAATAAGCTTTCCCGATATTTTGGCGTTACCCCCGCCGATGCGACCGAGGCACAGATTTATAAGGCTGTTGCGCTTTTGGTTAAAGATAAGCTGACGAATCGTTCGGGGAATTTTCGCGCAGCGGTGAAAAATCAGCACGCCAAGCGCGTGTATTATCTTTGCATGGAATTTTTGGTTGGCAGGCAGCTCAAGAATAATCTCGAAAATCTCGGTCTTGCCGATGATTTCCGTACAGTACTGGAGGAAATGGGCATCTCTCTCGATGCGCTTTATGCCTACGATCCCGATCCTGCGCTGGGCAACGGCGGCCTTGGCCGCCTTGCCGCCTGCTATATGGATGCATTGTCTTCCTGTGATTATCCTGCCACCGGATTTTCACTGTGCTATGAGTATGGTCTTTTCCGCCAACGAATTTTGGACGGTGAGCAGATTGAGCTGCCCGATGAGTGGCTTGATCGTGGCGAGGTGTGGCTTGTCCCGCGCACCGATAAAATATTTACGGTTCGGCTGGGTGGTTCCGTTCGGGAAAATTGGCATGACGGGAAATGCGATATTATCCACGAAAATTACGAGGAAGTTCAGGCGCTTCCTTATGATCTGCTGATCTCGGGTGCGGGCGGTGCGGTCAATAATCTCCGCCTTTGGCGCGCCCGGGATCTCTCCAATTTTAACATGAAGCTCTTCTCACAGGGCGAATATATCCGAGCGATGGAAGAGAGCACCAACGCAGAGATTATTTCCAAAGTGCTCTATCCCGCTGACAATCACACCGAGGGGAAACTGCTCCGTCTCACACAGCAGTATTTCTTGGTCAGTGCCTCCCTGCAGAATATCATCAGCGATCACCTGCGCCATTACGGGACACTCTCCAATTTTGCCGATAAGGTTGCACTGCACATCAACGATACCCATCCTGCGCTGGTCATTCCCGAATTGATGCGTCTGCTGCTGGATGTTTACTCCTACAGCTGGGAGGATGCGTGGGATATTGTGCTGCGCACTGTCACCTATACCAATCATACCGTGATGCCCGAGGCGCTTGAGTGTTGGAACGAGGATCTCTTCCGCCTCAAGCTTCCCCGCATTTATATGATCGTCTGCGAGATCAATCGCCGCTTCTGCGAGAATCTGTGGCAGGCATATCCCGGGGATTGGGACCGCATTTCCCGCATGTCGCTGATTGCGCATAACCAGATCCGCATGGCCAATCTTTCGGTTGTCGGCTCCAATACCGTCAACGGTGTGTCGGCACTGCACAGCCGTATTTTGAAAGATACGGTATTCCATGATTTTTACAAATATACGCCCGATAAATTTACCAATGTCACCAACGGTATGGCGCATCGGCGCTGGTTGTGTTATGCTAACCCCGGACTCGCCTCCCTGTTGGATGAGACAATCGGCACGGGCTACCGAACCGATCCCGCACAACTGATCGAGTTTGATCGTTTTGCTGATGACAGCGCGGTGCTCGCTCGTCTGGAACAGATCAAATATGAGAACAAGCAGAAATTTGCACATTATGCTTTCAGACAGTTTGGGCTGCGCGTCGATGCCGATTCGCTCTTCGATGTGCAGATCAAGCGAATGCACGAGTACAAGCGCCAGCTGCTCAATGCCCTGCGGATCATTTCGCTCTATCTGGAGCTGCTTGAAAATCCCGATCTGAACATCCAACCGCAGACCTTTATCTTCGGTGCAAAAGCGGCTCCGGGTTATTATATGGCAAAGCAGCTCATTAAGCTGATCTCCTGTCTGGGTGAGGAGATTCGCCGTCAGCCTCGCATTGCCGAGAAGCTGAATGTTGTCTTCATCGAAGATTACAATGTCAGCAAAGCGGAAATCATGATTCCCGCTGCCGAGATCAGCGAACAGATCTCCCTCGCGGGGAAGGAGGCCAGTGGCACTTCTAATATGAAGCTGATGCAGAACGGCGCCATCACCCTCGGAACACTTGATGGTGCAAACGTGGAAATTTATGAGCAGGTTGGCGATGAAAACTGCTGTATCTTTGGACTGACGACCGCCGAGGTTGAGCAAATCTGGCGCGCAGGCTATCGCTCGGAGATTTATTACCGAGCCAATCCCGCCCTGCGCCGCGTTGTTGATCGCCTGAATATCGGCTTCAACGGACAGTCTTTCTCGAATTTGTATGACTATTTGCTGACTGCCGCAGGGGTTCCCGATCCCTATCTCTGCTTAGCCGATTTTGATGCCTACTGCACCGCACATGATCACCTTGAGACAGCCTATGCCGATCGCAATCGATGGAACGCCATGTCCCTGCACAACATTGCCCACGCGGGTGTTTTCTCGGCTGACCGTGCTGTGCGAGAGTATGCTGAGCGAATTTGGCACCTCAAACCGGTAAAAATCGAGGATGATCAAAACCATGCTGCTTTATTCTGATCCGCGGAGCATTCCCTCACCGCTCCGTCTGCATCGTATATCGGCGATGCGAGGAGAAGCAACCCGCTTTGGTGCTTTTTCTCGTGATGACACATTGACACTGACGCTGGATGTTCACCGTGCGCTTGGGTGTACGGCGGTGGAATTTTGTGTGTGCGATGATGACAGCGGCCTCACACATACATTCCCGCTTGTCTTGGGGGGGGGGGATTATTTGTGGGACCGGTTTACCATTACGCTTGCCCTAACGGATGTGACTGCACGGGATGGATTATTTTGGACGCGGTTTGCCCTGCATACTTTCTATGGTCCACTTTATACCGATCATCGCACAGTGGGGGAGCTGTATCTTTCGGCTTCCCCTGAAGTGCCTACCGAACAGCTGACTGTTTACGATGCAGCATATGATACGCCGGCGTGGATTACGGGCGGCATTATGTATCATGTTTTTGTTGACCGCTTTTGCCGCGGCGGAAATCCCCCCTGCCGCGCCGATGCGGTTATCGTAGAGGATTGGGAAAACGGCACGCCCGAATTTGCCGAGGAGCGGGGGGGAAAGCTGTCCAATACCACCTTCTTCGGGGGGACGCTGTGGGGTGTTGCCGAGAAAATCGACTATATCGCATCCCTGGGGGTACGCTGTATTTACCTGAGTCCTGTCTTTGAAGCAAACTCTAACCATAAATACGACACCGGCGATTATCTTCGTGTTGATGCCATGTTTGGCGGGGACGCTGCTCTGCAGGCGCTGATTGAACAGGCGAAGGAGAGGGAAATTCGCATTATCCTCGACGGTGTGTTCAACCACACAGGCGATGACAGCCGCTATTTCAATCGCCGAGGCAATTATCCGCCGAATGGCGCTTGCGATTCTCCCGAGTCGCCATATTATCCGTGGTATACCTTCCACCGTTATCCCGACCGCTATCGATGCTGGTGGGATATTGACATTCTTCCTGCTGTCCGCTCGGACAATGCGGATTACCGCCGTTTCATCTGCGGTGAGGTGGCAAAAAAATGGGGGGAGATGGGCATTGGCGGCTGGCGGCTTGACGTTGCAGATGAGCTTTCACCTGTCTTCCTTGAAGATTTCCGCCGCGCCGTCAAGGATGCAGATCCCGATGCGGTGATCTACGGCGAAGTTTGGGAGGATGCATCCAATAAAATTGCCTACGGTGTCCGCCGCCGCTATTTTCGGGGCAAACAGCTGGATTCGGTGATGAATTATCCCCTTCGCGAGGCGATAATTGCCTTTGCGCGGGACGGCGATGGATATTTTCTGCGGGACACGGTGATGAGACTTGTCCACCACTATCCGCCCCAGGTGCTGCGTATGCTGATGAACAGTCTCGGTACGCACGATACCGAGCGGATTCTCAATGTGCTGGCAGGCAAATGCGGTGACGATTATACCAACCGCGAGCTGTCAACTCTGCGTCTCACACCCGAGGAGCGGGAGCTGGGGCTTGCCCGCTTGCGCTGTGCTTATGCGGCCTTGATCTGCCTGCCCGGTGTGCCTTGTATCTATTACGGGGATGAGGCGGGGATGGAGGGCTGGCGGGATCCCTTCAACCGTTTGCCCTACCCCTGGGGCAGGGAGGAGCAGGAGCTGCTTGCCCATTATCGCCGGCTGGGGGCGCTCCGTACGTCATTACCCGCGCTGGCGGTGGGGGATATTGATTTTCTTGATGCGGGGGAGGGGCACGTGCTCTTCACCCGCAGTACCCCCGATGAGACGTTGATCTGTGCGGTGAATGTGGGGGGCGGCGACTATTCGTTTAACCTTGACCGTTCCTGCATGGATGTGTTCGATCAGCGGCAGTATACCCCGGCGGAACTTATCCGCCTGCAGCCTCTGGAATGGAAGATCTTGCGTGGGGCAGAATAAGAAAAAGGACATCGTAAAATGTCCTTTTTCTTATTCTGCGAACTGCAGTCAGTGATCCTCCGTCAGCCCAATGAAATAGTCGGCACTGACTCCGTAGAACCGGCAGAGCTTGATGAGGTCCTCGATCTTCAGCTCGGCGCGTCCATCCTCAATGTGGCTGTAGCCCTGCTGGGATTTGTTAATGATAGCGCCTACTTCTTTCTGCGTCAGATCCCGATCCTCCCGCAGATTGCGCATCCTGATCCTGTAATCCATAGAATCCCCCCACACGGTTTGATATCAAAAGTCTATCATACTCACAAATTGAGTATTGACATTTACTCAATGATTGAGTATAATATAAATCAACCCGACAAAATAATTGATTTTTCACCCAAGCTATGGTAAAATCAACATGGGAACAAAAACCGCAAAGGAGAAAAAATGATGACAAATCAGCCAATGAGCTGGTGGTCGACGGCTTGGTATATGATGACTATACCGCCAGCATGGAGCTGCCCCATGAGCTCACCGCACGGGTGGACGGGCACGAGTTCACCGCCGGGTTAATGAGAGGATCCCGCAGTTATATTTCCGCTGACGGAGAGGTCGTCGCAAAAAAGATTCGTTGGATCTGATACAGTACATATGCAAAAAGGGATGAAGAAATCTTCTTCATCCCTTTTTAATCGCAGATCAATGATGCCGATGGGCAAAAAGAAAGCCGAGGGCTTGCGCCCTCGGCTCTTTTATGCGCAAAACTTATGCAAGCTCTGCGAAGTACTTGATGGTGCGAACCATCTGGCTGGTGTAGGAGTTCTCGTTGTCGTACCAGGAAACGACCTGAACCTGATAGGTGTCGTCGTCGATCTTGGCAACCATGGTCTGGGTAGCATCGAAGAGAGAACCGTAACGGATGCCGATTACGTCGGAAGAAACGATCTCGTCGGTGTTGTAACCGAAGGACTCGGAAGAAGCAGCCTTCATAGCAGCGTTGATGCCTTCCTTGGTGATGTCCTTGCCCTTAACAACGGCGATCAGAATGGTGGTCGAACCGGTGCAGGTGGGAACGCGCTGAGCTGCGCCGATGAGCTTGCCGTTGAGCTCGGGAATAACAAGACCGATAGCCTTTGCAGCGCCGGTGGAGTTGGGAACGATGTTCTGTGCGCCTGCGCGAGCGCGGCGGAGATCACCCTTTCTGTGGGGACCGTCGAGGATCATCTGGTCACCGGTGTAAGCATGAACGGTGGTCATGATGCCGCTCTGGATGGGAGCGTAGTCGTTGAGAGCCTTAGCCATGGGTGCAAGGCAGTTGGTGGTGCAGGATGCTGCGGAGATGATGGTGTCTTCTGCGGTGAGAACATCCTCGTTTACGCTGAAAACGACGGTGGGCAGATCGTTGCCCGCCGGAGCGGAGATGACGACCTTCTTCGCGCCCGCCTCGATGTGAGCGGAAGCCTTCTCCTTGGAGCAGTAGAAACCGGTGCACTCGAGAACGATCTCAACGCCGAGCTCGCCC
>JAFQVV010000033.1 GCA_017407835.1 Clostridia bacterium
CGGTCTTGCCGGTACCGATGGCCCAGATGGGCTCGTATGCGATGATGCAGCGGCGAAGCTGAGTGGCGTCAATGCCGGTGAGAGCTGCCTTGACCTGATAGGAAACATATTCCATGGTCAGGTTCATCTCACGCTGCTCAAGGCTCTCACCCACGCAGATGATGGGCAGGATGCCGTTTGCAAGCAGAGCCTTGGCCTTGGCGTTTACAAGCATATCGTCCTCACCGTGGTACTGACGGCGCTCGGAGTGGCCGATGATGCAGTACTTGGCACCGATGTCGGCAAGCTGGCTTGCAGCGATCTCGCCGGTGTATGCGCCCTTTTCATACTTGGAAACGTCCTGACCGCCAGCAGCGACCTTCAGTTCCTTGCCTGCCTTAACCATTGCGGGAATCATAACGGCGGGAGTGCAGAGAACTACATCACAGGTCTTGCTCTTGGGCATGTTTGCTTTCAGCTCTTCGATGAAGGGCTTGACGGAAGAGGCCAGCATATTCATTTTCCAGTTGCCGGCGATTATGGTTTTGCGGTACTTTCTGTTCATTTCTTGTCTCCGTTCTGAATCTGTATATATTAATTATTATTACTTACTTATCCTGCAGGCATGCAACGCCGGGAAGCTCCTTGCCCTCAAGGAACTCAAGGGAAGCGCCGCCGCCGGTGGAGATGTGGGTGATGCGGTCAGCAAAGCCGAGCTGCTCGCAGGCTGCCGCGGAGTCGCCGCCGCCGACGATTGTGATGGCCTCAGACTCAGCCAGTGCGCGGGCAACAGCGATGGTACCCTCTGCCAGCGTGGGATTCTCAAATACGCCCATCGGACCGTTCCAGACAACCGTCTTTGCGCTCTTTGCGGCGTTGGCGAAGAGCTCGCGGGTCTTGGCACCAATGTCCAGCCCCATCTTGTCGGCAGGAATCTTGTCGGAATCAACCGTCTCAACTGCGATTGCAGCATCGATGGGATCCGGGAAAGAAGCGGTAATGACGGTGTCAACGGGAAGCAGGAGGTTAACACCCTTCTCCTCTGCCTTCTTCATCATTTCACGGCAGTAGTCAAGCTTGGTTTCATCGAGCAGGGAGGTGCCGATACCGTAGCCCTTGGCTGCGAGGAAGGTGTAAGCCATGCCGCCGCCGATGATGAGGGTGTCAACCTTGGAGAGCAGGTTGTCGATGACGTTGAGCTTGTCAGCGACCTTTGCACCGCCAAGGATGGCAACGAAGGGGCGAGCGGGATCGGAGAGGGCCTTGCCCATGACGCCGATTTCCTTCTGGATCAGGTAGCCGCAGACAGCGGGAAGACCGCCGTGCTGAGCAACGCCTGCGGTAGAACCGTGTGCACGGTGCGCCGCACCAAATGCGTCGTTGACAAAGATATCAGCCATGGAAGCGAGCTCCTTTGCGAACTCGGGATCGTTCTTCTCCTCGCGCTTGTCGAAGCGGGTGTTCTCGAGCAGGATAGCCTGGCCGTCAGCGAGGGCAGCAGCCTTAGCCTTGGCGTCGGGACCGATGGTGTCGGCGCAGAGAGCAACCTCCTGCCCCAGCAGCTCGGTCAGACGAGCAGCCACGGGAGCGAGGGTGTACTTGGGGTTGATCTCACCCTTCGGCTTGCCCATGTGGGAGCAGAGGATGACCTTTGCGCCCTGGCCCAGCAGATACTTGATGGTGGGCAGAGACTCAACGATGCGCTTGTCGCTGGTGATCTTGCCGTCCTTGAGGGGGACGTTGAAGTCGCAGCGGACCAGTACGCGCTTGCCGGCTACGGCAATGTCTTCAATGTTTTTCTTGTTGTACATAGCGAAAGATTCCTTTCTGTTTCTGATTTGATAAATTTACCACTCTTTAATATACCATAAAACCGCAATTTTATCAAGTATTATTTGATAAAATTGCGGTCTTTTTTTCCTTTTTTTCGCAGTCGGAGGAGCTTTACTCCTTTTCTGCCCGTTCAGCGGCTTCCAGCTGTTCGGCATATTCGTCCCGTACCTCTTTACGCTGACCGAACAGGAGGGCCGACACGGCGGCGGTAAGGGGGATTGCCGACAGGATGCCGAAACTGCCGACCAGCGCCTGCAGGATCTCAAAGACAATTCGCTCCTGATTGAGCATGGTAAAAAGGGAAGCGTTGTTCCCGCCGACAATGAGCAGAACGACTGACAGCGAGGAGCCGATGTAAGCAAGAATCAGCGTGTTGGACATGGTGCCGATCAGATCGCGGCCGATGGTGATGCCGGAGCGGAAAAGCTCACCAAATGTAGGACGCCGAAGCTTTGCGGCAATCTCGCAGAGGGAGGAAGAGATATCGACCGAAACGTCCATGACCGCGCCCAGCGCACCGATCAAAATGGCAGCGTAGAGCAGAGCGCGCAGATCGAGGGGGGCGGGGGTATCAAGATAGAGCAGATAAACGGTGGTTTCGTCCAGATGTCCCGTCATGTGCAGGAATCGGTCCGAGAGCGCCATTGCTGCCGCCGAAATCAAGGTTCCGCCAAGACAGCCGAGGATGGCGGAGAGACTTTTTCGCCCCGTGTCTCCGATCAGCAGAAGTGTCATAATCGTGATGTAGGCGCAGACAATGAGCGTCCAAAGATAAATGTTTTTGCCCGCCAGAACCGAGGGAACAAAGCAGCAGAAGACGGCAGCGCAGGTCAGCGCCAGTGCCAGCAATGCCGCAAGTCCTTTGCTTCTTCCGAAGACAATGAGCAGCAGTGCGAAGAGGATACCGAGCCAAATCAGCACGTCGGTTCGGACGAAGGTGGTCATGACGTAATTCGGGGTTTCATCGGCGGGGGCATTGTTCATCAAGATCACGCGATCACCTGCGGTAACTTCGCGTACCTCTCCCATGATCACGCCGTCACTGATGGTCTGGGATGCGGTGACGGTATCTCCGCTCTCCAGCTTGGCGGTAAACGAAATGATAAGATCACGCATGGTGTCCCCCTCGCCGTAGAAGGATTCATCGGCGGAGGAGATTTCGAGAACACGGGCGGGGAGATAGGTCACATTTGCCTGGGCGGTTGTTCGCCCATCGGCGGCAGCAAGGGAGAGGAGCAGAAGCAAAAGGATTGCGGCCGCGGCCACAATGAGGGCGCGAACAGGGCGGCGGTTGAGCGAATTTTTAGGCATTATATGTACACTCCGCATGGTTCAATTGAAATGCCGGGCAGAGACAGCCCGATGTTATGGTATAAGTATACCTTTTTTTCGCGGCAAAAGCAAGGGGGACACGGCAATTTCTTTGCGGTGTCCCCGATGAACGTGTAAGGAATTATTCGGCGGCAGTCAGCCCGATCAGCTCAAGATGCTCCAGATTGGGGAAAGCGGCCGCAATGGCATCGGTGTCGATGACGGTGCCGTCCAACCAAAGGGCGTCGAAGATGCCGGCATTGTTGCAAACGGAATGCATACGAAAGAGAGACGGAAAATCTGCTGACGTATCATAGATATAGGAAGGGCAGAACTGGATGCCGGGGAACTCTTCGATCAGCTTCGCTTTGTTTTCTTCTGTCTCTTCAAGATTGATATCGAGGAGGTCATAGAAAGCCTTGGTTTTTGCGCTGTTCCACTCGTCGGGAATTGCAGCAACAAACGTATTTTCAAAGAAATTGGAACGCATCAGATTCAGCCAGCAGTTCTGCGTGGCAACCAGTGCATCGTAACTGCCTGTGGGGGCATCATGTGCATTGACCTTGAAATTAAGCAAAGTCTTTTTTTGGAGGGAGGCAATCAGCGCAGCAACATTTTCATTGATGTACGAGGAGGCGTAGGATTCTTGATATTTATACCAATATTTACCGGGATCATCATAGAACATGACAGACAGCTCAAGCGAGGTGATAGCTTCGCACATTTCGCGTGTGATCTCATCTTCGGGGGAGAGATCATGATAATAGCGCAGAATGAATTCGGTCAGTGGGGTGAGGGCGCGGAGAGGATCCCGCCGGCCGGGAGAACCACAGGCGGTGAAAATCACTGCCGAGCTGAGGAGCATTGTTCCGATCAAAAGCAGAGAAACGAGCGTGGCAGAGATGCGTCGAACGGGGTGCTGCATATTGAGAAACCTTCTTTTCACAGCGTTGGTTTGCTGTTTATGGGAGAAAAAGTGCGGTGCGGCGGATGGTGAAGGAGACGACATGCAGGCGATTCGCAGCAGCGCTTGCATATACCCCCGTCTGGCAGAACCGCCGCCCAGCAGACAAAGGGCCGCGTTGTCGCAGCTTTGCTCCATATCCTCGTGGACGAGGGGAAGAATATAATGTGCCACGGGGTTGAACCAATGCAGAGAAACCACCGTTACCGAAAAGAGACGGCGAAGGGTATCTCTGCGTTTGATATGGCAGAGCTCATGCGCCAGAACAGCGGGGATATCTTCGGTGCGGAGCGTGGAGGGGAGGTAGACACAGGGGGAGAAAATTCCTGTTGTGCAGGGGGAATAGCAGATTCCGTCATCCAGGATGCGCAGTTCGGGGGAGCGCCGCAGTCGGCAGCGAGTGACCAGAGCGGAACACTGTCGGATAATCTCTTGGTCGGTGCAGACATGTGAACATGCCCGAAGGGAGGCACCGGAGGATGCCGAGCGACCCAGGAAATAGAGAAAGGTAACAATTGCACCGCCGAGATAGAGCACCAGGAGGACAAAGGGGAGGGGAAATGAAGGCCTTTCCTGCTTCTCTGTGCGGGCGGGATCTGCCGCCGCGGAGGAGGAAGATGCACTTTCTGTACGGAGAAGGATCTCTTCATCCGATGTTGTGTACGGCATTTCCAAGGTCTCTGAGGAGACACGGATGAGTGCCGCGCTGTCCTCTGCACCGAACAGATGGTAGGGGAGGGCATCAGCCGGCAGGGGCAAGGGAATGATGGCCAGCAGGAGAATTGCCGCCCAAAGTGTATTCATGATGGAACCCCGCCTGCCGATGGTCGTTTTCCGCAGGAAAATGGTGGCGGCAGAAGAGAAAGTGAGCACCGCACTCAGACCGATTAGCGTCAGGAAAAAGGTGGTCATCAGCCCTCACCCCTGTTCTCTTCCTCCAGCATGGTTTGCAGTTCTGCAATTTCTTTTTCGTTGAGCATTCCGCCGTGAATCATGGCCGAGATCAGCTCACAGGGGCTGCTGTTGCATACACTGGTGATGAATTCCACCGCCGCCTGGGCTTTATAGTCAGCTTCCGAAACCAGGGGCGTATAGTAGTGGGAACGTCCTCGCTTTTCGGACGACAGGTAGCCGCGTCCGATTAAGCGGGTGATCAGCGTGAGAACGGTGGTGAGCTTGAGCCGGGAAAGGCCCCGGTCGGCTGCCATCAGAGATGCGGCTGTGATATTCGATTCGCCTGTGTTGTGGAGCGCCCAGACGGCCTGCATCACCCGCAGCTCGGATTCGGGAAGCTTGATGAACTGTTGGGATATTTCTTTCATTACATTTCCTCCAGATGAGAATTTTTTGATCGGTGATCATGCTGTGTAAGTTTAGTATACAACATCGCTCTACGCCTGTCAACTCATTTTTTCTACAACGGTAGAGTTTTGGATGAGTGCACAAATCAGCAGGGGGGATTTTGGGTGATATGCACAGTACAATGGGCAAGCGGAGAGGAGTGCTCGAAAAAGCTTGACTTTACATCTGCAAGAGGGAGATTTTTGTTTGTTTTTGGTGTCGGAAAAAAATCAAAAAAATTTGCAAAAACCCCTTGACAAACTGAATGGGCTGTGGTAGAATATAGTACGTTGCGAGCGAGGTAGCCCGCATCGCCGTATGGGAGCATAGCTCAGCTGGGAGAGCATCTGCCTTACAAGCAGAGGGTCATAGGTTCGAGCCCTATTGTTCCCACCACACGGCCCGGTAGTTCAGTTGGTTAGAACGCTAGCCTGTCACGCTAGAGGTCAGGGGTTCGAGTCCCCTTCGGGTCGCCATTTGCCTCTGTAGCTCAGTTGGTAGAGCAGGGGACTGAAAATCCCCGTGTCGTTGGTTCGATTCCGACCGGAGGCACCATGTGCGGATTTAGCTCATTTGGTAGAGCGCGACCTTGCCAAGGTCGAGGTGGCGGGTTCGAGCCCCGTAATCCGCTCCATACGAAGACCCGCTCAGAGAGTGGTGCTTCGTATGGAGCGGATCACAGTGTGAGAAATCGCCCGAAGCCTGCCGAATGTTCCCGTCGGTTTTGCCGAACCGAACAGGGCAGGGTTTGTGCTTTGACGCAGTCAAAGCTGGGTTCTGAGCCCCGTAATCCGCTCCATACGGCGGGGGAGGGATTCACGCCCCCAAAGCCGTTTCATATTTGGCCCGGTAGTTCAGTTGGTTAGAACGCTAGCCTGTCACGCTAGAGGTCAGGGGTTCGAGTCCCCTTCGGGTCGCCACTTTGCGGATTTAGCTCATTTGGTAGAGCGCGACCTTGCCAAGGTCGAGGTGGCGGGTTCGAG
>JAFQVV010000034.1 GCA_017407835.1 Clostridia bacterium
AGAATCGAACTCCTGTTACCGCCGTGAAAGGGCGGTGTCTTAACCGCTTGACCAACGGGCCTGGTAGCGGAAGTTGGACTTGAACCCACGACCTATCGGGTATGAACCGATTGCTCTAGCCAGCTGAGCTATTCCGCCATAACGTATGATATTATACCACAACGGCATTTATTTGTCAATAGGCAGATGAAAAATATTTTATTTTTTCTGTCTATTCCCTCGCCCGCGAAAAAAGCTTGATTCTCCTCGATGTTTATGCTATACTGATATTATATTATCCGAGGGGAGGCATTTCATGCATATTGAATATCCGCACGCGGTGGGAGAAATTCTTGACCGTCTGCACAGGGCGGGATATGAGGCACACATCGTCGGCGGAAGTCTGCGCGACAGTATGCTCGGTCGCCCCCCGCACGACTGGGACGTGACAACCTCTGCCCTCCCCGAGCAGACGCTCGAAGTCTTCTCTTCTTCACGCACCCTCACAACAGGGCTCAAGCACGGCACCATCACCGTTCTCGCCGAGGAAAACGGCGAGCCGCTTCCCGTGGAAATCACCACCTACCGCATCGACGGCGAATATGCAGATGCACGCCATCCTACCGAGGTGACCTTCACCCGCAGCATTGCCGACGACCTGGCTCGCCGCGACTTTACCGTCTGCGCCATGGCGTGGTCACCCTATGGCCCGGGGGACGGGTTGGTTGATCTTTTCTGCGGACGTGATGACCTCGATGCCCGCATCATCCGCTGTGTCGGGGAGCCCAAGCTGCGCTTCCGCGAGGATGCACTGCGCATCCTGCGCGCCTACCGATTTGCCGCCGAGCTTTCCTTTGATATTGATCCCGCAACTCGCGCCGCAGCCAATCTGTGTGCCGAGCTGCTCTCGCGCATCTCAGCCGAACGCATCTGCGCCGAGCTGAGCCGCACCGTCGTCGCACCCAATGCGGTGCGTGCGATGACCATGATGGCAGAGGACAGCGTTCTCGCGAGCATCCTGCCAAGCGTCACGCATGCCGAGATTGCCGCACTTGATGCCCTACCCCCTATTCTCTCGCTCCGTCTGGCAGCCCTGCTCCACCACGAATCCCTCACGCAGGCAGCCGATGCTCTGCTGAAACTGCGCTTCTCGAATGAAGTGATCCGACGGGTGGGCGCCGCACTTGCTCTGCGTGACTTTCCGCTCGGTGAAGATCACGCACTCACCGCACGCCGACTGCTCCGCGAAGGTGGTCTGACCGCCGCAGAGGATGTGCTCGCCCTGCGTTCCGCCTTCGGCGAGCCGACCGAGGGATATTCTTCGGCGCTTGGGCAAGCCCGCGAACGGGGAGACTGCACCGATCTGGCACATCTGGCACTGAACGGACAGGATCTCGCCGCGCTCGGTATTCCCCGCGGCCCCATCATCGGCCGACTGCTGAATCATCTGCTTGACGCTGTGATTGAAGAGCCCGCGCGCAACGACAGAGAACAGCTCACCGCGCTGGTGCTCACGTGGAAAGACGCGCCGAATATTTGAAGCGAAAAGAGGCTGTCGCCGATGCGACAGCCTCTTTTTATTTATCCTTTTCCGACTTATCTTTCTTCTCTTTGCCCTTTTCCCTGCTCTTCTCTTTGTCCTTCTCCTTGTCCCGCTCTTCCTGCGGAACAGGATAGCGTGCAGCAAGCATATCCTGTGCGATATTGCGGAAATAGCTGGACAGGGCAGCCATCCCAAGCAGACCGACAAAAAAGTCGCGGTCATCCTCCATATCAAGTCCACCCGAGGTGCAAAGATCGGCAACCATCTCGGGGGCTGCACGCCGAATATCCGCTTTGAAGTCAAGGAAACGGTCATAGCACGCAATCATATCGGTGCCGTCAAACCCCTCCAGTTCATACACACCGTCAAAGATCTGCTTAATTTCCCCGATGGACAGCGTTTGCTTCAGCGAATACACCAGCATCATCTGTACAATCTGCTCACGGGTATATTTCTTGCCTTTGACCGGTTTGATAATGCCATCCTTGCTGTAATTGTTGATCATCGTCTTGGTCAGCAGCTTGTCATTCTCTCCCCGCTTGTTGCGCGCAAGCTTGTCGGAGGTCAGCGTAATGATCTGATCCAGATAAAGATCTATCGCAGGAATATCTACACTGCAAAGGTCGGCATCATCCACTGCCGATGCAACCAATTCGTCCAAGGTAAAAGCTTGCTTATCCATGATGTTCTCCTTTTCGTACACCGTGCTCGCCCCGCAAATCACGATATCGGACGAACCAGCTTATTGTTTGCCGATTGGCGGCGGTATTCGCTGGGGGACATCCCCATTTGGCGGGCAAACGCACGGTTAAATGTGCGCATTGTCCCAAAGCCCACACGTTCGCTGACCTCGGTAATGCCCATATCGGTCTGCCGAAGCAATCGGCAGGCATCCGACACACGCAGAGAATTGATATAATCATTGAATCGAATATTCAATCGATTGGAAAAAAGGTGCGAAATATAGTACTTACTGATATGCAGTTCTTCCTCAAGCACGCTCAGCGACAACTCGCGATTGAAATTGCGGGCGCAGTACCCCAGCACACTCTGCAGAACATGAGAATTTCCCGCTTTGTGTTCGGTCAGCGGCATACTGCGAAACAGTTCCCCGAAGAAAGCGAGCAAAACGCCGCGCAGCACCACATCGCGAAAAGCAACATGCTCATCCCTCTCCTCGATCGCCATTTTCAGCAGCTCAAGCAGGCGGGGATTTTGGTCCGCATGTTCAAGCAATGCCGATACAGGCACCTGTTCGGAAAAAATACGGCTCAGCTCCGGGATGAGGTCGGGGGAGAGGATGAAGAGAATATAGCGCTCCGGCCCCGTGGAGATAAATTGATGCAGCTGATTGGGAAAAACAATAAACACATTGTTCGCCTCAATGGTATATTCGGTCGAATCGACATATCCCTGTGCTCTGCCCTCCAACATATAGACCAGCTCAATGTGATAATGCAGATGAGGGCGACAGTCCAGCGGACTTCCGCCATTGATACGATCACGGTAATAAAAATTGCCGGTGCGATTTTCATAGCGAAATTCCATCGTTTACTCCTCTTCTTCGCACGCTGTACGCGTGATGTCCACCTGCTCGATCCGCCGATCGGACACCGAAACAACCTGCATCCGCAAGCCCTTCAGCTCAACCGTCGGGCTGTCTCCTTCCTCGGGAATAGCGCCAAGTTCTGCCAAAATCAAGCCTGCCAATGTCGAGTAATCGTGAGGATTATCTTCGTCGGTAAAATCGACGTCGGTTTCGGCGCAGAGCAGAGCCAGCGGGCAGTTGCCGCTTGCACGCCAATGCCCATCACCGATTGATTCAATCTCCGGCGGCTCGCTCTGATCGGTTTCGTCGTAAATGTTGCCCACGATTTCCTCAAGCAGATCCTCCAGCGTCACAAGACCTGCCGTGCCGCCGTATTCGTCAACCACAATCGCCATGTGTCCCTTGCGCTTTTTCATTTCACGGAAGAGCACATCGGCACACATCGACTCGGGTACAAAATATGCGGGGCGCAGCAGTTCATTGAGGGGAAGCGGATTTTGCCTGCGCGCGTTGAGCAGATATGCCCGCGTGCGCAAAATGCCCAACACCTCGTCGGTACTCTCTCCGCAGACAGGAAAACGGGAATATCCGCTCTCGGTAATAGTCTGCATAATCTGCTCAGGCGTATCATCGAGATAGATGGCTGTCATATCGGTGCGGTGCACCATAATCTCACCGGCTGTGGTATTGTTGAACTCAAAAATATTGTCAATCATCGCGCGCTCTTCGGCATCAATGGTGCCCTTCTCCTCGCCGATGTCAATCATCATACGGATATCGGCCTCAGAGACAGGCGCTTCCTCCTCATGCGGATTGATCCCGAACAGGCGCAGCACCAGATTGGTCGAAGCCGAGAGAAACCAAATCACCGGCTTGAGACAAACCGACAGAAATCGGATGGGACCACAAACCGCGCGAGCCAGCTTCTCAGGATTGCGCATTGCGATGCGTTTAGGCACAAGCTCACCCAAAACCAGAGTGAAATAGGAAAGAATCAACGTAATCACAATCACCGCCAGGGTGTCAAGCACCTCCGGGCTGATTGCCGTAACGCCGCAATCTGCCACCAGCCATTCAACCAGCACAGATGAAAAATTATCGGCAGCAAATGCCGAACCAAGGAAACCCGCCAGGGTGATACCCACTTGAATGGTAGACAAAAATCCGGTCGGCTCCCCCACCATGGCCAGCAAGCGCTTGGCCTTGCGATCGCCGGCCTCTGCCTGATAGCGAAGCATATTTTCATTGAGCGAAACAAACGCCATCTCCGAGGCGGCAAAAAAAGCGTTAAGTAAAATCAGAATAATCTGCAGCAAAAATGCATTCATTTTTCTCTTGTTCTCCTCATGTCACGGGCGGATCGATATTCAGTGTTAAGCAGAAAAAGGCACAGCCTGTCATCGCCACAGCTGACAAGCCCTGCCTGCACCATCTCATCCCGGTCCGTTCGCCGAGTGAAGCATATTCAAATCGGATGCAAACCAAACGCGACTATGGTCTTCGTCGGCGCATAAGGGAGGTTTCCCCACAAAAATGAACCTTCTTTCTTTGATGATACATACAGTATACCATAAGTAACAGCAAAAATCAAGCCAAATCATATAAAGATTTTCGACAAAAGCAAGAGCAAAAATGCGAGTTTTCCCTTCTCCCCATGCCTCCCTTCGCCGTCCCGCTTGACAGTTAAAGGGGCGTGTGCTATAATGAGACATCCGAAAAAATTCCTTTCCGCACAAGGAGGTTTGCTATGCGCATTTGTCCCGACATTACCGCACTGGTAGGTAATACTCCCCTGCTTGCCCTCTCCAATTATCAGCAGGAGCTGCAGTTGGATGCCGTCATTGCCGCCAAGCTTGAATATCTCAATCCCGCAGGAAGTGCAAAAGACCGCGTTGCACTGGCGATGCTCAACGATGCCGAAGAACGCGGGCTGATCTCGGCCGGTGCCGTCATCATCGAACCGACCAGCGGCAACACGGGAATCGGACTTGCCGCCATGGCAGCTGCGCGAGGCTACCGCGTCATCCTGACCATGCCCGATACCATGAGTGCTGAGCGCTGTGCGCTGCTGCGTGCATACGGCGCCGAGCTTGTGCTGACCGATGGAAAGCTGGGCATGGCAGGTGCAATTGCACGCGCCGAGGCCATTGCCGCCGAAACACCCGGCAGCTTTATCCCAGGACAATTTGACAATCCCGCCAATCCTGCCGCACATCGTTCCTCCACCGGTCCCGAGATCTGGCGGGACACCGACGGCAAGGTCGATATCTTTGTCGCAGGTGTCGGCACGGGCGGAACCCTCTCGGGCGTCGGCGAATATCTCAAAGCACAGAACCCCAATGTGCGTATTGTTGCGGTGGAACCTGCCGCCTCCCCCCTGCTCTCGGGCGGTCAGGCCGGTGCGCACGGTCTGCAGGGCATCGGTGCAAATTTCATTCCCGAAAATCTCAACCGTGCAGTGATCGATGAAATCATCCCCGTCACCGAGGAGGAAGCATATACTGCCGGCCGCCTGCTCGCCCGCCGGGAGGGCATTCTCTGCGGCATCACCTCGGGCGCGGCACTGCACGCCGCCACACTGCTCGCCCGCCGTCCGGAAAACCGTGGAAAATTGATCGTCCCTCTTCTGCCCGACACGGGTGACCGCTATCTCTCGACCGCCATGTGGAACGGGGAAAAATAATTGTCTTTTCCTCCGATATTCCACCCGAAAACAGGGGTGTCGCGCAATAAAGCGCGACACCCCTGTTTTTTACCGTGCGAACAGCTCACCGAAAATCTCCAAAAGTTTGAATTTCACACGATAGCGCACCGTGCCTTCGTTTCCTGTAATCAGCTTATATTGCTCGGCAGTCAGTCCCGCCTCGATGCAGATACTCTCCTGCTCGGTTGCCGCGCTCAAGCAAAGGGGCGGAAATAACACACACCACCAATTTTGTCCTTCCCCCTCACCCAGCACGACGCGAAGCGACAAATATTCCCCTGCGGGAAGTGCCGCCGATGCATAGGTACGTGTCGGATATTCCTCCACCGAGAGCAACACTTCCGCGCCGTAATCATGCCCCCGTGCCGCCGCTGCGGTTTCAGCGGTTTGGCACAAAAGCGCCTGATTCTCTGCCAGAATTGCCGCCGCCTCATCCCGACTTTCGCACCCCTCAACCAGAGGAGATACCGTCTCGAGCAATGCGTCCCGCACTGCCAGCTTTGTCGCCTGATCTTCCTCACTGTCCGAGGCGGCAATCACGTGCAGACGCAGGACGCGATCATAAAGTGCCGCATCCTCCGCGTTGGGTAAAAAGCCGACCGCCAATGCTGCCGTCAGCACAAGTACTGCAAGTGAATACATCATCCGCATCTCAATTTCTCCTGTCGTCCATTGAATTTTTTCTGCCATAGGATTTGCCCCAAAAAACAGAATTTATACAGCAATCTTCTCGCCCGCTGTATAAATTTGCTTGACAAACGGCAAAAAATATGTATAATAGTATCATCGATCAATTCGGGATTCATTCTCATTTTCGGAGGTAAACCGATGAAACGCAGCACATATGCCACTGCGCAGAAACAGCAGCTGCTCGATTTTCTGCAAGCCCATCATGATCAACAGTTTACCATCGGTGCACTGGCCGATGCCCTGCGGGCATCCGGCTTTGCCCACGGGCGGAGCACTGTCTACCGCCAAATCGGCCGTCTCTGCGATGAAGGCGTTGTCCGCCGCTTTGCCCAAGAAGGCAGCAATACCTTCGTTTATCAGTATATCCGTCTCCATCCCGGCTGCAGCGGGGAATCCCATTTTCACCTCAAATGCGTCCACTGCGGCAAGCTCATTCACCTCGAATGTCTCCACCTCGCCGAAGTACGCGGACACATCCAAGAGGCGCACAGCTTCCGCATCGGCAGTGCCAGAGGAATCCTCTGGGGCGAATGCAGCGCCTGTATGGGGAAAGGAAACGCACACGCATGATCAGAAAAACACTCGCCACCATCCTCGCACTCTGTCTGTTCCCCCTTGCATTGTTTGCCTGTGCACAGCCGCAGACAGACAACCGCCCCACCATTGTCACCACTGTCTTCCCGCAGTATGATTTTGTCCGTCAAATCGCAGGAGATACCGTCAATCTCATCATGCTCGTCCCCGTCGGCGGAGAGAGCCACAGCTATGAACCGACACCCCGCGACATGGCCGCCGTTGAGGAATGCGATCTCTTTATCGAAATTGGCGGTCCGTCCGAGCAATGGGCGGCCGAGCTGCGCAGCAGCGAAGCGTCCGAAGTACGCGTGCTGTCGCTGATCGAGCTGGAAGGCATTACCCTCACCTACGCCGATGATTCCGGCCACGAACACAGCCTTGAGCATGTGCGCGACTTCAGTCACAGCCATGAAATCGATGAACACATCTGGCTCTCTCCCCGCAATGCGGCAATCATGGTTGAGGCCATCTGCGACAGGCTCTGCACCATCCTGCCTGAGTGCGCCGACCTCTACCGTACCAACACCGATCGGTATTTAACCGAACTTGACCAACTGGATGCCCGTTTCACCTCAATTGCCGCAAACAGCACCCGCCAAACGCTGATTTTCGGCGATCGCTTTCCCTTCCGTTATCTCACCGAAGCCTACGGACTGACGGCATATGCCGCTTATCCGGGCTGTTCCGCCGAGGGGGAACCGGCCACCGCCACTGTGGCAGCGCTCATCGAACGTGTCAAGGCAGAGCAAATCCCCGTGGTCTTCACCATCGAATTTTCACGCGGTGAGATTGCCGACACCATTTGCGCCGAAACGGGTGCAAAACGGCTTGAGCTGCACTCCTGCCACAATCTCTCCATCGCCGATTTCGACGCCGGCATCACTTATCTTGACTTGATGCATCGCAATGCCGATGTGCTCGAGCAAGCCCTCAATTAACCACCGTATTCCAAGAAAGGAGGCGCGCCATGCCGCTGCTGACCGTCCGCAACCTCGCCCTTGCCTATGACGGCAGGTGCGTCATCGAACACTTGAATTTCACGCTTGAGCCCGGCGACTATCTCTGCATCGTGGGCGAGAACGGTTCGGGAAAAAGCACTCTTCTGCATGGTCTGCTCAGCTTGCTTCCCCCTACGCAGGGAGAAATTTTGTGGGATAAATGCAAAGAGCCGGCCTATCTTCCCCAACAGACCAAGCAGCAGCGCGATTTTCCCGCTTCGGTTGAGGAGGTCGTACGAACCGGATGTCTCAATCGGCGCAAGCTCCGCATTTTTCCCCTGCCCGATGAGCACGAGCGCGTGGAAGCAAATCTTCGCCGATTCGGCATCGAATCGCTCCGCCGTCGCCCCTATGCCGAGCTCTCGGGCGGTCAGCAGCAGCGTGTGCTCCTCGCCCGCGCCCTCTGCGCATCGGACAAGATCCTACTCCTCGACGAGCCGACGGCGGGGCTGGATCCTTTGGTTTCGGCTGAGCTTTATCGCTTGATCGATTCTCTCCGCGATGGAGGGCTGACCGTGATCATGGTTACCCACGATCTTGCTCCCGCGCTGAGCAGTGCTTCCCACATCCTTCACCTCGGACACAAATCTTACTGGTTCGGCACCACCGAGGACTACCTGCAATCCCCTGCGGGATGCGGATTTGCGGGAGGGACGATATCATGACCGAGTTTTTCTCGATGTTCGGCTACAGCTTTATGCAGCGCGCGCTGATTGCGGGAATAGCTGTCTCGCTCTGTGCCGCTTTGCTGGGTGTCAGCCTTGTGCTTCGCCGCTACGCCATGATCGGCGATGGGCTGTCCCATGTCGCCTTTGGTGCTGTCTCTGTTGCCACCGCGCTTCATCTCAGCCCGCTCTGGGTTGCCGTCCCGGTTGTCATGCTGACCGCCGTTCTTTTGCTGTCAGCGCGTGAGAACAATCATACACGGGGGGATGCGTCGGTCGCCATGCTCTCGACCGCATCGCTTGCCATCGGCGTACTTGCCATGGCGGGAAAAAATACCGATGTCTACAGCTATATGTTTGGCAGTATTCTCGCTGTCCGAGCCGAAGAAATGTGGCTTTGTCTGCTGCTCGGCGCCGCTGTTCTGGTCTTTTTCCTGCTCTTCCGCGATCGCATCCTCTCCCTCACCTTTGACGAAGGCTTTGCTCGCGCCACCGGGCAGCGCATCGGCGGAATCAGGCTGGCACTCGCTATTTTCACCGCTGTTACCATTGTGCTGGGTATGCGGCTGATGGGCACCCTGCTCATCTCGGCGCTGGTCCTCTTTCCTGCGATGTCTGCCATGCAAATCTGCCGCCGTTTCGGCAGTGTACTCTGTGCTGCGGGCATCATCTCGGTTCTCTGCTTCATCGCGGGACTATGTATTTCCTATCAATTCGATCTGGCCCCCGGTGCCACGGTGGTGGCCGCCAATTTGACTGTTTACACCATCCTGCGCTTGGTTCGCCGCTGAACATATCTACAAAGGTGCCGCACTGCCATGTGCGGCACCTTCATTTTTCCTGCCTTCACTTCCGCACGAAAATGCTTGCGTTTGATCAAAAAATGTGGTACAATAAAACTGTATTTACACAGTTGAGCAGGGGGCGCGTCATGATGCGTTGTGCATCCACGCGTGTTTTTCTCGCCGATGATTTCAAATTCGGCCGCCGTTTTCTCTTTCAACTCTGCACACGGGAGAAGTATGACTATATCGTCAGCAATCTACCCCTGCCGCCCGCACTTGAATCGGCGGCACTTCCCCGCGCTTAATCAGATTTTCCAAAGGAGGTCGCCGCCATGGCATATATTTGCGGCAAGCTTCAGCTTCGCCACGGATTGATGCTCGCCCCCATGGCGGGCGTCACCGATTATGCCTTCCGCCGCATCTGCCGCATGATGGGCGCAGAATATACCGTCTCTGAAATGATCTCGGCAAAGGCGTTGGTCTATGAACAGCGCAGCCGAAATCCCGCCGCCGCCCGCTCGGCTCCGCTTGCAGCAATTCGCGCAGGGGAGCACGGTCACGCCCTGCAGCTGTTCGGCAGTGATCCCGAGTTTATGGCGGAGGCCGCACGTCTGCTTGAGCGCGGCAGCTATCTCAGCGCACAGGCAGAAGAGCTCCCCGCCGCCATTGACATCAACATGGGCTGTCCCGTGCCCAAGGTGGCAGGCAACGGCGAAGGAAGCGCACTGATGCGCGATCCCGAACGAGCCGCCGCCATTGTCCGCGCCGTCGTCGATGCCGTCTCGCTGCCCGTCACCGTCAAAATCCGCTCGGGCTGGGATGAAAACTCCATCAACGCCCCCGAGTTTGCACGGCGCATGGCCGATGCAGGTGCGGCGGCGATCTGTATCCATGCACGGACCCGCAAACAGATGTACGCCCCCTCCGCCGACTATCACGTCATCGCTGCGGTCAAAGCCGCAGTTGATATTCCCGTGATCGGCAACGGTGACATCGCCTCCGCCGCCGATCTGCGCCACATGGCCGAGATCAGCGGATGTGACGGCTATATGATCGGACGGGGGGCACAGGGCAATCCCTGGCTCTTCGCCGAGCTGACCACCGCCCTTGAGGGGCGTGAATACACACCGCCCACCCCAGAGGAGCGGGTTGCCGTTGCCGCCGAGCATCTTCGTCTGCTCGTTGCCGATAAGGGTGAAGACATCGGCGTGCGCGAGGCACGCAAGCACATGGCGTGGTATATTCACAGCCGCCCAGGCTCTGCCGCCGCCCGTGCCGCCATCATGCAGGCAGAGCGAGCCGAGGAGATGCTGGACATTCTGCAGGGCTTGCTGAACTGAAAATTTCCCAAATCACGCACGAAGGGAGGGCTTTCGTTTTGATCTTGAAACCACACAAAACCCATCATGATCGGGAACCGTGTGAAAACAAACGGGACAGCGCTGAGCTGACAGCGCTGATTGCACGTGCCGCCGGCGGCGACGAGGATGCCTTCTCCGCTTTGCTGGAACGATATGAAAAAATGGTCTATAATCTGGCATTTCAATATACGCAAAACCGAGAAGATGCGGCAGATGTGACGCAGGATACCTTCATCAAGCTCTGGCGGACGCTGGGCAGCTTCCGCGGCGATTGCAGCTTTACCAGCTGGGTCTTCCGCATCACCCAAAACACCGCGCTGGATTACCTGCGCAAACAAACGACACATCAAACCGTCTCTCTGACTGTGGACGAAGAGGATGTCGGCGACCGCGGACGCGAACGCGATCTTGTCGATGACTCCCCCACTCATGATCCCGCTGCTTGGGCTGAACACACCGAGCGTTCCGCCGCCCTGCAGGCAGCCATTGCCTCGCTGCGCGCCGACCACCGTGAAATCCTCGTCCTGCGCGATATGCAGGGCTTCTCCTATACCGAAATCGCACAAATGCTCGGACTTGAGATGGGCACTGTAAAAAGCCGCATCAGCCGTGCACGCCTGCAAATAAAAGAATTTTTGGAAAAGCGGAACTTTTTCTGAAAACCAACGTCTAATCATATGTAAAAATAAAAACGTGTATTGAACAAGCGCCATCTGGGCGCAAAAAGGAGAACGAATTTCCGTTATGCCACAACAGCCCCATTCCCACACCTCCGATTGCTGTGCGGAAATCGGTGAATTGCTGTCCGCCTATCTTGACGGTGAGTTGAGCGCCGAAGAACAGCAAAAAATCGATATCCATCTGCAATCCTGCCCCGACTGTGCTCGGTTGGCCAATGCGCTGGGCACGCTGCGCCGAGAAATTGCCGAAACACAGCTTATCCCGCCGCCGCACTTGCATGACAACATCATGTCCCGCGTTCACCGCGAAAATAAGCTTCGCCGTCTTCGCCGCTTCACGGCGATCGGTTCGGTCGGTACCGCCGCCATGCTCTGCGTTGTCATTATGAGCAGTGCAATCGTTGGCACCATGTCGGCAGACAACTCCCCCAACGACAATGCCCAGGCACGCTATTATTACGCCGCCGATGAAGTTGAAATGGTCAATGAACACAGCTATATCACTGTCATCGATACCACCATTGAAGCCGCGCTGGATATGACGGCCACACAAGCTCCTACAGGAACAGATGATGCCAAAAGTGATGAGGTGATCATATCCACAACATATTCCACCACATCTTACAGCGAACCGGCTGATTCTGTTGTCGGTACCGAAGCCCCCCACGAATCTGTTCAGCCCGAAGCTGCCGACTGCACCAAATCTATCGTAGCCGCAAAACTTCCGGAGAATCTGCGCAGCCTTTCTGTGCTTGATCAACTGTCTGTCACTGCGTGGAAAACACCGGAAGCCGAGACAAACGCTGCCGACACCGACACACTGCTCGGCGTTTCCGTGCTTCCGAGTGCCCGTCTTGCGGAGCAGCAGCTCGGCATCCTCTGTACCGTGGAGTTTACCGAAGGCGACACCACCGTCCCCTATGTATACGACCTCACCGACGGCCGCCGCCTCACTCTGGCGAATTTCCTGGGCGACGAGATGGAAGAACTGGCTGCAATCTTCCCCCTCGAACCGAACACCCCCTTCTGTCCCACGGCGGAGGGCCTGGTTCTGCACCTTGCCGAGGACGAGATCATCATACTGGTATGGGATGCCTTCCCGTCTCTCGGAAAATGCGTGTCCCGCTTCGCCATGGACGTAACGCCCCTTCTCTCCCCCGATGGCGCCGTGCTGCATCAATAAGCAGTACGCACAAAAACATGCAAGCATTTTTGTCAAAAGTCACAATTTGTCAAAAAATGCTTGCTTTTTTTGTTCATACATGGTATAATGAATTGGTTCTTGCGAGAAGATGGTCGAAAAAACACTTCCCGCATAATATTTCCGAAGGTAAAGAATCGCAGCTTGGGTTCATCCTCGGAGCATCGTTCCGTTACGGAAGAACTCTGTCTGTCGGACGGCCGCAAAAGCGGATCCGCCCTCGGACAGTTTTTTTATGCGAAGATTTGCCCGCAGAAATGCCGTCGACAGCCGCCCCCGCCAACACGGCTGATCGTCTCACTTAATTTTTACGGCGGAGAAAGAGGTTCATATGAAACTGGTTTACGACATCCACGACAAACCGAAGTTCGGCGCGAATCTGATCTTTGCGCTGCAGCAGTTGCTGGCAATCATTGCGGCAACCCTGCTGGTACCCGTTCTGGTCAACGGCGGTCAAAGCACCATCGTAATGGATCAGGCCGCAGCTCTCCTCGGTGCGGGCGCAGGCACACTGGTCTACCTGCTCATCACCCGCGGCAAGAGCCCTGTCTTCCTTGGCAGCTCCTTCGCCTTCATCTCCCCGCTGATCGGCGCCGCTGCTTTCGGCTTCCTTGGCATCATCGTCGGTGCAGTATTTGCGGGCCTCGTTTATGTCCTCATCTCGATCATCATCCACTTTGTCGGCACAAATTGGGTCAACAAGCTCCTGCCCCCCGTTATCATCGGTCCCACTGTTGCCCTCATCGGTCTTTCCCTCTCGGGTTCTGCCATCAACAACCTCAACAACACCGCCGTCAGTGCCGATAACTACAGCCTGCTTGCAATTCTCTGCGGTCTTATCGCTTTCGGCGTCACCGTTCTTGCATCTGTCAAGGGCAGCCGCGGTATGAAGCTCATTCCCTTCGTCATCGGTATTCTGGCAGCCTACGCCTTTGCTTCTGTCCTCACTCTGATCGGCAGTCTGGCCGACATTGAGGCCCTCAAAATCGTGAACTACGCACCCCTCACTAACCTGTTCACCGATGGTTTCCAGCTCTCTGACATCTTCCGCGTGCCCGAGCTGACCTTTGTCAAGGCCATCGAAGAAGGCGGTCAGTACTTCACGCCCTCTGCTATTGCATCCCTGGCTCTGCTCTTCGTTCCCGTGGGCTTCGTGGTTCTCGCGGAGCACATCGCAGACCACAAGAACCTCTCCTCTATCATTGGCCGCGACCTGATCCAGGATCCCGGTCTGGGCAAGACCGTCATGGGTGACGGTGTCGGTTCCATCGTCGGTGCCATCTTCGGCGGATGCCCCAACACCACTTACGGTGAATGTGTAGGCTGTGTAGCCATCACCGGCAATGCCTCCATCTTCACCATCACCACTACCGCTATTATGGCCATCGCCCTGTCCTTCTTCAACCCCTTCGTACAGTTCGTCAACACCATTCCCTCCTGCATCATCGGCGGTATCTGCATCGCTCTCTACGGCTTCATCGCCGTCTCGGGTCTGAAGATGCTCCAGGTCGTTGACCTGGGTGAGAACCGCAACCTCTTCGTAGTTGCTGCCATCCTCATCCCCGGCATCGGCGGTCTGACCCTCAACTTCGGTCAGATCACCATCACCGGCATCGCCACCGCACTCATCCTCGGTATCCTCACCAATGTCATTCTTGGTAAGGACAAGTCCAAAGACAAATAATTTGGGATAAACACAACGGCCCGCCGAATCTGTACTGCAGTCATGCGGTACAGACCTCGGCGGGCCTGCTTTATTGTTGATTCGCATCAGCCTTCGCGTGCAACCTCCGCAACAGCAGCATCATGCTCGGCAAGTGTACGCGAGAAGATGGTTTCTCCGTTCTTTCGGGAGACGAAGAAATAATAATCGGTATCTTCGGGGTAAAGCGCGCAGGTCAAAGCCTGATAGCTGGGATTGGCAATCGGTCCGGGAGGAAGCCCTCGGTTGGTGTAAGTGTTATAGGGCGAGTCGTAGGAGACATCCTCATGCGTCATATCTTCTTGCCGCGTGCCCGTATCGTGATGGATGGCATACATAATGGTCGCATCGCTCTCCAGGAAAGCATAGTTTGCCGGATCGCGCAGGCGGTTGTGGAAAACCGAGGAAACTGCCTCAAACTCATAGTAGAGACGGGTTTCCTTTTCAATCATCGATGCGAGAATCACGATCTCATCTACCGTGTACCCCAGCTCGTCGGCGCGTGTATAAAACTCTTCTTTGAAAAGATTATTGAACCGATTGAGGAGTTTATACACAATCTGAGAGGGTTTGGAATCGGTATAGAATTCATAGGTGTCGGGGAAGAGATAGCCCTCCAATGCATAGTAACGATCAGGCGACGTGCCGCCTTCTATCAATTTCTGCACAAATACAAAGTTATCATACAGCTCCAGGTTGTTCACCGCCGCCACATAGTCCTCACGAGTGGCTGCGACATATTCGCCCTTGCTTCGTTCCACCATGCCCACACCGTTTTCAATGAACAGATCAATAATCTCGTCCACTGTATACCCCTCGGGAATGGTAATGCGAATGGTGGCGCGCACAAATTTCTCTTTGAATGCCATCAACAGCTCGTCATAATTCATCATGCCATTGATTTCATAAGTGCCCGCCTTAAATTCCCCGTTATCCTGATTGAGCTTGGCGTATAGCTTGAACACATCGGGATAGGTAATAATTCCATTCTCGGCAAGCACCTCGGTGACATCATCAATGGTGGCGTATTCAGGAATAACAACCTCCACCATTTCATCCGACTTGACAAAGGCAAACATATCATTGGCAATGCGGATGATATAGTAAGATAGAAATCCCGCCAACACAATCACAAACACAATGTAGGTAATGGCTTTTACGATGCTCAGCAGTGTCGCCGCGCCCTCCGACATGTGTTTTTTCTTTTTTTTGCCGCCATCCCCTCCGCCGGAGAGACTGTCGGGTTCGGCAGCTCGCTTGCGGGCCGGTGTGACAGCGATTCGGCGTGTTGCCGACTGATCGTCCGTGATGCCGCGCTGTGGCGACAGGTCAATCTCGGTGGTGGGTGCAGTCTGCGGTGCGCTCTGGGGCGTACGAGCTGCTGTCGCCTGCGGGCGCTGCACCTGCGGTGCTGTGCTCTGCGCACTCTGGGGTACGCGAGCTGCTGTCGCCTGCGGGCGCTGCACCTGCGGTGCTGTGCTCTGCGCACTCTGAGGTACGCGAGCTGTTGTCGCCTGCGGACGCTGCACCTGCGGCGCTGTGCTCTGTACGCTCTGCGGTGTACGGGCTGCTGTCGCCTGCGGACGCCGAACCTGCGGTGCTGTGCTCTGTGTGCCCTGCGGCGTGCGCACGGCACGTGCAGGACGCCCAACTTCGGGTGTCACAGGCCGATTCGATTGATTTGGTGTATTATTCATAGATTCATTCCCTCATAACAGGATCGCAATGCCATGCGATTACACCGCAATGACAACGATGAGATAGAACAGCGCGGCAATCAACCCCAGCGGGGTTAACAAAGCCTCGGCAAATCGAGCATTATGTTTTTCCCGCGCTGAACGCGGGCGATGATATGCTGCAGTCAATCCGCGGCGAGCATATCCGCTGTAACTGCGCGCCGCTTCTCCAAAAAAGAAGATCACCGCGAGCAGAAAAAGTACAACCACAATGAAAATAAACAAAGATGCACTGCCTGTTCGGTTGTACAGCTCGGTCACATAGGGGCGGCCGAACAAGCCAAACAAATTATAGAGCAAATGCACCAAGATTGCCCCCAACACCGATCGTGTCGCATACAACACCAATGCCAGCAAAATCCCGGCAAAGAAGTAGATCGGGAACTGTGCCAAATCAAAATGCAGCATGGCAAAGAAGAGTGCACTGATCAACACGGCTGCGGGCAGTCCGTTTTCCTCCAGCTCCGCGCAAAGAACCGCACGGAAGACAAACTCTTCACAAATGGCGGGCAAAACGGCAAATGCCAACAGAGAATACAGAAAATTTCCCGCACCGCCATCGGTCACTGCCACAAAGTTGTCGTAGAGCGAAAACCGCGTATCAAGCTGTTCAATGCCCCCCATCGCAAAACCGATGAGAAAGGCTCCGCAGATCAGCACCAATGCCGCTGCAGGCACCAAAAGCCATTGCTCGAGACCAACGATTCGCATCCGCAAGCGACCGTGGAGAGCATCCCCACGCAGCTTGCAATAAATCACGGCAGGCAGCAGAAAAATCATCAACTGCAGAACAACCACCGTCAAATAGCTGTTGCTGTCGGAAAACGCAGAGCTGTCCACAAACCGAGAGCAAAGCAGAAGCACATAAATCAACAACACCAGCCCGGGGGCGGTAAAAATGCCACGGCGGCGCATCATCAATCTGCCAATACAGCCGTGCGCAGGGCATCGGCTCTGTCTTCACCATACAGTTCGGCAACCAGCGCAAGACCGAACTCAAGGGCAACACCCATTCCTGCCGCGGTAATGATCTTTCCGTCACGCACCACACGAGCGGTGGTAAGCATGGCGCCCTTCAGCTCGTCCTCAAACCCGGGGAAACAGGTCGCTTCACAGCCGGCCAACAGCCCGCGTCTGCCCAAAATCATCGGCGCGGCACAGATGGCGGCGAGATATGCGCCGTTTTGCACAGCACGTGCGATGGCAGCATCTACCACGGGTGATGCATTCAGATTGGCTGCCCCGGGCATCCCCCCCGGCAGAATCAGCATCTCGGCATCGGCATCAGGGGGAAATTCATCGGCTGCAAGATCGGCCATCACCGTAATTCCATGCGCGCCCGTCACTGCCCGACCTTCAGCCGTGATGGCAACTGTTCTGACCTCTGCGCCTGCGCGGCGCAGAAGATCGAGGGGACAGAGTGCCTCAATCTCCTCAAATCCATTCGCAAGAAAAAGATAAACCATACCGTAATCCTTTCCATCCTATCCACATTATATCAGATTTCGGACGAAATACACGCTTTCGCGAAAAAATTTGACGCAATATTTACAAAAACGTCTCAAAGCAGCGGTGCGACCGCCGCATAAACGTCATCCGCGATTTCGTCAATGGCCCGGGGCGCATCCCCCGCATAGCAGGGCAGACGATACCATCCCCAGCGCTCGGCCGCATAAATTGCCGCGGCATAGCTCGCCTCAAGATGGTGGGGATCCAGCTCGTGAATATCCTTTTTCTGTCCTGTCGCATCCGAACGGTGCGCAACCAGCCGCATCGAAATGGCGGGCGTCATTTCCAAATAGACGGTCAAATCGGGACGCGGAAGTCCCAGCCGATCAAATTCAAACTCCCCCAACCAATCAAGGAAGGCATCCCACTCCCCGCGGGGCAGCTTGGAGAGCTGATGTACCGCATTGGCCGTGGTATAGCGATTGGCAATCACCACCGTATCGGGCTCACGCAGAAAGTCACCCCACTCGGTGCGCCATGAGAGATAACGATCCACGGCGTAAAAGGTGGACGCCGCATATGCATTTGTGCTTGAGGGATCACTGCCCAGCCCGCCGCCGAGGTAAAACTCAACGGCTGCCGCACCGGGGGTTCCGTAATGCGGGAAAGAGATCAGCTTAACCCGTCTGCCCTCGGCAGTCAAGCGTGCGCAAAGGTGCTCCGACTGCGTTCCCTTGCCCGAACCGTCAAGACCATCGAGAACAATAAAGCATCCCATTACGCGCCTGCCTCTTCCGCAGATGCTGTCGTTTCAGCCGCTGTCGTTTCAGGTTCTGTCGTTTCAGGTGCTGTCGTTTCAGGTGCAAAGCCGGGAACAAAGGCATAGATGAACTGGCGCATTTTTGCTCCCTCCAAAACAGCACCGTTCGATTCCATGGTGTCGTCGGTATAGATCGCAAATTCAATCTCACTGCCATCCGTCATACGCATGATGCCGCGGATATCGCAATATCGCTCGGCAGAGGGGTTCGCCTTCTCTGCGGTATCGTAAACGGTAGCCAAAAGAGGAATGTAGAGATTATTCTCTTCCATCAGCATGGTCAGCGTCTCTTCTCCTGCTTCATTATATCCGGTTAATCTGACCGTTTTCACCTTGTCGGGATCAATCGCCCCCGCATGTGTCTCGGGCAAATCATACCCATCCGCCGCATCATTGCCGCAGGCGGGAACAAGCAGCAGGCAGAGCAAAAGCGCAAGTACAGTCAATTTTTTCATTGTTTTATCTCCTTTATCGACAAACGTCACAAATTTATCCGATTTCGTCATCCCGCACAACCATTTCCATAAACTGCTGCCGGGTGATCAATACGTCTCTGGGCTTCTGCCCATCGGGGGCACTGACATAGCCGAGCCGCTCCATGCGGTCGATCAGCTTTGCCGCACGGCCGTAACCGAGCGAAAGGCGGCGCTGAATGAGCGAGGTCGATATCTTTCCGCATTCGATGGCAAGCTCAATAGCGGGGCGAAGCATAGGATCGGCAGGCTCGTCCGCCGCTTCCGCTTCGATATCCTCCAGACTGGAGCTGCCGCCCTTCTTGGACTGACCGCAGCGAGCAGCTTCCTTTTCGATGCTTTCGATAACCTCTTCGCTGTATTCGCCCTCACCCGAATTATTCTTGATGAAATCAATGACCGCTTCAACTTCGCTGTCACTGACAAACGCGCCCTGTACGCGCAGGGGACGGGTTGCGCCGACGGGGGAGTAGAGCATATCTCCTCGGCCGATCAGCTTCTCGGCACCTGCAATATCAATGATCGTACGCGAGTCCACCTGCGAAACGGTGGTAAAGGCAATACGCGAGGGAACATTGGCCTTGATCAGACCGGTAATGACATCAACCGACGGACGCTGTGTACCGATGACCAGATGCATCCCTGCGGCACGCGCCTTCTGCGCGATGCGGCAGATCGATGTCTCAACATCGTCCTTTGCCGTCATCATCAGATCTGCCAGCTCGTCGATGATAATGACGATCTGGTGCAGCTTCTCACCCCGTTCGGGATGATTTTCAATATACGCATTATATCCCTGCAGGTTTCGCACCCCCGCTTCCTCGATCAGCTCATAGCGGCGCTCCATCTCGGTGACGGCCCAGTTCAGCGAACCTGCCGCCTTCTTGGGATCGCTCACCACTGGCACCAGCAGATGCGGGATACCGTTGTACACATTCAGCTCAACCTTTTTGGGATCAATGAGAATCAGCTTCACCTCATCGGGAGAAGCCTTATAGAGAATGCTGAGGAGAATACTGTTGATACAGACCGATTTACCCGATCCTGTCGTACCGGCAATCAGCAGATGCGGCATCTTCGCCAGATCGCAGAAGATGGGTGAGCCGGCGACGTCACGCCCCAAGCAAGCCGTCAGGCGGCTCTTGGAGGACTGGAAGGCATCCGATTCAATCAGCTCACGGGCATAAACGGTGGCGACCACCTTGTTCGGCACCTCAATACCCACCGCCGCCTTGCCCGGGATGGGCGCCTCAATGCGCACACCCGTCGTTGCCAGATTGAGGGCAATGTCATCGACCAAATTGGCAATCGAGCGAACGCGAGTACCGGCTTCGGGCTGCAGCTCATATCGCGTGATTGTCGGACCGCGCGAAACATTAACGATTTTTGTGCGCACATTAAAGCTGGACAGCGTCTCAACCAACTTCTCGGCATTCTGCTGCAGCTCGGCGCGCACATCGCCACTGGGGGGAGCGGGATCAACCTTGAGCAGGCTGATGGGCGGGAATATATACGGCGGGGGCGGCATTTCAAAGGCAGGCGAAGCAACGGGAGACGGCGTACCAAAGGGGGCGCTTCGCTCAACGTCAAGCAAAATCTCCCCGTCAGCCGCGATGTCTTCATACATCCCCGTCGGATTAGGTGCCATAGCCGCTGCCGCTGCCTGATCCAGCGTCGCGGGATCGGCAAAAATCTCATGCAGGTCAAGCTGCTCGTCAGCAAGCGCCGCAAGCTGACGCGCCGACGGCTTACCGCGCGTGGGTCTGATCTGCTCACGGTTCTGCGTGCCCGCTGTGGCAATCTCAGTGACATCGCCCACAAAAGGATCTTGTTCAGGGACATCGACCGCCTGTCTTGCCTGCGTTTCGCGCATCACCTCGTCAAAGACGGCAGGATCAATGGGGTTTTCCGCAGGTGCCGCGTCATCCTCGGGCAGGGGTGCTTCGGGCAGATCGGGGATGGGCAGGTCAATATCTTCAATTTTGCTCGCCGTGTTGATGGGCACGTCCACATCAAACTTCCGGCGGCGTTTTTTCTCCTCACGTACAGGCGCGGAGGTTGGCGCAGAAGTAGGCACAGCCACCTTCGGTGTGTTGAGGAAAACCGGCTTTTCGTTGGCGCGCTCTGCCTTTTTCTCCTCGCGAACCTTGAGCCAATAGCGAACATAGAGCACGATGGTCGACGGAGTCAGACCGAACAGGAACATCACAAAGACCAGCATCAGCGCGATGACAACAATCAGCGTTCCGACAAAGCCAAAGCCACGGAAGCAGAGATTGCCCACCAATCCACCGATCACACCGCCGCCGCGCAGAGCGCAGCCCGCCTGCCACAGGGTAATGGGATTGATCGACAATGTACCGTCCGCTGCCCCGCGAAGTGCAAAAACCTCAATCAATGCCGAGCAAAGCGTGATGCAAAGACAGGCAAAGCAAATCTTATATCCAACCGAACGATCGGCAATCGACCGCCGCCAGATAATGGCGAAGTAGACCAACAGAAGCGGGATGTAAAATGCGCCCCAGCTCCACAACCCGCAAAGCAAGCTGTGCAGGGCGTGACCGACCACCCCCATCGGCTGCTCGAGTCCAACCGCATCGGTGAGAATAAAGCAAACCAACAAAAAGAGGGCGGCAACCGCAAAAATATAGGGGAGAACCTGATGCAGAATGCGATCGGGGTTCGGCTCACGTTTTTCCTTGGGCAACGGCATCGCGCGCTCCGCCGGCGCCTTCTTTTGGACGGCAGAAGGGGTACCTTTCGCCGCATTTCCCCGTCCCGTATTTCCGCTGTTTCGGGTAGATGCCGTCTTTTTTTTCTGCGGCGATGTATTCGCCGTGTTTTTTTTCGTAGGCACAGAAATCTATCCTTTCGATAAAATCTCGGGGCATAAACGACGCCGCGGAGGGCATACTACCCCCAAAAGGTCGCGCCGAAAAAAACGGTGCATACCGTTCCTATCTATTATACCATTATTGAAAAAAAATTACAAGAGGAAATTTACGCGCAGGCAAGCAAACCTGCCGTGGAAAAACTGTCATGAAGAAGAAACCCTTTCCGCTGTGGGCGATATTGCTCTGCGGATTTACGGCGGGAATCATGAACGGTCTGCTGGGTGCGGGCGGCGGGATCATTTTGATCTTTGTCCTCCGTTCTGTCCTCGGCACCGAGACGGATGGACGGGATGTCTACGCCACCGCGCTTGCCGTCACCCTGCCCATCACCCTGCTTTCCGCCCTGCGCTACCATGCGGCAGGACAACTTTCCCTGCCCTCCTTCCTTCCCCTTGCACTGCCTGCCATCATTGGCGGAATTGTGGGTGCCGTTCTGCTTGACCGCATCAACGCGGGAATAACCAAACGCATTTTTGCCGCCATTGTCATTTTCTCGGGGCTGAATATGCTCTTTCGCTGAAAGGAAAACCACATGCAAATCGGACTTGATCTTATCGCCGCAACGGCAATTGCCGTGCTGTCGGGGATGGGTGTCGGCAGCGGAGGCTTACTTGTCATCTATCTCACCCTCATCCGAGACGTCCCCCAGCTGAGCGCACAGGGAATTAACCTGCTCTTTTATCTATGCTCAGCCGGCGGCTCACTTGCCGTTCACCTCCGTCGCAGACATCTCCGTTTTCCCCTCATCGCCCTGTTGGCGGGGGCGGGCCTTGTCGGCGCCTACCTCGGATCCTCACTCTCCTCGAGACTTGATCCCGCACTGCTGCGCCGCCTGTTCGGCGGTATGCTGCTCATCTCGGGCAGTATCGTGCTCGCACAGCGCGAGAAACAGCCGCATCCTCATTAAAGGCAATCTCCACCGCTTCACATACTTTTTCCCGCATTTCTGTATAAAAGCGAGGATTGCGGCAAAAATAACATCAGGAGCTACCGAATCCCAAACGAAGGAGTATACCCATGGAAAATAAAGAGAAAAACAACGGTATCAACCGCACCGCCTACCTGACCATCCTTACCCTGCTCGCTCTGCTGGCCATACTGGCAGTGGCCACCTCGTCCGCCAATCGCGCCCGCCGTGAGGGCACCGAAAGCACGCCGCCTGCCGTGACGACAGAGCCGCTGCGCACAACGCCTCAGGTAACCACACAGGAACCACTGCACACCACATCGCCGCAGACAACGGCCCCCGAGCCCACCCAAACCACTGCTCCCTCCACCACAGAGTCAACCGCCCCCTCCACCACGGCTTCTCCCACCGATCTTGAGCCGGCAACTCCCACATCCACGCTGCCCGAGTTCCGCCTGCCTGTGAGCGGTCAGCTTCTCCGGGCACATGATCTGGACGTCCCCGTCTGGTCAACAACCATGGCAGATTACCGTACGCACTGCGGCATGGATATTGCCGCCACACGCGGTGCATCGGTCTGTGCCGCCGCTGACGGCGTAATTGCGCAGATCTGGGAGGATCCGATGATGGGGCAGTGCATCTCGATTAAGCACAGCGGCGATGCAATGACCATCTACCGCAATCTCGCCGAGATTCTGCCCGTGGGTATTAAAGAAGGGGTGACCGTGCGCACAGGTCAGCTCATCGGCAACGTCGGCGAGAGTGCAATGATCGAAATTGCCGAAGAGCCGCACGTCCACTTTGAGCTGATGATCGGCGACGAATACGTCAATCCCCTCGACTACCTCTCTGCAAGTGTCCAGACAAGTCTCAATGTCGATACGCACTATGAAGATTAACCCGTAAAAAAACATTCCTCCGAAACCGAACACGGTTTCGGGGGAATGTTTTTTATTCACAGATTAGTTTAGCCGAGGAGCACATCGCTCATCAGCATCAGGCAAAACCCTGCCAGCAGCGCATAGGTTGCTCCGCGCTCATTGCCGTGCGCATGGGTCTCAGGGATCATTTCATCGCTGACGACATACAGCATGGTTCCGCCGGCAAATGCCAGTGCAAAGGGGAGAATGACAGACGAAAGGCTCACCGCGAAATATCCGATTAGTGTGCCGACCACTTCCACCAACCCCGTCAGCATGGCACAGATAAAGGTTTTGCGGGGGGTGACACCCGATGCCAGCATTGGTGCAATAATGACCATTCCTTCGGGAATATTCTGCAGGGCAATTCCCCCTGCAATCAACAGTGCCTGTGATGTATTGCCCGAGCCGAAACCGACGCCTGCCGCAATTCCCTCGGGCAGATTATGGATGGCAATCGCCAACACGAACAGCAGAACGCGATTCAGATCGGCATTGTGATGGGACTCAATATCCCCGCCCACCAATCGGTGCAGATGGGGCACGAGCTTATCTACAAGATTTAAGCACAGTGCGCCGACAAAGATACCGATGATTGTGGTCAGCAATCCCCAGCGTCCGCCGTACTCCAATGACGGCAAAATTAAGCCGAGCACCGCAGCCGACAGCATCACGCCCGCCGCGAAGGAAAGAATGATATCGGAGAAGCGGTGAGACGCTTTTTTGAACACAAATCCGATCAGCGCACCCACCACCGTCGCCCCGCCTACACCCAGTGCAGTCAAAAGTACCATTTCCATCTGTCAATCACCTCAAATCCCGTGCGGATTTTTTCATGTCCGCACATTACGCTTATATCCGATCGTGCCCCATCAAAAGCTCGGAAATCACATTCAACACTTTATCCCGACAACCTCCGCAGCCGGTCGAGCAATGTGTCACCTTCTGCACATCTTCAAAGGCACGCAGAACATCGTCAAATTTCTCATGGTCACGCAGTGCATCGGCAATATCAAAACTGCTTACATTCTTACACTTGCAAATCTGATAGTTTTCTGTCATAACAACCTCTCACTCATTCTTCAACCACAGAGAACTCATCCTTGCCCACACTGCAAAGCGGGCACTCGAAATCCTCGGGCAGATCTTCAAACTTGGTTCCGGGCTTGATTCCGTGCTCAGGTGCACCCTCTGCCTCGTCATATTCCCAACCGCATACATCACATACATACTTTTTCATCACAATTCTCCTTAATTCAATTAAAAATAATTTGTTTTTCGCTCAAAGAACCAGCGACGGTGCGGTATACACCCGTCCGGCAAGCTCTTGATTGAGCATATACAAACTCTTGGGGTCACTGCCAAACAGCTCCATCTTGGCGATAAGGTCATTGGCATTGGTCTCTTCCTCGCCCTGTTCCTTGACAAACCAATCCAAGAACTGCATGGTGCGGAAATCCTTGACCTCGTAGGCGGCGGCATAAATGTCATTGATCAGCGAGGTCACGTAGATCTCGTGGTTAAGTCCTGCCTGCAGAACTGCCATATTGCTCTCAAAGCCGGTAGTGGGCTTATCAATCGCCTCAAGGGTGACGATTTCGTTATTGTTCTGCAGATACTGGTAGAAGAGCAGTGCGTGATCTCTCTCCTCCTGCGCTTGGATCATATACCAGTTGGCAAAGCCGTCAAGGTTCTTTTCCTTGAAGTAGTTCGAAAATTCCAGATAAAGATATGCCGAATAAAACTCCTTGTTGATCTGCGTATTGAGCAGCTCACGTACCTTTGCGTTTAACATGATGATTTTCCTCCTCAGATTTTATGAAAAATGTTATTGGATTTCTTCAAAATCGGCAGCACCGTGCTTGCACAGCGGGCAGATAAAGTCCTCGGGCAGCTCGTCACCCTCATAGACATATCCGCACACCTTGCACACGAACCCTTTCTTGCCCTCAGTCTGGGGCTTGGGTTTGACATGATTCTGGTAGTAGGTATAGGTCATGGTTTCCTGATTCGAAATAACTCTTGCCTCGGTTACCGAGCAGATGAACATTCCGTGGGTATCCAGATCAATATACTGCTCAACCTGCAGCGACATAAACGAGTTGATATATCGGGGCAGGAAAACAAGCCCGTTATCCGAGCGAAGGGGCTCACAATTCTCAAACTTGTTGACATTTCTGCCGCTCACGAAGCCAAACTTCTCAAACACGGCGAAGGGCGCTTCCACCGTCAGGCAGTTGATGTTCATCTTGCCGGTCTGCTTGATGACATGGTGCGAATAGTTTTCTTTGTTGATGGTTACCGCAATGCGATTGGGGGTATTGGTCACCTGTGTCACGGTATTAACGATGAGTCCGTTGTCCTTTTTGCCGTCGTTGGAGGTGATCACATACAGACCGTAGCCGATGTTGAAGAGAGCGGTCAGGTCGTTCTTATTCGCCGTTTCATCCCGCTGTGCCAGATATTCGCGGCAGAGCTCGTCGGCCAGCGTGTTCAGCTGCGCCATGCTCTCTTCGTTGAGCGCGGAGAGAATGCGCACCGTGGTATCAGTATAGGTCAGGTTCTTGCTCTTCTCAAACAAGCCTCGCATCACCTTGGCAGCGAGGGGAGCCCAGCTGCCGTTTTCGATCAACGCAACCGTTCTGTTCTGGAAATTGCGCTCGGTGAGGTGGGTGATAAAGGTGTGCATGTGCGGAAAAATCTCCGCGTTATAGGTGGTCGTTGCCAGCACCAGCTTGCTGTAACGGAAGGCATCGCTCACCGCCTCCGCCATATCGCAGCGGGCAAGGTCGTGGACGATCACCTTCGGGCATCCGTTTGCGGTCAGCTTTTCTGCAAGCAGAGAAACCGCCTTTTTGGTGTTGCCGTATACCGAGGTGTAGGCAATCACAATGCCCTCCTGCTCGGGCTGATAGCTCGACCAGGTATTGTACAAATCGAGGTAATAGCCCAGATTTTCGGTCAGAACGGGACCGTGGAGCGGGCAGATAATTTGGATATCCAACCCACTCGCCTTTTTGAGCAGTGCCTGCACCTGCGCACCGTACTTGCCGACGATGCCGATGAAATAACGCCGTGCTTCGTCTGCCCAGGGCTCTTCTACGTCAAGTGCACCGAATTTTCCGAAGCCGTCAGCCGAGAAGAGCACTTTGTCGGTGCTGTCATAGGTCACGATAACCTCGGGCCAATGCACCATGGGCGCGGTCACGAAGGTCAGCACATGACGTCCCAGCGTCAGCGTATCGCCCTCGCCCACCACAATCTGTCTGTCAGCAAAGTCGGTGCCGAAAAAGTTCTTCATCATGGCAAACGCCTTCGCCGAGGAGACGATCTTCGCCTCGGGGTAAGCCTTGGCGAAATTGTGAATGTTGGCGGCATGATCGGGCTCCATGTGCTGAACGATCAGATAGTCGGGCTTTCTTGCACCCAGCGTGTTCTGCAGGTTGTCCAGCCATTCATGTGTAAACCCAACATCCACCGTATCCATAATGGCGATTTTTTCGTCGATAATCGCATAGGAGTTGTAGGAAATTCCATGGGGCACTGCATACTGCCCCTCAAAAAGGTCTACTTTATGGTCGTTGACGCCAATATAACGAATATCATTGGTGATGGTCATGATGCTTTCCTCCAAAATATAGTACATTCAAGTTTATCTTGCCGCATACGAGATGCATTTATTCAAGAATTTTTCCATCGGTGGAAATTGTAACCACGCGCCACGGGATAAACTTTCCGCTTGCCTGCAGTGCTTGCTTGGCTGCATTCTCAATCCCGCCGCAGCAGGGGACTTCCATGCGGACAATGGTGACGCTTTTGATGGAATTTCCCCGAATAATCGCCGTCAGCTTTTCGGTGTAATCTCCCTCATCCAGCTTGGGGCAGCCAATCAGCGTGATGTGCCCGCGGATAAAGTCGTTATGGAAATTTCCGTAGGCATAAGCGGTGCAATCGGCAGCGATCAGCAAATTCGCTTGTTCAAAATAAGGGGCATTGATCGGCACCAGCTTGATCTGGCAGGGCCACTGCATCAGCTGGCTGACGCCGGTACTGCTCTTCACCGGTGCGGCAGTGTCGCGCTTGAGCATCTTTGACTGCGTTCCCGGACAACCGCAGGGCAGTTTGGCCGCATGCTTCTGCAGCTTTGCCGCTTTGACCGCCTCTTCATTGTAAGCGGGAGCTTCCCGCTCTTCAAAGCGAATCGCGTCCATGGGACAGGCGGGCAGGCAATCGCCCAAGCCGTCGCAATAATCTTCGCGGGTGAGCTTTGCCTTGCCGTCGATCATCTCGATTGCGCCCTCGTGGCAAGCCGCAGCACACGCACCGCAGCCGTTGCACTTTTCTTCATCTATGTGTATGATCTTTCTTCGCACAATTCTCCTCCTTTTGAAAATCCTTTGCATTTCCTCTTGATTTTCTGATACTATTATAGTATAATTTAAGCGAGAAGTATGTTGAATTTTCAACACAATGAGGTAGAAAATGAAAAAATATTTAAAAATTCTGCAGCAATGCCCACTTTTTTCGCAAATTGATACGGAAAATCTTCTTCGTATGCTCACCTGTCTCGGTGCGCGAATCGAAATGTTCGACAAAAAATACACCATTATCGCTGAAGGGAATCCCGCAAAATATATCGGCATTGTGCTCACGGGTTCTGTGCAGGTGATGCGCATTGACTATTACGGAAACAGAAGCATTCTTGCAGAAGCCGAGGCGGGAGAGCTGTTCGGCGAAGACTTCGCCTGTGCAGAGGTGAGCGCCATCCCCGTCACCATCATCGCCAACGAGCCGAGCACAGTCATGCTCATCGACTGCAGCCACGTTCTGCACACCTGCACCAACAACTGCGGCTTTCACCAACAGCTCATTTTCAATTTAATGAAAGATCTGGCGTCCAAAACCATCGCTTTCCATCAGAAAGCAGAAATCACCGCAAAGCGCACCACCCGTGAAAAACTGATGTCATATCTGCTCTTCCAAGCGAAAAAAACGGGAAGCCATAGTTTTGACATCCCCTTTGATCGCCAAGAGCTCGCCGATTATCTTGAAGTGGACAGAAGCGGGCTGTCGGCAGAAATCAGCAAACTCCGCCGCGAGGGTATACTGAAGAGCGAAAAAAATCATTTCGTTCTGCTTTGATCCACAAAAAAACCTCTGCAGGAAAAATCCTGCAGAGGTCTTTTTATTTAGACTGAATCAAATCTCGGATTAGTCCTTCAGTGCAGCCTGTGCGGCAGCCAGACGAGCGATCGGCACGCGGAAGGGCGAGCAGGATACGTAGGTCAGGCCAACGCTGTGGCAGAACTCGACGGAGGAGGGGTCACCACCGTGCTCACCGCAGATACCAAGCTTGATATCGGGGCGAGTGGTGCGGCCCAGGTCAGCAGCCATCTTAACCAGCTTACCAACACCGGTCTGGTCGAGCTTTGCAAAAGGATCGTTCTCATAGATCTTGGCATCGTAGTAAGCGCCGAGGAACTTGCCGGCGTCGTCACGGGAGAAGCCGAAGGTCATCTGAGTCAGGTCGTTGGTACCGAAGGAGAAGAACTCAGCTTCCTTTGCGATCTCGTCTGCGGTGAGGGCAGCGCGAGGAATCTCAATCATGGTGCCAACCTTGTAGTGCATGTCGGAGCCGGCAGCAGCGATCTCAGCGTCTGCGGTCTCAACCACGAACTTCTTGACGTACTTGAGCTCGTTGATCTCGCCAACCAGGGGGATCATGATCTCAGGAACGATATCCCAATCGGGATGAGCCTTCTTGACGTTCAGAGCAGCGCGGATAACAGCCTTGGTCTGCATCACAGCAATCTCGGGGTAGGTGACAGCCAGACGGCAACCACGGTGACCCATCATGGGGTTGAACTCGTGCAGAGATGCGATGATGGCCTTAACCTGGGCAACGGTTTTGCCGGTGTCCTTAGCCAGCTTCTCGATGTCAGCTTCCTCGGTGGGAACGAACTCGTGGAGCGGGGGGTCAAGGAAACGAATGGTGATGGGGCAGCCCTCCATGGCCTCGTACATCGCCTCGAAGTCACCCTGCTGCATGGGAAGAATCTTAGCAAGAGCCTTCTCGCGGCCTTCAACGGTATCAGAGCAGATCATCTCGCGAACTGCAGCGATACGGGTAGCCTCGAAGAACATGTGCTCGGTACGGCAGAGACCGATACCCTGTGCGCCAAGCTCGTAAGCCTTCTTCGCATCGGTGGGGGTGTCGGCGTTGGTGCGGACCTGGAGCTTGCGGTACTTGTCGGCCCAGCCCATGATGATACCGAAGTTGCCGGAGATCTCAGCGTCAACGGTGGGGATGATACCGTCGTAGATCTTACCGGTGGAACCGTCGATGGAGATGAAGTCACCCTCGTGGTAGGTCTTGCCTGCCAGAGTGAACTGCTTGTTCTCCTCGTCCATAGCGATCTCACCGCAGCCGGAAACGCAGCACTTACCCATGCCGCGAGCAACGACAGCAGCGTGAGAGGTCATACCGCCGCGGACGGTCAGGATACCCTGAGCGGCCTTCATACCGGTGATGTCCTCGGGAGAGGTCTCGAGACGGACAAGGATAACCTTCTTGCCGGCGTTGTTCCAAGCCTCTGCATCCTCAGCGGAGAATACAGCCTGGCCGCAAGCAGCACCGGGGGAAGCACCCAGACCCTTACCAACGGGGTTGGCGGCCTTCAGTGCCTTAGCGTCGAACTGGGGATGGAGCAGCGTGTCAAGGTTACGGGGATCGATCATCAGGACAGCTTCCTGCTCGGTCTTGTGGCCCTCTGCAACCAAGTCAATAGCGATCTGGAGAGCGGCCTGAGCGGTACGCTTACCGTTACGGGTCTGGAGCATGAAGAGCTTACCGTGTTCAACGGTGAACTCCATGTCCTGCATATCGTGGTAGTGGTTCTCGAGGATGGAGCAGACCTCAACGAACTGCTTGTAAGCCTCGGGGAACTTCTCAGCCATCTGTGCGATGGGCATAGGAGTACGAACGCCTGCAACAACGTCCTCACCCTGTGCGTTGGTCAGGAACTCACCCATCATCTTCTTTTCGCCCGTAGCGGGGTCGCGGGTGAAGGCAACACCGGTGCCGCA
>JAFQVV010000035.1 GCA_017407835.1 Clostridia bacterium
GCCGTCCTCTACGGTCCCGCCTACAAGGGCATCTCCCTGTCCGTCTCCGCCGCCGTTGCCCTCTCCAAAAACGGCCTCAACGTCCCCTTCTTCTTCAATCGCAAGGAGGTCAAAGACCACGGCGAGGGCGGCGTGTTCGTCGGCTACGTTCCCACCCCCGGCGAGGAGATCGTCATCATTGAGGACGTCATCACCGCCGGCACCGCCATCCGCGAGAGCATGGAGATTCTCTCTCACCTGGAAGGCACCAAGGTTGCCGCTACCTTCATTATGGTCGACCGCAAGGAAAAGGGACAGGGCGAGAAGGGCGCCATGCAGGAGATCGAGGAGCAGTTCGGCTTCCCCGTCTACTCCATCGTGGATGTGTATGACATCATCGAATACCTCGAGGAAGATCCCTCAAATGAAGAAAACGTCACCCGCATCAAAAACTATCTCGCTGTGAACGGAGCAAAAGCATGAGAAGCTTAATTGATATTCTGGACCTCACCCCCGCCGAGATCGGGGACCTGCTGGACACCGCCGATGATATCATCGCCCGTCCCGATGCATACGCCCATCTGTGCGACCGCAAGAAGCTGGCTACCCTCTTCTTCGAGCCCTCTACCCGTACCCGCCTGAGCTTTGAGGCAGCCATGTACGAGCTGGGCGGCCAGGTGCTCGGCTTCTCCGAAGCCTCCAGCTCCTCTGCTTCCAAGGGCGAGAGTGTCTCCGACACCGTACAGGTGGTCAGCTGCTACGCCGACATCATCGCCATGCGTCACCCCAAGGAGGGCGCACCCATGGTTGCCTCGATGAAGGCAAGCGTACCGATCATCAACGCAGGCGACGGCGGTCACAATCACCCCACCCAGACCCTCGCCGACCTCTGCACCATTCGCCGCCAGATGGGTCGCCTGGACAACCTCACCGTGGGCTTCTGCGGCGACCTCAAGTTCGGTCGTACCGTCCACTCCCTCATCAGCGCCCTCTCCCGCCACACGGGAATCAAGTTCGTGCTCATCTCTCCCGATGAGCTGCGCATTCCCACCTACATCCGCGACGACGTCCTCGCCCACAGCGACGCGACCTACGTCGAGACCGACTCTCTGGAAGCTGCCATGCCCGAGCTGGACATCCTTTACATGACCCGCGTTCAGCGGGAACGCTTCTTCAACGAGGCCGACTACATCCGCCTCAAGGACAGCTATATTCTGACCCCCGACAAGCTGGCCACCGCCAAGCCCGAGATGGCGATCCTCCACCCCCTGCCCCGCGTCAACGAGATCGCGGTTGCGGTGGACAACGATCCCCGTGCCTGTTACTTCAAGCAGGTACTCAACGGCAAATATATGCGCATGGCGCTGATTCTGATGCTGCTCGGCATTGAGCGGCCCGCAAAGTGAGGTGCGAACCATGATTATCGATGAAATTCACAACGGTATTGTAATCGACCATATCCGTGCAGGCGGCGCCATGGAGCTCTACCGCATTCTGGGGCTTGAGGAGTTGTCTTGCTCGGTAGCAATCATCAAAAATGCGACCAGCAGCAAGATGGGCAAAAAAGACATCATCAAAATCGATGAGGTCATCGACCTCGATCTTGATGTGCTGGGCTATGTGGATCCCGGCATCACCGTCAACATCATCCGCGAGGGTGAGCGCGTGCAGAAATTCAAGCCCACTCTGCCCGAGCGAGTGACGAACGTGATCAAGTGCAAGAACCCACGCTGCATCACCACCACCGAGCAGGAGCTTGACCACATCTTCAAGCTGACCGACCGCGAAAACCGCGTCTATCGCTGCATCTACTGCGATTCCCCCGCCAAGCGAAAATAAATTTTTATTTTTTCAAAAAAATACCAACCTTTCTGCTCCCTCACGACACTATATAAGTGAGGGGGCATATTGCTCAACCGCCAAGTGAATTCTTGTCAACCAACGCGTTCTTGACAGTCGTGCATTCCTATGGTAAACTAAACACAGCGAACATCAGAAAAGGAGAAAGCAATGAACACCAAACACAATGTAAATTACTTCAAAAAAAGTGACGGACTGAAAACGATCGGAACAGGCATGATGGTTGTCGGCATCCTTGGGCTTTGGTTGGGCTGGAGCTATAGCTACTACCTCTACTTCATCTCAACGATTGCACTGCCGGTTGGCTTGGTCCTGTTCATGTTCGGCTCGGTCGGACGCGCATCCGAGGAAGATATGGACAGCTGTATCAAAAGCATCGGCGACGGGTTGGATTCCCTCCTTGAAAATGACAAAAAGCTGAGCAAAAAACGCTTGGCGCACATCTCCCCCATGATGGCAGAGGGCTATGAATACAGCGACGGACTGATGTACACCAAAGCCAAGAGCGGAACGGTTCGCTCGTCCGAATATACAAAGGCAATTTTGTACATTCTCTCCGATTCGCTCTGTATCGTCCGCCGAACTGCCTCGCTTATCGCCGACAACGCGAGAACCGAGACGGTAGAAATTCCCTACGATATGCTCGCCCAAGCGGAGATTCGCACCGCCGACAAGACCGTATCTTTCGGCAAGCGGCAATTCCATGTCAAGGAAACGCGTCTGTTCGTCACCTACGGTGATGCGCTGGTTTTCTCGACGCCCATTCACAATGATATCACCGCAGATCAATTTGTGGATAAAATCCGCAAAACCGCCCAGAGCTATCTCAAGGAAAAATGCGGAGGACAAGGGTAAATAGAAAAGACTGTGGGGAGCTTTTTTGAAAAAAAGCTCCCCTCACCCCGCAAAAAACTGCAAAAATAGGCCATGCAACTGTCGGTTGCCGCCAAAACCAAGCGCGCTTGGTGGACTTTGGGCAGCATTCATGGTATAATGATACCATCAATCCCCATGGAGGTATGCATTATGACACTCGGTCAAACCATCACCCATCTGCGCCGACAAAAAAAGCTCTCACAGGGAGAGCTTGCCGACCGGCTTGATGTTTCCCGCCAATCGGTTTCCAAATGGGAAACCGACGCTTCGATTCCCGAGCTGGATAAACTGATCAAGCTCAGCGATCTCTTCGGCGTCACGCTTGACACCCTTATCCGGGGTGAGGGTTCGGCGATTCCCACCGACGACCCTGCTCCGCCGACCGTGACCGAGCCCACCCCTGTTTGTGCGGCAGATGCATCTCCCGCACAGCGTAAAACATCCGGTCTCATTCTCCTTTGCATGGGTTTTGTTGCCTTTTTGCTCTTCACCATACTCGGCGGTCTCTTCGCCGGTCTTCTCTTTTCCTCTCCCCTGTGGGTCTGCGGCGCGATCTGCTTCATCTTTCGCCGCCGCGTGGGACTGTGGTGCGCGTGGGCACTGTATATCCTCTTTGATATCTATCTCGCCTATGCAACCGGCATCAGCCGCGGACTGGTGATATATGCCTTCACCTGGACGCAGGATATGAATTTCGTCCGTCTCGGTGTCGCCTTCGCCCTTGTCGCCATCCTCGCAATCCTGATGGGATGCACCCTCTTCAGCTATCGGCGTGCAGTACTGCCCCCATCAAAAGGAATCGTGTACCTCACCGCGAGCGGCGGCGCTTTTCTCGCACTCCGCGCCCTCGAATATCTGCTCATACGCTTGGTGTTCGAGCCGCTCTTTGCGTCCATCAAAAACTCGGTCTATGCTTCCTACCATTTGCTCTATCAAAGCGTCAATCTCCTCCTCGGCTGGCTCTCGACTGCCGCTTTTATGATTTTCACAGTCCTCCTCTTTGCATGGCTGCGCGGCAGAAAAGCACTGAAAAATAAAGTTTAACGAACACACTTCATCCCATTTAACGATAACAAAAGGGTGTCGCACTCATGTGCGACACCCTTTTGTTATGCGTTGGCATCATCTTTGATGCAGATCAGCTCCCGCGCATAGGGAAGCGACTCAATCCATGCGCAGAGTGTATGCCACTCTGCCAACTTATGATGACGGCGCGCATAGTAGATATTGACCAGCACCTCATAATTAAGCGTCACTGTCCGCATCTGATTGTACGATGTGGGCAGCAGCTGAATCATATTATGCCAGTGTCCGATTTCCTTTGTCTCGCAATATGCCTGACGCTCAGCTTCAAGGAAAGCAATCACGCCATCCAGCACTTCAAGCGCGGGCAGCGACATACGGTCACAGGAGAAATCGGCGCGGGTGAAGGGAGCGGCGTGAATCTTGTGCATGGTCGAGCAGCTGTTTGCCACTGTTCCCACCTTGTAGGTGTCAAATTCCTTCCACCAATAGAGCGGCGCGGTCACATCCACCGAAACGAGAATCTGCCGCAGGAATTTGCGGTGATCCGATCCCGCGCGGGCAAGCTTCACGGCGAGATTAAGATCCCCCTCCCCCAGCACGTAGCCGTCGGCGGAGCAATAGCTGTCCGAGCGATCCCAACTGTTGAGCGGATTGCGCATTCCGCGGATCGCATTTTCCAGGTTCATCACCGATGTGCGTTCACAGGTCAGCATAAAAATCCCTCCTCAACTGTAATAGATAGACGTCACATATCCGGCTGCATCAACGGCAATGTGAATGGATGCCGTTACACCGCTGTCGGTTTTACTGTATGTATATACCCCCGCATCGGCGGAAACCTCACCGTACAGCTGCAGAACCGCATCAAGAGTGTCCCCGATGCGCAAGCCTTCGTCTGTCGCGATGCTGTCGTCTACCAGATAGATGGATATAATGACTTCACCGCCCGATGCGGTGGGCTGGGTGTTTATCTCATAGCCTGGGTAATAATACACACGGTCAAAGCCGTCGTGCACACAGCTTGCCGCTTCAAGCATATCATACGGCTCACCCAACTGCGCAAGTACCGATGCGGGATCGGCACCCGGATAGAGGAAGGTGTCGTCCACCGTCAGCCCCCACACATCGGTCGCTTCGGCCGGCAGCGGGGCGTCGGTCGAAGTACCGGTCGTTGTCGCCGGGGAATCGTCCTGCGAGACGGGCTCTTCGCCGCAGGCAAGCAGAGAAAATGCAATCAACAGTGCCGCAAACAGCGCGGCCGGGCGGATAAACTTATTCATCTTCATTCTCCTTTTCTCTTATGGGGTTGCAGGGTAAAGAGACGCATCAAAGCTGTAGTAATCTGCCACATGGTTCTCGGAATATTCTCTGACCTCACGATCGGTCAGCAGGAATGCATCCAGCGGATGCGCCGCATAGTGGGGACAGGTGTCAAAATGATACCAATTTCCATCGACTTTCACTAAATTCCAAAAATGGGGCTTATTGGGAATGTTGCGCTGAATCTCAAGATTTTCAAACCCTGCACGAGTCAGCAAAACACGGGACATCGCATAGTAAACAAAGCAGTCGCCGCGCTTGTTGCGGAAGCCGTAGAATGCCGCCGCCACATAGTCGGTTTTATCGGCATAAGCGGTATAGGACATATTCGCCTCAACCCAATCGTAAATGGCACGCGCGCGCTGAACCTCCGTCATCCCGTCGCGCAGAATCGACTGCAGAATCTCATCCGCAATCGCATTGAGCGAATCAAAATTCGCCTCGCGTACGCTTAAGGTCACCGTTTTCTCTGCAACATTTCCCGAACGGTCTGTCGCCGTATAGGTGACGGAATATTCACCGACTTGTCTGATACGCACCTTACTTGAATCAACCTTAACCTCAACCGATTGGTCACAATTATCCCACGCCGACACTCCGCGCAGATAGGAAACCGTCTCGCCCAGATAAATCACCTTATTCTCCGCACCGTAAATGACAGGCGGCTCGGTATCTGGGAGCACAGTCAGCTGGGCCGTCAACTCAAGGGTGTTGCCCCCCATATCGGTCAGCGTAACCGAGACGGAGTGCGCGCCAACCTCTTCAAAATCGGGAATATTCCCATCGGTATAGGTCATGGTCAGCGAAGTGGAATCGGCGGCATATGCCACAAAAGCACGCGCTTCAAGTGTCTCACCGAAATAAACGGTACGATTCTGCGGACGGCCTACCGGAGGGTAGGAGTCGGTAAAAATTACCGTCTGCATCAGTTCTTCGCCGCGCGGCGTGATGAGCGACAGTTTCACCTCACCGGGCGTGGGATGGGCGATCTGCGTGTCATCCAATGTCAGCTTCTCTCCGCACAACAAAAATTCCCGCAGACTCTCGGGGGTAAATGTCCCCATTTCAAGGGTGCAGACTGCGGGTGCAGCATAAACCCGGGCGCTTGCCGACAACTCGGTCACATTCCCCGCCGCATCGGTCAGGCGCAGATGAACGGTCTTGAGTCCCGGATTTGAAAAGTCCGGCAACTCGGCAAAACTCACCGTCACATCGGTCATATCATGGATACTGCGCAAAAAATCGGTCGGCTCCGCACTTCCGCCTCGCAGGACGGAAACCATCTGCACCGTTGCGTGAGGCGCCACCGTGTCAACCACCGTCAGATGCATGACAACCTCTCTGCCGTCCAGCAAAAAGGGCACATCCTGCTCGCCCGGTTGATGCAGATCAAACTGCTCGGCAGCATCTTCCCATATCACGTCACCTGCAACCGCATCAACAATCTGCGCAAAGACATCCTCAGGTGAGGTCCCGGCCTCCACCGTTACATCAAGCGAAATTCCCCATACCGTCAGGGGCACTTCTGCCAAGGTTTGATTGCCGCCCAAATCGACTGCGCAAATCTCCACGATCTGCTCACCGGGCAACGAAAAATCAGGGGGGAAAACATAGGAGAGCGTCGTCTGCGTCACATCCTTGACCCGCACAAAATCACCGATCTCAAGCTCCTCACCCAAGAAACAGCTCCGCGCAACAGCTTCGACCGCAGGGGAAACGGTATCCGATATCGTCAGCACCGTTTGATACGGGATTCCCATCACCCGCAGGGTAATCTCATACTCTCCCGGAACAGAAGTATCCGCAATTTGTGGGGCGACTTCGCCGTCCAGCGCAAAGGTCAGAAAGGGGAACCGCGAAAATGCCGCAGGTTCCGGGAGAGATTCCCCGGCTTCGATGGTCAGCGGCTTCAGTGCCGTCATCAACGGCACCATTGCCGCAGCCGAAAGCAAGAGTAAACTCCCCAGCAAGAGCAGCACAAAACGCAAAATTTTCTTCATATACATTAGGATTCCTTGTCAAATTCCAAGTCAAATTGCCTCATCAACTCAATGCACGGCAGGTGCACCGTCTCCCGAGAGGTAAAGGGTACCGTCAGCTGTCAACCCGGCGATGCAAACACTGCCCGCGGCAATCTCTGCCATGGCCGGCCATCCTTCGACCGTTCCCGCATCACCCGAAATCGGCCGTCCTGCCATCAGAACGCTTCCATCCGCCTTCAGTCCCAGTACATGGGAGCTTCCGGCTGAAATGGCTACAATGTCGGTCCATGCATTGGCTTCACTGATACCGAGCGCCGTGTTGCCCAATACCGTCACACTGCCATCGCGATGAAGCAGAACTGTTGTCCAATCGCCCGCTGCTACGGCAATAATATCGGCATATCCCTCGACATTGCACTGTCCGCTTTCATTCGAACCGGTTGCCACGACTGTGCCGTCGCGACACAGTGCAACCGTGTGATAGCGACCTGCCGCAACATCAATGATTCCTCCCCAGTCCGAAACAGCACACTGTCCGACACTGTTGTCACCGACAGCAACAACCACTCCCGTCGCACGAAGTCCGACCGAGTGCCGCTCACCGGCGGCAATATCCACGATATTTGCCCAACTGCTCACACTGGTTCGACCATAGCCCGAATGACCTGCCGCCGTAACCTTGCCGTCAGCAAAAAGACAAAGGGTATGGAACTCATTCATGGCAAGGGACACCGCATTTGTCCATTCCACATCCTTGAGTCCCTTCACCGTACCGTTGGCATCAATATATGCCACCTGCTTGGAGAGTGCCAGAGGAGTGGCGTGGAAGGCCCGCCGTTCGGTCTCGGTCAGCTTGAAATAAATCTCCGTGATGTTCTGCGCCACGAAATCCGCATCTGCCGCCGCCAAAATGCGCGAGAAATAGCGGCTGTCATTGGCATATTTGTTGGCAAATTCCAGTGCGAGTTCATATTCACCCGCCGAGAAGTACTGCTCAAACACGGTATCAATCAGTGCCAAATAGCTCTCCAAATCCGGATGCTGCTCCGCCCACGAAACAGCCTCATCATAATTCCCGCGCGCCATGGAATCGGCGATTGCATCATCAAACACCTTCTTCAGTGCCTCCGCTTCCATATTATGCAGCATACGAGTATAGCTCGCGGCCTGGCGATAGAGCGCATTTTCCTCACAATACGCGATGAGCGCATGAATCAGCTCATCATACAGCGCCTCATCACCGGTCAGCAAACCATAACCGGCTGCCGTAAAATCAACGGTATTCATCCGAATCGCCGTCATCGCATCCTCTGCCGCACGACGGTAAATCTGCTCGGGGTTTGGCTCGGCAAGCAGGCTGTCATAGAGAATCGCTGTTTCATAATCAAAGGTGTCGAGCGCAGCATCCCGTGCAGCAATCAGCACACGCGCCTCCTGTTCGGCATCACCGCGCCGACGGACAAAAGCTAACGCCTCGTTATACCGTGCTTCGTCAAGATATCGATCGGTTATCTCGGCCGTTGCCGCCGGATAAACCACCCGAGCGGCATACCACGCACCCGCACCCGCAGCGCCAAACAGGCAAATCGTCAGTGCAGCAATCACACTGCCGCGCACAATTGCGCCGCGCCGGGAAAGCGTCTTTGCATATGCATAGGTAGCATCTTCGCCGAAATAGGGCGCGCGCGCCGCCTTGGCCGCACCGCACTCGGGACAGATCTCTTCTTCACTGCTGCGTCCGCAGCTGCACATCCACAATCGATCGGTAATCGCCATGGGCACACAACAGGCACGTTTTCCCCATGCACGCTTAAGCGCCCGTTCCTCCTTGGGTGCCAGCAACGCACTGATCAGCGCACGCGGAGGACGTTCAATATATGCGGAGGGCGAAAAATCCTCCACACTGCCGTCGGCATATGTCACCTGGGTAACCCAACCGACATAATTGACAATATCATAGGAAAAAAGCTTAACCGCTCGGCGATCGGCAAAATATTCCCCCGCGCCGCAATTCTGCCCTGTGTAGGTGATGCTGAAATCGGGCACTGTTCCGGGGTAGAGACAGTTCCCGGCTCCATCATAGCAGCGGAAGCGCACCACCGCCCCCGCCACGGTTTTGGTCCCATTGTTGCGCAGCACGAACTGAATCAGCTTGTTGCCCAATTCATAATCGTACACAAACACCGCACGCTCAAGCGAAACGGGACAGGCGGCACAAATCATACGATTTTCGACCTTAGCAACGGTATGAAACCGGTTTTTCAGATTTTTTTCCTGCATTTGTTCCATCCCTGTCCCTCCTTAGCCTTCAGCCGCAACGAGAGGGATCTCATCGATGGGATGATCGGTCGGCAGATAGGACTCAATCTCGGTGTCCTGGAAATGCCACCATTCGGAATTGATATAATCAAAACCGCATTGAACCATGATACTGGTCATATATTCCACATTTTTCCGCGCAGTATCGCTCATTGCGGCATAGCGCGATGATGCCTCGGTAAGCGTATGCATCTTCGTGGGGAATTCAAGCTCATTGCCATCGGCATCCACCAGCGACATATCAATAGCACAGCCGCGGTCATGCCGTCCGCCCATACCGATCGACGGATCAGCCACCCACTTGTGCACTTGAATGACATCAAACCAGCGCTGCTGAACCGAAGTCGGGCGATAGGCGTCATAGATTTTGATCGTGTAGCCATCCGCCGCAAAAAGCTCAATCGCCTTAAGCAATTTCTGTACGGTATCATACTGCAGCATACACAAATTGCGGGTATAAAAGGGTTCACCGATTGATGTATCATCGGTTGCCAACTGCATGGCAATGATCACATTATCGGTATAACGGGTAATATCAACCAAATGTGAGCTGGCAGGTACATATTCATTTTTTTCGTTGCGTGCCAACCCATATTCAACGGGCAGCTCGCCGTACATTTTACATTCGCCCGACACGGCAGTACCGTCTTTGCAGTAACCGAGAATTGTCCCCGACACACGCACACGGCGATATCCGTTTTCAGCGTCACTCATCTCGACCACATCACCAAGATGCAGCACCCCCACCTGCCTGGTCTCGGCATCGGGAGAAATATACACCGCAGTTTCCTCAAGCACCGTCATTTCCTCAAAACGGTGTGCCACATCGGGCAGATCCGAACCGGGGGTAATGGGCTCCTGCGTTTGGACCGGATCGGTGGTGGATACGCCAACATTAAGTGTTATCGGTGTCGGCAGTTCTCCCGCAAGAGAAGCGGGATCGAAGTCAGCGAAGACGGCGTTGTTATAGTAATAGGTTCCATTCCAGCGACCGCAGCCGACAAATAAAAGTGCCGTCAGCCCAAGTGCGGCATATCGAAGGTATTTCCCCATATTGCAGTCTCCTTTCGCGCAAAAGTTCAAAAAATTATTCTTCGATGATCCGCTCAGCCGATCCCAGCAGATCACGCAAATTTCGTTCGGCAATTTCTACAATCACCACATCCGCAGGCTTGCGATCCAGCTGATCGAGACGGAAGGGATTTGCCCGCTCATAAATCACAGACGAGAATGCGGTTGAAAAATAGGGAATCATCGCACTGCCAAACGAATCGCGGAAAATCAGTGCGGTCCGCTCGGGCGCACTGTCACAGCGGGTAGAAATGATCAAATCCATCGCAGATACATAATTTGATGTATAGGTAAATTCGGGCAGTGTATAGACAATATTTTCATCGGTACGGGCAAGTGCAGGCGTCAGCAGTGCATCAAGATCACCCGCAAAGTCATAAACCCGCTCCATGGGTGCATCGGCATAGGATTCATGTTCAAGCGCCAGGGCGTCCATCATCGCGGTATAGGCCAGACGCGCCCCCTCACCGTTCCAATGCGTGTCCCGTTTGTGGTAAAGCCCGTCCGCATTAAGCACATTCCGCAAATCTATATATGCCACTCCCCGTGCATCAAGGGCGGCATATAGACGGTCAAGATCACGCTCTTCCTCGGCAGGCAGATAGCGGGATGGCATATATTCACCATAAATCGTATTCTTGTTCGGAGCTGCGGCAAACAAAAACGAAGCGCCGTTTTCCTCCGTATACTGCTGCATCAGCAGAAGCTGATCAGCTGCCGCTTCGATCTCGGCATCCGACATGGGGTTGTTCCCGAGATAATTGTCCAGCGTCTCTCCAAAGAAAAGATATCCCTCTTGACCGACAATCACCTTGTCGTTTCCCGTGCCGAACAGGCCTGCGCGGAGCAGACTTTCTGCTGTCACCAGCTCGGTGCGCAGTGCAAAGCGATCGGCAAAAGCCGATTCAAGCTGGGCGGTAAACGAAAGGTTCAGTGCGCCTGTGTCGGTCCGCAGCGAGGGCATCGGAGACAGCTCACGCCCCTCTGCATCGGCATCAGGTCCGAAGAAAAATGCACCCACCGCAAAGAAGAGGCAAATCGCCAACACCAAACCGACATAGATACGATAAATATTACGTTGCATATGCCACCTCCTGCCGATTGATCACCCGATGAATCAGATCAAGCGTATAATTGAGCTGCATCACAGCCGTTTCCTTATGTGTACGTACCGTCAGCGTGGGCGACATCTCGGCAAACTCGGGCGCCAAATCCCGCAGCGCCTCGATTGTCTCGCCCCCCGCCGTGGCAAAAAAGTTCAAATACAGTTTATCCTCGGTCTGTGCAATGTCCAAGAGTGCGATCAACCCGTCGCGCTGAAGATCAATCACCAACTCCCCACAGATCAACGCACTCTGCTGACGGCGTTTGCCGGGATCATCCAGCGTCAAGGTCAGCGTACAGACCGGAATCCGCCAATCATCAACCACACGGCTAAGCAGCCCCGAAAACATTCTCCCCGTCAATTCGATAGAAAGCGAAGGGGTAACTGTGCTCATCCTCTCGGGTGCTATTCGGCTTCCCCGGTCACCGGGCGGAAGCAGCAATTCAACCGGGCGAGAAAATTCGCGCGCAATGGCATAGCGGAAGAAAAAGCCCCCCTCTGCCCGAAGCGCCGCAGCAAACTCGCGCACCGATCGGTGATGGGCATAATCGGAGGATACTTCAATCTCCAGCTCGGCAGCCCGCGTATAAAGCAAATCTTCTCCCAACACCGCACACAACCAGCGATAGGTTTCACGTGTCGCCTGCACCCCACCTGCGGCCGGGGGAGTATAGACAGTGAGCTTCCACCGCTTTGCCAAAGAATCCGATGCCGAAAATTCAACCGTCGGGGGATACTGCAGCAAATCATAGCCCGGAATAGGTATGTATCGACTGAGCCCACGCGGCAGATGGTCAAACAATAACCAGTATTCGGTCACTTCCCGCGGTGCACGGGAGATCACATAGCGGCTCACCACCCTTGCCTCGGGGGAGAGCGCACCAAACATCAGATAGCGCTGTCCGATTGATCGGTTGACCGCAAAGATTGTCTGCGCGGCACAGGCAAAATGTCGGGCGTAAATGACAGAAAGCGCATCTGCCGCTTCGGTCAGATTTCCGTCAAAGAGAGGCTTGCGCACCGCATCTTCTGCCTGAAGCAAATCGCTCCAAAAGCCATCTGCCGCATCAATCAGCGTATAGGGCTTCTCGCTTTCGGTGTGCAGCAAACAAAGCCCGTCCAATGTCATTTCCTTGGCACGGTCATCGCGTTTGTCTTTCCCGATGGGATGGTCATGATACCAGCAGGATATACATTTTTCTGCTGTAATCTTGGTCAGCTGTGCGGCGTATTCCTCGGCTGTCAGCAAGGAAACCTCCAGCGGCCGAATGCGATCCGGCTTTTCGATGCGCAGACGGACAAGCTCGCAGTCTTCCTCAATGAAATAAGGAGCAACACACGCCGTTTCCCGCAAATGCAGCAAGGTCATCGTGGGCTTGCGGCGTGCGGCGGCCAAAAAAACCTCCGCCGATGCAAACTCCTCCGGCAAGGCATAATATTGATATAAATAGAAAAACGCGGGAATTTGTCTCATATATTCAGCCTTCTCTTCATTGCACAATAACCGTGCACAGCAGCAAATGGGTATATATAGATAAGTATATCATATTTGCCTGCAAAGGTCAAGTACTATTCCTTGCCAAGTCTCGACAACCATCTCCTCTTCTCATGCTTTTTCCCTTCCATTGCCTTGTGCACAGCAAAAAAAATGCACGCAATCCCTTGACAAAACCATCGGGTTGTGTTATACTGATTTTATCTATTTGATCAACGCGATGACGAGGAAGAGTAGTTCTGTCCCCTCCGCATCCAGCGAGCGGCTGTCGGTGCAAGAGCCGCGGCGGAAGCAGAGCGAAGTCCCCTCCGAGCGGCGTTCCCCAATGCGGTCTCCCCGCCTACAAGGAACGACGGCTGCGCCCGTTACGCGCAGGGGATATTTCTGTCCCGACAAAGTGCGTGTCCGCCCCTTCGGCGGCACGAATTCAGGTGGTACCGCGCTCCCGCGCCCTGAGCATCCGCTCCGGGCGGGGGATTTTTTATTCAAAAATTAAGATTTCAATCAATAAAGGAGAACGCAAATGACACACGAACTGCCGAAGACCTACAGCCCGGCGGAATTCGAGGATCGAATTTACGCCAACTGGTGCGAGAAGGGCTACTTCACCCCCGATCCCGCCGATAACCGCCCCGCTTTTTCCATGGTCATTCCTCCCCCAAACGTCACCGGTCAGCTCCACATGGGCCACGCCCTGGACGAAACTCTGCAGGACATCCTCGTCCGCTATAAGCGGATGCAGGGCTTCAATACCCTCTGGGTTCCCGGCACCGACCACGCCGGCATCGCCACCCAGATCAAGGTAGAGGAGCATCTCCGCAAGACCGAGGGCATCACCCGCTACGATCTGGGGCGCGAGAAATTCCTTGAGCGAGTTTGGGACTGGAAGCATCAGTACGGCAACCGTATCATCAGCCAGCTCAAGAAGCTGGGCTCCTCCTGCGACTGGTCCCGTGAGCGCTTCACCATGGACGAGGGCTGCTCCCGCGCCGTCCGCGAGGTCTTTGTCAACCTCTATGAAAAGGGGCTGATCTACCGCGGTCACCGCATCATCAACTGGTGCCCCCACTGCCTCACCGCCCTCTCGGATGCCGAGGTGGAGTACAAGGATCAGGCAGGCGCATTCTGGCACATCAAGTACCCCATCAAGGGCGAGGACGGCTATGTGACCGTTGCCACCACCCGTCCCGAGACCATGTTCGGCGATACCGCCGTGGCCGTCAACCCCGAGGATGAGGACATGAAACATCTCATCGGCAAGACACTGATCCTGCCCATCGTCGGACGAGAGATTCCCGTCATTGCCGATGATTATGTAGAGATCGGCTTCGGTACCGGCTGTGTGAAAATCACCCCCGCCCATGACCCCAACGACTTCCTGGTCGGTCAGCGCCACAACCTGGAGCAGATCAAGGTCATGAACGACGATGCCACCATGAACGCCTACGCCGGCAAGTATGAGGGCATGGACCGCTACGAGTGCCGCAAGGCGCTGGTGGCCGACCTTGAGGCCGAGGGCTATCTCATCAAGACCGAGCCCCACGATCACAATGTGGGCACCTGCTACCGCTGCGGCACCACCGTTGAGCCCCTGACCTCCGATCAGTGGTTTGTCAAGATGAAGCCCCTGGCCGAGCCGGCTATCAAGGCGGTAGAGGACGGCTCGATCAGCTTCGTTCCCGATCGTTTCTCCAAGAACTACTTTAACTGGATGAACAACATCCTCGACTGGTGCATCTCCCGCCAGCTCTGGTGGGGACACCGCATCCCCGCCTTCTACTGCGACGCCTGCGGCGAGATGACCGTCTCCAAGACCGACATCACCGTCTGCCCCAAGTGCGGCGCCCCCGTCCGTCAGGAAGAGGATGTGCTGGACACCTGGTTCTCCTCCGCCCTCTGGCCCTTCTCTACTCTGGGCTGGCCCGACAGCACCGAGGAACTCAAAAAGTACTATCCCACCAGCGTCCTGGTCACCGGTTATGACATCATCACCTTCTGGGTTTCGAGAATGATTTTCTCAGGTCTGGAATTTATGGAACAAAAACCGTTTTCGCACGTCTTTATTCATGGACTTGTTCGCGATGCCCAGGGACGGAAGATGTCCAAGTCGCTGGGGAACGGTATCGATCCCCTGGAGATCATCGACCAGTACGGCGCAGACGCCCTGCGCTTTGCGTTGGCCACCGGCAACTCTCCCGGAAACGATATGCGCTTCTCGGACGAAAAGATTGAGGCCGCCCGCAACTTCGCCAACAAGCTCTGGAATGCATCTCGCTTTGTCCGCATGAATCTCACCATCGACGAGGTCACTCTGCCCGACCCCGCCGACCTCGCCCTCGAGGATAAGTGGATTCTCACCCGTCTCAACGCAACCGTGGCCACCGTTACCTCGGCTCTGAACAAGTACGAGGTGGGTGTGGCACTCTCCACCCTCTACGACTTCATCTGGGATATCTTCTGCGACTGGTATATCGAGCTTGCCAAGGTACGCCTCAACGAGAAGGATACCCCCGCCAACATCACGGCACAAAAGGTCATCGCCTATGTGCTGACTCAGACCCTGAAGCTGCTGCATCCCTTCATGCCCTTCATCACCGAGGAGATCTACCTCTCCCTGCCCCATGCCGATGAGAGCATCATGATCAGCGACTACCCGGTCTGCGACGATGTCTTCAACTACGAGGATGAAGCCGCCAAGATGGAGCGTGTCATTGCCGCCATCCGTACCATCCGTACCCGCCGCAATGAGATGAACGTTCCCCCCTCCCGCCGCGCAAAGGTATTCATTGCCACCGCCTACAACGACAGCTTCAACGAAAAGACCACCGCTTTCCTGTGCCGTCTTGCCTCGGCCTCCGAGGTCATCGTTGCCCCCAATGCCGACAGCTTCCCCGCCCCCGATGCCTGCGTTCAGCTGGTCACCGACTCGGCAAGTATTTATCTGCCCCTTGCCGATATTATCGACCTGGATGCCGAGCGCAAGCGCCTGGGCGCCGAGAAGGACCGCATCCTCGGGGAGATCAAGCGTCTTGAGGGCAAGCTCTCAAACGAGGGCTTTGTGGCAAAGGCTCCCGCCGCTGTGGTTGAGGGTGAGCGCAACAAGCTGGCCAAGTACCGTGATACCCTGGCAGGCGTTGAAGCCGCGCTGGCAAAGCTGTGATGTAAAAAGATTCGCGGAACGGGGGCCTCATCCGAAGCCCCCGACCGTCTCTCGGTGCATGACACCGAACATCTCACACGTCGGACAACATACCGACAAAAAGGAGGATTCTTATGAAGCATCTTCGCCCCCTGCGCATCTCTGCCATGCTGATTGCCCTGCTTATCCTCTGCACATCTTGCCAAGCTGCTGCCGACAGTATGACAAGCAACAACACATATGCCGATTTTGGCTATGCAGCCGACGCCGATGACATGCTCAAAGTTGAAGCCGAATATGTCATGTCTGCAGGCTCATCCACCAGCCCATCGGTCCCGTCCGATGCCATGGATTCGGAAAACCAAACATCGAGCGAGCGGAAAATCATCAAAACCATGCGCATCAACGCGGAAACCAAAGCATTTGACCGCGCCACCGCCGCCATTGAGGCCCTCTGTGCCGAACTGGGCGGTTATGTAGAATCTTCTTCTCGATCGGGCGGCAGCATTCGTTACTCTTCCTCGGTTGTGGCTCGTTCCGCATCCTATGTTCTGCGTATTCCCGCCGAAAAGCTTGACGCTTTCCGTTCGGGCATGGGCAGCGACATCAATGTTGTCAGCGAAAGTACGGGAATCGAGGATATCACCGATCAGTACTTTGATGTCGACACACGGCTTGCCACACTCAAAACGCAGGAAGAACGCCTGCTCGCCATGCTGGAAACAGCGGATGAACTGGAATATCTGCTCACGCTTGAAGAGCGTCTCGCCGAGGTGCGTTATCAAATCGAATCCTACACGGGCACACTTCGCCGTTATGACAGTCAGGTCGCCTATTCGACCGTTCGTCTTTCCTTGGATGAAGTTATCGAATATACACAGGTTATCGAAGCACCCCAAACCTTCAGCGAGCGCGTTGGCATCGCCTTCCGCGAGAGCTGGGCTGATTTTGCCGACAACTGCAAGGACTTCGCCGTGGGATTCATCTATGCACTGCCCACTCTGCTTGTTCTGGCTGTTATCGTTGCCGTTCCTGTGACAGTCATCGTTGTGCTTGTCCGCCGCGGCAGCAAAAAATCAGCTGCACGAAACAATACAAACAATCAATCCTAACTTTTCTCCATACGAAAATCGGTGCTGCGCGAAATGCGCAGCACCGATTTTTGTATTTACACGTGAATATCGCTCACTTGGCACGTTTGACGACATGAACGATTCGCTCGCCTGCGGGGCTAAAGATCACATTCAGTGCAAGCTCGGGCAGGAAATTGAGCAGGACAAGAGTGGACAGCACATAAGTCAGGACGGGAGAGCCATTTGCCCATGCCGTCAGCACGTCGCCATAGAAGAGCGCCATGCAAGCCAAAAAGATTCCGGTATTGACCACAGGGCAGACAATGGCTGCCATGAGCATCGCAACATATCCGTTGACATTCTTCTTTTTGAGTAACGCATATACCCAAGCTGAAGCCACACCTGCCAGAATGCCCTTCCCCATCACAACGAAGAAGCACAGTACCGCATTCGCCTGAAAAACCATGGCTCCTCCGGGATCGGTGCCGTTGACACAGGCTATGTAAACGATCAATCCAAAGGTTGCGCCAAGGATTGCACCGCCTGACGGCCCAAACACCGCCGCACCGACCACAATAGGGATCAGTACAAGGGAAAGCGAGACTAACCCGCCGATGGGAGGGATCATCCCGCCGATCAGCTGGAGCACAATAATCATTGCCATCAAAAAGGCAATGCCCACCATGCGCTTGATTTTGTTTTGCATATAAACCTCCTTGCTGTCGCTCCGACAATCCTCGGATGCAACGCAACTGTATTTTTGCCGCTTGCGCGGCTGGTTCTATCACGGGCATAAGCCCGGGGCAGACAAAAGTATATTCCTCCGCTCCCGCTTCACCGTACGTGAATGCAGGGCGGATTCGACGTCAGTTCCGCCGATTCAATTGATGCAGTTCACGCAATCCCGTAAACAGCAAATCGGGATAACGCAAGAAACGATGACGGCAGAGTGATGTCACGCGGTCAGCATATTGCCCCGTTGCCAAAAGAGAGATTTCGGCCGCAGGAATGTCAAGCTCCTCTGCAATGCGTTCAACCAAGCCGTCAAGCTGCACCGCAGCGCCCCACAAAAGCCCCGAGCGAATCGAATCGGATGTATTCTTTCCGATCACCTTTTTGGGCGGCGTAAGCAAAATCTGCGGAAGCTGGGCGGTATCTCGCTCAAGAGCGGCTGCCGCACTCGCTACGCCGGGCAAAATCACCACACCGCAGATGGCACCGTCAGCATCCATCACCGTCAATGTTGTGGCGGTTTCAAGGCAAGCAATAACCGCCGCCCCCGAGCGAATGTGTTTCTTCGCCCCTGCCGCCAGCACAACAAGATCGGCACCGAGCTGCGTGGGGGTGTCGATGCGGATCTGCAATCCCGTCCGCATACCCGGTCCAACAATCGACGGTTTAACCGCAGTAAACCGCGTCACGGCAGCGCGCACCGCATTAAAAAGCGATGGCACAACCGAAGCAATAATCACATCGGTGATCGTAGCAGGATCAAAGCCATGCAGCGTAAAAATCTGTGCAAGCAGAACGGCATATTCATCAGCCGTCCGCACCGGATGTGCCGCAATATCCGCGCGGAAGCGGAGTCCTTCCTCACTTACGGCACCAAACGAAATGCTGGTATTCCCGATGTTAAACGCAAGCAGCATATCTTGCCCTCCATCTCTGTGATTGACGGTGCATCAGGCGTTCTTGACGTAGGTTTCGTTGTATCGATTGATCGACTGTGTGATAATTTCCTCGGCACGTGCACGATCATACATCGACTCAACCGCCGTCGATTTGTTCTCCAGCTCCTTATACACACGGAAGAAATGCTGCATCTCATCGAACAGATGGGAGGGAAGCTCGTCGATATCACGATAGTGATTGTACAGCGGATCGGAGTGAGGAACAGCGATAATCTTGTCATCAATATGCCCATCATCGATCATGCGCAGAACGCCGATGGGATAGCAGCGCACAAGCGTCATGGGCTGAATGGTCTCGGAGCAGATCACCAGCACATCCAGAGGGTCCAGATCGTCAGCAAAGGTGCGCGGAATAAACCCATAGTTCGCCGGATAGTGCGTCGCAGTGTACAATACGCGGTCAAGACGCAACATACCCGTTGCTTTGTCCAACTCATACTTGCAGCGGCTCCCCTTGGAAATTTCAATTACCGCACAAAAGTCGGGCGGGGTGATCTGAGTGGGGTTCATATCATGCCAGATATTCATCTCTATATCCTTTCGACGATCTCAAGAATATCTTTATTATAGCACAATCCTCCGCGTTTTACAAGAGCGCGGAGGATTGTTTTTTGTTTTTTCGGATCAATAGCCCCAATCGCGCAGCGTCCAGCCGCCAATTTTCGATCTCGTCAGGATCCATTGCCATCGCGTATAGGTGTAGTTGGGATTGAGACTTCCATCCCCTCCACTCTCGTCTACCGAAAAGCTGGAGGTCAGCACAATCACATCAGCGGCCTTGTATCTCTCTGCATATCCCTCGCCGTGCTTGTCGGAAAATACCTCATCATAGGACAGCTCGATCAGCGTACAACCATCAAAATGGCGCCGAAAATGCGATTCCACCGCATCCATCGCAGCGTTGATCTCCCGCGCCGTGTAGTGCTCGCTTTCCCCCACGATTCTTTCCAACCCGCTGACATCGCCGCCGCAAGCGGCAAGCATCAGCATGATTACTAAGGCCACCACAAACAAATACCATTTTTTCATCTTTTTCCCTCCACCCGACGAATATCCGCACCAAAGGGCATCAGCGACAGTTGTGCCAGCTTAAAGCTCTGAAGCCCAAACGGAATACCGATGATGGTCACACACATCAACACACCCGCCATCAGTGCGCCCAATGCCAATTCCCAGCCGAACACAACTAACCAAAGAATGTTGAGCAGTACCGATCCGCATCCCGATGCCCGCGCCGGATACACAATTTCCCGTCCAAACGGAGAAAGGACAAAACCCGCAATCTTAAAGCACCCAATCCCAAACGGAATTCCCACAATGGTCACACAAAGCAAAATCCCCACAAGCGCCCAAGCAAGCGCCAGCAAAAATCCACCCAAAATCAGCCAAAGTATGTTTCCAATGACGCGCATAACTACCTCCAATGGTGTTGATATCCATAGTATACCATAATTCTCCGCGGGGCGCAATGACAGTGCCATAACAAAATTCTTACATTTTTCCGACAAAATTCGCGCATCTGGCAACACCACCACATTCCCTCTCTGCCCCAAAGTTTTCGCGGGATGCGGGTGAATCGATTTCGCCTGCGGCAAAATCGAGAGGGGGAAGGGAACCTTGCATGCGGCTCCCTTCCCCCTCATTGGGTTCAGTTCAAATTATTCGTAGAGCTTGCCCATCTTGCAGAGACGATCGTACTTGGCCTTTGCATTCTTCTCGGCCTCGGCGAAGAGAACCTCCGCACGATCCGGGAACTGCTGCAGCAGGCGGCTGTAACGGTTCTCCGACTTGATGAAGTCAATGTAGCTTGCAGTGGGTTCCTTGGAGTCAACGGTCAGCGGGTTCTTGCCCTCTGCCTTGGCTGCAGGGTTGTAGCGGAACATCTGCCAGTAGCCTGCCTCAACGGCACGCTTCATCTCGAGCTGGCAGTTCTGCATGGTGCCCTTGATACCGTGCATCTCGCAGGGTGCGTAGCCGATGATGATGGAAGGTCCGGGATATGCCTCTGCCTCGGTCAGTGCCTTGAGCAGCTGGTTCATATCTGCGCCCATGGCAACCTGTGCCACGTAGACGTAGCCGTAGGACATGGCGATCTCAGCGAGGTTCTTCTTGCCGATGGCCTTACCTGCAGCGGCAAACTGTGCAACCTGGCCGATGTTGGAAGCCTTGGATGCCTGTCCGCCGGTGTTGGAGTAAACCTCAGTGTCGAAGACCATGATGTTCACATCCTCGCCCGATGCGATGACGTGGTCCAGACCGCCGAAGCCGATGTCATATGCCCAGCCGTCGCCGCCGAAGATCCAAGTGGACTTCTTGCCCAGGTAATCCTTCTCGGCAAGGATAGCGGGAGCGACGGGGCAGCCGGCGGCTGCAGCCTTCTCCAGCTCTGCAATCAGTGCCTTGGTGGGCTCGATGTTCGCCTTGGAGTTGTCCTTGGTATCGAGGTAAGCCTGTGCGGCAGCCTTGAACTCGTCGGAAGCCTTCTCGGAAGCCATCATCTCCTCAACACGGCGGATCAGCTTCTCGCGGATTGCTTTCTGGCCGAGGTGGATACCGAGACCGTGCTCAGCGTTGTCCTCAAACAGGGAGTTAGCCCATGCGGGACCGCGGCCGCTCTCCTTGTTGACGGTGTAGGGAGTAGCAGGTGCCGAGCCGCCCCAAATGGAGGAACAACCGGTCGCATTGGAGATATACATGGTCTCACCGAAGAGCTGGGTGATCAGACGAGCGTAGGAGGTCTCGGCGCAGCCGGCGCAGGAGCCGGAGAACTCAAGCAGGGGCTGCTTGAACTGGGAGCCCTTAACGGTGGTGTTGATGAGCTCGGGCTTCTCGGAGACGTTAGCAACAGCGTAGTCCCAAGGAGCCTGCTGGTCAGCCTGCGTGGGAGCGAGAACCATCTCGAGAGCCTTCTTGTCAGTGCCGTCCTTCTCTGCCTTGGCAGTGACAGGGCACGCCTTAACGCAGAGAGTACAACCCATACAGTCAGCAGGCGAGATTGCCATGGTGAACTTGTAGTTGGTCTTGATCACGGGCTTAGCGGTGAACTTGGTTGCGGCAGGAGCTGCAGCAGCCTCGTCCTCGGTCATGGCGAAGGGACGGATAGCCGCGTGAGGACATACAAATGCGCACTGGTTACACTGGATGCAGTTTTCAGCATGCCAGGTAGGAACGTAAACAGCAACACCGCGCTTCTCGGAAGCGGTGGAGCCCTGCGGGAAGGTACCGTCAACATAATCGTTGAAGGCGGATACAGGCAGGCTGTCACCGGCCATGGCATTCACGGGGTTAACCACCTTGTTGACGAAGTCCTGCAGATCTGCGCGTTTGCTCTCGAATGCAGCCTTGGGTGCATCGGGTGCGCAGTTCTTCCAAGCCTCGGGTACATTGATCTCGACATAAGCATCAGCGCCTGCGTCGATTGCGGCATAGTTGAGGTCAACAATTGCCTGACCCTTCTTGATGTAGGACTTGTAAGCAGCCTTCTTCATGTACTCAATTGCCTCATCCTTGGGCAGGATGTTGGCCAGAGCGAAGAATGCGGACTGCAGAACGGTGTTCTTCACCTTTGCGTTACCGATCTTCTTGGTAGCAATGGTGGTTGCGTCGATGGTGTAGAACTTGATGTTGTTCTCTGCAATGTAGGACTTCACCTTTGCGGGCAGATTTGCATCGAGCTCATCGGCAGACCATGCGCAGTCAAGCAGGAAGGTGCCGCCGGGCTTGATATCGCTGACCATGTCATACTTCTTGAGGTAAGAAGAGTTGTGGCAGGCAACGAAGTTAGCCTTGTTGATGTAGTAGGGGCTCTTGATGGGGCTGTCACCGAAGCGCAGGTGCGAGATGGTGATACCCGAGGTCTTCTTGGAGTCGTACTGGAAGTAAGCCTGAATATACTTGTCGGTGTGGTCACCGATGATCTTGATGGAGTTCTTGTTTGCACCGACGGTGCCGTCGCCGCCCAGACCCCAGAACTTGCAGGCGATGGTGCCGGGAGCTGCAGTGTCGGGAGCGGGCTTCTCCTCGAGGGAGAGACCGGTCACGTCGTCCACAATACCGATAGTGAAGTTAGCCTTGGGCTTGTCCTGTGCGAGGTTCTCGTAGACAGCGAAGATGGAAGAGGGAGGTGTATCCTTGGAGCCGAGACCGTAGCGGCCGCCGACAACCGTTGCCTCAACACCCTGGGTTGCAAGTGCTGCAACAACATCCAGATACAGAGGCTCACCCAGCGAGCCGGGCTCCTTGGTGCGGTCGAGGACAGCGATCTTCTTCGCAGTCTTGGGCAGTGCAGCAGCAAGCTTATCTGCGCAGAAAGGACGGTACAGGCGGACCTTGATCAAACCAACCTTCTCCCCCTGAGCAAGCATGTAATCAATAACTTCCTCTGCCACGTCGCAGATCGAGCCCATCGCGATGATGACGCGATCAGCATCGGGTGCACCGTAGTAGTTGAAGATCTTATAATCGGTGCCGATCTTCTCGTTGACCTTGTCCATGTACTCCTCAACGATTGCGGGAAGTGCATCGTAGTAACGGTTGCAGGCCTCGCGGTGCTGGAAGAAGATGTCGCCGTTTTCAGCCGAGCCGCGGAGCACAGGATGCTCGGGATTGAGTGCGCGGGCGCGGAATGCAGCGATAGCATCCTTGTCCACCATCTCTTCCAGATCCTTGTAGTCCCAAGCTTCGATCTTCTGGATCTCGTGGGAGGTACGGAAACCGTCGAAGAAGTTCAGGAAGGGAACACGGCCCTTGATGGTTGCCAGGTGAGCAACAGCACCCAGGTCCATAACTTCCTGAGGATTGGACTCGGCCAGCATAGCAAAACCGGTCTGACGGCAAGCGTAAACGTCGGAGTGGTCGCCGAAGATGTTCAGCGCATGGGA
>JAFQVV010000036.1 GCA_017407835.1 Clostridia bacterium
ACCGGCAAGGAACAGCACATTACCATTACTTCTTCCACCAATATGTCCCAGGAGGACATCGACCGCGCCGTGAAGGACGCCGAGAAGTTCGCCGATGAGGACCGCCGTCAGAAAGAAGCTGTGGACACCAAGAACCACGCCGAGTCGCTGATCTTCCAGAGCGAGAAGGCACTGGGCGAGCTGGGAGACAAGGTGACGGCTGATGAGAAGGCAAGCGTTGAGAGCGCAATCGCCAAGCTCAAGGAAACGGTGAAGACCGATGATACTGCCGCCATCAAGGCAGACACCGAGGCACTGGAGAAGGCATTCTACGCTCTCTCCGAGAAGCTCTATGCTCAGTCGGGCGCGGCTCAGCAGGGTGCTGATCCCAACGCCGGTCAGGGCGGCGACGGCACTTACTACAACGCCGATTACGAAGATAAGACCGATAAATAAGGGTAAACGTGGGGGCGCGTTTTGTAAAAAGCGCCCCCACACCCCCGCAAAAACTTCCAAACACGCTTTTGATTTTTGCTGTATTTCAACCAAGAGCGCGGGTGGAAGTTTTTGGGGGTTGTTAGGGGACTTCCGAGATTGCCGAGGGCAATCTCCCTGGGAACTGCCTGTCGGGCAGTTCGGTTTTCCGAAAGTCCCCTGACCGGGGTTTGGGGCAGCGCCCCGATCCCCCCGACTATGTTACAGATTGGAGTCTCCCATGGCAGAAAAAAGAGATTATTATGAGGTACTGGGTCTGGAAAAGGGTGCGGACGAGGCCACCATCAAAAAAGCCTACCGCTCGCTGGCCAAAAAGTACCATCCCGATATGAACCCCGGTGACGCTGAGGCTGAGGCGAAGTTCAAAGAAGTCAACGAGGCCTACGACGTCCTCTCGGACAGCGACAAGCGCGCCAAGTATGACCAGTACGGTCACGCTGCGTTTGATCCGTCCATGGGCGGCGGCGCGGGCTTTGGCGGCTTTGGCGATTTCGGCGACATCGGAGATATTTTCAGCAGCTTCTTCGGCGGCGCGTTTGGTGGCTCGTCGAGTGCTCGCCGCAATGGACCTGTGCGGGGCGAAGATATCGGCGTTCGCGTCACGGTCAGCTTTGAAGAAGCGGCGTTCGGTGTCAAAAAAGATATTTCCTACGCCCGCGTGCAGAAGTGTCCTGACTGCGGCGGAAGCGGTGCGGCGGCGGGGACCAGCCCCGAGACCTGCCGTGACTGCGGCGGAACAGGTCAGCGCCGCGTAACCCAGCGTATGGGCGGCATGGCTTTCCAGTCCACTGTGACTTGTGAAAAATGTAAGGGCACGGGTAAGATCATCAAGGATCCCTGCGGCAACTGCAGCGGAAAGGGATATATCCGCATTACCCGCAAGCTCAGTGTGTCGATCCCGGCGGGTATCGATGACGGGGAGCGCGTTGCACTGCGTGGTGAGGGCAACGACGGCAGAAACGGTGGCTCGGCGGGCGATCTCGTTCTGATTATCAATGTGCGTCCGCACGCCTTCTTTGAGCGCGATGGCTACAATATTTATTGTGAGCTGCCCATCACCATCGCCGATGCAACACTGGGGGCGGAGATTGACGTGCCCACGCTTGAGGGAACGCAGAAATATACCATTCCCGAAGGCACACAGCCCGGAACCGCTTTCACGTTGCGCGGAAAGGGAATTCCGTATGTAAATTCCTCCCGCCGCGGCGATCTGATCTTTACCGTCAATGTTGAGGTGCCCAAAAATCTCAATGAAAAGCAAAAGGATGCTATGCGCGCCTTCGCCGATGCCTGCGGTGAGAAAAATTATCAGAAGAAAAACGGCTTCCGCTCGAAATTCTTCGGCCGTGACAAATAAGGAGTATGACAATGAATCAAGAATGGACGCAACTCAAGGCGACAGTGCCTACCTCGCAGCTGGATACCGCCTGTGCCGTCATGAGCGTGATCAATGCTCAGCTGATGATTGAGGATTACAGCGATTTTTCGCTCAACGGCATGTACGGTGAGCTGGTGGATGAGCAGATTCTGGAAGCCGATCGCGATCATGCGGCGGTTTCGGTCTATCTGCCTGCCGACGGTGGTGTTGCCGATGCCATGGCTTTCCTGCGTGAGCGATTTGCCGCCGAGGGGGTGGATGCGCAGATAGAGCTTGTCGGCGTCAGAGAAGACGATTGGGCCGAGGCATGGAAGCAGTACTACAAACCCATCCACATCGGTGAGCGATTGGTGATTGTCCCCCAGTGGGAGAAGTACGATGCTGCCGAGGATGATGTAATCATCCGCATGGATCCCGGTATGGCTTTCGGCACAGGTACCCACGAAACAACCCGCCTTGTACTCGGCTTGCTTGAGCGCTATACCGAGCCCGGCGTGAAAATGCTGGACGTGGGCTGCGGCACGGCGATTCTTGCCATTTGTGCCGCCAAGCTGGGGGCTTCTTCCTGCGCGGCGTATGATATTGATCCCGTCGCTGTTAAGGTGGCGAGAGAAAATGTTGGGGACAATGCCTGTAGTGATCTGGTCAGTGTTGATCAGTCAGATCTGCTGCGCTCGGTGCCGGAGGGGGAGAAGTTCGGCTTGGTTGCCGCCAATATCGTGGCAGATATTATCCTGCGCATGGCGCCCGATATCGGGCAGTACATGGAAAAGGGCGGTGTCCTGTTGGCGTCGGGCATCATTGAGCCGCGCGCCGCTGAGGTGGAGATTGAGCTCTGCGCCCGCGGCTTCAGCGTGATCGAGCGCGCGGCCGAGAACGACTGGTGCGCCCTTGCCCTGCGCTGGGACGGCTGATGTCGGTTTGGTATTTTGACGGAGGTGCAAATTGCACCTCCGTTGCTTTTTGTGAATTTTTTGCATTTTGTTTGCTTTTTTTATCAAACTGTGCTATAATCAAATTGAAAAAATGATAATCGTCCGATTTGTATCATTTTTATGGAGGTGCTGTTTTGAAGCCTTACCGCGATCATTCTACCCGCCGCGCAATGCTATTGATTGCATTCGGCGTGCTTTTGTTTTTGCTTGTGCTCAATCTTGCCCAGGTGTGGGAATTTTTGCGCCGCTGCTATTTTGTGCTCAGCCCGCTTGTGCTTGGTCTTGCCATTGCCTTTGTTCTCAATGTGTTGATGCGCAGCTTCGAGACGCGTGTTTTTGCCTTTATGGCCAAGAGCAACCGTCCCATCCTGCGCAGGCTTTGTCGTCCCGTGAGCTTGGTGGCGACTATCCTCTCGATTTTGATTGTTGTTGCCTTGATTCTTCGGGTTATTGTGCCCGGAATTGAGGATACTGTCAACAGTCTGCTGACGACGCTGCCGTCATTTGCCGAACGCTGTTTGAAATGGATTACCGAAAAGCTGGTCGAGTATAATATTTCCGCCGAGCTGATTGCCGAGCTGCAGGTGGACTGGAACAATTTCTTCGGCGTGGTTTTTGATGCCCTCAAAAACGGGACAGGATCGGTTTTCGCTTTCGCCGCAGGGTTGACCACGTCTGTCTTCGGCGGATTGATCAACTTCTTTATCGGGTTGATTCTTGCCATATATATTTTACTGCAGAAAGAAAAAATTGCTCGGTTTCTTGATCGTGCGCTGTCTGCTTTTTTGCCCGATGCCGTGACCGAAAAAATCGAGGAGATTGCACGTCTTTCCAATCAGACTTTCTCCAATTTTATTACAGGGCAGCTGCTTGAGGCGGTTATTCTCGGTGTGCTTTGCTTTATCGGTATGCTGATTTTCCGCTTCCCTTATGCGGGCGTGGTTTCGGTGCTGGTTGCCGTTTCTGCACTGATTCCCATCTTCGGTGCATGGATAGGCGGCGGCGTTTCCGCATTCCTGATTTTGATGGTCAGCCCGATCAAGGCCCTTCTGTTTTTGATTTTCCTGTTGGTGCTGCAGCAGTTGGAGAACAATTTGATCTACCCCCGCGTGGTGGGAAAACAGGTGGGACTTCCTGCTATTTTGGTGATTGCCGCAGTACTCATCGGCGGTGAACTGGGCGGATTTGCAACCATTTTAATCAGCGTTCCGCTTTGCTCTGTGTTGTATACCCTCTTCCGCCAGCTTATTGAGTATCGTCTGGCAAAGAAAAAAGCAGGCAATACCGAACACTCGGAGTCGGTACCGGAACAGACAACGGTGCTTGAAGATGGTGCTGCATCTTCACCGACGGAAGTGCCTGCAGCATCACCTGCTTCGGTGCAAGCAAATGTTTCCGGCGCCACGTCAGCAAAGCGATCTCGTCGGAAAAAGAAATAAAGCCGTTTGCATATGCGGCGAATTTTATGCTCCGCATGGTATATTTTTCGCAATAATTGTGAAAAAAAACAAATTTTTTGCGATTTTTATCAAAAAAAGCTTTGACAAATTGGGCAATCTGTAGTATAATTAGGGGGAGTCGCGGGGCAAATGTCACAAATTGACCGCCGCGTTGCCAAAGGAGCATGTATGCCGAGATTCTTTGTTCCGTCCGAACAGATTGTACGGATTGAGGACGGTTCTGCCGTAACAATAAATGTGACGGTGCGGGGAGAAGATGCTCACCACATTTCCCATTCTCTGCGTATGGCAGTGGGAGATGAAGTGATTATCTGCCCGCAGGACGGTCCGGATGCCGGTTTGCTTGAATATCGCTGCCGCATCAATCATTTTTGCACTGATGCGGTGACGGCACAGGCGGCACAAAATGATGTGTACCCATGCTGTACCGAACCGCCCTATTTCGCCCGCCTATTTGTCGCGCTCTCGAAAGCCGATAAAATGGAGACTGTCGTGCAAAAGGCAGTTGAGTGCGGGGCAGGGGAGATCATTCCTTTTGTCAGTTCGCGCTGTATTGCCCGCCCGGCAGAAGGTGAGCCCAAAAAACAGCAGCGTCGAGGCCGAATTGCGGCTGAGGCGGCAAAACAATGCGGACGAGGCATAATTCCCCGTGTCGCAATGCCCATTTCCTTTTCGGCAATGCTGAAAGAAGCAGCGCGTGCCGATCTTTCTCTCTTTTTTTATGAGGGAGAGGGAACGCTCCCGCTTCCGCGCTTGCTGAATTGCCTGTTGCCTCCACGCCCGGAGATCGCTCTGGTCATCGGCGCGGAAGGCGGATTTTCACCTGATGAGGTTGAGGAAGCCCGTGCGGCCGGCTTGAACCTTGCAGGACTCGGACCGCGTATTCTGCGCTGTGAAACAGCGCCTATTTATGCCCTGTCCGCTTTGTCTTATGCGTATGAACTGACCGATGCTCGGTCAGGCAACGCCGAAAACTAACCAAGTATGGAGATGATTGTCTTGAGCAATGCAAAGAAAAAAGTGATTGTTGATCAGCGCAACAGAAAGAAGGATGTTGTAAGCAACCGGATTTCGGTGTTCTTTATTGTCCTTCTTGTGGTGGTATTTGCTATCCTGTCGTTGAAGGGCAGCTATATTTCAACCGAATTGATGCTGTATAACTATGTGCGTCCGATTTTGGTTCCGCTGTTTGCGATTGCGACGCTCTGCGCCGGCGCACTGTGGATCTTCCGCCGCAAGCAGAAGGTGGATGAGAGCATGAATGTCTTTTCTGCTTCCTTGCTGACCTGCGTTTCGGCCGGTCTGCTTGCAGTTTGCCTGCTTTACCCCTATCTGAGCACAACTCGACTGATGATCAGCCTGCTTTCGTGTGCGCTGCTCTTCTTTGTTTACTATTTGTATCCCCGTGGTTTCTTTACGTATTCACTCTGCACAGTCGTGGGGGCACTTGCACTTTCTTTCCTGCACTTCGGCAGCAGCTTGCTGGGTGTCATCATTCCTGTCGTTCTGGTTGCCGCGGTTCTTTTGCTGTCTGTGATTATCCTTGTTGCCCCGAACTCTCGCATTGCAGGGCAGAGTTCTTCGGGTCAGATGGACCGCTATCCCCTGATCGTGACTGCCGCTTTGCTTTTGGCTGGCTTGATTGTCGGCTTTGTGATGCCTGCACTGATCTTCTATGCCGTGGTTTTGCTGGCAGGGTGGTTTATGGTGGTAGCTATCATCAACACCTTGCGCCTGATTTGATCGGTGAAAGATCGAATCAACAGCAGTGTATCACCAAGCATTTTTGCAAAGATATAGGTAAGTATACAGAAATACTCGAAAACTGATAGAGAACGAGAGGGTCCTATATGTCGAACAGATTGTTTCAGGGTGTTATCCACCAAATGAAGGATGCGGTCGATCGTGTGATCGGCGTAATTGATGAAAACGGCGTGATTATTTCCTGCAGTGAGCTGGTCAAAATCGGCGAAATTAAGCAGGGCATCCGGGATGAACTGGCCTATACATCGGAGTCGCTTGCCATCGGCGGGTATACCTATCGCCCGTTGGGCATGTGCACCAAGATGGAGTATATCGTTTTTGTCGAAGGAGAGGACAAGCAGGCCGAGCGCACAGCCAAGCTGCTTGCGATCTCACTCGGCAATATCAAGAGCCTGTATGACGAAAAGTACGACAAGGGTTCCTTTATTAAGAATATCATTCTGGACAACATTCTGCCCAGCGATATTTATATCAAGTCCAAAGAACTGCATTTCAACACAGAGGAAGTGCGCATTGTTTTCCTGGTCAAGTTCTATGGCAAGACCGATATGATGCCTTTCGAGATGCTGCAGAATATGTTCCCCGATAAGAGCAAGGATTATGTGATCAGCGTGGGTGAGCATGACATTGTTTTGGTGAAGGATATCAAGCCCAACACCGAGATGAAGGAAGTTGAGAAGATCGCTGTCAATATTGCCGATACGCTTAGCACCGAGTTCTATACCAAGGTTGCCATCGGTATTTCCACCATGGTGGACAATATCAAGGACCTCGCACGCGCATATAAAGAGGCGCAGGTTGCCATTGAGGTCGGTAAGGTGTTTGAGACCGAGAAGAATATCATCAGCTATGAAAATCTCGGCATCGGCCGTCTGATCTATCAGCTGCCTACCACCCTTTGTGAGATGTTCCTCTCCGAGGTTTTCAAGAAAGGCTCGCTTGAGTCGCTTGACCGTGAGACGCTGATGACGATCCAGGCTTTCTTTGAGAACAATCTTAATGTCTCCGAGACTTCCCGTAAGCTGTTTGTGCATCGCAACACGCTGGTTTATCGTCTGGAAAAGATCCGCAAGCTGACAGGGCTTGATCTGCGTGAGTTTGAACACGCGATTACCTTCAAAGTTGCACTGATGGTTAAGAAATATCTCAATTCCAAGCCGGTTAAGTTCTAAATCCACAATTCAATAGCCCCAAGCAATTTGATACTTTCATTTGTGAGGAACGCAGATGTGCGTTTCGGATGTCGGAGCTAACCGCAGTCGGACCAGCACAGGGCGATCCTCACAAATTTTTGTGAGTCATTCCAACGTAAAGGACTATAATTTCGATGATTGAACTGCAAAATGTAAAAAAGGTATATCCGAATAAGACGGCAGCGCTCAATGGTGTGACGCTGCGCATTGACGATGGGGAGTTTGTCTTTGTCGTTGGCCATTCCGGTGCGGGAAAAACTACGCTGATGCGTCTTTTGCTGCGTGAGGAAAAGCCAACCTCGGGAAAATTGATCATCAATGATTTTGATCTGACCAAGATGCCCAACTATAAGGTTGCGCATTACCGCCGTCAGTTGGGGGTTGTTTTTCAGGATTTCCGTCTTTTCCCCAATAAAACTGTCTATGAAAATGTTGCGTTTGCTATGCACGTTGTGGGTACTCCCGCGAGTAAGATTCGCAAGCGTGTTCCCGCAATTTTGAATACGGTCGGCTTGGGCGACAAGCTGAATCGGTATCCCAATGAGCTGTCGGGCGGTGAACAGCAGCGGGTGGCGCTTGCGCGTGCCCTTGCCAATAACCCCAAAATCATCATCGCCGATGAGCCGACGGGCAACATCGACCCTGAGATGAGCATTGAGATCATGAATCTTCTGCTCAAAATCAATCGCTTGGGTAAAACCGTGATTGTGGTCACCCACGAAAAGAGTTTGGTGGATTATTATCAGCAGCGTGTCGTGACCATCGAGCACGGCAAGGTCACAGAGGATAAGGTAGGAGGGATGTTTGAATGAGCCGCTATAATCCCTTTTACTTCATTGGACAGGCGTTCAAGAGCCTGTGGCGCAACAGTGTGATGACGATTGCTTCAATTCTGATTCTGGCATCCTGTCTGGTTGTGCTGGGCAGCTTTGCCTTGTTGGTGGCAGATCTGAATCTCAATCTGGGTGAGCTTGGGCTGATGAATGAAATTGCCATTTATCTCGATCCTGAGCTGGATGATGCGCAGGTGGAGGAAATCGGCAAGACGCTGGAGTCGATGTCCAACGTGGATACCATCACCTTCATCTCCAAAGAGGAAGGATTGGAGGAGATGCGTCAGGATTACGCCGAGTACAGCGACCTTTTCGTGATCGCCGAGGGGGAGGCCAATCCGCTGCCCGATATGTTCTACATTACCTATGCCGATGTTACGAAGGCGACAACGCTTGAATATCAGCTCAGTGAAATTGAGGGAATATCCAAGGTTATCCTTCGTCTTGACCTTGCCATGCAGATTGAAAGCTTTAAATCGGGCATGACCTTGGTGTTCACTTGGTTTTTGGCTCTGTTGTTTGTTGTCAGCATTTTTGTCATCATCAATACCATCAAAATTGCTGTGCATTCGCGGCGCAATGAAATCAACGTGATGCGGTATATCGGTGCCACACGAACCTTTATTGTCACACCGTTCATTCTGGAAGGTGCGTTGATTGGGTTGTTCTCGGGGACGATTGCGTATTTGGTCGAATGGTATCTGTATACATATATCGAACAGATCGTTGTTTCCGAGATCCGCATGATAGAGGTTTACCTCTTCTCCGAAGTCTGGCAGTATGTGCTGGCAGGCTTCCTGCTGATCGGTACGCTTACCGGAGCGATCGGCTCTTCCATCTCTCTGCGGCGCAATCTCAATGCGTGATTACCGCCCGGTGCTTCGCATAATTTGCGAGAAAGGAGTCAAAACTCAAATGAAACAAAACGCACATTTCCGCCCCGCACATTGGATCATTCTTGCCGTTTCTGCGTTGATTTTTACTTCTTTGCTGCTGATCCCCATGGCAATTCGTCCCGCTGAGGCGGCTACACAGTTAACCGATGCGACAATTCAGGCTTATGAGGCTGAGCTGAAACGGCTCCAACAGGAGCGCAGTGAGCTTTATGCCAATATCGTTTCAGCAAAGAGTGAGCAGACCGATGCACTGGAGCTTAAGGGTTTCCTTGACCGTCAGCTGAGCCTTACTCTGGAGGAGATCGACACGTTGGAAGCTCTGATCGAGGAGACTGATGTGAAGATAGGCACCAAGCAGCTGGAAATTATCGATAAAAAAGCTGATGTTGCCGAACAAAGACAGAATTTTCTTGATCGATTGCGCATAACCTATGAAGAGGGAGATGTGGGCTATCTGGAACTGTTGCTTGGCGCAGAGAGTCTTTATGATTTTTTGACGCGGGTTGAACGGATCGGGTGTATGATGGAATATAACATTCGCATCATGGAGCAATACCAAAATGATACGGTTGAATTAGAGGCGGCGGAGGACGAGCTGGAGGCACTTCAGCTGCTCAATGAGGACAAGAAGGTTGAACTGGAAGCAAAACAGGAAGATCTCGAAAATCAGCAAGATCAGAACAATGCCGATCTTGCAGCATTGCAGCAGAGCATTTCCGCAAGCCAGTCCTCGTATGCGGCAATTTCCGCCAAGGAAGCTGAAGTCGATAAAGAAATGCAGGCATACATCAAGGAGCTGCAGGCCAAAGCCAACGCAGCTTATGTCGGTGGCGAATTTATCTGGCCGGTGGATATCAGTTGGAAGCGCATTTCCTCCAATTACGGATACCGTACGCTCAACGGTGTGCGCGAATTTCACCGAGGAATTGATATTCCTGCCAACGCATGGTCGAACATATATGCTTCCAACAGTGGAACTGTGATTACCGCTGCTTATCATTGGAGTTACGGCAACTATGTAATTATCGACCACGGCGGCGGCAAGTCCACGCTGTATGCCCATGCAAATCAGCTTAATGTGAAGGTGGGCGATAAGGTCAAGCAGGGACAGGTGATCGCCAAAGTGGGCACCACGGGACATTCCTACGGCAACCATGTTCACTTTGAGGTTCGTCTTGATGGTGTTTGCCAGAATCCCATCGAATATGTCACTCAGCCCCAATAATTTTTACGATTTCCCGGAAAGGAAATGAAACTTTGAAACAAACCAAACGTATTTCAATTTCGCTGTTTATCATTTGCTTGCTTCTTGCCGTACTGGTGACCTTTATGACCACCTATACACTGCTGCGTGAGCAAGCCGCCGCAGAGCTGCGTCAGGGGTACTTGGACAGTGCCGCGCTGACCGAGCAAAAGGAGCAAAGCGCACAGAATTCCCCCTTCACCGATGAAAAACTTTCCACAATTGATTCAGTTTACCGGTATTATTACTATAACGACATCGACGAAGACGTGCTCAATGAGTATATCATCCGCGGCTATGTCGCAGGGACGGGCGATGTTTACGGTGATTATTTCACCGAAGAGGAGTATGAACTGCTGACCGCCGATACCAATGCCGAGATGCAGGGGATCGGTGTGAGTGTTATTTTTAATACCGATTACGGTTTGATTGAGGTCCTCAACGTAATGCCCGATTCGCCTGCCCTCGAAGCCGGTGTTGAGCCGGGAGATCTGATTGTTTATGTCGGCGAAGAAAAGGAAAGTGTTGCCGAGCTGGGGTACACCATGGCGGTTTCCAAAATGCAGGGCAAAGCGGGAACGACAGCCGTCTTTACCGTTCTGCGTGGGGAGAATTACAGCGAAACGGTGGAATTCTCCATTGTCCGCGGCTATGTCACCGAGATCACGGTTCTGCATCATCTCTGTGAGACTGATTCGACGGTTGGCATCATCAAAATTACAGGCTTTGATCTCGGAACACCGCAGCAGTTCAAAGATGCTGTTGCTGAGCTGATTGATTCCGGTGCAACCCGTCTTGTTTTTGATGTTCGGTATAATCCCGGCGGAGACCTGACCTCCATTACGACCATTCTCGACTATCTCTTGCCCGAAGGTCCCATTATCCGTATGGTTGACAAAGCAGGAAATGAAGAGTCGATTTCCTCAGATGCCAATGAACTGGATATCCCCATGGCAGTTTTGGCAAACGGAAGCACCGCATCGGCGGCTGAGCTGTTCACCTCTGCACTCAAGGATTACAAGAAAGCTGTTTTCGTGGGAGAGACAACTTACGGAAAGGGCAGTATGCAGTCGATTCTCCAGCTGGGAGACGGTTCTGCTATTAAGCTGACCACGAAAATGTACTTCCCGCCTTTCTCGGACAGCTATGAGGGGATCGGAATTGTTCCCGATCTTGAGGTGGCGATGGATGAGTCGCTTGCCAATAAGAATATTTACAAAATTACCGATGAAGAGGACACCCAGCTTCAAGCCGCAATCGCGTGGCTCAATGAACATGCCGAATAATTTGACAAATATATATTACTATCTCAAGAATTAAGGAGTTACAATCATGGCAATCAAGGCAAAGCAGCTTTATACCGAAACGGGCTACCGCAAGCTGACCGAGGAGCTCGACTATCTGAAGAATACCCGCCGTGCGGAGGTCAAGGAAGCAATCGCAGTCGCACGTTCGTTCGGTGACCTCTCCGAGAACGCCGAGTACGATGCCGCGCGTAATGAACAGGCGCAGGTGGAAGCGCGTATTCTTGAGCTCGAAGAGTTGATCTCCAATGCAACTGTGGTGGATGAGTCTGCGATCAAGCATGATACCGTTAATGTCGGCTCGCAGGTGAAAGTTCTCGATATCGATTTTGATGAGGAAATTGAGTATTCGCTCGTGGGCTCCAATGAGGCTAATCCTCTGCTGGGCAAGATATCCGATCAGTCCCCTGTTGGCAGTGCGCTGATTGGCAAAAAGGTCGGCGATGAAATGACCGTCGATGTACCCAGCGGACAGCTTCATCTGCGTGTCCTCGAGGTTTCGCGCGCAAAAGCAAACTGATTCTTTCGGGAGCACGCTTGACGGCGGGCTCCCTTTTTTGGAGGCTACCCATGAATGAAAAAAAACAGGGCGGCGAGATCCGTGTCGATACCCGACTGAGCCGCTGGTTGGATAATTATTGGTATCACTACAAATGGCATACCATTATTCTTGCCTTTGCGCTGATTGTGGTGCTGATCTGCACCCTGCAGATGTGCGCAAAGGAGGATGCGGATGTCAATATCCTCTATGCGGGTTCCCATTCTTTTGTGGAATCGGGTCGGGGGGAACTGTCTTCTGCTGTGGGGGCGGTTATGCCCCGGGATTACAACGGAGATGGGCGCAAGCAAGCGGGACTCTCCACACTGTACATTTTATCCGAAGAGCAGATCAAGGCTCTTCGTCATGAACTGATTGAGTCGGGGGAAGAGAATCCTCTGATCAATGCGGGATACTATGTGCAAGAGCTGAATAAATTTTATCAGCTTTTGCAAACAGGGGAGTACAGCATCTGCCTGATGGAGTCCTGGATCTACGAAAAAGTACGGGAGAACGGCGTTTTCCTTCCCCTGTCCGAGGCACTTGGCAGTAAACCGGACTTGGCCTATGATGACTATACGATTCGGTTGTCGGATACAGCTTTCGGATGCTATTTTACCGCTGCAGCCCAGCTGCCCGAGGATACCCTCATTGCATTCCGTCGTCAGGGCTCGCTTACCTCGCTGATGAACCGAGATCGGGCGGAAAAGACCTATGCACAGGCGTTGGAAACCTTCCGCGCGATGATGAATTTTGAGGAATAACACAATTTTGATTTGACTTTGCGAAAAGGAGATCGGTGTAAAATGACTTTGGTAATTATGGCTGCAGGGATGGGATCCCGCTATGGCGGCTTGAAGCAGATTGATCCCATCACCGATGGAGGGGCATTTATTCTGGATTTTTCGGTCTATGATGCCATCGTAGCCGGCTTTGACCGTGTAGTGTTCGTGATCAAAGAGGAAAATTATGCACTCTTTAAGGAGACGGTTGGAGCGCGGATTGAAGATAAAATTGAATGTGTCTATGCATTTCAGCGTCTCGATGATATTCCGACGTCCTACACTGTTCCTCAGGGGCGTGTTCGCCCATGGGGAACGGGCCACGCTGTCCTCAGCGCACGCGAGGCGGTGGGTGAGGATAACTTTGCCGTCATCAATGCTGACGATTTTTACGGGCGAGATGCTTTTCTTCGCCTCGGTGACTTTTTGCGTACTGCCAAGCCGAGTGCCGATGGTGTTGAGCCCTTCTGCATGATCGGCTATGCCCTGGAGAACACCCTGACCGATCATGGCACCGTTTCGCGCGGCGTTTGTTCAACCGATGCGGACGGATATTTGACAGGGATTACCGAGCGCACCAAGATTATGCGCACAGAAACGGGAGCGGCATATCTGGAGGGCGACAATTGCTTTGCTCTGCCTGCTGACACAACGGTATCGATGAATTGCTGGGGCTTTACTCCCGCCGCGATGCGCGGTATGGAGCAGGGGTTTGCGGCTTTCTTAGCAGCGGAAGAGGGAGATCCGCTCAAGCGCGAATTTTATCTGCCCAGTGCTGTTGAGCAAATGATGGGGGCGGGCGTCTGCCGTGTACAGGTGCTCAATACCGATGCGATCTGGCAGGGTGTGACCTATCCCGAGGATAAGCCCACGGTGGTGGAAGGAATCCGACGTTTGATTCAATCGGGCGTTTATCCCCCGAAGCTTTGGTAGTGCTCCGCGGATAGTGCCGGACGAGCTGCATCAGGGCGAGCGGAGATTGCTTTTGCGCCGGCGAGGGAAGAGAAGTGTGATTTTATCGTGAAAGGCATTGCCGACGGAATTTTTCCTCTGCGCGTGACGCATAATGATACCAAGCTCAGTAATATTATGCTGGATGATATCATAGGCGAAGGTGTCTGCGTGATTGATTTGGATACAGTAATGCCCGGATCGGCGCTCGGAAATTTCGGGGATGCAATTCGTTTCGGCACGTCGAGCGCTGCGGAGGATGAAATGGATGTGGATAAGGTTTATCTCCGTCTCGATTCTTTTGATGCTTTCACCGATGGATTTATCGTCGGGCTTGGCGGTGCACTGACCGAACATGAGCTGCGCTCACTGCCCATGGGCGTATGGATGCTGACCTTTGAGACGGGTATCCGCTTCCTCGGTGACTACCTCAATGAAGATACCTGTTTCCGCACGCACTATCCCACGCGTAATCTCGACCGTGCGCGTAATCAGTTTAAGCCGGCAGCCGATATCCAGCAGAAAATGTCCGAGCTTGAGAAAATTATGGAAAAATACATCCGCTGAGCTGCAGCGAATGATGCAAAAGGAAGGTGGAACAAGATGGCTATTCTCATTACAGGCGGAACCGGTTTTATTGGTTCGCATACCGTCGTCGAACTGCTTGAAGCGGGGCGCGATGTGATCATTGTGGATAACTTCAGCAACAGCAAGCCCGTTGTTTTGGATCGTATTGCGGAGATTACGGGGATTCGTCCGAAATTTTATCACGTGGATCTGCTCGACAAAAGTGCACTTCGTGCCGTCTTCTCGGGCAATTCCATCGACAGTGTGATTCATTTTGCCGGACTCAAAGCGGTGGGCGAGTCCTGTGCACAGCCTCTGCGTTACTATCATAATAACATCACAGGTACACTCAATCTCTGCGATGTGATGGCCGAGTTTGGCACAAAGCGTATCGTGTTCAGCTCGTCTGCCACCGTTTACGGCAATCCCGCCACGGTGCCGATCAGAGAAGATTTCCCCCTCTCCACCACCAATCCCTATGGGCAGACCAAGCTGGTGATCGAGCGTATTCTCGCCGATCTCGCGGCGGCCGATCCTGCATGGAGTATTTCGATTCTGCGTTACTTCAACCCGATCGGCGCACATCCCAGCGGTCTGATCGGCGAGGATCCGCGCGGTATTCCCAACAATTTGCTCCCCTATATTGTCAAGGTTTCGGCGGGCAAGCTGGAGATGCTAAATGTGTTCGGCAATGATTACAACACCCATGACGGTACGGGGGTGCGTGATTATATTCATGTGGTCGACCTTTCCCGTGCGCATCTGAAGGCACTTGCGCTGGCAGAGACAAAATGCGGAGTCGATTATTTCAACGTGGGCACGGGAGTCGGTTATTCGGTACTGGATATTGTCCGCGCCTATGAGGCGGCAACAGGACGACCTGTTCCGTATCGCATCGTGGGGCGTCGTCCGGGTGACATCGATGTTTGCTTCGCCGATCCGTCAAAGGCGGCGGCAGAGCTGGGATGGCGGGCAGAGTATGGTATTGATGTGATGTGCCGTGATTCCGCCAACTGGCAGGCGAAAAATCCCGATGGATATCCCGATAAGGAATACAAGGGGTAAGCTGAATGGGCGGCGTATATGAAGAGTTTTTCGGCTGTATGCCAGATGGGCGCGAGGTGGGGGCATATACACTCTGCAACCAAAAAGGAATGCGGGTGAAGATTACCGCTTACGGCGGCGCGCTGATGCAAATATTCGCACCTGACCGCGAGGGAAGATTTCGCGATATTCTCTGCGGCTACGATAGTTTGGACGATTATCGGCAGGCCGGCGGGTATCAGGGCGCATTGATTGGACGCTGGGGAAACCGTATCGGTGGGGCGAGGTTTACCCTCGACGGTGTGGAATATGTCCTCGGCGCAAACGAGGACGGCCGCAATCTCCTGCACGGCGGGCATCATGGCTTCAACGAAAAGCTGTGGACAGCGGAAATGAGAGAAAACTCACTTGTTCTCTCGACGCTTTCTCCCCATGGGGAAGAGGGTTTTCCGGGAGAGCTGCGCGTCAGTGTCACCTACACGCTGACCGAGGACAATCAACTGATTTTGGATTATGATGCGGTGACCGATCAAAAAACAGTTATCAATCTAACCAATCACGCCTATTTCAACCTCGGCGGATATGCATCGGGAACGGTATTTGACCATGAGCTTTGGCTTGACGCCGACAGCTATCTGGAAACCGATGAGATGCTCATTCCTACGGGGCGAATGATTCCCGTTGAGGGAACACCCTTTGACTTCCGCACCGCCAAACCGATCGGGCGGGATATCGCCGTCGATCATCGAGATCTGCACATCGGAGGCGGATATGACCACTGCTTTAATCTGGTGGGCGGCAAGCAGACGAAGCCTGTTCTGCGTGGGGAGCTTTACCATCCCGCAAGCGGACGACTGATGCAGATTTTAACCGATCAGCCCTGTATTCAGCTTTATACCGGCAATGTCATGACAGAGCCTGTTCCGTTTAAGGGGGGCTATCCCCAGCAGAAGCATCATGCGCTGTGTCTGGAGACGCAGACCATGCCCGACAGTATGCATCATGCAAATTTCACCGATGCAACGCTTTCCCCGGGGCAGCGCTATGGTACCCGCACAATCTACGCTTTCTCTTGCCGATGAAACGGGGGATTACTTTGCTCAAGCGTGCTTTGACATATATGAGACAGCGGCATAATCTGGTTGCATTTGCAGTGGTATTTGCCGCCATATTCCTGCGCTATCTTTCCTGCGGTACCGACTATATTTGGCAGCAGGATGATTATATCCAATATATCAATTATCCGCGGGGAGGGGCTTGGGGCTTACTTTTGCTCAAGGAAGGCCTACTTGCTTCACGTCCGTTGGCGGCAATTACCGATCTTTTTGTTTGGTCACGTTTTGCCGACTGCATGATGGTGAGCGTTTTTCTGCTTTCTGCACTCTATGCTGCGTCGGCACTGCTTTTTCTGCACGTTTTTCGCCGCCGATTCGGGACGGGATGGATGTTTATCGTGCTGTACACACTCATTCCGATTGGGATAGAGGCCAGTTATTGGATCTCTGCCGCATCCCGGTTAATCTGCGGGCTGTTTTGGTGCGCACTGTCCCTTTGGCTTCTCTCTTCCTTTGTGGAGGACAAGCGTACCTGGTGCGGGGTGCTGTATTTTCCCGTGCTTCTGCTTGCATACGGGTACTATGAACAGACCTTAGTGCTGGCGGCGGCAGCTTCGCTTTTGCTGATGATCGGCTATCTGGTTGAGCGCAGACCGCGTGCACTTCTGGCGCTGTGGACTTTTGCCGCGGCCGGAATATATTTTCTTTTCACCTCTGCTTTTTCGGATACCGGTGCAATGGCTGCGCGAATGCAGCTTGCACTACCGGACAATCCCTGGTATTTTAAGGTTTTTCTGCCCAATATCAGCACGCAGATTTGGCAGGCCATGGCAAAGGGCAGTGCAGCTATTACCCTGCGCGGCTTCGTTCGCGGTGCAGAGATGATTGCAGCCGACGGGAAGTGGATTTGGCTTATCCTGTGTGTGGGGCTTTGTGTCGCCCATGCTCTTCTTGCTCACCGTGAGGCGAGAAGGGATCAAAACGGAACTGCCCGGGGGTTGGCGGGCAGATACTTGTTTGGTGTCCTGCTGACGCTGGCACCTGTCAGCATCTTTTTCTTTATCGCTAACCCTTATTTTGCACTGCGCAACGCCCTTCCCGCTGTTGTTGGGCTGGCGTTTTTGGGTGATCTCACCCTTCGGCTTTGCCTGCGCAGACAGGCTCGGCTTCATGCCGTGCTCTGTGGTGTGCTTGCCGCGGTTTTCTGCATTGCATCGGTTTCCGAGATGCACGATTACCGCGCGACCTATGCGCAGGATTTGCTGATGCTTGATTGCATTGAGCAAAAAATCGAAGCGGAAGACGATGTACTGACAGGAAAGCGCATAGGCATCATCGGTGCAAATGCTACCTATTTGTCTGAGCAGAATTTTTATTTCAACGGGCATATCAGCGGCATTACGGCGAGCGATTGGGGGCTGTACGGCGCACTTGTTGCACGTGCTGGAGAAGAGCTTTCTTTCACAATTGTTCCGCTTGCTGTTGATGAGGATTGTTTTTGGCGAGGTTGGAATCGCGACCTCAAACAGATCGATGGCTTCGATGTGCTCTGGTACTGGGATGATGAGACCGCCACGTTGCTTGATCTCGATGTTGTTTATGAGTCGGATGGGACAATCAGCCTGTTTTTTGCCCACGATGGCAGCTTTTGTGCAGCCGTATGGGAGGAACAGGAACCGAGCGGGGAATACTTCGGGTACATCCGCTTTGCACCATAAAGGAAGGATGCCGCGCAGTCTGCGCGGCATCCTTCCTTATGTTCAGCTGCTTCCATTCTCTGTCGAAAGAACTTTTGACGATCGGCGTACAAAAATCCGCAGACCTTCACGCAGTTTTCATATTCCCGACAATAATTTTACACAGTTTTGTGATACAATGCTTTTTATGATAGGCGGTTGCGCCCATTCTTCGCAATAAGGAGGAAATTTTTTGTGATTGAAGTCAAAAATCTCACCAAGAAGTATGGCAATCATCTCGCTGTTAAAGGGATTAGCTTTACGGTGGAGGAAGGACACATTTACGGTTTTCTCGGCCCTAATGGCGCGGGAAAATCAACGACGATGAACATTATCACGGGATGTCTGGCGGCTACGTCGGGAAACGTGACCATCGATGGGCACGATATCTACGAAGAGCCGCTTGAAGCCAAACGCTGCATCGGCTATTTGCCTGAGCAGCCCCCGCTCTATTTTGATATGACACCGTTTGAATATCTGATGTTTGTCGCTGAGGCCAAAGGAATTGATTATGAGTCGGCCTTCCGTCAAACGCGCGAGGTCATCGAAGCAACTCGCCTGACTGAGCATCAGAATCGTCTCATCCGCAATCTGTCCAAGGGCTACAAACAGCGCGTCGGCATTGCGCAGGCAATGCTCGGCAATCCCAAGGTCATCATTCTTGACGAACCTACGGTTGGTCTTGATCCAAAGCAGATTATCGAGATTCGTGATCTGATTCGTGAGTTGGGACGGGATAAGACCATCATTCTCTCCAGCCATATCATGCAGGAAGTACAGGCTGTCTGTGACCGTGTCATGATTATTTCCAACGGCAACTTGGTTGCCAGTGATAATATTGAGAATTTGGAATCGCTTGTCAGCCGTACCAACAAGCTGCATATTTCGGTTCGTTGTGACGAAGAAACGGCGGAGGAGGTATTGATGGCAATCAACGGTGTGGAGCGAATGAGCATGATGCACACAAAGGATGAGGGTGTGCTGGATATCACACTGGATACCGATCGCGCATACGATCCGCGTGACGATATCTTTTTTGCCATGGCAGACCGCCGCTGTGCCATTATTGCCATGCGCTATGAGGAATCGACGCTGGAGGATATCTTCCTGCGCCTGACCGATTCGGATCGGGAAGTTCCCGCATCGGAAGAAGAGACGGAGAAGGAAATCTTCGGCGTGGATCTTGAGCGGACCGAGTATACCTCACAATTCTCAACTGCGGGATACAGCATTGAGGATGATGAAAATGGCAAAGGAGGGGAGGAATAAGCATGGCTGCGATTTTCAAAAAAGAATTCAAGGCATATTTTATGAATATGTCGGGTTATGTGTTTATGGCGTTTCTTCTGCTTTTCGCGGGAATTTATGTCACGGCAATTAACCTCAAGAGCGGATATGCATCATTTGAATATACGCTGAGCAGTATGAGCATGGTTTTTATTTTCATCATTCCGATTCTGACCATGCGTTCCATTGCTGAGGAGCGGCATTCCCGCACTGACCAGCTGTTGTATTCACTTCCGCTTCGTGTGTCGGATATTGTGCTCGGCAAGTTTTTGGCTATGCTGGCGGTGCTGGCAATTCCTGTTGCCATTATGAGTGGATATCCGCTGATTCTGTCGGCCTTTGGTACTGTGCATTATACAGCATGCTACGGTGCGATGCTTGCTTTCTTCCTGCTTGGTGCTGCGTTAATTGCAATTTGTATGTTCATGTCGGCACTGACCGAAAGTCAGATCATTGCAGCCGTGCTTTCCTTTGGCGTTTTGCTTGTCGCTTATCTGATGTCGGGAATCGCTTCGCTCATTCCCTCGACGGCAATTGTGTCCTTTTTTGCGCTGATTGTTGTGTCGATTGTGCTGGCGGCGATTGTTTGGCTGCTGACCAAAAATCCTGTGGTTGCCCTTGTGGCTGCTGCAATTTGCATTATCCCCCTGTCCCTGCTTTATTATTTCAATTCAAGTGTATTTGCAGGGCTGTTTCAGGAGTTGTTGAACACACTGTCGCTCTTCGACCGTTTTGACAACTTTATCTACGGTATTTTTGATGTCACGGCATTGGTCTACTATATTTCAGTGATTGTCTTCTTCCTCTTCCTCACCATGCAGTCGGTTGAGAAGAGACGCTGGAGCTGAGAAGGGAGGGTGTCGAAATGAATCGAGAGAATAAAAAATTCTTCAATCAGCAAACCAAGGCAGGAACCTACACCGCTGTGATGACAGTTGTGCTGCTCGCCGTTCTGGTCGTGGTCAATTTGTTGGTCGGCGCACTTCCGAGTCAGTATACAATTATCGATACCAGTGCACTGGATCTTTATACCCTCAGTGAGACGTCCGAACGTTCTGTAGCAAACATCGATGAGCCGATTACGATTTACTATATTACCAACGCTTCGGTTGAGGATGTACAGCTGACGACTTTTCTTGAGCGCTATACATCGCTGAATACCCAAATCAAACTGAAAAAGATCGATCCCACCACCAATCCCACATTCGTGACGCAATATACCGATGCACAGCTGAACAATAACAGCGTCATCGTTGAGGGTGAGAAGCGTTTTAAGGTGGTCGATTATACTGAAATTTACGTCGAGGAATTTGACTATTACACCTATCTGATGTCGGGTGGAGCGAGCGGATACAGCTATTCCTTTGCGGGAGAGAATGCCATTACGGGCGCACTGGATTTTGTGACCACCGATAAACTGCCTACACTCTATACGCTGATGGGGCACGGCGAAAGCTCGCTGCCCGAAAATTTCACCAAGCAGTTGACCGATTCCAATATTGCCATTGAATCGCTGAGCCTGCTCACTCTGGATGCTGTGCCTGAGGATGCGTCATGTGTAATGATTTTTGCTCCCACCGGTGATATCAGCACGCATGAAAAAGATCTTTTGCTTGCGTATATGGAAGAGGGAGGACATCTTTTTCTGCTGACCGAATACACCTATGATGCAGTGCTGATGCCGAATTTGTCTGCACTGACCGATCATTACGGCATGACGGCTGACATGGGTGTTGTCATGGAGGGGAACAGCCGTGCATATTATCAGGTTCCCTATTATATCATTCCCACAATCGGCTCGCATGAAATTACCGATGATCTTGCCAACAGCACCTATGCGTTTGTGATTTTGGCACACGGACTGACCGCACAGGAAAATGTGCGCAGCAGTCTGAGCGTAACGCCCCTTTTGACAACAACCGATTCCGCCTTCCTTTCTGTTGTGGAGAATGGGACGATTAAGGGGGATGGGGGTGAGTCACGCAGCTATGCCCTTGCGCTCGCCGCTGAGGAAGAGGTGGAGGGCGGAGAGGCCAAGCTGGTTTGGGTATCCGGTGCGCAGATGCTCTCGGACAACACCAATCAGATTGTGTCCGGCGGTAACTATGCCTATCTGCAGTCGATGATCGACTGGATGTGTGAGCGCGAGCAGGTTGTTACCCTGCCGTCGGTTACGTTGGAAGATCCCATGCTGATTGTCAGTGATGGTGCTGCCAATATTTTTGGCACGATTCTGACTGCCGCCATTCCGCTTGTCATTATTGTCGGCGGTCTGTTCTACTGGCTGAGAAGGAGACGCAAATAATGGCAAAGAAATCCCGACGCAAATCACTTGCGATGATTGTTATGCTGGTCGTGCTTGGTCTGCTGTGCGGACTCTACTTTGTTGTCACGCGGACTGCACCGAGCGGTGATGCGGACGAAACAACGCCGGTTGATCCTACCGTGACGCTGTTGGTGCTGGATGTGGAGACAATGACGGGACTGCGTTATTTCTCGGGTGGAGAAGAGTTGTCGTTCATTCTTGAAGAAAACGTATGGTATTGGGAAGAGGATACTTCTCTTCATCTTGACTCCACAGCATTTGCGTCGATGGTGGAGGGGCTTCAGCCCCTCACCTCGACGGTGACCATTAAAGCCCCCGATGCGGATATGCTTGCCGACTTTGGACTGGATGAGCCGGTACAGCAAGTTACACTGATCGATGGCACGGGAACACATACCCTGCTGATCGGCAATTATAATTCTTTCAACGGCTGCTATTATGCTGCGATCGATACCACCGATACGGTATATATGATTGATGCGGCGATTGCCGAGAGCTTTGGTCCGAGCATTTATGAAATTCTGATCTATGATACACTGCCTGCGATTACGCAGAGCAAAATTTATTCTGTTTCGATTTTGCGCGACGAGGAAAGCCTGACGTGTACCTACTATGCAGACGGACATCCCGACAGCTATACCGATACCTTCAAATGGTATGCGGCAGATGAAGATGGCGCCGAGACTGCGATAGCAACAGCGCAGGGAAACAGTCTCGCTTCTGCAATTTCCGGCTTGAACTTCAACACTTGTGTTTCGTATGACTATGCGGCAGATGGTGCCGAATACGGTCTTGATAATCCCGCAGAGCTGATCATTGCTTACAGCACGACCATCGAAACAACCGATTCAACGACCGGAGCGACGGTCAGCACCGAGGTGGATAAAACACTGACCTTGCTTATCGGTGATATTGATGAAGCGAGCGGTTGTTACTATGCAACGCTTCCCGGCTCTTCGCTGATTTATGTGTTGGAGGGCAGTGCATTGACCGAGATTTTCGCAGAAGATGCTGTGCTTGATTTGCCTCTGCAGATCGCGCCCGTTAACTTTGCGTATGTCAGCCAAGTGACCTTTGAGGCGGGGCTCAAGCGCCTGACCGTTTCGATCGCGCAGGATGCCGATACCGGCGAGACGGTTTATACCGTTGGCGGAGAAACGGTGGAGTACACTACACTCTCTTCACTTTTCTCGGCGGTGCAGAGCCTGAGTGCAGAGTCGGATACGGCAGAGTCGGCACCCGATGATGCAGCCGATTCGACACCGCTCCTGCGTATCACCTTCGCCTTCGATCGCGGCGAAGTTGAACAAGCAGCGCTGATCGTTACTCACTACAACACCAACTTTGACCGCATTTCCTTTATGGGGCGTGAAGATCAGCTGATCAGTATCCGCGATACCGAGGATCTGCTTGAGCTGATCGAGGAATATTGATAAGACCTTGGGGCGCTGCCCCAAGCCCCGGTCAAGCCCCTTTTTGAAAAAAGGGGCTTGACAATCCCGAAAAACTTTCAAAAAAGAACCGACCTTTGCTTCAATCAAATTTGATTGGCACAAAGGTCGGTATTTTGTTTGGAAAGTTTTTGAAGAGCCCCGAGAAACTTTTTTCAAAAAGTTTCTCGGGCGGGGTTTGGGGCAGCGCCCCAAGCCTTAACCTCTCAGTTTAATGCCCAGCTCGCGATCGAGCGCCCCGATGATCTTGGAGGCGGCCTTGTCGCACTCTTCAACGGTGAGTGTACGGTCGGCGGCGCGGAGGGTTACGCGGATCGAAACGCTCTTGTTGCCCTCGCCGATCTGGGGACCGCGGTAGATGTCGAAGAGGCGAATGTCCTCCACCAGCTTGCCGCCGGCGCGTGCCATGATCTCTTCGATGTGACCGACTTCCAGCGCTTCAGCGCAGACGAAGGAGAAGTCACGGGTGGATGCGGGGAACTTGGGCAGAGGCTTGTACTCCACCAGCCCGCCGCGGTGTGCGAAGAGAACGGCGAAATCCAGAGCGGCAATCAGCGTGCCGTTGTCCAGATCGTAAGTGCGGGCCACGGTGGGATGCACCTCACCGAGGATGCCTGCGCAGCTGCCGTCGGGGAGCATGATCTTGGCACAGCGGCCGGGATGGAAGGTGGGATCATTCCCGCAGGCCACATAGCGTGCGCCGCGGATACCCGAGAGATCCAGCAGATTCTCGCACACACCCTTGAGGCGGTAGAAGTCCACACCGTCACCGTACATGCCCAGCGTCAGCTGCTTGCGCTCGTCGGGGAGCTTGGCGGCATCTTCATCGGGGATATAGACGGTTGCCATCTCGTAGAGGGCAACATTTTCGTTGGCAAAATTCTTGTTGCGGGCCAGCACGTCCAGCATGGAGGGCAGGGCGGTGGTGCGCATCACCGAGGTGTCCTCACCCAGCGGGTTGCTGATCACGACCGAGCGGCGCAGCGGGCTGTCGGCGGGCAGCGCAATGCGGTCGTAGAACTTGGGACTAATGAAGGAGAAGGTCTCGATTTGGTAGAGCCCCATGCCGACGAGTGCATTGTGCAGCTCCTCGGTGTAGGCCTGTTCGGGGGTGCGGCAGCCCTGGGTAATGCCGGCGTTGATGGAGGTGGATTCGATGGTGTTGTAGCCGTAGATGCGAATGATCTCCTCGGCAATGTCAGCCATGCAGGCCAGATCTGAACGGAAGGAGGGGACGGTGATCATGCCGTTTTCCACTTTGCAGTCAAGGCGGCGCAGAATGTCTGCCATGTAGTCGCCATCAAGCTTGACGCCAAGGAAACGGTTAATTTTCTCGGGTTCAAGGGGGAGAACCACGGGCTCGGTCTTGCCGGGATAGAGGTCAATGATGCCGTCCACCACGTCACCGGCTCCCAGCAACTCCACCAGCTCACAGGCGCGCTGGATGGCGGGCAGGGTGTTCTCGGGATCAAGCCCTTTCTCGAAACGGGCAGAGCTTTCGGTGCGCATCCCCTGTTTCTTGGCAGTTACGCGGACCGATGCGCCCATGAAGTTTGCACTCTCGAAGACAACGGTGGTCGTCTTTTCGGTGATCTCGCTGTTGGCACCGCCCATGACACCGGCGAGAGCGACGGCTTTATTCTTGTCGGCGATAACCAGCATGGTCTCGTCCAGGGTGTGGGGCTGATCGTCCAGGGACATGAACTGCTCACCGGCAGCGGCACGGCGCACGCGGATCTCACTGCCGTCAAGGCAGGCGTAATCGAAGGCGTGCATGGGCTGACCGTATTCCAGCATGACATAGTTGGTGATGTCTACAATGTTGTTGATGGGACGGACACCCGATGCGCGCAGACGCATACGCAGCCACAGGGGCGAGGGGGCGATCTTCACATTCTTCACCACGCGAGCTGTGTAACGGGAGCAAAGCTCGGGATCGTCGATGGCCACCGTGATGTGGTTGGTGACGGTGTCGCCGTCCTGCACACCTTTCACTGCGGGGGTAGGGATGCGGAGATCCCGGTCAAAGGAAACGGCAGTCTCTCGAGCCAGACCGATCACCGACAGACAGTCAGGACGGTTGGAGGTGATCTCGAACTCCACTACGGAGTCGGAGAGCATCAGCGCCTCGCGAATGTCCATGCCGATCTTGTCGGCAAAGCTCTCGTCGAGAATCAAAATGCCGTCTTCAATGGCATCGGGCATGTCGTGGGTGGTGAGATTCAGCTCGCCGATGGAGCAGAGCATACCGTTGGAGGCCACACCGCGGAGTTTGCCCGCCTTGATGACCACATCCCCGGGCAGCTTGGCAGGCGCCAGAGCCACAGGCACAATGGCACCTTCAAACACATTCTGTGCACCGGTGACGATCTGTACATCTTCGGCACCGCCCACATTGAGCATGCAGATCTGCAGATGGTCGGAATTCTCATGGGGCGTGATGGCGGTGATGCGGCCTACCAGAACATTTTCGATGTCCTCGCCCAGTACCTCAAAGCCCTCAACCTTGGAGCCGGTGTCGGTCATGCGGTCGCAGTAGGCCTTATTTTCAATATCGCTGACGTCAACGAAATCCGCCAGCCAGTTTCTGGAAAGATTCATAAATCAATATTCCTTTCGGACAATTCAATTTTTGCACAACCAAAATCAATACAGTTGTAGGAAAGTTTTTGAAGAGCCCAGAGAAACTTTTTTCAAAAAGTTTCTCTGGTGGGGCTTGGGGCAAAGCCCAAATCAAAGCCCCGCGTCTCAGAACTGGCTGAGGAAGCGAACGTCATTCTCATAGAGATGACGCATATCGTCGATATGATACTTCAGCATCGTGATGCGCTCGATGCCCATACCGAAGGCAAAGCCCGAATACTCCTTGGGATCAATGTTGCAGTTGCGCAGCACGTTGGGATGCACCATACCTGCACCCAGAATCTCGATCCATCCCTCGCCCTTGCAGAGACGGCATCCCTTGCCGCCGCAGGCGAAGCAGGAAACGTCAACCTCGGCCGAGGGCTCAGTGAAGGGGAAGTGGTGGGGACGGAAGCGGATGCGGGTCTGATCGCCAAACATCTGCTTGGCGGCAAGCTCCAACATGCCCTTCAGATCGCCCATGGTAATCCCCTTGTCCACAACAAGTCCCTCCAGCTGATGGAAGAGGGGGGAGTGGGTGGCATCCACGGCATCCGAACGGTACACACGGCCGGGAGAGATAATACGAATGGGGGGGCGCTGCTTCTCCATGACGCGCACCTGGACGGGGGAGGTCTGGGAACGCAGAAGAATATTTTCGGTAATATAGAATGTATCCTGCGTATCACGGGCGGGATGGTTCTCGGGGATGTTCAGCGCCTGGAAGTTGTAGTAGTCATACTCCACTTCGGGACCTTCGGCGATCTGGAAGCCCATGCCGATGAAGATCTCCTCCATCTCGTGCTGAATGATGGCGAGAGGATGACGGCGGCCGCGGGCAGGTGCGGTGCCGGGCATGGTCACGTCGATGCGCTCATCCACCAGCTTCTTCTCCAGCGCGGCGGCGGCGTTCTTCTCGGCCTGTGCGGTAATGGCTGCCTCGATGTCGGCACGAACCTCATTGGCCAGCTGACCGATGACGGGACGCTCCTCGGCGGACAGCTTGCCCATGCCGCGAAGAACGGCGGTCAGCTCTCCTTTTTTGCCGAGGTATTGGATGCGGATTTGTTCGAGATCGGCGTTGGGAGCCGCCAGCTGTTCCATGGCCGTGCTCCGAATGCGCTCAAGGGTTTCTCTCATAGGTATTTCCTTTCTTTATCGCGCACGGTGTGCGCGTCGATGGTGTCAGCCGGGCCGAAGAACAAAAAAAGCCCGTCCCGTTTGCAGCGAACTGCCGCAAAACAGGACGAGGCGCAGAAGCGTCCCGCGGTACCACCCGACTTTTGACACATAGTCAACACTTTTTTGGCCGATAACGGGGCCCGACCGATATGGACTACTGAAGCCGAATGACCGTTCACCCATATTGCTCCGAAGCGAAGAGCACACGGCGGCACACAAAGCCCTTTCCAGCCCCGGGCTCTCTCTGGATGTGCATTTCCGCTGCGGCAGACTTCATCAATGCATTACCTATATAATATACCACGGATTTTGTTTTTTTGCAAGGGGTTTTGGAGAATTGCGGAAAAAATTTGTGTTTTCTTTCCGGATGTGTTGCTTGACAAGCATCGGAGGGGTGTGCTATACTACCCGTGAAGGCGTGCTTATGCGTCGAGGAAGAGGGGATGATAACATGACGGCAACCGAACGGGATATTTCCCATATCAATGCCTTGTATGCGGGACGGCAGGTATATTTCGGTGAACTGCACGACCACGCCGCAACGGGAGGAACAAGCGACGGCAAATGCTCGCTTGCGCACTGGCGGGGCGCACTCAAAGCGCTGAACATGGATTTTGCTGCCATTCTCGACCATCGGCAAGTACGGCATATGTATCTGCCCGAATGGAAGGACGGTTTGTTTATCTGCGGCACCGAGCCGGGGACGGTGATTGAAGACAGCGGTGCCGAGTTTGCGGGAATGCATTATAATATGATTTTCCCCTCACCGCAACCGTTGGAAGCGCTGCTTGCCGAGTTTCCCGAATTTGCTTTCACCGGCGGCGAGGAAGGGCATTTTGTCTATCCGAATTTCACAAGAGAACGATTTGGGGCGTTGATTGATGCCGTCCGGGCACACGGCGGTTTCTTTGTGCATCCGCACCCGAAAAAGATGATGCACTCGGACAATCCGCTCGATTATTGGTTTCGTGACGAAACCGGGCTTGAGGTAATCTACCGTTCGGCCGACAGCGATTATACGGCGGCGAACTATACGCTGTGGACGTCCCTTCTGTCATTGGGCAAGCGAGTCTGGGCAACGGCGGGCGGGGATTGGCACAAATGTGCGCACGACGGCGCTCTGACCGCTATTTATGCCGAGGCCTATACCAATGCCGCTTTCCTCACGCACCTGCGGGCAGGTGATTTCAGCTGCGGCGGAGTTGGGGTTTGGATGTGTGTCGGAGATACGCGCATGGGCGGCAAGTGCAATTTTGCGGACGAACGCTTGATTTTGCGTGTCGGCGAGTTCCACCGCAGTCTGCGCAATTCCGAGCACCGCTATCGCTTGGATTTGTTGGATGATCGTGGGATTGTGTGCAGTACCGATATCTCCTGCGATGCACCCACTTATCTTGCCCTTGATACCCGGCCCTGTGCATTCTATCGTGCCGAGGTGGTGGATGTGACGCGCAATTTGCGCATCGCGCTGAGTAATCCGATCTGGTGTGCAGAATGATTATGTTTGATTGAAAGAAGGATGCCGCACATTGTGCGACATCCTTCTTTTGCTTTATTCGGTGTAATTTTCGACAATCGTCTGTGCCGTGTCGGTGTCGTCCGATACGCACCAGACAACTACATTGCCAACACGAGAGAGCAGGGCACCATCGATGCGCGGGCATTGCCCTGCATTGTAGGTACTGTAGAGCTGGCTGAAGGCAATCTGATGTGCTGTCAAATCATCGAACAGCGCCTGTGCCGCGGTTTCGTCGGCAGCGGTGAAAACAGCAATTTCATCCGCCGCATCGCCTGCAGTGGCGTAGCCATACGCCGAAACATAGTCGTGATTGATCTCAAACATAACGTCAATTAGCGCGGCATCAAGCGGAAAGAGCTCGGTGCTGTAAATATCGGCAGAATAGAGCGCTTCGGCAAGTGCTTCGGGCTCTGAAATTTGTTCGGCTTGTCCGCAGGCCGCAAAAGAGATCAGGCAGATCAGGCAGATCAGGACGGAACAGAAGCGTTTCATGATATGTATCCTTTCGTTTAGGGAATGGGGTGCGTGCGGATATAATCACAGAGTGCAAGATTCTGCGCACGAAGTAAGTGGATGCCGTCTGAAGCATAGCCGTCTGGCAAAAAGCCTTCTTCATCAACAAATGCCTCATAGCAATTCAAATAATAGACACCCTCTTCTTCGGCAAGACGATAGATGATATCGTTATACGTACGGATGCGGGCATTTGCGGCAGCGGCATCATCGGCACCGATTACGATTGCGTTGCGCGCAACGGGAAGGACCGACATCAGACAGATATTGGCATCGGGGCAAGCCTGGCGCAGTGCGGCAAGTGATGTGCGGTAAGCGCCGGCAAAGCGATCAACCGAAGGCCATCCCACTTCATTAAGGCCGAACCAAATGTAAATGTTTCCTGTGAAAGGGACGGCAGTCAGCATTTCGATGACGCTTACATCAAGCGTACTGCCGTCGGGTTGAGTGAGTTTTAAGAACTGTTTTTTATCCAGCCCGTCAATGGCCAGACCGCGATCGGCATAGAAGGTGGCACCGTAGCCTCCGGTTGCAATCTGCATTCCCTGTGAACGCGAGTCGCCGATGAAGAGAATGGTAGAAAAATAATTGTCATCGGCAGGTTGTTCGGCTTCGGGGAGGGTGACGATGGGAGGCCGTGGTTCGGTTGTCTGGGGGGGCGTGGTTGTTTGCGGTGCCTGATCTGTTGTCTGCGGCTCGACGGTTGTCTGGGGAGGAAGTGCAGTACTTGTGCTCGGCGAGTCCGTGGTGGAGGGCGCATTTGTTTCGGGGGGCGGCACGGGGGGGAGAATGATGCTTCGTGCCAGCATTGCCGTAAACGCGGCCGCGAGCAAGACGGAGATCAGCAATATGACCACAAACAACGCCGAACGGCGTTTGTTTGATTTGAATTCTGACATGAAAACCTCGAAAAAAGTTTTTTGTCTGCGGGCCAAAACACCGCAGAAAGACACAAATTTATTATACCATTTTGCCGCTTAAGATGCAAGCCCCAAGGACGAAAAAAGTCAAGGAAATTTCCGCTTTATGTACGGATGCGAGTTTTTTCCTTGACTTTTTTGGTTGGATAAGCTATACTGTAGGGAGATGTGTACCATATGGATGAAAAGGAAAACGAGCGGACGAAAAATAACATGAAGACGAAGACAGCTTTTTTTACTCGAGATCGTGATTTTTATCGGCGGTATATTCTTCTGACACTGACCATTGCCGCGCAGAATGTGATTACACAAGGGGTTAATCTGGCAGACAGTGTGATGCTCGGCGCTTACAGTGAAGTTGCGCTCTCCGGGGTGGCGCTGGTCAATCAGATTCAGTTTCTGCTGCAGATGTTGGTTATCGGGGCGGGAGAGGGAATCGTTGTGCTTGCGGCGCGAAGCTGGGGAAGGGGAGAGGTTGCTCCCATTCGCCGGATCAGCGCGGTTGGTATGATGATTGGGATGGCAATGACAACTGTGATGTGGGCGATTGTTTTTATCGCACCTCACGGCGTTCTTCGCTTGCTCACCCCTGAAGAGCATGTTATCGCGCAGGGGGTGATTTATCTGCGTATCGTCTGCTTTACCTATTTCTTTTTTGCGGTGACGCAAATTTTGCTGGCATCCATGCGCAGTGTCGAGACGGCTCGAATCGGTTTGGTGGTTTCGGTAACTGCCCTTTTTGTCAATATCTTCTTCAACTATATTTTGATTTTCGGTAAGCTTGGTATGCCTGCGCTGGGTGTGCGGGGAGCAGCCATTGCTACCTTCATTTCCCGTGTGATCGAGACGGGAATAGTACTTGTCTATGTTTTGTTTGTCGACCGCAAGGTGCGGCTGAAAATTCGGGATTTCTTTTCCATTGATCGCAGTGTGCTGCGTGATTTCTATCGTGTCAGCCTTCCGGTGATCGGCTCGGGCGGTATGTGGGGGATTGCGCAGACGGCACAGACGGCGATCCTCGGTCATCTCGGACAAACCGCCATCGCCGCCAACAGCATTGCGGCGACGGTGTTCGCCATTTTCTCGGTTGCTTGTTATGGCTCGGCAAATGCAACAGCGGTATTGGTCGGCAAACTGGTGGGAGAGGGAAAAGCGCCTGTGATCCGTCCCTATATTCGTTCTCTGCAGGCGATGTTTTGTGTGATTGGCGTATCCTCGGGCGCACTGCTCTTTTTCGGCAAGAATTTGGTGCTGACCTTCTATTCCAGCCTCACACCCGAAACATATACCCTCTCAAAAGCGTTTTTGACGGTTTTGGCAATCACGCTTGTTGGCACCTCCTATCAGGTGGCTTGTACAACCGGCATTATCCGCGGGGGCGGGGATACCAAATTTGTGTTGATTCTTGATGCCGTTTTTATGTGGCTGATCGTCATTCCGCTGGCTGCACTTGCGGCATTTTTCTTCCGTTTGGATCCGGTGATTGTATTTGTTTGTCTGAAATGTGATCAAATATTGAAATGTGCGGTTGCCTTTATCCGTGTCAATTGCTGCAATTATCGATGGATCAAGAAAATTGACCGCGGAACTGAGGTGGAGTCGGCATGAAAAATATTGTGCTGATCGGTATGCCCGGATGCGGAAAGAGTACGGTCGGTGTTTTGCTGGCAAAATCTCTGGGCTATGATTTTCTTGATACCGATTTGCTCATCCAGCGCAGAGCGGGATGCCGCCTGCAGGAGATCATCGATGAGCAGGGGATGGAAGCTTTCCTTGCCGCCGAAGAAGAGGCACTGTGCAGTGTGGATGTGCGGGAAACCGTGATTGCAACGGGAGGGAGCGCCGTTTACTCCCGGCGGGGAATGCACCGCTTAGCCGAACATGGCGTGACGGTTTGGCTGAGGGCGGAGTTATCTGTCCTTGAAGCAAGATTGGGCGATTTTGCCGCGCGCGGAATCGCGGGGGCGAACGCGGGAGATCTTGCCGCCATCTTTGCCGAGCGTGAGCCGCTTTATGCCCGTTATGCCAAGATTACCGTCAACTGTGCAGACGGGCTTGTCGGGGTGGAAGAGACGCGCCGTCGCTTGGTAGAGGTGCTGTCCGCACATCGTATGCTGTGGGAAAAATGATCGTGAATATACAGAGGAGTAGCTATGAATCAAAAAATTGCATCTGTTCTGAAGTCTGTGACCAAACCCGGCCGATACAGCGGGGGTGAGTATGGGCAGACCATCAAAGATAAAGAAAAAATCAATTGCCGTTGGGCGTTTTGCTTCCCAGATACCTATGAGATCGGGATGTCCAATCTTGGTGTGCGCATTCTTTACGGTGCACTCAACCGGGAGGAGGATGTCTGGTGTGAGCGAGTGTACACCCCGTGGGTGGACATGGAGGAAAAAATGCGGGAGAAGCAGATCCCGCTGTGGGCACATGAGAGCGGTGATCCGGTCAAGGACTTCGATATCGTTGCCTTTACCCTGCAGTATGAGATGTGCTATACCAATGTTCTCTTGATGCTGGAGTTGGCGGGGATCCCGCTGACCTCCGCCGAGCGGGGCGAGGATGATCCCATCATCATCGGCGGCGGTCCGTGCGCCTACAATGCAGAACCTGTGGCTGACTTCTTTGACGTGTTCAGTATCGGCGAGGGCGAAGAGGCCTTAGTAGAGTTCGCGCGGCTTTATATCGATATGAAGAAAAACGGTACCTATACCCGTGCGGATTTCCTGCACGCGGCGGCAAAGATTCCCGGCTTCTATGTGCCATCCCTGTATACCGTGGACTACCATGAGGACGGGACTGTTAAGGCATACACCCCCGTTTATGACGATATTCCCCGGCAGATCACCAAGCGCATCATGCCCGATATGGATAAAGCCTACTTCCCCGAGCAGGTGGTGATGCCCTACATCGAGACGGTGCACGACCGCATTATGCTGGAGGTCTACCGCGGCTGTATCCGGGGCTGTCGCTTCTGTCAGGCGGGGATGATCTACCGCCCTGTGCGGGAGAAGACGCCCGAGGTGCTTGACCGCCAGGCAAAGGATCTCTTTGCCTGCACCGGTTATGATGAAATTTCGCTGACCTCCCTGAGCATCAGCGACTATACCCGACTGGAGGAGCTGACCGATCGCTTGCTGTCCTGGACCGAGGGCGAGACCATCAACCTTGCGCTCCCCTCTCTGCGGGTGGACAGTTTTACCCGTGAGCTGATGGAGCGGATCTCCACCGTGCGTACCGGCTCCCTCACCTTCGCCCCCGAGGCTGGTACCCAGCGGCTGCGGGATGCCATCAATAAAAACGTGCTTGAGGAAGATCTCATGCGCGCCGTGCAGGTCGCCTTTGCGGCGGGAAAAACGCAGGTCAAGCTCTACTTTATGATGGGACTGCCCACCGAAACAAAGGAAGACCTGGCGGGCATCGCCGATCTTGCCCACAAGGTGGTGGAGATGTATTATGCCAATCCCAACCGCAACAAGGGCAAGCACCCGCAGGTGACCATCAGCGTCGCTTGCTTCATTCCCAAGCCTTTCACCCCCTTCCAGTGGGAGGCGCAGGACACCCTGGAGATGCTGCGTGAGAAGCAGGAATATCTCAGCTCCTGCATCACCAACCGCCATGTGCGCTACAATTACCATGATGCGCGTACCTCCCATGTGGAGGCTGTCCTCGCCCGCGGAGACCGCAAGCTTTGCCGCGCCTTGCTTGAGGCGCGCCGCCGTGGCTTCCGCTTTGACGCGTGGGAGGAGCATTTCAATTACGAGAACTGGATGCAGCTCTTTGCCGATTGCGGGATCGATCCCGCCTTCTATGCCAACCGCGCCTGGGGCACCGACGAGATCCTGCCCTGGGAGATCATCGACTGCGGCGTGAAGCGGGAGTTCTTCCTGCGTGAGCGGGCAAAGGCCTACGCCAGCACCACCACGCCCAACTGCCGCCAAGCCTGCTCGGGCTGCGGCGCAAATCAGCTCGGAGGTGAACGCACATGCTGTCCAAAATGCAAGAACTGATGCCCATTGATCCCCCCCGCACGGTGCGGATTCGCTTCCGCAAGGTGGGAAAGCTGCAGTATATCTCCCATCTTGATCTGCAGCGCACGATGCAGCATTGCATCAAGCGTTCGGGTATCCCGGCGTGGTATACCAAGGGATTCAATCCCCACTATAAATTGGTGTTTGCCCTTCCGCTGTCGGTTGGCGCCGAGAGTGAGTGTGAACTGTTAGATTTGCGCATTGACCGAGACATTGCCGATGCCGAAATTCTGCGCCGATTCAACGAGACGGTGACCGAAGAGCTGCAAGGTCTGGACGCATGGACGCCGACCACCAAATTTGCCGACATTGCTTGGGCAAAATACAGCGTGACTCTCAGCGGTCCTGTACTCGGCGACGGTGATGCCGCTGCCGCGAAGAAGCTGTTGACCACATCCCCCCTGATGATGATCAAACGCTCCAAGAGCGGCGAGCGGGAGGTTGACCTTGTGCCGATGATTCATTCGGTTGAGGCTGATGGCGGGGCAGGGGAGCTGACCCTCTCCCTGATGCTCAATGCGGCAGGGGCGGATTATCTCAACCCCGAGCTTGTGGTGCGTGCACTGCGCGAACAACTCTGGGACGGGACGGATGATCCCGATCTGCTCACTTGGCGTATTCTTCGCGAAGAGACCTATTTTGCCGACGGTCTTACTCCGTTCCGTTAAATGAAAACGAGTGCCGCACGATGTGTGCGGCACTCGTTTATTTGTCGAAGAAGAGATTTGCCAACGGAATTTCAAATTCCCGCAGATCTTCGATTGCCAGGCGAAGCTCCTCGCGTGCGGTAATATAATCCCCGTTTCCGCCATATTTGCAGAAAGCGCGAAGAGAGATGAGCTCGTCGCTGATGCGGTTGATATCGCTGCTGCTGACCGACAGGCCCACCCATTTCCGTGCTTTCTCCCACCGTGCATCCAGTCTGTTCAAATGGGGCATACCGTCCTCTCCGGCGCTGCCCGGCAGCTGATCGATCAGTATCAGCATATCTCGTGTCAGCCGGTCAATGAACAGGGTGTTGGTAATCACTGCACAGAGCATCAATACAAAGAGCAGTAGTGTGAAAAGAAAGCTTTTCATTTGAATATCTCCTTGGGGACGAAAAAAATCACGCCGCTGTCATCTACCGTCATCAGATAAACCTCGGATGCACTGCAGCCGCGCTTTTCAAGCTCGCATTTCAGCCAAGCATCATCATGTCCCGTTCCGTTGAGATTGTAGCGGTTGATATATCCGTCGGCAATGAGAATGTGGGCCATTCCGTTTTCCTCAGCGTGGATGCCAAGCTGCTCCAGTGTGGGCTGTCGGCATTGCATTTTGGGGATGATGGTCATCTTTCCGTTTTGCTCAAGGATGGCGTATTCGATTTCTTCGACCGATGCGTTGCCCTGACGGCGCAGTTCACCGATCAGCTCGTCGATGGACATACGAATACGGGCAAGCTCGCGCTGATCCAGCTTGCCACGGCAGATAAGCACGCTGGGTTTGGCGGAAACCAGATTTTTGATGCGGGGAATTTTGATTAAGATCATCGAGGTGACAACCTCAATGGTCAGTACGGTGACAATGGGAATTACGGCATAGGCAACGGGGATATCGCGGTTGCCGATGGGGCCTGTGGCCAGCTCAGACAACATTAGCGTGACAATCAGCTCTGACACTTCAAGTTCGCCGATTTGCCGCTTTCCCATAATTCGCATTGCAATAATCAGAATGAGGTAAATGATCACGGTGCGCAGAAAAATGGTAGCCATGGTGCGCCTCCTTTTTTGCTATTTTGTGCGAGGTCGGCAAGTTTATACAGGATTTTGATAGAGAAATTGGGAAGAGAAAAAATACAATTGAAAAAATATCATATTTTTTCGAAAAATGCCAACCTTTTCGCAATTTGGAGACACTATATAGATGAAAGATTCGATTCAACCGTGTGGGGAGGATTGGTCAACTAACGGTTTCTTGACAAGACGCCACGTTTGCGATATACTGAATCCGATGAATACCCCAAAAGGAGAAAGACGATTTATGAAAACAAAGTTAGCTGTATTGACCGTATTTGTTCTGTTGTTTTTGCTTTGTGCGTGCGGAGACGAGGCACCGCCTTCTGTCGATACAACCGATGCCGTCGTAACCGATGCGCCCGAGACAGAACCGACCGCGCTTGATTTGACATCGTTTTCCCTGATTCGTTCGTCCGAAGCCGATTCGCAGATTGTGGATGCCGCATCTGCTTTTTATACTGCGCTTCGTGCTGTCGAGGGAAGCAAAGGGATCAAGTTCAGCGATGATTATCTTCCGAAGGGAACATCGGCAGACAGCTCTACAGCGGAGATCCTTTTCGGTATGACCAATCGCCCCGAGTCGGCTGAGGCCATTGCCGCCTTGCTCGGCTATATGGATTTCAGCGTGGGGATGGTGGGGGAGAAGCTGTGTATTGCTGCCAATACCCCCGAACGCTTAGCTGACGCGGCGGAATATTTCTTGGCACATGTCTCGGTGGAAAACGGTGTGCCTGTTTACACCGGGGGGCAGTATGTGGATCGCTATTCCTGTCCCTTGGCTGATGCAACTCTTTGCGGAAATCCGGTGAGCGAATATACGATTGTTTACCCCGCCGGCTCATCCGTTGATCAGGCTGCAGCCGAACGATTGTCGGTTCTTTTGGCTGAGCAGACAGGTTTCCGTCTGCCCGTAATGGAGGATACTGCTTCTTCAGCCGATCTGGAAATTCTGCTCAAGAAAACCGCCCGCAGTCTCCTCGGGGAGGAGGAAGGAGCGGCGGTGCGCTGCTTTTCTATCGCCGTGTCGGACGGAAAGGTGTCGATCGAAGCCCCGACCTCCATCGGTTATAATGCCGCTGCCGAGGCGCTGTTGACTTTGATGGAGGAAAATAAAGTCGAGGATGGCCTGCAGCAGACAACAGCTTTCCGAGGGGGCAGCCTGGACGGGACTCGAGTTCTTTTTATCGGCAATAGCTTTACTTTCTATGGCGGCTGTACCCAGATTTACGATAAAGTGAATTTTAACGATAACGGCTACTTCAAGCAGGTGGCCACCGCCATGGGGGACGATGTGTCGGTCACCACTGCTACCTACGGCAACGGCGTTCTCTGCGATGAGACGGCGAAAGTTAACCTCTATGAGATTATTCTCGACCAGTATCCCAATCCTTGGGGCAGTGTGATGATGGACGATTTCTACAACCAGGACGTGGTAGTGCTCCAGCAGGGAAGCTATGATCCCGAAGATAACGAGGCAATGACGCGCAAGATTATGGCTCTTTTCCCTCCGGATACCCTCTTCTGTTTCTTTATTCATCATTATAATGCCTATAATTCCAATGTGATTGCTACGGCAAACACCTTGTGTACCGAGGGGGCGGGGGTATATGCGCCTACGGGGCACATGATCTGGGATTTGGTTTACAGTGAGGAGCCTATTCCCGGGGGGACCTTGATCTGCAACCGGGACAGCTTTTGCGTCAACCAAGAGGGGGACCGTTACCACCCCAATGACCTCAACGGCTATCTCAGCGCCCTCAGTATCTACTGCGCTATCACTGGGCGGTCTGCCGTGGATTGCCCCCATAACTTTGTCCGCAACGGAAAGCAGTATTACCTTCCCCCTGCTACCACCAACTATCCGGATATTCTTGCCTCAGAAGCAGATATGACGGGGTTGAAGCAGCTGGTGGATATCTATGTGAAGAAATATAATTGAGACAAAAAGCGAGCCATCCTATGGGGATGGCTCGCTTTTGACGAAAAAATGAATTTTTTGACAAAACCCCCTTGACAAAAGGCGAAGAATATAGTAAAATAAAAAGGCTCACCGCGAGAGCGGGGGTGCCACGGAAGCGGAGTTTTGTGGGGTTGAAAAAACTTTGAAAAAAGTTTAAAAAAGCTCTTGACAAAGGCTCGTGGATGTGGTATAATAATCGAGTCGCGCCGAGGGAGGACCTGAGGCGAGACAAGAGATCGGTCATTGAAAATTGAACAACAACAAGAGTACAAAGCACAAATGTGCGAAACGAACTCGACAATTCTTTACAAAGAGTAACTC